>NZ_JBFTIW010000001.1:0-974305 GCF_056395125.1 Microbacterium sp. 10L49
GTGAGGGAAACGCCCGGTCACATTCCGAACCCGGAAGCTAAGCCTCACAGCGCCGATGGTACTGCAGGGGGGACCCTGTGGGAGAGTAGGACACCGCCGGACTTCCTTTAACAGAAAGGCCACCCAACGCAGGGTGGCCTTTCTGCGTTAACATGCTCGACGGAAGGAGTCCCGACATGGCCGAAGATGGCAAGCCCTCGCGCGACCGCAAGGATGACGACGCGAGGCAGTCTCGCCGCTATGTCGATGGAGACCGTTCCGAGCGCTCTTTCCGTCAAGGCCCTGCCCGCGGCGATCGTCCGCAGCGCAGTGATGGGGACCGTCCGCGCCGTGAGAGTGACCGCCCGTACCGCGCTGGTGGGGATGATCGTCCGCGTCGCGATGGTGACCGTCCGTTCCGTGGTGGCGATGACCGACCGCGTCGTGACGGCGACCGCCCGTTCAGGGGCTCGGCCGCTCGCACGGATCGTCCTCGCGGTGACGGTGACCGACCTTATCGCTCTGGTGGGGACGACCGACCCCGCCGGGATGGGGATCGTCCCTCTCGGGGTTCCGCCGACCGCACCGATAGGCCGTTCCGCGCTGGCGATGACCGACCGCGTCGGGACGGGGACCGTCCGTACCGGGGCTCTTCGGATCGCACGGATCGTCCGCGTCGTGACGGTGACCGTCCGTTCCGCGGGGGCGACGACCGACCGCGCCGCGACGGCGACCGTCCGTACCGGGGCTCTTCGGATCGCACGGATCGCCCGCGTCGTGACGGTGACCGTCCGTTCCGTGGTGGGGATGATCGACCGCGTCGTGACGGTGACCGTCCGTTCCGTGGTGGCGTCGATCGTCCGCGTCGCGATGGTGATCGTCCGCGTCGCGATGGGGATCGTCCGTTCCGCAGTGGTGGGGATGACCGACCGCGCCGTGACGGCGACCGTCCGTACCGTGGCGGCGACGACCGTCCGCGCCGGGACAGTGACCGCCCCCGTCGTGACACGTATGCGGCAGACCGCCCGCGCGACCCCGAGATTCCCGATGACGTCACGGCCCGCGATCTGCATCCTTCGGCCCGCAACGAGCTGAAGACCCTCAGCAAGGAGAACGCCGAGCAGGTTGCGCGTCATCTCGCCATGGCGGCCCAGCTCATCGACGAGGATCCCGAGCGTGCGCACCTGCATGCGCTGGCGGCCTCCCGTCGCGCCGGCCGCGTCGCGGTGGTCCGCGAGTCGGTGGCGATCACGGCCTACGCCATGGGCGACTTCGCCCTGGCGCTGCGAGAGCTGCGCACCTACCGTCGCATCTCCGGGAGCGATGACCAGATCGCACTCATCGTCGACAGCGAGCGCGGCATGGGGCGTCCTGACCGCGCGCTGGAAGAGGCGCGTTCCGTCGACCGCGCGGCCCTGCCGACCGCGACCCGCGTGGCGCTGGCGATCGCGATGTCGGGAGCACGCTTGGACCGAGGGGAGACCGAGCTGGCACTCGGCGAACTCGAGATCCCCGAGCTCAACCCCGACCTCGCGTTCGACTGGAGCCCTGCGCTCTTCGCCGCTCGTGCCGCAGTGCTCGAGGACCTCGGTCGCCTCGAGGAGGCGTCGTTCTGGCAGGAGCGCGCCGAAGTGGCGTCGGCGGCCCTGGGGCATGGCGACGACGAGGAGCTCATCATCGAGGACGCCTACGAAGACCTCGCCGACGAACCGGAGAGCATCGAGTTCGACGGAGACGAGCCTGTCGAGGCCGAGCATATCGAGGCCGAGAGCGCCGACTCCGATGGTGCCGACTCGGATGGCGCCGAGCCCGCAAGCACGGAGCCGGGCGAGGCAGAGCAGCCGGAGGACGCGGAGCGATCCGAGTGAGCCTGTTCTCCCGGGAGAAGCGCACGCCGCTGACCGACGTCGACGTGGTGCTCGCCGATCTCGACGGCGTGGTCTATGCCGGGGCCGGCGCGATCCCGCACGCGATCGACAGCCTCAAGAAGGTCGAGGCATCCCGTCGCCTCGGGTACATCACGAACAACGCCTCGCGCACCGACGCGTCGGTCGCCGCACACCTGACGGAGCTCGGCCTGTCCGTCGCCCCGGACGAGGTCGTCACCAGTCCGCAGGCCGCGATGCGCCTCGTCAGCAGCCTGATCCCGGCCGGATCCACGATCCTTGTCGTCGGGGGAGAGGGTCTCGTCGACGAGGTGCACAAGGCCGGGTTCCGGGTCACCCGCAGTGCCGACGACTCGCCGGCTGCCGTGGTCCAGGGCTTTGCGCCCGAGGTGGGCTGGAAGGACCTGGCGGAAGCTGCGTTCGCCCTGAAGCTCCCCGAGGACGAGGGCGGGATCCCCTGGATCGCGACGAACACGGACTGGACGATTCCGCAGTCGCGCGGCGTCGCACCCGGCAACGGAACGCTGGTGTCGGCCGTGCACACGGCGATCGGTCGTCTTGCGACCGTGGCGGGTAAGCCCGAGACGCCGATCTTCGAGGAGGCTGTCGCGCGGTTCGATGCGAAGCATCCGCTCTTCATCGGCGACCGTCTCGACACGGACATCGCAGGGGCGTCCCGCGCGGGCATCGAGTCGGTCCTGGTGCTCACAGGCATCGACCGCCCCAAGCATCTTCTGGCTGCCGCCGAGGGATCGCGTCCGACCTACATCCTCGGCGATCTGCGCGAACTGGACGAACCGTACCCGCAGACGCAATTCAAGGGCGACACCGTCACAGTGCGGGGCGCGTCCGTCCGCGTCGACGGCCCGGACGTCACGATCCTCAGCGAGGGCGACCGCCCGATCGACCTCGTGCGCGCTGGCGCCGAGGCGATCTGGCGCACCGGCCGGCAGATCTTCGGCTTCCGCGTGCCCGAACGCCTGTACGCAGATCCGTTCCACCGCCCGTAATCCGTCGGAACGTCGCCGTCTCGCCGTAGGCTGAGAGGGTGAGCGAGAACACGGAACCGGATCCTTCGGACGGACTCTGGAGTCGGCTGCGCCTGATCGAAGGGCAGCCGCTGGATTCTCGCGCCGCCGCTTACCAGACTCTGCACGACGACCTGGCACGTCGGCTGGAGAGCGCGCCGCGCGTCGCCGCGTCCGCGCAACCGGGCCCCGATCGCGGATGACAGCCCGACTGGATGCCGCACTCGCAGAGCGCGGTCTCGCGCGGTCTCGCACGCACGCGGCCACGCTCATCGACGGCGGTCTCGTCACAGTGAACGGGAAACCCGTGGTCAAGGCGTCCGCCAAGGTCGAAGACGGCGACGTGATCGATGTGGCCGGGGCCGATCATTACGTCAGCCGCGGCGCGCACAAGCTCATCGCCGCGCTGGACGGATTCGGCCTCGATCCTTCCGGATCCGTCGCTCTGGACATGGGTGCGTCCACCGGCGGCTTCACCCAGGTCCTGCGTGAGCGCGGGGCACGGCGGGTCCTCGCCGTCGACGTGGGGCATGAGCAGCTCGCGGCGTCGGTCCGGGCGGACCCTGGCGTGATCGCCGTGGAGGGGTTCAACGTCCGCCACATGGATGCGGAGGCGTTGGCCGCCGCGACCGGGGAGAGCTTGAGGCCGTCCCTCGTGGTCGGTGACCTGTCCTTCATCTCCCTGACGCTCGTGCTCCCCGCGATCGCGATCACGGCCGCGCCCGAGGCGGACGTCGTGCTGCTCATCAAGCCCCAGTTCGAGGTGGGGCGCACGGCGGTGCGAGGCGGGCTCGTGACCAACCCGACGATCCGTGCCGACGCGGTGGCCCGTGTGCTGTGGAGCGCGTGGGATCAGGGGTTCGGCGTCCGCGGTCTGCTGCCGTCGCCGATTCTCGGCACGCATGGCAACGTCGAGTACCTGGTGCATCTGCGAGCGGGGGATCGTTCCCGAGGCTCGGAAGGCAATCCGACAGAATGGATGAGCACGATCGACGAGATGGCAGGAGGCCGATGAACGAGCGCAGGATCCTCGTCGTCGCACACGCACGCCGCGATGAGACCGTGCAAGCCGCCCGACGGGTCGTCTCCGCGCTCCGTGGCGCGGGGGCCCGACCGGTGATGTCGGCGGACGACCGTGCCGAGCTGACGGCCGAGGACGAGTTCTTCGCCGACCTCGACGTGCTCGGATCGGACATCCCGGTCGAGGACATCGAGCTCGCCATCGTGCTGGGCGGTGACGGCACCATCCTGCGTGCGGCCGAGCTCGTGCGCGACGGCACCGCACCCATCCTCGGCATCAACATGGGCCACGTCGGCTTCCTCGCCGAGATTGAGCGCGACGACATGGACGCCGCCGTGGCGCGCGTCATCGACCGCGACTACTCCGTGGAGGAGCGCATGGCGCTCGCCGTGCGCGTGAAGGACGCCGATGGATCCGTCGTCTACAGCACCTGGGCGCTGAACGAGGCGACGGTGGAGAAGGCGAGTCGCGAGCGGATGATCGAGGTGGTCGTCGAGATCGACGGGCGCCCGCTGACGAGCTTCGGCTGCGACGGCATGGTCGTGTCCACCCCGACGGGGGCGACCGCATACAATTTCTCGGCGGGCGGACCGGTGATCTGGCCGGGTGTCGAAGCCATCGCCGTGGTGCCGCTGTCGGCCCATGCCCTGTTCGCGCGACCGCTCGTGGTCGCACCCGGCGCACCCGTCGCGATCGAGCTGCTGGACCGCAACGACGGCACCGCGATCCTCTGGTGCGATGGGCGGCGTTCGCACGAGCTTCCGCGCGGCGCGCGCGTCATCGTACGCCGGTCCTCGCGTCCGGTGCGCCTGGCGCGGCTGCACCCGAGCGTGTTCACGGACCGGCTGGTGCGCAAGTTCCAGCTGCCGGTCTCCGGCTGGAGGGGATCCGAGTCGTGATCGAGGAGATGCGCCTGCGGGATCTCGGAGTCATCGCCGAGGCGGTGCTGCAGATCGGGCCGGGATTCACCGCGATCACCGGTGAGACCGGCGCCGGCAAGACCATGGTCGTGACGGGTCTCGGACTCCTGCTGGGAGCCAGGGCGGACTCCGGCGCCGTCCGCGCGGGCGCGGCGCAGGCCTCCGTCGCCGGAGTGTGGATCGTGCCGACGAGGGGATCCGTCGCGGACACCGTCGCCGATGCCGGAGGTGAGCTCGAACCCTACGACGACGAGCGCGGCGAGCTGTACGTCTCGCGCACGCTCAGCGCCGAGGGGCGCAGCCGCGCGAGCGTCGGCGGGCGCGCGGCCCCGGCCGGGGTGCTGGCCGACCTCGCAGACGATCTGGTCGTCGTGCACGGGCAGTCCGAACAGCTGCGCCTGCGGTCCGCCGCCGCGCAACGAGACGCGCTGGACCGCTTCGGCGGATCCGCGATCGCGGTCGTCAGGACCGAGTACGAGGCCGCCTGGGAGCGCTGGCGCACCCTGTCGGCCCAGCTCGAGGAGATCAGCGGCAACCAGGAGCGGCGTCGGAGGGAGGCCGAGGACCTTCGCGAAGCGCTGGCGCTCATCGAGGCCACCGATCCACAGCCGGGGGAGGACGACGCGCTCGCCGAGCGCGCCGAGCGCCTCGCGAACGCCGAGGAGCTGCGCCAGTCCGCGGCCCTCGCCCGGGCGGCGCTGTCGGACGAGGACGGCGACAACGACATCACGACGCTGGCAGCCGAAGCACGGCGTGCGCTGGAGCGAGCGGGCGATCCCGAGCTCACGTCGATCGCCGAGAGCATCGCCGAGATCGGCTACCGCGCCGCCGATATCGCTGCGCAGCTGAGCGGCTACCTCGCCGATCTCGACGAGTCCGGGCCGCATGAGCTGGCGGCGGTCGAGGAGCGCAGAGCGGCTCTCGCAGGCCTCGTCCGCGCCCATGGGACGCTCGACGCCGCACTGGACCTGTGGAACACCGGATCCGCGCGGCTCGCCGAGCTCGATGACGACTCCGACCACATCGAACGGCTCACCGTCCAGCGCGACGCCGCCCGCGCGGCCCTCGACGAGGCGGCCGCGGCGCTCACGGCGACGCGCACGGAGGCCGCCGGCCGGCTCGGTGCCGCCGTGACCGAGGAGCTGCACGCCCTCGCCATGCCGGATGCCCGTCTCGTCGTCGCGGTCACCGAGGGAGCCGAGAGCGCGCACGGCCGCGACGACGTCGCCATCCTGCTCGCCCCGCATCCCGGGGCGGATCCGCGATCCGTCGCGAAGGGCGCCTCGGGCGGCGAGCTGTCGCGTGTGATGCTCGCGATCGAGGTCGTCATCGCCGGCACGGATCCGGTCCCGACCTTCGTGTTCGACGAGGTCGACGCCGGCATCGGCGGTGCCGCGGCAATCGAGGTGGGCCGGCGCCTGGCACGCTTGGCGCGCACCTCGCAGGTCATCGCCGTCACGCACCTCGCCCAGGTGGCGGCCTTCGCGAACAATCACCTGAGCGTCGTGAAGGCGAACGACGGACAGGTCACGGCCTCCAGCGTCCGTCGCCTCGACGGCGAGGATCGCGAGGCCGAGATGGCGCGGCTGCTGTCCGGTCTCGCCGATTCGGGCGCCGCCCTCGAGCACGCGCGCGAACTGCTCGCGCTGCGGGAGGACTGAGCCCGAGGTCTTTGCGGAGGACGCGCCGGCAGGTCAGCGCAGGTCGCGCACCGAGTCGCGCACGATTACCGGCATCGGCAGGAGTTCGTGCGCCAGATCGCGCTCGCCGAGCAGCATCTCCACGCCGACTCGCGCCATCTGCTCGTAGGGGAGCCGTGCGGTGGTGAGACCTGGACGGACCAGCGAGGCCAGATCCTCGTCGTCGAACGACACGATGGAGATGTCCGCGGGGATGCGCAGGCCGCGCTCGCTCAGCGCCTGATAGATGCCGAAGGCGACACCGTCGGTGGCTGCGATGATCGCGGTCAGGTCCGGGTGGGCGTCCAGCATCCGCTGGGTCTGCACGAAACCGTCGGCCGTCGTCCAGTTCTCGAGGACGACCTCGACCGGACCGGCGATGCCGCGCTCGGCGAAGGCGTCCCGCATGCCGTCGAGGCGCCGCGCGATGGTGACGGATCGGCGCGGATCGCTCGCGACATGCGGGATGTCGCCGACGAAGCCGACGCGTGTATGGCCGGCATCCAGCAGCACTGAGGCCATCGCATGGCCCGCGGCGTACTCGTCCGGCAGGACGCTGGGCAGGTCATCAGGCGTGCGACCGTTGACGATGACGACGGGGATGCCGCGCGGAGCCGCCGGCACATCGACCATGCGCGCGGCCATCAGGCCGACGATCACGCCGTCGACGCGGCGATCGATGAGCTCGTCGAAGGCAGCGGCCAGCTGCGTGGGGTCATCCCCGGTCTCGGCGATGAGCACGGTATGGTCCAGCTCCTTCGCGGCGCGCAGGGTCCCGCGCACCATCGCCGACGCGAAACGGGTGATCGTGACCTGATCCGAGATGAAACCGATCGAGCGGGTCTTCCCCGAGCGCAGGCTCTGCGCCGCCGGGTTCGGCTTGTAGCCGAGCTGCGCCGCGGCGGTGCGCACCCGTTCGACCGCATCCTCGGACAGCCGGGAAGGACGGTCGTTGAGGATGAGGCTGACCGCGGTCTTGGACAGACCGGACAGCCGTGCGACGTCCGCCAGCGTCGGTCTCGGTGCGGTGGACATCGGCGGCCTCCTCTCCTTCGCGTTCCTCTAACCTAGCCGATCCGCCACATTTGGTGAATTAATTTATCAACGTCTGTTGCGGACCACCCACGGCAGGTGTTACCGTCGGATAAATCGGTTCACCACCCGTTGATCTGCGCAGGATTGCGCAAAGCCGATTCACTCTCAGAGAGGAGAAGTTGATGGCACGCGAGTTCGGACCTGTCATGGGACGACGTGATCTTCTGCGGCTCGGAGGCTATGGCCTCGCAAGCGCCGCCCTGCTGGGCATGGGGGCGGGCCTGACGGGCTGCGCACCTTCAGGGGGCGGTTCGAGCACCGGCACCCTGACCATGCTGTACTTCGGCGATCAGAAGTCGGCGACCACCCTGCAGAACGCCCTCCAACCCAAGGTCAAGAAGATCGACAAGGACCTTTCGCTGAAGGTCAGCGCGATCAACGGCAAGGACTGGAACGACTTCCTCGCCAAGGTGCTCACCCTGATCGCTTCGGGACAGGCTCCCGACATCGTGAGCGTCGCGACGGAGGGCTTGCAGCTCATGGTCGGCAAGAAGCTCATCACGCCGCTGGACAGCTATGTCACCAAGGACATGTCGACCCTGAAGTCGAGCTACTTCAACGACATCCACCCGGCGCTCATCGAGGCCATGATGGTCGACGGGCACCTCTACAACATGCCCGACAGCTTCAACGCCGGCAGCATGTTCTACAACTCCGACGTGCTGCAGAAGGCGGGGGCCTCGGCGCCGGCCGCGGGCTGGACGATGGACGACTTCCACTCCACCGCCGAGAAGATCTCGAAGCTCGGCGGCGACATCCTTCCCTTCGACTGGGTGGTGCGCCTCTGGGGCAGCTGGACGTCTTTCCTCTACGCCAACAACGGGAACCTCATCGAAGAGGGCAAGTACGGCGGCGGGGACTGGCTCTGGAGCAAGGCCTACGAGGCGGGCGACAAGAGCATCCAAGGACGCCAGGGCGGATGGAAATGGGGCGCGCCGACGGCGAACTCCGACGCCGCGATCGAGGCGCTGCAGTACGTCATCGACCTGCAGAAGGCCGGCTACTCGCCCTCACCCGACGTGGGCGGCGGCGGCACCCTCCAGGGGCTGTTCTCGTCCGGCCGCATCGGCATGACGATCGGCGGAGGGTTCTGGGCGGGCGGTCTGCACAACGCGGGCATGAAGGACGGCAGCTTCGAAGTGCAGGCGTTCCCGACCTGGAAGAGCAACAAGTCGCTGTTCGGCACCGGCGGGTACTCGATCTTCGAATCGTCTAAGAAGAAGGACGCCGCCTGGGAGGTCATCAAGATGATGATCGAGGCGGAGACCTTCGACATCATGTTCCCGGGCAACATCACCACGACAGGGCGCAAGTCGCTGATGACCGCGGAGCGGTACGCGAGCACGGGCCCGAAGAACTGGCAGGTCTTCTACGACCAGCTCGACGGCTCCGTCCCCATCTCGGCGCCGTCGTACTACAACGCGCTCGCGACCTCCCTCAACCAGCGCACGACGGAGGCCATCTCCTCGGGGAATGCGAAGGCGGCGCTCGACGCGATGCAGTCCGACCTCGAGAAGGTGGCGAAGGGCAGCTGATGTCCGCGACCACCTCCATTCCGCACGCAGCACTGCGTGTGTCGCCGGGCGAGGTGAAGCCTCCCCGGGCCGTCCGCCGCCCTGGTGCGCGCCGGGCGGCCCGGCGGGAGGGGATGTTCGGCTACGCGATGATCGCGCTGTCGATGCTGTTCGTGACGGTGTTCACGTTCATCCCCATCCTGGCCTCGCTCGGGCTGTCGTTCTTCCACTGGGACGTCATCTCCCCGCCCACCTGGGCGGGGCTGGAGAACTACCAGCGCTTCTTCACCGACGGTCCCGTGCTGCAGTCCTTCGGCGTGACGACCGTCATGGCGATAGCGATCGTCGCCCTCCAGCTGACACTGGGGCTGTTCCTGGCGGTGCTGGTCAACCAGCGCACCTCGACCTTCGGGCGGACCTTCTTCCGCACGGCGTTCTACCTTCCGCTGCTCGCCTCGACGGCGGCGGTCGCCATCTTCATGGGCTACCTGTTCGACGCGAAGTTCGGCGCCATCAACTACTACCTCGGCCTCCTCGGGATGTCGGACGTGCCGTGGCTGACCAGCCCCTTCGGCGCCCAGGTGACGATCGTGCTGATCGTGGTCTGGCAGCAGGTCGGCTTCACCTTCGTGCTGTTCGTGTCCGCCCTCATGGCGGTGCCCACGGACGTGCTGGAGGCGTCGTCGATCGACGGTGCGGGTCCGCTGCGCACGCTGTTCCGGATCAAGATCCCGTTGATCAGTCCCACGATCCTGTTCGCCGCCGTGATCGCTTTCATCAACGCGATGCAGCTGTTCGACCAGCCGTTCATCATGACGAAGGGCGGGCCGGGCACGGCCACCACGACCGCGACGATCTCGATGTACCAGACCGGGTTCCAGAACCTGCAGTTCGGCTACTCCTCGGCGATCGCGATCATCCTCCTCCTGGTGATCCTCGCGATCACCGGGATCCAGTTCCTCGCCTCCCGGAAGCTGGTGTTCTACCAATGAGCGCGACATCCTTGATCGTGACGGGCCGCCGCCGGCGGTCCCGCAGCGGCGGTCCCTGGGACCGCTCCTGGAGCGTCGGCAAGATCGCCGGCCTCGTCGCCCTGATCGTCGCCGCGGTGTTCGCCCTCGGCCCGTTGCTGTGGACGCTGACCACGTCGCTGCGGTCGCCCTCGCAGGCGTTCAACAACCCGCCTCAGTGGATTCCGTTCAACGCCGACTTCAGCAACTATGCGGCGGTGTTCGACCAGATCCCGATCGGGCAGTTCTTCCTGAACAGCACGATCGTGACCCTGCTGATCGTGGTCGGCCAGACGATCACCTGCACCCTGAGCGGGTACGCGTTCGCGATGATCTCCTTCCCGGGCAAGAATCTGATCTTCGGCGCGTTCCTGGCGACCATGATGGTGCCGTTGCAGACGATCATCATCCCGGTGTTCCTCATCGTGAAGTCACTGGGACTTCAGGACGGGCTCGGTTCGCTGATCGTCCCGGCGCTCGGCAGCGCATTCGGCACCTTCCTGATGCGGCAGTACTTCATGCAGATGCCCAGGGAGCTCGGCGAAGCGGCGCGGATCGACGGGGCGACGCAGTTCGGTGTGTTCTTCCACGTGTACGCGCGGATGGCCGCGCCGGCGATCTCGACGCTGGCGATCCTGAACTTCTCCGGGTTCTGGGCGGAGTTCTACCGACCCCTGATCTTCCTGCAGGATCAGAGCACCTTCACCCTGCCGCTCGGCCTGGTCGGACTGCAGGGAAACCTCGGCACGGGCTCGATCTCGGTCGTGCTGGCCGGAGTCGTGCTGTCGATGATCCCGAGCGTGCTGCTGTTCATCGTCGCCCAGCGCTACTTCATCGCCGGCGTCACCGCGGGTTCCTCCCGATGAGCGCCGCCCCCGTCTTCTTCCGCCCCGAGGGCGCCTGGGTGGGCGATGTCATCCCGTTCCAGCAGGACGGCGTCTTCCATCTCTGGTACCTGTACGAGGATCGCGCCGTGCCGAGCACGGGAATGCCCTGGCACCTGGTCACGACCACCGACTTCGTGGACTTCGTCGATCACGGGCTCGCCGTGCCGAGCGGCGGTCCGGACGCGGAGGACTTCAACGTCTACACGGGCTCGGTCGTGCTCGACGACGACGGGGTCGCGCACCTCTTCTCGACGGCGCAGAACCCTCGTCGGGTCGGAACGGATGGGCGCCCGCGGCAGCTGGTCGCCCATGCGACGAGCGCGGACGGCCTGCGCGACTGGGGCAAGCACCCGGAGCACACCTTCGGCGCGACCGAAGGATATGAGACCGGCGACTGGCGGGATCCCTTCGTGTTCCGCGATGGCGACGTGTGGCGGATGCTCGTCGCGGCTCGTCACGAGGACGGTCCGGAACGGCGGCGCGGAACGATCGCGCAGCTGACGTCGACGGATCTCGTGTCGTGGACTCCGGTTCGGCCGTTCTGGGATCCCCGTCGGTACATCGCGCACGAGTGCCCCGACGTGTTCCGCTGGGGGGACTGGTGGTACCTGGTGTACTCCGAGTTCTCCGATGCGTTCTGCACCCGCTACCGGATGGCGCGGTCGCCGAGCGGGCCCTGGCTGACGCCCGAGCACGACACGATCGACGCGCGGGCCTTCTATGCCGCCAAGACCGTCGAGCGCGAGGGACGGCGGTTCTTCGTCGGCTGGATCTCGACCCGCGAGGGCGGCTCGGATGACGGGGCGTGGCAGTGGGCGGGCACGATGGCGGTGCTCGAGGCCGATCAGGATCCGGACGGGACTCTCGCATTCCGTCTTCCCGACGAGTTCGCCGCATCGTTCTCGGTGCCGGTCGCGTCCGGATTCTCCGCACTGCCGGCGTCGTTGTACGGCGCGGACCGGTTCGCCCAGCTCATCGGCGATGCGGATCTGCCCGATTCGTATCTGCTGACCGCCGAGATCGACATCGCGGCCGGCGTGGAAGAGGTCGGGCTGCTGGTGCGCGCCACTGCGGACGGCGACCAGGCCGGAGCGATCCGGCTGGAGCCACGACGCGATCGGGTCGTCTTCGACCGCTGGCCACGAGCCCTCACCGGCGGCGAGCAGTGGCAGATCTCCGGCGACGTGCCGTTCGTCCTCGAACGCCCCTGCCCGCTGGCACCGGGGCGCCACCATGTGCAGATCGCGGCCGACGGCGACATCCTCGTCGCGGTCATCGATCGTCGGGTCGCTCTGAGCACCCGTCTGCACCGCCGCGCGGGCGAGCGCATCGGCTTCTTCGTCAACGGCGGCGCCGCCGAACTCGTCTCCCTCGACGTCCGCATCCGGTCGTGAGGAAAACCGCCGTCATCAGCATCCCCGGAGAATCGCCGTGACCCCATCGCTCATGCACTTCCGTCCTGCACGCAACTGGATGAACGACCCGAACGGGCTCGTGTTCCACGGCGGCCGGTACCACCTCTACTTCCAGTACAACCCCGAGGGCGCGACCCACGGCTTCATGAGCTGGGGGCACGCGTCCAGCACCGATCTCGTCCGGTGGGAGGAGCATCCGGTCGCGATCCGCTACACGGACGAGCACGAGATCTTCTCGGGCTCGGTCGTGTTCGACGAGCACGACACCAGTGGCCTCGGCGCTGCGGGGACGCCGCCCCTCGTCGCGGTGTTCACGCTCGCCGACCAGGTCGCGCGCCATCAGGCACAGGGCATCGCCTCGAGCCTGGACGGCGGGCGCAGCTGGCGCCTGTACGAGGGCAACCCGGTGCTGGACCGGGGGTCTGCCGACTTCCGGGATCCGAAGGTGTTCCGCTACTCAGGGCCGGCGGGCGAGTACTGGGTGATGGTCGCGGTCGAGGCCGTCGAACGCCGCGTCGTGCTGTACCGTTCCGACGATCTGAAGACCTGGGCATACTTGTCCGATTACGGTCCGCGTGGGGCGACCGGGGGTGTGTGGGAGTGCCCTGATCTGTTCCCGCTCGCGGTCGACGGCGATCCCTCCGAGGTGCGCTGGGTGCTGCTGATCAGCCTCAACCCCGGTGGCATCGCCGGGGGATCCGGGACGCAGTACGTCATCGGCTTCTTCGACGGGGTGCGCTTCGTCGCAGACGAGCCGATCCCCCCGGCGGCACCCGGTGAGGGGTGGGAGAACAGCCGTGTTCAGCTCGAGGCATGCGACTGGCTCGACCACGGGCGGGACTTCTACGCCGGGGTGACGTTCTCCGGACTTCCCGATGAGGAGCGGATCCTCGTCGCGTGGATGAGCAACTGGGATTACGCCGGGCTCCTCCCCGTGGACGTCGGATCCCCGCAGCGCGGTGCCATGGCGCTCGCGCGCCGGCTGTCCCTCGTCCGCGCGGATGGGCGGGTGCGACTGCGTCAGGAGGCGATCGGGCCGGAGGTCGCGACGATCGTCGCGCGCGCCGACGTGCGGGCGGAGGGGCCGGTGGAACTGATCGGCGAACTGCCGGATCGGTGTCGGATCGATGTGTGCGTCCGTCTGGACGGAGCCGACGGTTTCGACCTGAACCTGGGCGACACCTCGATCGTGGGGTACTCGGCGGCCGAGGGCATCCTGTGGCTGGATCGACGTCTCGCCGCCGACACGATGCCCGACGGATTCGCCAGCATCGAGCAGGTGCGGATCGGTGCGCACGGGCGCATCGAACTGGTCATCTGGCTCGATCGTGACGCGATCGAGGTGTTCGCGTCCGGGGGCACCCGCACGATCACCGATCTGCTGCCCGAGCGCGACGACGCGGGCGCGTCGATCGCGGGGCGAGGCGGTAGCGTTCTCATCGAGCGGTTCGAGGTGGGCGCAGTGCGCGACCTCGTCCGCACAGGGAGTTCGGCCGACATGAAGGGGCAGACGGCGTGACGGAGCAGGTGGCAGTGATCGGAGAGGCGCTCGTCGACGTCGTCGAGGGAGGCGAGACGCACCCCGGGGGATCACCCATGAACATCGCTGTCGGGCTCGCGCGACTGGGGCACCCCACGACCCTGCACGCGCGGATCGGCGCCGACGCCCACGGCGATCTGGTCCGCGCGCACCTCGACGAAGCCGGCGTTGCGCTCGGCCCCGACACGCTCGTGCCGGGATCCACCTCGACGGCGATCGCGCGCGTGGATGCCGACGGCAAGGCCAGCTACGAGTTCGACATCGACTGGGACATCCCGGTGCCCGACGTGAGCGGCGCCCGCCTCGTGCACACCGGATCGATCGGCGCGCTGCGGGAACCGGGCGCCACGGCGGTCCGTGCCGCGCTCAGCGCGGCCGCGCCCGGGACGCTCCTGACGCTCGACCCCAACATCCGCCCTGATGTGATCGGCGCGCGCGACGAGGTGCTGCGCCGGGTCGCCGACCTGGCCGGGCTGTGCCAGGTCGTCAAGCTCAGCGACGAGGATGCGGCCTGGCTCGCCCCGGAGGCGACGCTCGAGCGGGTGCTCTCCGACCTCGCCGCGCACGGTGCGCGGTTCGTGGTCGTCACCCGCGGGGCGGAAGGATGCCTCGCGCTCGTGGACGGCGCATGGTTCGCGCGTCCGGCGCGTCCCGTCGTCGTCGCGGACACGATCGGCGCGGGCGACGCGTTCATGTCCGGGCTGCTGCACGCCCTGCTGCATGACGGCACCGACCGTCTGCTCGCGGCGGGGGAGCCGCTCGGGGACGACGCGGTGCTCGCGGCTCTGGAGGCCGCCCTCACCAGCGCTGCGCTGACCGTGGCCCGTGCAGGAGCGAACCCTCCGACCTCGGCGGAACTGGACGAGGCACTCCGCGCGTCGCGCGAGTGACGCAAGGCGATCGCGCTGATAGGATTAAAGCCCGTGATGCAGAACTCAGCCGCGCGGACAGACAACGACACCACCAAGCACATCTTCGTGACGGGCGGTGTCGTTTCCTCGTTGGGCAAGGGCCTGACGGCAGCCAGCCTCGGCAACCTGCTCACCGCCCGCGGACTGCGCGTCGTGATGCAGAAGCTGGATCCCTATCTGAATGTGGATCCGGGCACGATGAACCCTTTCCAGCACGGCGAGGTCTTCGTCACGGATGACGGTGCGGAGACCGACCTCGACATCGGACACTACGAGCGCTTCCTCGACATCGAGCTGAGCCAGGCCGCGAACGTGACGACCGGCCAGATCTACTCGCAGGTCATCGCCAAGGAGCGCCGCGGCGAGTACCTCGGCGACACCGTGCAGGTCATCCCGCACATCACCGACGAGATCAAGCGCCGCATGCGCCTGCAGGCCGATGAGACGCCGCGCCCCGACGTCATCATCACCGAGATCGGCGGCACGGTCGGCGACATCGAGTCGCAGCCGTTCATCGAGTCGGCGCGTCAGATCCGCCATGAACTGGGCCGCAAGAACGTGTTCTTCGTGCACGTGTCGCTGGTGCCGTTCATGGGTGCGTCCGGCGAGCAGAAGACCAAGCCGACCCAGCACTCCGTCGCGACGCTGCGCTCGATCGGCATCCAGCCGGACGCGCTCGTGCTGCGCAGCGACCGGCCCGTCACCGACTCGAACAAGCGCAAGATCGCGCTCATGTGCGACGTCGACGAGGATGCGGTCGTGAACGCGGTCGACGTGCCCAGCATCTACGACATCCCGACCATGCTCAACGACCAGGGACTCGACACCTACATCGTCGAGGCGCTCGGGCTCGGCAAGGCCACCGATGTGGACTGGTCGCGGTGGCAGAAGGTGCTGCAGGCGGTGCACAACCCGAAGCACGAGGTCACGATCGGCCTCGTCGGGAAGTACATCGACCTGCCCGACGCCTACCTCTCGGTCACCGAGGCGCTCAAGTCCGGCGGCTTCGCACACGAGGTCGCCGTGAAGATCCGCTGGATCCCGTCCGACTCCTGCGAGACCCCTGAGGGGGCGGCGAAGGCGCTCGCCGACGTCGATGGCATCTGCGTGCCCGGCGGCTTCGGCATCCGCGGCATCGAGGGCAAGCTCGGGGCGCTGCGCTTCGCCCGTGAGCAGGGCATCCCGGCCTTGGGACTGTGCCTGGGACTGCAGTGCATGGTCATCGAGTACGCCCGCAACGTCGCCGGGATCGAGGGTGCCTCGTCCAGCGAGTTCGACCCCGACACCGCCGAGCCGGTCATCGCGACCATGGCTGAGCAGGTCGAGATCCTCGACGGCGGCGACCTGGGTGGCACCATGCGCCTGGGGCTGTACAAGGCGGCGCTCGGCGAGGGTTCGCTCGCCGCCGAGCTCTACGGTGCGACCGAGGCCTCGGAGCGGCACCGCCACCGCTACGAGGTGAACAACGCCTATCGCGACCGCCTGGCGGACGCGGGGCTCTCGTTCTCCGGCCTCAACCCCGAGCTCGACCTCGTCGAATACGTGGAGCTGCCGCGCGACGTGCACCCGTTCTACATCGCCACCCAGGCGCACCCCGAGCTGCGCTCGCGCCCGACCGAGCCGCACCCGCTGTTCCGCGGGCTCGTCGGCGCCGCCATCGAGCGGCACCGCTCCAGCGAGCTGTTCGACGACGAGGACTGACGTGACCGACCCCACCGCCGCGCCGCGGGACGAGCCGCTCGAGGCCGAGGTGCTCGCCAGCGCCGAGGTCTATCGCGGCGCGGTGTGGGGGATCCGGGAGGATCGCGTCCGCTACGGCGGCGGTGAGATCGTGCGGCAGTACATCGATCACTCCGGCGCCGCGGCAGTCGTCGCCATGGACGAGGACGGGCGGGTGCTGCTCATCCAGCAGTACCGGCACCCGATCCGTCAGCGCGACTG
The DNA here is from genome assembly GCF_056395125.1 of Microbacterium sp. 10L49. NCBI lineage: Bacteria > Bacillati > Actinomycetota > Actinomycetes > Micrococcales > Microbacteriaceae > Microbacterium > Microbacterium sp. 10L49. The sequence continues at coordinate 16,827 of NZ_JBFTIW010000001.1, forward strand.
GGAGCTGCCCGCCGGACTGCTCGACGTCGTGGGTGAGGATCCGATGGACGCCGCGCGGCGCGAACTCGCCGAGGAGGCGGATCTCGTGGCCACCGGGTGGGAGCCGCTCGTCTCCACCTATACGACACCGGGCAGCAACTCCGAGATCGTGCACATCTACCTCGCCACGGGCCTGAGCCCGGCGAGGGAGACCTTCGCGCGCACGGACGAGGAGGCCGACATCCGGCTCGCCTGGGTGCCGCTGCACGAGGCCGCTGATGGAGTGCTGGCCGGACGGCTGCGCAACGGAATCCTCGCGGTGGGCGTGCTGGCGGCCGAACGGCGCCTGTCGTCCACGGGGCGGCAGAGCCGCGGAGCCTGAGGTGCAGCTCGACCGGGCGCTCGACGCGTATCTCCGGCACGTGACGATCGAGCGGGGGCTTGCCGGGCACACGCTCGCCGCATACCGGCGCGACCTGGACGGATACCTGACGTGGCTGGGCGCGCAGGGGATCACCGACACCGAGGCGATCACCGCAGAGACCGTCGCCGCGTTCGTCGCGGAGCGCGCGAGCTCCGAACCGCCACCGGCCGCATCGAGCCTCGCCCGACTGCAGTCCTCCGTGCGCGGCTGGCATCGCTTCCTCGCCCGTGAGGGCATCGCCGACGCGGATCCGAGCGCGCGCCTGCGTCCGCCGAAGCAGCCTCGGCGCCTGCCGAAGGCGCTGACGATCGACCAGGTCGAGCGGCTGCTCAGCGCCCCGTCGGCCGAGGATCCGATCGGGGTCCGCGACCGTGCCCTCCTCGAGCTGCTGTACGCCACGGGCGCGCGCGTCTCAGAAGCGGTCTCGCTGGACGTCGACGACCTCGCGCACGGCGAGCTGCTGAGGCTGCGGGGCAAGGGGTCCAAGGAGCGCATCGTGCCCGTGGGCTCGTATGCCAGGGCCGCGGTCGACGCGTATCTCACCAGGGTGCGTCCGGCGCTCGCGGCGAAGGGGCGCGCGTCGGCGAAGCTGTTCCTCGGCGCACGTGGCGCGCCGCTCAGCCGTCAGAGCGCTTGGCTGATCATCCGCGCCGCCGCCGAAGGCGCGAAGATCACCGCGGAGGTGTCGCCGCACACGCTCCGGCACTCCTTCGCGACCCACCTGCTGCAGGGCGGCGCCGACGTGCGCGTCGTGCAGGAGCTTCTCGGGCACGCCTCGGTCGCGACCACGCAGATCTACACGCATGTCTCGGTCGACACCCTGCGTGACGTCTACGTCACGGCGCATCCGCGAGCACGCTGAGCGCAGCTCATGTTTCCGGCAGGTGACATTTTCAATGGTTTGAAGTCAGACCATTGACACTGGCTGATCCGAGTCGCCAGAATCGCTGCACACGCTCCCTCCACTGAAAGCAGGCAGCACTCCATGAGCGAATCGACAAAGGCGCCCGACTCACACCCGATCGACGACGACGCCGCAGCCCTGGCCGCCCTGGGCTACAAGCAGGAACTGCACAGAGGGATGTCGGGGTTCAGCAACTTCGCCGTCTCCTTCTCGATCATCTCGATCCTCGCGGGGTGCATCACCTCGTATGCGATCGCCCTGAAGTCCGGCGGACCGTCCGCCATCAACATCGGCTGGCCGCTCGTCGGCGTCTTCGTGCTCATGGTCGCGCTCGCGATGGCCGAGGTGTGCTCGAAGTACCCGACCGCCGGCGGGCTCTACTTCTGGGCCGGCCGCCTCGCGAAGCGCAACAAGCGCCAGTGGGCGTGGACCGTCGGCTGGTTCAACTTCCTCGGCGAGGTCGCGGTCACCGCCGCGATCGACTTCGGCGCCGCGACCACGATGATGGCGTTCGCCAACCTCGTGTGGGGCGTGGAGGTGAACCCCTTCAACACGTTCGGGCTCTTCGTCGTCCTGATCGTGATCCATGGCCTGCTCAACACCTTCGGCGTCAACATCGTGAGCCTGCTCTCGAACGTCTCGGCCTGGTGGCACATCGTCGGAGTGCTCATCATCGTCGCGGTGCTGTGGATCATGCCGACCCAGCATCAGTCGGCCGGCTGGACCTTCACCGGCTTCTACAACGGCACCGGCTGGTCGTTCGCCCCGTACGTGTTCCTCATGGGCCTGCTCATGGCGCAGTACACCTACACCGGATACGACGCCTCGGCCCACGTCGCGGAGGAGACGAAGAACGCCTCCATCGCCGCCCCGAAGGGCATCGTGATGAGCGTCGTGATCTCGATCATCGGCGGCTGGATCCTGCTGTACTCGATCACCGCGGCCATCCAGGACTCCTCGGACAAGGGCATCGAGAAGCTGCTCGGCAGCGCGACGGGCCTGCCACCGGCGCAGATCTTCCTCGACGCGCTCAACAACCCGACGATGGCGAAGTTCCTGCTCTTCATCGTCTGCGGCGCCCAGTTCTTCTGCGGCATGGCCTCCGTCACGGCCAACTCCCGGATGAGCTACGCGTTCTCACGCGACAACGCGATCCCCGGGTCGCGGCTCTGGGCGAAGGTGAACAAGCGCACCGGAACCCCGACGAACTCGATCTGGCTCTGCGTGGTCCTGTCGATCATCCTCACGATCCCCGCGATGTGGAACCTGACGGCGTACCTCGCGGTCACCTCGATCGCCGTCATCGGTCTGTACATCGCGTACGTGACCCCGGTGTTCCTGCGGCGCCTCGACAAGAGCTTTGTGCCGGGACCGTGGAACCTCGGGCGGTGGAGCACGATCGTCGGCTGGATCGCCGTCGTGTGGGTCGTCGTCATCATCATCCTGTTCGTGCTTCCCCCGGTGAATCCGGTCACGATCGACACGTTCAACTACGCACCGATCGCGGTGATCGTGGTGGCGCTCCTGGCCACCGCCCTGTGGTTCGCTTACGGTAAGCGCGACTTCATGGCATCCAGCGTCGAGGCCGAGCACCTCACGGTCGCACCGGACAAGCTCCTGGAGGAATGATCAGGACATGACGGACGCGATGGACTCTCCTCTGGTGGATGCGGCGCTGCACCCGGTCCGCGGCCACATGGCCTTCGAGAGCTGCGTGGAGCAGCTCGGATCGGCCATCAGGCTCGGGATCTTCCGGGTGGGGACGAAGCTGCCCGGCGAGCGTGAGCTCGCCGAGAAGCTCAGCGTCTCCCGCGCCACCCTGAGAGAGGCCATCAGCGCCCTTCGCGCCGCCGGGCTCGTCACGACGACCCGGGGGCGCGGAGGGGGCACCGTCGTCCTCCCGGCCGCGGAGCAGTGGCCGACAGACCAGACCCCGCCGCGACGTGCCGAGATCGACGACGTCATCGTGTTCCGCTCCGTCATCGAACCGGGCGCCGCGTATCGCGCGGCCCTGACCGACCTCGATGCTGCGCAGCGCACGCTCCTCACCGACAGCCTCGCCGACCTGTCCGCGGCCGAGACCCCCGCCGACTACCGGCAGGCGGATGCTCGGCTGCACCTGGCGATCGCGACGGTCTGCGGATCCGATGAGCTGGCGCGCTCCTGCAGCGCCGTCCAGGTGCGGATCCACCAGCTGCTCGCCGAGATCCCCTTCCTCAAGACCAACATCGACCATTCCGAGACCGAGCACCGCGCCATCGTCGCGGCGATCCTGGACGGCTCCGCCGACCGGGCCCGCGACATCATGACCGCGCACTGCGACGCCACTGCCGCGCTTCTCAAGGGCCTTCTGAAGTAAAGGACACCGCTGCACATGACCTCCTCCGACCTCACTGTCCCCGTCCGCAACGACCGGATGCTCACCGTCGAGCAGCTGCGCGGGCGGATCCTCGACGGCTCGCTCGACACCGTGATCCTCGCGTTCACCGACATGCAGGGGCGGCTGCAAGGCAAGCTCCTGCACGCACGCTTCTTCCTCGACTCGGTCCTCGGGCACGGCACCGAGGGCTGCAACTACCTGCTCGCCGTGGACGTCGAGATGAACACGGTCGACGGCTACGCGCACGCCTCCTGGGCCGACGGCTACGGCGACATGGAGTTCGTGCTGGATCTGGCGACCATCCGGCTGCTGCCGCATCGTCCTGGCACAGTCATGATCCAGTGCGACCTCGCAGGGACGAACGGCGACGCCGTGCGAGTCTCGCCGCGCGAGATCCTGCGGGCGCAGACGGAGCGCGCGGCCGCTCACGGCTGGAAGGCCCTCGCCGGCACCGAGCTCGAATTCGTGATCTTCAACACGCCGTACGACCGGGCGTGGGACACCGGCTATCGCGATCTGGAGCCGGCCAACCGCTACAACATCGACTATTCGATCCTCGGATCCACTCTCGTCGAGCCGCTCCTGCGCGAGATCCGCAACACCATGTACGCCTCGGGGCTGAACGTGGAGTCGGCGAAGGGGGAGTGCAACTTCGGCCAGCACGAGATCGCGTTCCTCTACGACGAGGTGATCACCACGGCCGACAACCACGCGTTCTACAAGACGGCGTCGAAGGACATCGCCCGCCAGCACGGCCAGTCGATCACGTTCATGGCGAAGCCGAACCAGCGCGAGGGCAACTCCTGCCATGTGCACATGTCGCTGCGGGGCAAGGACGATGACGCCCTGGTGTTCTGGGATGCGGAGCGCGGTGCCCGCACAGCGCTGTACGACCACTTCATCGCCGGCGTGCTGGCGACCATGCGCGACTTCACGCTCTTCTACGCGCCGAACATCAACTCGTACAAGCGATTCGTGAAGGGCTCGTTCGCACCGACGGCGGTCGCCTGGGGCATCGACAACCGCACGAGTTCCGTGCGCCTGGTCGGCCGCGGCGCGGGCGCGCGCATGGAGAACCGTCTTCCCGGCGGCGACATGAATCCGTACCTGGGGCTCGCGGCCATGCTCGCGGGCGGTCTGTACGGCATCGAGCACGAGCTGACGCTGGAGCCGGAGACCAAGGGCAACGCGTACGAGTCCGGAGCGCCGACCGTGCCGTCGACCATGCACGAGGCGCGCGAGGCCCTCGCACAGTCCGCGATCGCGAACGAGGTGTTCGGGGAGGACGTCGTGCGGCACTACGTGAACTACGCCGACGTCGAGATCGCCGCCTTCGACGCGGCGGTCACCGACTGGGAGCTGCGCCGCGGCTTCGAGCGGCTGTGAACAGGTTCATCGGAGACTTCGAAAGGCTGTGGGCATGAGGATCCCTTCTTCCCGCTATGGCGCGGCCGGCGCCTTCACCGTGCTGAACCCCGCCACCGGACACCCGGTGGGGGAGGTCGGGCTCGCGGACCTCGCCGAGACCGATGCGGCGATCGAGCGCGCCCATCGCGCATACCCCGCGTGGCGGGCGATCGCCCCGGGCGAGCGCGCGAGGCTGCTGCGTGCGTTCGCGAGCGTCGTCGAGGCGCACATCGACGAACTCGCCGCGCTCGAGGTCGCCAACGCCGGCCACACGATCGGCAACGCGCGCTGGGAGGCCGGCAACGTCCGCGACGTGCTGAACTACTACAGCGCGAGCCCCGAGCGGCACTACGGCAAGCAGATCCCCGTGGCGGGCGGCATCGACGTCACCTTCCACGAACCGCTCGGCGTGGTCGGCATCATCGTGCCGTGGAACTTCCCGATGCCGATCGCCGGCTGGGGGTTCGCCCCCGCGCTCGCCGCAGGCAACACGGTGGTTCTGAAGCCCGCCGAGCTCACTCCGCTCACCGCGATGCGCCTGGGTGAGCTCGCGCTCGAGGCCGGGCTGCCCGAGGGCGTGTTCACCGTCATCACGGGCAAGGGCAGCGTGGTCGGCGACCGGTTCGTCACGAACCCCCTCGTGCGCAAGGTGTGCTTCACCGGATCCACCGAGGTGGGCAAGGGGATCATGCGCGGCTGCGCCGATCAGATCAAGCGCGTGACGCTCGAACTCGGCGGCAAGAACGCGAACATCGTCTTCGACGATGCGGACCTCGAGGCGGCGGCCGCGGCGGCCCCGGGCGGAGGTCTCGACAACGCAGGGCAGGACTGCTGCGCCCGCTCTCGGATCCTCGTGCAGGAGAACGTCTACGAACGCTTCCTCGAGCTGCTTCAGCCCGCCGTCGAGGCGTTCCGGGTGAAGGATCCCTCCGCCGAGGACGCGGAGATGGGACCGATGGTCTCGGCGCGGCAGCGGGACGCGGTCGCAGCGCACCTGGACGGCGCCGACATCGCGTTCCGCGGGCGGAGTGTCGAGGGCGCGGACTGGGACGGCGGGTTCTGGCTCGCTCCCGCCGTGGTGCTGCCGCGCAGCGCGAGCGACCCGGTGTGGGCGCAGGAGCTCTTCGGCCCCGTGCTGGCCGTCATGCCGTTCCGCGACGAGGCCGACGCGATATCCAAGGCCAACGACACCGAGTACGGCCTGAGCGGATCCATCTTCAGCCGCGATATCGGCCGCGCCCTGCGCGTGGCCCGCGGCGTGGAGAGCGGCAACCTCTCCATCAACTCGCACTCCTCGGTGCGCTACTGGACCCCGTTCGGCGGGTTCAAGCAGTCCGGGCTCGGGCGCGAGCTCGGACCGGACGCGCCGGACTCCTTCTCCGAGGTGAAGAACGTCTTCATCTCGACGACGTACTGAACTCCTCCCCACACAGCGAAAGGCATCACAGGAATGGGAAAGCTCGAAGGCAAGGTCGGTGTCATCACCGGCGGCTGCAGCGGTATCGGACTGGCGACGGCGAAGAAGTTCGTGGCGGAGGGTGCGAAGGTGGTCATCGGCGACCTGGACGAGGCGAACGGCCCCCGCATCGCGGAGGAGCTCGGCGGCGTGTTCGTCAGGGTGAACGTGACCGATCAGGCCGAGGTGGAGAACCTCTTCAAGGTCGCGCACGACACCTACGGCCGCATCGACATCGCCTTCAACAACGCCGGGATCTCGCCCGCGTCCGACGACTCTATCCTCAAGACCGGGATCGACGCCTGGAACCTGGTGCAGGACGTCAATCTCACCAGCGTCTACTACTGCTGCAAGGCGGTGCTGCCGTACATGCTCGAGCAGGGCAAAGGATCCATCATCAACACCGCATCGTTCGTGGCGATCATGGGCGCCGCGACGTCGCAGATCTCGTACACGGCCTCCAAGGGCGGCGTGCTCGCGATGACCCGCGAGCTCGGCGTGCAGTTCGCCCGCAAGGGCATCCGCGTCAACGCCCTCTGCCCCGGCCCGGTGAACACGCCGCTGCTGCAGGAGCTCTTCGCGAAGGACCCCGAGCGCGCCGCGCGCCGGCTCGTGCACGTGCCGATGGGGCGTTTCGCCGAGCCCGAGGAGATCGCGAATGCGGTGGCGTTCCTCGGCAGCGACGAGTCGAGCTTCATCACGGCGATGGACTTCCTGGTCGACGGCGGCCTCTCGAACGCGTACGTCACGCCGCTGGATTCGGACTTTGACTGACACGCGCCCCGTCATCGGGCTCACGACCTACCGCCAGGCCGCCGACTGGGGCACCTGGCGGCAGGTCGAGGCCGACCTCCTGCCGAGCGACTACGCGCGCTCGATCGAGCGCGCGGGCGGCGTGCCGCTGCTCCTGCCCCCGGTCGCGGCGGCGGGCGCCGCGGGCGACGTGCTCGCACGCCTGGACGGGCTCCTGATCGCGGGCGGCGCCGACGTGAACCCGGCCCGATACGGGCAGGAACCGGATCCGAGTGTGGTGCGCTGGTACGACGACCGCGACGCGTGGGAGCTCGCGCTGCTCGCCGAAGCGGAGCGGATCCGCCTGCCTCTGCTCGGGATCTGCCGCGGCATGCAGGTGATGGCGGTCGCCGCTGGGGGGACCCTCGTGCAGCACCTGCCCGATGTGGTCGGCCACGATGAGCACGGGGGAGGGCCGACGTCGTACGGCTCGGCTGCGGTGCGCATCGATGCCGAAGGGCGGGTGGCGGACCTGGTGGCGCCCGAGATCACGGTCCCCGTGCACCATCACCAGGCCGTCGCGGAGCATCCGGGCTATCGCCCGGTCGCGCACGACACCGATGGCGTGCTGCAGGCCATGGAGGGCGAGGGTGATCGGTTCGCGGTCGGAGTGCAGTGGCATCCCGAGACCGATGAGGATCCCGGCCTCTTCGGCGGACTGATCGCAGCCGCGAAAGAGCGCATGCGCAGCCGCTGATACCGCCGGATCGGCGTGTGGAGCCGGAGCCGGAACCTCGTCGGCGGCTATGATCGTTCGAGCACGACGAGCAGGAGAAACGTGGCGAAGAAGACGAAGGACGACACCCCGATCGGGCCGACCGGGCGTCCCTACCAGGGCTTCCCCATCCCCGCTCCGCTGAAGGCTCACGGCCCCGCGCGCATCATCGCCCTCTGCAACCAGAAGGGTGGCGTCGGCAAGACCACGACGTCGATCAACCTCGCCGCGTCGTTCGCCGAGTACGGCCGTAAGGTGCTCGCCGTCGACTTCGACCCGCAGGGCGCGCTGTCGGCAGGCCTCGGGATCCCGACCCACGACATCCCGACGGTCTACGACCTGCTGCTGGATACCAAGCGCGATCCGCGCGAAGTGATCGTGCACACCCACGTCGAGGGTCTCGACCTGATCCCCGCGAACATCGATCTGTCGGCCGCCGAGGTGCACCTCGTCAACGAGGTCGCCCGCGAGACGATCCTCTCGCGCGTGCTGCGCCAGGTCGCGGGGGAGTACGACGTCATCCTGATCGACTGCCAGCCTTCGCTGGGTCTGCTCACCGTGAACGCGCTCACCGCTGCGCACGGCGTGCTGATCCCGCTGGAGTGCGAGTTCTTCGCGCTGCGCGGCGTCGCCCTGCTCATCGAGACGATCGACAAGGTGCGCGACCGGCTGAACCCGTCGATCATGCTCGACGGCCTGCTCGCCACCATGTACGACGCGCGCACTCTGCACTCCCGCGAGGTGCTGGAGCGCGTGGTCGAGGCGTTCGGCGACGATGTGCTGGAGACCGTGATCGGGCGCACCGTCAAGTTCCCCGACGCCTCGGTGTCGGGCGTGCCGATCACCGAGTTCGCGCCGGAGCATCCCGCCGCACAGGCGTACCTGCGACTGGCCCGGGAGCTGGTCGCCCGTGGCGCCGTCGCCTGACTCGGACGCATTCGCGCCGGAGACGGCGGAGCCCGGATCGGTCCCCGAGGTCGCCTCCGGGTTCCGCGTCTCCCTGTCGAACTTCGACGGGCCGTTCGACCTGCTGCTGAATCTCATCTCGAAGCACGAGATGGACATCACCGAGGTGTCGCTGAGCAAGGTCACAGACGAGTTCATCGCGTACCTGCGCGAGCTCGGCCCCGACGAGGATCTCGACGAGACGAGCGAATTCCTCGTCGTCGCGGCGACCCTGCTCGACATGAAGGTCGCCGGGCTCCTGCCGCAGGGCGAGCTCGTGGATGCGGAGTCCGTCGCGCTCCTGGAGGCCAGGGATCTGCTGTTCGCGCGCCTGCTGCAGTACCGCGCGTTCAAGGAGGTCTCCGCCTGGTTCGCCCGCAGCCTGCAGTACGAGGATCGGCGCCACGCCCGCGCGGTGCGGCTGGATGAGAAGCACCGTGCGCGCACGCCGGAGCTGGTGTGGACGCTCAGCGCCGCGGACTTCGGCACGCTCGCCCTGCTCGCGTTCGCGCCGAAGGAGATCCCCACGGTCGGCCTCGACCACCTGCATGCGCCGCTCGTGAGCATCCGCGAGCAGGCCGCGATCGTGGTCACGCTGCTGCGCAGCGCCGAATCCGTGACGTTCCGCGAGATCGTGGCGGGGGCTGTGGAGCCCGGGATCGTGGTGGCGCGCTTCCTCTCCGTGCTCGAGCTGTACCGGCATGCGGCGCTGAGCTTCGAACAGCTGGAGCCGCTCGGCGAGCTGACCCTGCGCTGGTCGGCCGAGCACTGGACCGACGAGATGCTGGCCACGTTGGGAGCCGACTATGACCGATGACACCATGACCGATGAAACGGTGACCGATGACGCCGTGACCGTGGAGCAGCCGCTCACGGAGAAGCTCGAGGCGATCCTGCTCGTCATCGACGAGCCGCACAGTCTCGTCTCGCTCGCCGCGGCCGTCAGCGCGCCCGTGCCGGCGGTGCGCCAGGCGATCGAGTCCCTCGTCGACGAGTACGACGGCCGAGGGCACGGCCCGCGGCGCGGCTTCGAGCTGCGCGAGGTCGGCGGGGGCTGGCGGCTCTACGTGCGCGAGGACTACGACGACCTGGTCGCCGACTTCGTGGGCGGCCAGGCGCCGGCAAGGCTGTCCCAGGCAGCGCTGGAGACGCTCGCCGTGATCGCCTACAAGCAGCCGGTGACCCGCAGCCAGGTGGCCTCGATCCGGGCGGTCAACGTCGATTCGGTGGTGCGCACGCTGCTGGGGCGAGGGCTCATCACCGAGCTGTTCCAGGACTCCGAGACGGGCGCGATCAACTACGGCACGACCGACGCCCTGCTGCAGAATCTCGGCATCAACTCGCTCGACGAGCTGCCGCCGATCTCCCCGCTGCTGGACGACGGCTCCGAAGGCTTCGACGAGAGGATCGCCCGATGACCCCCGCCCCCGCTGACCCGTTCGCCGCCCCTGAGGGCGTGCGGCTGCAGAAAGTGCTCGCGAACGCCGGCGTCGCGTCGCGTCGCGTGATCGAGCAGTACATCGTCGAGGGACGGATCAGGGTGAACGGATCCGTCGTCACAGAGCTCGGCCGACGGATCGACCCGGAGAACGATCTCGTCGACGTCGACGGCACAGCCGTGCAGTTGGACACCGGCAAGCGCTACGTCATGCTGAACAAGCCCACCGGCGTGGTCAGCACGATGAAGGACGAGAACGGCCGGCCGGATCTGCGGCGCTTCACCAAGGACTACGAGGAGCGTCTGTACAACGTCGGTCGCCTGGATGCCGAGACCAGCGGGCTGCTCATCCTCACGAATGACGGAGATCTCGCCCACGTACTTGCGCACCCCTCGTTCGGCGTGACAAAGGTCTATATCGCGAAGGTCGAGGGCACCGTCACCGCGCAGACTATTGCGAAGCTCACACGGGGTGTCGACCTCGAGGACGGACCGATCGCCGCCGACAAAGCCCGCCTGCTGGATTCGTCCGCGGGATCCAGCCTCGTCGAGCTCACGCTGCACTCCGGACGCAACCGGATCGTGCGCCGCATGCTCGCCGCGGTCGGACACCCGGTCACCGAGCTGGTGCGGCGCCAGTTCGGCCCGCTGCACCTGGGAACGCTCCCTGCGGGGAAGTCCCGCGAACTGACTAAAATCGAACTCGGCGCGCTTCTGACCCTGTCGCGCCAGGATTCCCCCGCAGAAGGCGCGTCGAATGCGCCGGTGACCGACCGGGGAGACGCGCAGGAGAACGAGTGAGCGACACGAGCAGGACGCCGATCGAGCGTGCCGCGCGGCTGTCCGGAACCATCCGGATCGTCGGCGCGGGCCTTCTCGGCGCCAGCATCGGGCATGCCCTGACGGCGAAGGGCGTCGACGTCGCCCTCGCCGACACCTCTCCCGCGCAGCTGCGCCTCGCGATCGACTACGGCGCGGGCCGCGCCGCCCGGACCGATGACGCACCGTCGCTGGTCGTCGTCGCCGTGCCACCGGACGTGACGGCCGACGTCATCGAGGCGGAGCTCGCCCGGTTCCCGGGGGCCGTGGTCACCGATGTCGCGAGCGTCAAGCTCGAACCGCTGCGCGTGCTCCGCGAGCGCGGCGTCGACCTGACGCGCTACATCGGATCCCATCCGCTCGCCGGTCGCGAGCGCGGCGGAGCGATCTCGGCGCGGGCCGACATCTTCATCGGACGCCCGTGGGTGGTGTGCCGTGACGAGGAGACCCGCGCCGCGGATCTCGCGCTCGTCGAGGGCCTGGCGCTCGATCTCGAGGCGATGCCGCTGGAGATGACGCCCGAGGAGCACGATCGCGCGGTCGCGCTGACCTCGCACGTACCCCAGGTGGTGGCGAGCCTGCTCGCCGCCCGTCTCGCCGACGCCGAGGACGGCTCGCTCCGTCTTGCCGGTCAGGGCGTGCGTGACACCACTCGGATCGCCGCGTCCGCGCCCGAGCTGTGGGTGCAGATTCTCGGTGCCAACGCGGCGCCCGTCGTCTCGGTGCTCGATGCCCTCGCGGCAGACCTCGCCGAGGTCGCCGACGCGCTGCGCGAGCCGGACCGCACCGGATCCCGGCGCACGGTCGCTGAGGCTATCCGGCACGGCAACGAGGGCGTCGAACGCCTGCCCGGCAAGCACGGCCAGAACCGCCGCTTCGAGTCGTTCGTGGTGATGATCGACGACACCGCGGGTCAGCTCGGCCGCCTGTTCGGCGAACTCGGCGAGCTCGAGGTGAACGTCGAGGACCTGCGCCTGGAGCACTCGCCGGGCGCGCAGTTCGGCCTGGCCGAGATCAGCGTCACCCCCGCCGCACTCCGTGGCGCGGTCGAAGGACTCGAGGCCAGGGGATGGCGGATTGCGAGCATGCCCGATGACTGACCCTTCGACGAGCTCAGGGCCCTCGGCGCAGGCGCCGTTCATCGTCGCGATCGACGGCCCCGCCGGATCCGGCAAGTCCAGCGTGTCCAAGGCCGTGGCGCGACGCCTCGGCTACGGCTTCCTGGACACCGGCGCTGCGTACCGCGCGCTGGCCTGGCACGTGCTGGACCGCGGCGACGACACCGCCGACGAGGCCGCAGTGCTCGCCGCCGCCGCCGACTTCCCGTTCACTCAGGGGCTCGACCCGGACGATCGCCTCGTGCATGTGGGAGCGACGGACGTGACGGAGGCGATCCGCGAACCGCGCGTCTCGGGCGCCGTGAGCGGCGTGGCCCGCGTGCCCGCCGTGCGCGTGCAGGTCAACGACGCGTTCCGCCGGATCGCCCGAGAGGCCGAATACCCCGCAGTGGTGGTGGAGGGGCGTGACATCACGACCGTGGTCGCCCCCGACGCCCCCGTGCGGATCCTGCTCACGGCGGCGCCCGAGGTGCGCGCGGCGCGTCGGGCGGCGGAACTCGACGCGGAGGATGCGGGTGCGGTCGCCGCCGCGCTGCATCACCGCGACGCCAAGGACAGCGCGGTGGTGGACTTCCTCACCGCCGCGGAAGGGGTCGAGGTCGTGGATTCGACCGACCTCGACTTCGAGGAGACCATCGACGCCGTGATCGCGGTGATCGAGCGACGTGCGCCCGGAGCGCAGCGAGGAGCCGACAATGGCTGACGAAGAAGAATACGAGGGCGGCGAAGACCGCCTCGCGGAGAAGCTGGACGCGATGGACGAGGAGCTCGTCGAGTCGCGCGCCGCGACCCTGCGGGCGGGCCTCGACGACTACGACCTGGACGATGAGGATGCCGAGCTTCTCGCCGGCCTCATCGAGGGCGAGGACGGGATCCAGTACCTGCCCGCGCTGCCCGTCGTCGCGATCGTGGGCCGGCCGAACGTCGGCAAGTCCGCTCTCGTGAACCGGATCCTGGGCCGTCGCGAGGCCGTCGTCGAGGACACTCCCGGTGTCACACGCGACCGTGTCACGTACAAGGCCGAGTGGATGGACCGGCGCTTCACGCTGGTCGACACCGGCGGCTGGGAGCCGGACGCGAAGGGAATCGACCGCTCGGTCGCTGCCCAAGCCGAGGTCGCGATCGACCTCAGCGACGTGGTGATGTTCGTCGTCGACGCGATGGTCGGGGCCACCTCGACCGACGAGCACGTCGTGAAGCTGCTGCGCAAGAGCGGCAAGCCCGTCTTCCTCGTCGCGAACAAGATCGACGACGCCCGGCAGGAGCCCGAGGCCGCGGCTCTGTGGAACCTGGGTCTCGGCGAGCCGTACCCCGTTTCCGCGATCCACGGTCGCGGCGTCGCAGATCTCCTCGACGCGATCATGGAGAAGCTGCCCGAGGTCTCCGCCGTCGCCAAGGGCGAGATCGGCGGACCGCGCCGGGTCGCGATCCTGGGTCGTCCGAACGTGGGCAAGTCCTCGCTGCTGAACAAGGCAGCAGGGGAGGAGCGGGTCGTCGTCAACGAGCTCGCCGGCACCACCCGCGACCCCGTGGATGAGATCGTGGACCTGGGCGGCAAGCTGTGGCGGTTCGTGGATACGGCGGGCATCCGCCGACGCGTGCACCTGCAGCAGGGTGCGGACTTCTACGCCTCGCTGCGTACGTCGACGGCGCTGGAGAAGGCCGAAGTGGCCGTGGTCGTGCTCGATGTGAGCCAGTCGATCAGCGTGCAGGATCTGAACATCATCGACATGGTGCTGGAGTCGGGCCGCGCGCTCGTGCTCGCGTTCAACAAGTGGGACCGCCTGTTCGACGACGACATGGAGAACCAGGACCGCCGCCGGTACCTGGAGCGCGAGATCGAGCAGGACCTGGCGCACGTCGCCTGGGCTCCGCGCGTGAACATCTCGGCGAAGACCGGCCGTCACCTGGACAAGCTGGTCCCCGCCCTGGAGAAGGCGCTGGAGAACTGGGACCGCCGGATCCCGACGGGCAAGTTCAACGCCTTCCTCACCGAGCTCGTCGCCGCCCACCCGCACCCGCTGCGGGGCGGCAAGCAGCCCAGGATCCTGTTCGGCACGCAGGCGTCCACGCGCCCGCCGACATTCGTGCTGTTCACGACCGGGTTCCTCGACCCGGGGTACCGCCGGTTCATCCAGCGGCGCCTGCGCGAGCTGTACGACTTCGAGGGCACGCCGATCGTGATCAACATGCGGGTGCGCGAGCGCCGGCAGCGCTGACGGACCGTCCGGTGCCCGCGGACTCGCGGGCACCGGACGGATCATCCCTGGCGGGAGGCGCGCACCATCGCGGTGCGGTCGGGCTCGGTGAACCCGAACTGCCGGTAGAGGCCGTGCGCATCGCTCGTGAAGAGCGTCCAGCGCATGTCCGCGCCCGGGCCGTCGTCGATCATGAGCTGCATCATGCGCTTGCCGAGGCCGTGGCCGCGGTGCGCGTGGTCGACGTAGACGTCGGCGAGGTAGGCGAACCCGACGCCGTCGGAGACGGCTCGGGCGAAGCCGACCTGCTCGCCCGTGTCGGAGCGGTAGACGCCGACGACGCGCCACGCGTTCGCGAGCTGAGTCTCCACGTCGGCGCGCGTGCGCCAGCGACCCCAGTACGCCTCGGTCGAGAGCCAGGTCCACACGGCGTCGGTCTGGATGCGGGAGGGATCGTCGTCCAGTTCGTAGGCGTCGCTCATGAGCACCATTCTTGCAAGTGCAGGAGTGCAACGTTCCGTCGCACAGGGTGATCGAATGACGGGGTGTGGAAAGGTGGAGGCGTGACGATCGTCCCTCCCGAGCCCGGCGAACCCCGGCGGCCCCACGGGCCGCTGAACAGCGGCGACGCCTGGGTGGTGGCCCCGACGGGGGAGCGCTACTGGGGCAGGTACGGGGCTGCGGGGCTTCTCGCGTACGACCGGGAGCGCGGCGTGCTGCTGCAGCACCGGGTCGCGTGGTCGCACCATGGCGGAACCTGGGCTCTCCCCGGCGGAGCCCTGCATGACGGGGAGTCGGCCCGCGAGGGCGCGATCCGTGAGGCGCAGGAGGAGGCCGGCGTTCCGGACGGCGCCGTCCGTGCGCGGTTCGAGAGCGTGCTGGACCTGGGGATCTGGAGCTATACGACCGTGGTCGCCGACGTGGTCGCGCCGTTCGAGCCGGTGATCAGCGATCCCGAGAGCCTGGCGCTGCAATGGGTGCCGGTGGACGAGGTGGATCGTCGTCCGCTGCATCCGGGCTTCGTCACCGCATGGCCGCAGCTGCGCGCCCTGCTGGACGTGCGACCGGTGGTGGTCGTCGACGCCGCGAACGTCGTCGGATCCGTGCCTGACGGCTGGTGGAAGGATCGGGCCGCAGCGACCGCGAGCCTGCGTGACCGCCTCGATGTCTGGGCGCGGCGGGGAGTGGAGGCCGAGCGCGTCGCGCTGGACTCCACGCGCTGGCATCCCCGCGTCGTACTCGTGGTCGAGGGCGCCGCGCGCGACGTCGCGGATCCGGAGGACAGCGAGGATGTGGCCTGCGCGGTGTCGATCGTGCGAGCGCCGGGAGCCGGCGATGACGCCGTCGTCGCGGCTGCGGCAGAGCGAGTGGCCGCGGGAGATCGCGTGTTCGTCGTCACGAGCGATCGCGGCCTGACCGAGCGGATCGAGGCGCTGGCCGTCGTCAGCGATCCGGTCGAGGTGCGGCCTGTGCGCTGGTTGCGTGAGCAGCTCGATGAGGTGGCGCAGCCGGCGGTCGACTAGCGCCGACAGCCCGCCGACCGGGCACACTTCTCCTGCGTGCGTTCAGACGAACATGACGCGTCGTGGCGCGTGATCGTCGTAGGTGCGGCCGATCGGGCTCGTCCAACGCAGCGTTCCATCGGGGAGCTGCCGAGCGGTCCAGCGGTGGCCGTCATCGATATCGGGATGCTTGAGCGCGTGATGCCCTGGGCAGAAGTCGCTCAGGTTGGTGATCTCCGTCGGCCCGCCCCGGGCGAAGTCGTCGTTGTGATCGATCTCGCAGCGGTGGGCGGGAGTCTGGCACCCGCGGAAGCGGCACCGCTGATCCCTCGCCCGGAGGAACCGCTTCATCGCGGTCGACGGCGTGTAGCGATCGACCTTCGTGACCATTCCGGTGGCATCGAGGAACAGCCGGTTCCACCCACCGGCCTGACGGGCGAGATCCCGCGCGATGTCTGGATGCAGCGGACCATGCCCATCGAGCTCCGCCAGCCGGTCGTCCTCCCCGGCGAGAGTGGTTCCCGCGATCGTGACCTGCACGGTCGCGGTGATCCGCTCCAGACCCGTGCCGAGTGCCGCGGAGGGTGTCGAGGCGAGCAGCAGATCGATGAAGGTGTCGGCTTCGATCTCGCGGCGGGTCCGGCCGTCGGCGGCGACGAACTCGGGCCGGGAGCCGGGGCCGGCCGTGGCGGCTTCGCAGGTGTCGGTCCGGGGATCATGCAGGTCATGATCCGGATCGAGGGCGTAGGTTCCTGCTGCCGAGATGCGATCGTACGTCTCCAGCCGCGGGTCGTCGGGCAGGAGGTCTTCGGGGAAGGGGAACTCCTCAGGATCCGCGCCCGCGAAGCGCTCCGAGATCGGGTCGGAGAAGATCAGGTCGAGATCGTTCTCGCGTCGTGTCCGCCCCGTGGCGGCGACGGCCGTCGCGAGGCTGCGGAGGCGATCCATGATCGCGACGGCATAGACCTCAGGCAGTACCGCCGTCAGCAGAGCCAGACCGTCATCGAGGGGTCGGACCGTGACCTGGCGTTCGGATGCTGCTCTGGCGTGGCGCTCCCTGATGCTCTCTCCCGCGAGGCTCGCCGCGATCTGCCGGGCGTGCGGCCGTGTGCGCGCGGGCGTCTCGTGCTCGGCGATCGTGAGGGCGGCGGTCTCGTACACCGCGAGCACCGCGGCATCGAGGCGGCCGTTGAGCACCGCCTCGCGAACGGGAGCGGCCGCGGCGACGACCACGCGGACGTGCTGCGCCGTGATCGATCCCTGACGCAGGGCGTGACGCAGCGCAGGAAGAACTCGTCCAGGGCCTCCGCGTCGTTGAAACCGAGTTCCGCAGCAGTCTTGGAGATGCGCCCGGCAGCGGAGTACTCCGCGATCATCGACCGGCGGATCATGTCGCGGTGCTGGGGATCGGCACGAACGTCTGCGTCGAAGAGCTCGGCCCGGGATGCGAGAAGCTCGGACGCCTCGCCCTCGAGTCGTGCGATCTCAGCCCGCTTCGCCACCCACGCATCCAGCAGTGCGCCGCGATCTGCGGCGGGTGGAGGCGGGGCTTCGGTCATGTCCCCAGTATAGAACAGAAATTCGAAGACAGGAAGGGGTGTGGAGACACTTTCTCCCTGATCAAGAGAGAATTATCGCTCACCGATCGGAGCGATCTCCGTCGTGATCGCGACCGCGCAGGCGGTCGATGTCGCGGCGCTCGCGCTTGGTGGGCCGACCCGCGCCGCGGTCTCGCAGGCCGGCGGCGGCGACCGGATCACGCGGCGGGGTGCGGTCCTCGGCCGCGACGGCGGCGAGCGGTGCGCCGACGCGTTTGACGAGCGTCTGGCGGACGATCAGGATCCGATCGAACCCGCTGATCCGGATCCGCAGCTCGTCGCCGATCTTCACGGTCTGCGCGGCCTTGACCTTGTCGCCGTTGAGGCGCACGTGGCCGGCGCGGCAGGCGGTCGTCGCCGCGGAGCGCGTCTTGAACACGCGCACCGCCCAGAGCCAGCTGTCGATGCGAACAGGGCCGCTCGCCCATGGCTCGACGTTCATGCGGGCGACCCCTGGGCGCGGTCGGCCGGAACGGCACGAGATGGCGCGGTTGCCGGATCCTCTCGGCGCAGCGTCAGCAGCGCTCCGGCCACGATCAGGCCCTGTCCGATCGTGTACGTGATCATGACCGCGGGGCTCGTCCAGTCGGGCATCGCGTCGGGCAGGAACAGGCGGAACGCGAGGATCGTGTCACTGGAGAGGAAGAAGGCGCCGCCCCAGGCGATCATCGCCCGGCAACGCGCCGACGTCGCCGCCGTGCCTGCCAGGACGATGCCGTACGCGCCGACGGCTGCGAGCAGCGCTCCGGTGTGCGGCCCGAGGATCGCGATCATGAACAGCCACCACAGCACGTAGACGACGGTCCACATCGGAAGCCGGCGCACGCGCAGGTGGCGCAGGAACAGCAGGATGTAGGCGAGGTGCGCAACGCCGAAGAAACCCAGCATGAGCGGCAGTTCGGGCGCGAACGGGAAGAACAGCCCGGCCTCATCGCCGAGCCAGGAGAAGAACAGCGCCACGGTCAGCAGGAATGCGGCGCCCCGTGGCGCTAGCGACTTCCAGGCCAGCAGCACGGGCAGCGCGAGCAGCGGCATGAGGAGTGCCTTGGTCGGCGTGATGAGCGGACTGTGCGTCGCGTTCGCGATCACGTGGATCGCGGAGGCCACGATGTACGGCGCGAACGGCCACAGGGCGCGAAGGCGGGTGCGGCTCTGCATCCCTCCATCGTAGGAGTGCGGTGGTGCGTGACCCACCGTGACCGGATCCGCCGGCATCGCTATGCGGCGAGATTCAGGCTCACTAACGGTCGCCCGGAGCGCAGCTCGCCGACGACGGCGAACCCCGCGGTCAGGAACGTCGACAGCGCCCCGTGGAACAGGTCGTTCGATGACACCTTCACGGCGGCGGTGTCGACCGGATACCCCTCGATGATGCGCGCGCCCGACTCGCGGGCGTAGTCGACGGCCGCCGCCAGGAGCGCGGCATTGAGCCCCTTGCCGCGCTGCTCGCGTCGCACCGAGAAGCAGCTGACCGCCCAGACGCTGCCATCGTCGAGCGGCTCCTGCGTGGCAGAGGCGATGGTGCGCGTGTAGCCGAGGCGAGCCTGCGCCGGCCGCGGGCCGATGCGGATCCAGCCCGCGGCCTCGCCGTCGACATAGGCCACGATCCCCGGCGGAGGACCTGTCGTGATCTCGTCCCGCAGGATCTCGACCCGCTGCTCCTTGGTGGTGGCGTTCCAGTCCTTGTTGCGCAGCACGGGCCACACGCACTGGCAGGACGCGCCGTCCCCGCCTCCCGTGAGCGTCCGCTGCACGTCGTCCCACTCCGTGGGCGTCGCTGCCTTCGTCGTGATCGTGGTCATGATCCCGACCCTACGCGGAGCCGTCGACATCCGCGCCGCGCCCGGACCGCGTCGGTTTCGCGGAGCCCTCAGGAGTCGGCTACGATAGGGGAGTTGCCCGCGCTCCGGTGCGGTCGTCCACGGGCTGTGGCGCAGCTTGGTAGCGCACTTGACTGGGGGTCAAGGGGTCGCAGGTTCAAATCCTGTCAGCCCGACCGAACGCAGAACCCCGATCCGCCAGGATCGGGGTTCTTGCGTTTACGTCGGGCGTGCGAAGAGGGGCCACGCGGCGACGAGATCAGACGGCGGCGTAATTCACGATCATGACGCCACGAGGGGTGGTGGATCCGCTCAGCAACTCGAGTTCGGTCCCGAATCCGCCGTCCGGGAAGAGTCGCCGACCGGATCCGAGCACGATCGGATGCACGAACAGTAGCAACTCGTCGATGAGTCGGTGTGCCATGAGCGTCTGGATGAGTTCGCCGCTGCCCATGATGCAGAGGTCCGCACCGTCCGCGTTCTTGAGCCTGGCGACCTCTGCAGGGACGTCGCCCGTCAGCAATGTCGAATGAGGCCAACGGAGAGCTGTCGAGGCCGATCGGGTGGCGACGTACTTCTGCGCTTCGTTGAGACCGTCCCTGAATGGCCCTCCCGCGGCGTTCCAGTGTGCGAGCATGTCGTCGTAACTGCGACGGCCGAGGAGCAGTCGCATGCCGCCCGCTCGCTCTACGCGATCCTGGAGCGCGGCGGCGACATCCTGGTCTGATCGCGCGACGGCCCAGCCGCCTTGGGTGAAGCCTCCTCGGGTGTCTTCGTCCACCCTGCCCGGCGCTTGCATGACGCCGTCGAGGGTGATGTGGTCTGCGACATAGATCCTGGCCATGGCGTTACGCTCCTCGTGTGATCAATAGGAGGCGGTGTCCCGTCTCCGATGATGACGATCGGCGACCGAGGCGATCGACATGTTCGCCAGTTGGCCGTCGACCCTCCGGCGCCCCGTGTCACCACACCATGGGAGGGCGCAGCCGGAGCCGCGCCCTCCCATGACGCCAGGCCTGCGTCGTCACGCCTTCCGGTCGAGCGTCGCTCTCGGGTGGAGGCCTTCCTGGCCGAACACGCGGTGGGCGAAGCGTCGGGCGATCTCCTCATAGAGGGCGGTGTCGGGATGCAGGGAGTCGGGAAGAGGGTGACGGTCTGCATCTGCGGGGCCGTAGAGGGTGAGCCCGTCCAGGTAGGAGATGTTCTCACCCGCTTGGCGACGGACCTCGACGACATGCTCGATGTGCCGGCGGGACTCCGCAAGAGTCAGCGCGCCCCTGCCGATGTCGGCGGGGTCGCCCGCGGTGAAGCAGCGGATGCCTCCGTCATCGAAGAACTCCACGTCGCTGGGTCCCGGGATCTCGTCGCTGCCAGGCCACAGGGTCGATGAGCACAGCACGATCGGGGTGTTCGGATGACCGGCCCGGATCCGATCGATGAAGCCGTGCAGCGCAGGGGCGAAGGTGCGCTGATCCATCGATCGTGCGCCCACGATATTGACGCCCACCTTCAGCGAGATGACGTCTGCGGGCGCGGCGGCGATCGCGTCCGCGACGAACGGGTCGAGCATGCACTGGCCGCCGAAGCCGAGGTTGATGACGTCGAGGTCGGTGAGCTCCGCAGCGAAGACCGGCCAGACGCTTGTGGGCAGATCGGCCTCCGCGCAATGACTGATCGAACTTCCGTGATGCAGCCAGACCGGGCGATCACTCGGGGGAGCGGGCAGCACGGGGGAATCCCCGACGATGTCGACGAGGTCGACGGTCATGCCTTGGGGGAGGAACACCGTCACGACCTTCGGCCCGGCGGGAAGGGGCGCGAGCTCGACGGTCGAGGTCTCGCTGTGTGCGATCACGGTGGCTTCGTCGGCAGCAGGCGAGATGTGCATCGTCTGCGTATCGGGCGCCTGAGCGACCGCCACCGTCGTCCCCTCGACCTGTGCGACGAAGACGTCGCCCGGACGTTCGGCCTCGCCGATCCGGATCCGCGTGCAGCGGACGCGGAGCGTCAACCGTGTGGCTTCCGTATGGACCCGCAGCCGCACTCCGCTCGCGTTCGACGCCATGGCGCGCAGGATCTCTCCGGCCGGAGGGAAATGGCTCCACTGGCTCACAGGTATCCGCACCGGGCGGACGCCGTCCGCGGTTTCGATGAGATCGAGGTGGCCCTCCACGCGCACGGTCCCGCTCGGAAGCGAGACGGTCGTTCCATGGCCTGAGCTGGTCATCTCGTCTCCGTCCGGTGGGTGTTCGCCTCGATGAACTCGGTCGTCCGCGAGAGCACGATCTCCCGCTGGGGCACCTGTGCCCAGCCGTGGTCCGCTCCGTCCACGACGATGAGGTCTGCCTGGTCGCCGTAGATCTCGAGGTAGCGCTCGGCGTAGGCGACGGGGACGAAGTCCTCCGCGCCGTGGAGCAGGCGCACGGGCCCGGTGTAACCGGAGGCGCGACCGTAGACATCGAAGGACACCGCATCGTCGCGCATCGCCGGGCCCAGTCGCATGCCGAGGAAGTCGAAGTACCCGTCGGTGTCGAGCGCGTCGAGCGACCGGCCCTGCAGTGTGCCGCCGCGGATCTCGTCCGCGAACACTGCCGCCGTGGACCACATCGTCAGGGAACGCAACGGCAGTTCGGTCTCTGCGGCCAGGACCGAGGCGATCACCGCGCCGAGGCTCATTCCGACGAGATGGAGGTTGTCGGAATCGACCGTGTCGAGGCCGGCGATCGTTGCCAGGGCCTGGTGCGCGTGGCGGACGTCCAGCGACACGGAGGTGTCGTAGAACTCGCCGTCGCTCTCGCCGTGGCCTGCGCGGTCATAGGCGATGGAAGCGACTCCGACGGCTGCGAGGCGCCTCGCGAGCGCGACGAACGCCGACGAGAACTCCATGTGCGATGCCCCGAAGCCGTGAAAGAGGATCGCGGTGGGGAACGGGCCAGGACCCGCCGGCAGATACTGCGCTCCGCGGAGGGTGATTCCGTCGACCTGGGTCTGGAACGGGGCGATCGTCGTCATGCGGACTCCTTCTGGACGGGCTGCTGGTGCCGGCGGGTCATGCTGTCGTCGCCTCTGTCCTGACCGCCGACGTGACGAGCTCGGACTCGAGGTCGAACTCGTTGCGCGTGTTCCTTCGGAATCCGAGCCACCCGATGAGGAACCCGGCTCCTGCGAGCACCGACACCCCGATGTACAGCATGCTCGGGTTGAGCAGGACGAGCGTCGGCGTCACGACATTGAGTGCGGCGGTGGCGAACCGGGAGACCGCGTAGATCGTGCCCTGCGCGGTGGCGCGGAGCATCGTCGGGAACGACTCCTGCGTCCAGACCTTCATGATCGTCTCGAAGCAGAACGCTCCGAAGAACACGGTCGCGACGGTGGCGATGATGATCGACGGGAGGGTGAAGTTCAGGATGACCGGAAGCAGGTTCGCGGCGACCACGCCGATCGCCCCGATCACGTAGTACGACATCCGCAGCCTGGTGTCCACCACGGCCATGAACCACAGCGCGCCGACGACGGCGGCGGGCATGGCGAGGATCGTCCAGGAGTTGTACTCGGCGATCGAGGAGTGGGAGACGTTGACGGCGACGAAGGTGCCGAAGCTGCCGGCCACGCTCGTCGCCATCGCGGCGAGCGTGTAGTAGCCGACCAGCGTCAGGAACGGGCGGCGGTAGGCGGCGCGCCCGAAGTCACGGAGACGTCCGCGCTCGGCGCGCACCGTGTGGATGCCCGCGCGGCGCTCGTCCCGTGCGACGAGCCATGCCGTCGACTCGGGGATGGTGAGCCGCAGCCCCAGCACGACGAGAGCGATCGCCGCGAAGACGCCGAAGACGATCAGTCCGCCGCGAGGCCCGGCTGCGCCGAAATTGATCGCGAGGAGCACCGCCAGAAGGATCCCGAATCCGCCGAGCAGGTTGGAGAAGACCAGGATCTTGCCGCGATTGCGATCCTGAGCCGCTTCCGCGATCGTCGCGAGGGCGACGGGCAGGTCGGCGCCCACGCCGATCCCGATCAGGGCGATGCCGATCACGAGCATCGGCAGACCGAGGCCGAGCAACGGTGCGGCGGCGCCGAGCACGATGACGGCCATCGTCAGCAGGAAGACCGTGCGCCGCCCCCAGCGGTCGCCGAGCCGGCCGCCGAGGAGGGAGCCGATCGCGACGCCTGCCGTCAGGATGCCGGTGAGCAGGCCCACGTCGTTCGGCGTGAGTCCCGGCTGTCCGGCAGCGGGCGCCTGGAAGAGGACCAGAGCGATCGGGATCCCCGTCGTCACGCCGGTGTCGACGAATGTGGCCATGCCGCAGACGAATCCGACCCACCATGCGCTCAGGGAGCCTCTGTCGGATCTTGATGTGAACATGCGATTACTCCTTCGTAGCCGGGCGGCGGTCTCGCTCCTCGCAGATCCGCGTCACGTCATAGTGCTATACGGGTATAGCACCTGTCAATTCTTGATCAAGCGCGGGGCGTGAGGAGGTCAGCCGAGCGGAGCAGGAGCCGAGATGGATGCCCCCCGGACAAGGGGCATCGGCACGCGGACAGGAAGAGCGAGCCGGGCGTCCTGCAGCAGCATCTCAGCCGCGATCCTGCCGAGCTCCTCATACGGCAGCGCCACAGATGTCAACCGGGGGAGCACTGCCTGGGTCAATGGGCTGCCATCGAAGCCGATGACCGAGACGTCGTGCGGAACCCGCAGCCCTGCATCCGAGAGCGCATGATAGGCGCCGACGGCGAGGGCGTCATTGGCGCAGATCAGCGCGGTCGGGACTCTGCCGGCGCCGAGGCCGCGCGCCACGGCCGCACGTCCGTTCTCGACGTCCCAATCGGTCTCGATCGGCATCGTGCCGGCGAGGGCGGTCCCGGCCTTGCGCAGCCTCGTCTCTATTCCGTCCAGCCGCTCGGTGAGCGCGAGCGGGCTCCAGCCGTTCCACACCGCGGCTCCGGTGAATCCCGGGGGGAAGGATCCGACGAACCAGATCGCGTCGCGATGTCCGGCGTCGAGAAGTACGGATGCCGCCGTCTCACCCGCAGCGCGCTCGTCCGGGATCACCGCGGCGACGTCGGAGGATACGCAGTTCAGCAACACGAGCGGCGCGTTCCGGGTGAGTGGGGGGAGGTCGACGTGCCGGGTGAACATCGATGCGTACAGGAACCCGTCGACGTCCCGGTCCAGGAGGTTCTGCAGGAGTTTGGCCTCGACCTCCGGGTCGCCCTGCGTGTCGACGGTGTAGAGCAGGGTGTTCGCGGCGCGCAGAGTCTGCAGCGCCCCGCGCACCATCGCATTCGCGAACGATGTCGTGCCGATGAAATCTGAGATGAGAGCGACCGTGCCGGACTTCCCGGTGCGGAGTGTCTTCGCCGTGGTGTTGGGGCTGTAGCCGAGCTCTTCGGCCGCGAGCCTGACGCGCGCCGACGTCTCCTCGGAGATGCGCAGATCCGTCCGGCCGTTGAGGGCGAAGGAGGCCGCCGATCTCGACACGCCGGCGCGGCGGGCCACCTCGGTCAGCGTGACGCGCCGCGTACCGCCCTGGCCGTGACCGCTTGAGACCATGTGCCCCTCCTCGTCTCTTCAGGATAGGGCTGAGCCGAGTGAGGAGCGGTCGTCGCCCCTTCCGCCGTCCCCGCCGCGGTGGGACCATGGATCATGGCGACGGATGCCGGCGATGGCGCCGCCGACGCGGCACTGGCGCGCCGGCTGCAGATCCTCGCGACCGAGCACTGGGGGCTTCTCGCCGCGCGCAGCACGGCGCAGAGCGAAGTGCTCACCCGGATCACGATCTACCTGACGCTCGTCTCCGCGGGGCTGGTCACGATCGGACTCCTCGGCCAGGCGTCGCACTTCGCGGACTGGTTCCCTGCGGCCGCTCTCTTGATCCTCGGCTTCCTCGCCGCCGTCGGGCTGCTGACGCTGATGCGGGTGCTCGTGGTCTCGGAGGAGGACTTCATGTACGTCACAGCGATGAACCGGATCCGTGCCGGCTACGCGGACGTGGATCCGGCCGCCGCCGCCTACTTCCTCGCATCGACGCACGACGACGAACTCGGCATGCGGGTGACCTACTCGTTCTTCCGGCATCGCAGCGGAATCGAGCAGATCCTGGGCTCATCGTTGATGCTGAGCGTGCTCGTGAACGCGACCGTGACCGGGATGTTCGTCGGGGGCGTGTGCACGACGCTCGGCGCACCCACGGCTGTCGCGGTCGTGGCCGGCGTGCTGATCGGGCTCTGCGTGGTGGCGCTGGCCGTCTGGTACGCCGGCTTCCGCTACGTCTCGGCCTGGCGCCAGTACGCCCCGCTCAGCCCGAGCGAGGCGCCGCCTCCGCACTGGGGTCCAGGGATCCCGGACCGCCTGCCCGGCGGGTACCCGCGAGGTGCGGCGTCCCCACCGCGGGAATGAGCCTCGCCGGCCACGGACGGACGGCGTCAATCCGGTGTTCCGCGTGGGCGCGACGGGCATAGTGTTCTCGCATGACCGACGTCGCACTGATCACGGGAACCTCTTCCGGCATGGGGCTGCATGCCGCGATCGAACTCGCCCGCAGGGGGTTGCATGTGGTGGCGACGATGCGCGATGTGGGCCGCGCCGGGGAGCTGCAGGATGCGGCGGCGGCCGCCGGCGTCGACGTCGAGGTGCGCGCGCTCGACGTCGTGGATCACGCTGCTGCTGCGAGGCTCGTCGCCGAGGTCGAGGCCGAACACGGCGGGATCCACGTGCTGGTGAACAACGCGGGCCGGGGCAGCGTCGGCACGGCCGAGCAGCTGAGCATGCAGCAGGTGCAGGACCAGCTCGACGTCAACTACCTGGCCCCGGTGAACCTCACCAAGTTGGTGCTGCCGGGCATGCGCGAGCGCGGCAGCGGGCGCATCCTCACCGTCACGAGCGTGGGCGGCACCGTCGGGCAGCCGTTCGCCGACGCGTACTGCGGCGCGAAGTTCGCGGTCGAGGGGTTCATGCAGTCCCTCGCCGTGGTCGCCGAGCGCTTCGGCGTCCGCGTCAGTGTCATCGAGCCCGCGGCCGTCGCCAGCTCTTTTGTCGCGAACGTCGTCCGGCCCGACGAAGGCGGACCGTACGCATCGCTTCTCGCCGCGTACATCGCACGGTCATCGGGGGCCTTCGCGAATGCGCAGACCGCAGAATCGGCCGGTGCCGTGATCGCCGCGGCGGTGATGTCGGACGAATACCGCTTCCGCTGGCAGAGCTCGGAGGGTGCGACCGCGTTCGTCGGCGTCTCGCTCGCCGACCTCGACGGCGAACGTGTGCTGGGCTTCACCCGCCCCTGGATCGCGGCCGGCTGACCCGCCGGGCTGACCCGCCGGGCTGACCCGCCGGGACGGTTCGGCCTGCCGCGGCTTTATTGGCCGCGCGGCGGTGCGGGCGAGCCTCACTGGCGCAGGACTCGATAGGGTGGCGCGGTGATGAGCGCTCAGGATCAGGGTGACGCGGTGCGGATCGCGAATCCCGCGGGCCCGCCGTGGCGCGAGCCCGGCATGCCCGCACTTCTGGCGATGACGACGTTCGCCTTCGCGGGATTCGCGGTGATGCTGCCGGTCGCGCCCCTGCACATGGTCGCGCTCGGAGGGGACGAGTTCCTCGCGGGACTCGTCAACGCGGTGCTCATGGCGGCCACGATTCTCACCCAGCTCGTTGTGGAGCGGATGCGGTCGTGGATCGGGTGGCGGATCAGTCTCGCGCTCGCGTGTCTGCTGCTCGGACTGCCGGCGCTCGGCGAGATCGTCGCGACGACGCCGGGGCAGGTCCTCGTCCTCGCCGCCGTGCGCGGGATCGGGTTCGGCATCGTCACGGTGAGCGGATCCTCTGCGGTCGGCACGCTGTTCCCGCCCGAGCGACGCGGGCGGGCGATCGGCGCCTACGGGCTCGCGGTCGCCGGCGCCCAGCTCGTGCTCACCCCGGTCGCACCCTGGATCGCGGACGAGGCGGGCCTGCCGGCCGCCTTGGCCGTCGCGGCGCTGCCGCTCGTGGGGATCCCGTTCGCGATCGCCGCCGGCGCCGCGATCGCGAAGCATGCACGGGCTGTTGCAACGGCCGACATACAGGACGCAGAACGACCGAGCCGGGCGCCGCACGAGATCCGGAGCGAGGACCGTCGCGCACTGGTGCGGCTCGTACCGCCCATCCTCGCGTTGACCGCCGTCACCTGTGCGGGCGGGGCGATCACCACGTTCACGCCGCAGTTCGTGCCCGATGCGGTGCTCATCGTGGTGTCCCTGTTCCTCTACACCGCGGCCGCGACGTTCGCGCGCTGGTTCGTCGGGGGGCTCGCCGACCGGTACGGCGCAGATCGCTTCATCCTTCCGGGACTCGCGATCGCGGCGCTGGGGCTCGCCGCCATCTCGGCTGCGATCTCCGGCGTCGTCGGGCTCGCCGGCCCGATCGTGCTCGTCGTCGGCGCGGTCCTCGTGGGCACGTCGTTCGGCATCATGCAGAACGTGACCCTGGTGCGGGCGTTCGAACTCGCTGGAGAGCATGCGAGAGGGATCGCCAGCACCGCATGGAACGTCGCGTTCGACGCCGGCACCGGCGTCGGCGCGCTCGCGATCGGCGCTCTTGCCGCGGGAGCCTCGTTCACGCTCTCCTTCGTCGCGTTGACCGCCGTGTGTGTGGTGGCCGGATTCGCTGTGCTGCTCGCCGGCCGGCGCCCCGCGAGGGACGCGGTCGGCGCGAGCGACTGAACCGCGGACCCGAACTCACAGCAGCCGCATAGCTTCGCGGGACCAAAACCGCCGCGATCGTGGTTCTTCCTTATGACGCCGCAGCCAGCGGCGCCAGAGGAGGAGCATCACGATGAATCCCACCGACTACCGCAGGACCGATGAGGCGCTGAACGCGCTCACCGCGCACCAGTACGCGGTGACGCAGGAGGGCGGCACCGAGCCGCCGTTCCGCAACGCCTACTGGAACAACCATGATCCCGGCATCTACGTCGACGTCGTCTCGGGACAGCCGCTGTTCTCGTCGACGGACAAGTTCGACAGCGGGACGGGCTGGCCGAGCTTCACCCGGCCGATCGATGCGGACGCCGTCACCACCAAGACCGACCGCACCGTCGGCATGGTGCGCACCGAGGCGATCTCGGCCGGAGCCGGCAGCCATCTCGGCCATGTGTTCGATGACGGCCCGCGCGATGCGGGCGGGCTGAGATACTGCATGAACTCAGCATCTCTCCGGTTCGTCCCCGCCGCCGAGCTCGAGGAGCAGGGCTACGGCGCGTACCGTGGACTGTTCGAGACCACCCCGCAGACACCAGAGGAGAACGCATCATGACCAGCGGACCTGCCGATACCGGATCCATCGCCCGCGTCCCGGGCGCCGAGACCGCCGTGCTCGCCGGTGGCTGCTTCTGGGGCATGGAAGACCTCATCCGCCGCCAGCCCGGAGTGCTCGGCACGCGCGTCGGCTACACCGGCGGCGGCAACGAGCACGCCACCTACCGGAACCACCCGGGGCATGCCGAGGCGGTCGAGATCGTCTTCGACCCGTCGAAGACCACGTACCGCGACATCCTCGCGTTCTTCTTCCAGATCCACGATCCGTCGACCCTGAACCGCCAGGGCAACGACATCGGCACGAGCTACCGATCGGCGATCTTCCCGCTCAGCCCTGAGCAGGAGCAGGTCGCCCGTGACACGATCGCCGACGTCGACGCCTCCGGTCTGTGGCCGGCCAAGGCCGTGACGACGATCGAGCCCGAGGGCCCGTTCTGGGAGGCCGAGCCCGAGCACCAGGACTATCTGGTGCGGTACCCCGACGGCTACACGTGCCACTTCCCGCGCGCCGGCTGGGTGCTGCCGCGTCGGAACGAGGCCGTCGCGCAGTAAGTGCCACCCCACTCTTCGGGCCCGTCGGATCGCTCCGGCGGGCCCGAAGTCGTCTGAGCGAGTGCGGCCGTGGCGAGGATCCGGTCTGTCCGAAGGATCCGGTCCGGCTCAGCCGGAACGACCGTCGCGTTCGGCCCGCGCGCGAAGGAGCTGATCCTGCCAGTCCGCGGGGACGCGCTCGGCCGGGCCCGGTGCGGACTGGTCCTCGGGGTGGCTCCGCGGCGGGGCGAGCTCGGGACCGTCGACCATCTGCGACGTGCGATAGTCCCAGAACCAGTCCTCGCCGGGCTCGTAGCTCTGGATGAAGCGGTGGCCCGTCCCGGTCGCATGCGCGGTGGCGTGCTGGCCGAGGGAGTCATCGCAGCAGCCCACGTGCCCGCACTGCACGCAACGACGCAGGTGGAACCACCACCCTCCGTCGCGCTCGCATTCCACGCAGCCCGGGCCTGATGGCGGCCGCCGTGTGTCGATTCCCTGGATCATGTCCCACCTCCGGGTGCGGATCAGCGGATGAGGTTGCCTTCGGCGTCGCGCGGGCGCACCGGGTGCTCGCTGAGGATGGAGAGCCGATTGAACATGTTGATGGTCAGCGCGACCCATTCCGCGGCCGCGAAGACGTCATCGCCCAACAGCCCGCGGGCGGCGGCGAGATCGGCCTCCGCCTCCTCGCCGAGCGGCATCCGGGTCGCGGCCTCGGCGATCGCCAGCATGGCCTTCTCCCGCTCGGTGAAGAGGTCGGATTCGCGCCAGGCGGGCAGCACGTCGAGCTTCTGCTGGGTGATGCCGGCGCCGCGCGCCTCCCGTGCGTGCAGGTCGAGGCAGAACGCGCACGCGTTGATCTGCGACGCGCGCACCTTGATGAACTCGGCTTCGGCGGTGCTGAGCCCGTGCGCTGCCGTCGCTCTCGCGACGGCGTCCGAGTACTCGGACGCGGCCTTCCACGCATCGGGGATCGCCTTGTCCAGGTAGGGGCGCATTCTGTTCCTCTCATGCGACGTCGATGCTCGACGAGTTCACCGTACCGCGCGCGGCGAGGTGTTCTCACGGCGCCGGCGCCTCCGGACCGGCCGGTGCCCCGGCTACTCGTAGCGGAGCGACTCGACGGGATCCTGGCGCGCGGCCCGTGCCGCGGGGAGGGTGCCGGCGAGGAAGGCGATCACCATGACCAGCAGGATCACCGACACGATGGACCTCGCGTCGAATGCGACGAGCTGCAGTCCGGACAGATCGGACAGCAGCGTGCGCCCCAGGATCCGGCTCACGACGCTGCCGACCAGCATGCCGCCGAGCACGCCGAGGGCGCTGCCGAGGAACCCGATGAACGTCGCCTCCAGGCTGAAGAGCCCGAACACGCGCCCGGATCCCATGCCCATCGCCTTCATCAGACCGATCTCGCGGGTCCGTTCCTGCACCGACATGTAGAGGGTGTTGATGATGCCGAAGCTCGCGGCGAGCAGCGCGATGATCGCGAAGGCGTTCAGGACCAGCACGATCCCGTCGATCACCGCCTTGAAGGTGCCGAGCTGCTGCGCGACCGTCGTCGAGCTGAAGCCCGCCGCGGTCAGGCGATCCTGCAGGGATTTCACCTGGGCGGGGGAGGAGGAGGCCTCGAACCAGGCGCGGGCCTGCGTGTACCTGTTCTGCTGATCCGCGTGGACACCCGTCTGCTGGGCTTCGTAGAGTGCGCCGGTCAGGGCATCGTTCGGCAGCATGCTCGCGGCGCCGCCGGTCAGGGTGAAGGTGGATTCGGAGACGCCGGAGACCGTCGCCTCGATCGTGTGCTGAGTGCGGGTCGCATCGGTCACCGCGAGCGTGACGGTTTTGCCGACGGCGTCGGCGGCGCTCGAGAAGCCGAGCGGAGTGACGAAGTCGGTGGGCAGCGCGAGCTGCAGATCGTTGCTCGAATCACTCGGCGCAGAACCGGCTGCGAGCTTCACGGTCTGCCCGGCGACGAGGCCGCCGGCGCTGATCACGTACTTCTTGCCGTCACCGAACTGCACGTAGTCGACCGAGACCGCGCGGACCGGCTTCACCGCGGTCACGCCCTTCACGCTCGCGAGTGCGTCCAGGTCACTCTGCGTCAGCACGGCGACGGTGCTGACGCCACCCCTCCCGCCACCCGTCGTCGCCGTGTTCGGGTCGTACTCCCTCGGGGCCGTGCTGCCCGGTGCGGTGCTGGCGTCGACCTTCTTGGTGACCGTCAGCACGTCGCTCGCACCGAAGCCGGAGACGGTGTCGTCGATGTACTTGTTGATGCCGGTGCCGAGGCCGTTGGTGATGGTCAGAGTGAACGCGCCCACGAAGATCGCGAGGATCGTGAGCGTGGTGCGCGTCTTCGAGCGGAAGGTGCTCGAGACCGCGGTGCCGATGAGGTCGAGGGTCTTCATGCCGCCATCTCCTCGATCAGCCCGTCTTTGATGTGCACGCGCCGGTCGCACCTCGCGGCGAGGTCCTCGTCGTGGGTGACGATCACCAGCGTGATCCCGTGGTCTCGGTTCAGGGCGAACAGGATGTCCTCGACGACACCTCCGGTCACCGAGTCGAGGTTGCCCGTGGGCTCGTCGGCGAAGATGATGCGCGGGTCGTTGACCAGCGCACGGGCGATGACGGTGCGCTGCTTCTGACCGCCGGAGAGGTTCACCGCCTTGTTCCTGGCCTTGTCGGCGAGATCGAGCTGCGCCAGCGCGGCCATGCCGCGGCGCTTCCGCTCGCCCGCACCGATGCCGGCGATCTTCAGCGGCAGTACGACGTTCTCGAGAACGCTCTGATTCGGGGTCAGGAAGAACTGCTGGAAGACGAACCCGAAGGTCTTGTTGCGGATCCGGTTCAGCGCCGCCCCCCTCAACATCGCCGTGTCCTGGCCGCTCAGCGCGATGGCCCCCGAACTCGGTTCATCCATCAGCGCCATCAGGTGCATGAGCGTCGACTTGCCCGATCCGCTCTTGCCGATGATCGCGATGCTCTCGCCGGCCGCGATGTCCAGGCTCACCCCCTTCAGCGCGTCGAAACGACCGCTCCCTCGGCCGTAGGACTTGTGCACGTCGCGCACGGAGAGCACCGGCGCCGATGGTGCGGGGATCGTGGGGGCAGGACTCGTCATTCGCGCTCCAGGACTCGGTGGCGGATCCGCCGCGTTCAGCCTCGCCGATCGCCGGGGGAACCGCATCGTCTCACGGGATGAAATGCGCGTACTCCGCACGCGGTATGCCGATGCCGCTGAGGCGGGGTCAGGCGTCCAGGAGCTTCTCCGACTGATCCACGACGCCCAGCGCCGCCGCCTGCGCGGCATCCGGATCCTGGTTGCGGATCGCGTGGAACAGCGCCTCGTGCCGGTCGGCGCTCGTCGCCACGATCGCCATGGATCCTGGCGCGTTCGCGGTGACCGCGTTGAGCAACGAGGAGTCGAAGCTCGCGTAGATCCCGGCGAGCAGGTCGTTGTGCGCGGCCACGGCGATGGCGAGATGGAACGCGACATCGTGCTCGATGAACACGTCCTGGTCGTCTCGGCGGGCAGCCGCATTCCTCGCGACGAGTTCGGTCTCGATGACCGTGAGATCGGCGGCGGTCCGATTCTGCGCCGCCTCCCGGGCCGCCAGCACGTCGAGGGCACGGCGTACGCGCATGACCTCCAGGGCGTCGGCGTCGCGGAGGGTGCGACGCAGCGCCACCTCCGTGGGATCGCGGGCGATGACATAGGTGCCGTCGCCCTGTCGGCTCTCGAGGAGGCCGAGCTGCGCAAGAGCGCGCACGCCCTCGCGGACGGAGGGGCGACTGACGCCGAACTGGGCGACGAGCTCGGCCTCGCTGGGGATGCGCTGGCCGATTCCCCAGGTGCCGGCAGCGATCTCGGTCTGGAGGCGCTCGACGACGGTGTCGACCAGTGAACGGCGTTGGATCGGTTCCACGGTTCCATTGTGGGCCATGTTGGCCGTATGGTTGTCAGACGTCAGATAACCTGATGAATATCCACATGATGACCCCCGATCATCCAAGCCGGCGAAGACGCCGGACGAGGAGCAGGAGCACGATGGCAGCTGGTCCCGAGCGCAGTCCGCTCGTCGCGGCAGGTCTGGTCGACGCGCACATCCATCCGGACAAGACATCCTGGGGCGACCGGTGGATGACACGACGGCCGGCCGCGACGCTCGACGAGCTGATACGCAACAACATCCTCGCCCTCTCGGAGTACGGCAAGAGCGTCGAGGACCGCGCCCACGCGCTGATGTCCCACGCGCTGCGCAACGGCACCCTGGCGATGCGTGCCCATGTCGATGTCGGCACCGCCGTAGGCCTCGCCCACGTCGAGGGCGTGCGAGCGGCGGCCGAGCGGATCGGTCCGGATCTCACCGTGCAGATCGTCTGCTTCCCGCAGTTCGGCCTGCTCACCGATCCGGGCGCGCTCGACCTCATGGCGGCGTCGCTGGATGCGGGAGCGGACATCGTCGGGGGCATCGACCCGCTCGGCCGCGACGGCGATGTCGCGGGCCACCTGGACGCTGTATTCGGGCTCTCCGCGCGGTCCGGGCGGGACCTCGACATCCACCTGCACGACGGGGGAGAGGAGGGTCTGGCGCAGATCCGCGAGATCGCCGCCCGCACCCGCGCCGCGGGCATGCAGGGCCGCGTCACGGTCAGTCACGCCTTCGCCCTGTGCGACGGGTCGCTCCCCTCGCTGCGCGCCACACTGGACGAGATCGCCGATGCCCGCCTCTGGATCACCACCTGCGCGCTCGGTCCGGATCCGGTACCCGACCTGGACCTGTTCGAGTCCCACGGCGTGCAGCTCGCCGCGGGGTCGGATGGCGTGCGCGACAGCTGGAGCCCGTACGGCACCGGAAGCATGGTGGATCGCGCTCATCTGCTCGGCTACCGGACCGGAGCCATCACCGACGCCGACCTCGAGCGCTGTTACCGGATCGCCTCGACAGAGGGCGGCCGGATGCTCGGCATCGCAGACCTGACCCTCGACGCGGACGCCACGAGCGCCACCCGCCTCGAATTCGACGCCCCGACCATCGCCCAGCTCGTGGTCGACCGACCTGCACCCCTCCGTGTCATCCGGCACGGCCGGGTGCTCTGACGCATCCCCCTCACATCCGCAACACCTCACCTCAACCCGAAAACACAGGAGTTTCTCGTGGTCCTTCGCAAGACAGCACTCGGCGCCGCCGCCGTTGTGGCGGTCGCCGCTCTGGCTCTGGCCGGCTGCACCGGCACCCCCAAGGGGCAGACGTCCGGCCCGTCCGAGCTCTCGCTCGATCTCACCAAGCTCGCCACCACCACGCCCGCCGGCACCGAACCGGTGGACCAGTTGAAGTGGAACCTCCCGTACGAACCCTCCTCGATCGATCCGATCTTCACCTGGAACTATGCGGAGAACACCGTCACCGCGAACCTGTGCGAGAGTCTGATGCGGATCAAGCCGGATCTTTCCATCGAGCCGGGCCTGGCCAGCAAGGTCGAGACTCCTGACGACACCACGCTGGTGTACACGATCCGCGATGGCGTGACGTTCTGGGATGGCAACCCGCTGACGGCGGAGGACGTGGCCTACTCGCTGCAGCGCCAGATCGGCCCCGACGCCAAGAGCTACTGGTCCGACTACTTCCACAACGTCGCATCGGCGACCGTCACCGGTCCGCTCCAGGTCACCGTCAAGCTCTCCCAGCCCGACGTGCTGTTCGGGCAGGCGATGAGCTCCGCCGCCGGCGCCATCGTGGAGAAGGCCGCCGTCGAAGCCGACGGACAGGCGTTCGGCACGCCGAAGGGCAACCTGCAGTGCACCGGGCCGTTCAAGGTCGGCGCTTGGAACTCCGGCAAGAGCCTGACGCTGGAGCGCAATGACGCGTATTGGGATGCCTCGGTGAAGCCGAAGGTGAAGGAGATCTCGTTCAGCTTCATCGCCGACGAGTCCACCGCCATCAACGCCCTGCGCACCGGCGATGTGGACGGCCAGTTCTTCTACCTGCCGCCGGCCGGTCTGTCTCAGCTGCAGAAGAGCGACAGGGTGACCACCACGTTCGGCAAGTCCTTCGTGTTCTGGACACTCGCGGCGATCAACAAGGACGGCGCGATGGGGGACGAGAAGATCCGTCAGGCGCTGTCGCTCGCGATCGATCGCAGCGCACTCACGAAGGTCGTCTTCCAGGGCGCGGGCATCCCGGCGCCGACGATCGCCGGCCCCGACATGTGGGGCTACGGCAAGGACGAGTTCTCCGCCGCGTACAAGAAGTTCGACGTGAAGCCTGATCTGGAGAAGGCGAAGAAGCTGGTCGAGGAGGCCGGCTCGCCGAAGACGCCGATCGTCCTCGCGGTGCAGGGCAGCTCCGCCGTGCACGAGCAGACCGCCAGCGTCATCCAGGCCGCGGGACAGGCGATCGGTCTGAACGTGCAGACGAAGGTGATCCCGGTCGAGCAGTTCGGCAACCTCTACTTCGACCCCACCGCGCGCAAGGGCCTGGACGGCTTCTTCACGACGAACTACGGCGACTTCGCGGATCCGCTCGGGGTGTACAGCTTCTTCGAGTCGACCAACTCCCACGACTACATCCAGTGGAACGGCGCCGACGACCAGATCGCCAAGGCTCTGCAGACCACGGACGACGCCGAGCGGGCCAAGCTCGTCGTCGACATCCAGGAGAAGGTCACCCAGGGTCTGCCCTGGATCCCGCTCGCGTACGAGCCGACCACGATGATCCAGAACAAGCGGATCTCCGGCGCCGTGCCGTCCTTCGCCTACCTGTACTCACCGTGGGCGGTCGCGATCGGCGGGACGAAGTAGTCCCATGTCCTTCTCGTCCTTCCTGCTGAGGCGCATCGGGGGGCTGCTCCTGGTACTCCTGGTGACCTCGTTCCTCGTGTTCGGGTTGCTGTACCTGGCCCCGGGCAGCCCCCTCGCCTTCATCCTCGGTCCGCGCGGCGGCAGCGCTGCGCAGATCGCCGCCGCCACGGCGCAGTACCACCTGAACGACCCCTTCGTCGTGCGCTACATCGCCTGGCTGGGCGATGTGCTGCACGGCGATCTGGGCCGCTCGATCGTGTACCGCCAGCCCGTGTCGGATCTGCTGGCCTCGCGTGCGGGCACGACGACGGCGCTCGTCGCCCTCGCCGCGGTCATCATCGCGGTCGTGGGCATCCTGGCCGGCACCGTCGCCGCCCTGCGCGGCGGGTGGGTGGACCAGGTCGTCTCGACCCTGTCCGCCATCGGCCTGTCCACGCCCGTGTTCGTGGTCGGCGTCGCGCTGATCAGCCTGTTCGCGGTCGGCCTCGGGTGGTTCCCCACCTTCGGTGTGGGATCCGGCGGGTTCGACACGCTCTGGCACCTGATCCTGCCTGCCATCGCCCTGAGCGTGGCCAGCGCCGCCTACCTGGCCCGCATTACGCGGGCCGCGGTCAACGAGGAGAGCGGACGTGAGCACGTGCAGACCGCGACCGTCCGGGGGCTCTCGCAGGGACTGATCGTCCGCCGCCACGTGCTGCGCAACGCGCTGATCCCGATCACGACCGTGCTCGGCCTCACGATCGCGACGCTCATCGCGGGCGCCGTGGTGGTGGAGAACGTGTTCGCCCTGGACGGCCTGGGATCGCTGCTGGTCAAGGCGATCCTGCAGCGTGACTTCGCCGTAGTTCAGGCGGTCGTTCTGGTGCTGGTCGTGGCCTTCGTCGTCGTCAACGCGATCGTGGATGTGCTGTACACGTTCATCGATCCGCGCATCACCCTGGGGAGCAAGCGATGAGCGCCGGAACGACGACCGCCATCGCGGTGGCGAAGGACGCCTCGGTGCGTCGGGGGGACAGCCTGCTGCGTCGCGTGTGGGATCGCCTCGGCGTCATCGGCTCGATCGCGGTGGTGCTGCTCACGATCATCGTGCTCGCCGCCGTGTTCGCCCCCTGGGTGGCGCCGGCGGATCCGAACGCGCCCGACCTGCTCGCCGCGCTCGCGGGCCCGAGCGCCGGTCATCTGCTCGGCGCCGACGCCCTCGGCCGCGACATCCTGTCCCGGCTGATGTTCGGCGCGCAGGTGACCCTCGCTGGCCCCGGACTCGTGATCCTGCTCTCCACGATCGTCGGCACGGTGCTGGCGCTCGTGGCGGCGTGGTGCGGCGGTCGTGTCGATGCGGTGATCGTGTGGGTGCTGGACATCCTGTTCGCCGTGCCTGGGATCGTGTTCGGTCTCATCGCCGTGGCGATCTGGGGGCCGAGCCTGTTCACCGTCGTGTGCGGCCTCGCCATCGCCTATGTGCCGTACGCGGCCCGCGTGGTGCGCGGCGCGGCGCTGCGCGAGCGCAACCTCCCGTACGTGTCAGCGGCGTGGCTGCAGGGGCACTCGGGATTCGGGATCACCACGACGCAGATCCTGCGCAACGTGCAGCCGATCGTGATCGCACAGGCGGTCTCGTCGCTCGGCTTCGCGGTGATCGACCTCGCCGCCGTGTCCTTCCTCGGACTCGGTGTGCAGCCTCCCACCGCGGACCTCGGCCTGATGGTCAAGAGCGGGTTCGATTCGACACTGCGCGGGTACCCGGGCGAAGCGATCGCAGCGGGCGCTCTCATCGTCCTCATCGTCTGGTGCGTCACCGTCATCGGCGACCGCCTCGTCACCAACGCAAGGAGCATGTGATGGCGCAACCGCTTCTCCGGCTCGAGGACGTCAAGGCCACCCTGCGCCTGCGTCGCAGCGAGCAGACGCTGCTCAACGGGGTCTCGTTCGAGATCGGCGAGGGCGAGGCCCTGGGGCTGGTCGGGGAGTCCGGATCCGGCAAATCACTCACCACGCGGGCGATCACGCGCATGCTGGATCCGGCGTTCCGGGTGTCCGGGACGATCGAGTTCGCGGGCGCCTCCGTGCTGGGCATGTCCGCCGCCGCTCTCCGCCGCTATCGGCAGACCGACGTCGGGATGATCTTCCAGGATCCGCGCGCACATGTGAACCCGGTCCACACGGTGGGGGACTTCCTCACCGAGGTGCTCGTGCGGGACAGGGGCGTGGATCGAAGAGATGCCGAACGTCGAGCGGTGGCGCTGCTCGACGAGGTCGGCGTGCGCAATGCCGAAGCGCGCCTGCGGCAGTATCCGCACGAGCTCTCCGGCGGCCTGCTGCAGCGCGTGATGATCGCGAGCGTGCTACTGGCCGAGCCGCGGCTCATCCTCGCGGATGAGCCGACGACGGCGCTGGATGTCACGGCCCAGTCGGATGTGATGGCCATCCTGGATGAGCAGCGCAAGGCGCGCGGGCTCGCTCTGCTGTTCATCACGCACGATCTGGAGCTCGCGGCAGCCTGCTGCGATCGGCTGGCGGTGATGTACGCCGGTGAGATCGTGGAGCAGGGGCCGCACGTGTACGAGGATCCGCAGCATCCGTACACGATCGAGCTGCTGGGCGCGCGTCCGAGCATCGACGAGCGGGTCGCGCGGCTTCCCGTCCTCACCTACAACCGAGAGATCCACGAGCAGCGGAAGGCCTTCGCATGAGCGCCGGCGCAGAACCGATCATCGTCGCGAAGAACCTCCGCAAGGTCTTCCCGGCCCCGCGCGGTGGGAGGGGTGAGCCGATCGTCGCTGTCGACGACGTCTCGTTCGACCTGCGGCCCGACGAGTGCCTCGCGATCGTTGGCGAGTCCGGCTCGGGCAAGACCACCGTGGCCAGGATGCTCGTGGGGCTGGAGTCCGTCACCGGCGGCGAGCTCACCGTGCGCGGCGAGTCGCGCGCCAAGGGCGTGCGTCACCTCGCCGACCGGAGACGCTGGGCGCGCGAGGTGCAGTACGTGTTCCAGGATCCGTACTCGTCGCTCAACGGTCGGCAGCGGATCGTCGACATCATCTCCTCGTCGGTGGCGCTGCACGGGACGGCGAAGACCGCGACGCCGCGCAGCGCCGCGCAGACGATCCTGGAGAGCGTCGGGCTCGGGGAGGGGTTCTGGGCGAAGTTCCCGCACCAGCTCTCCGGCGGGCAGCGGCAGCGCGTCGCGATCGCGCGGGCGCTCGCCGCGGATCCCGGCGTGATCGTGCTCGACGAGGCGGTGGCAGCCCTGGACGTGTCGATCCAAGCGCAGATCCTGAACCTGCTCGCCGACATCAAGGCCGAGCGCAGGATCAGCTACCTGTTCATCTCGCACGACCTCGCCGTGGTCAACCAGATCTCGGACCGCATGATCGTGATGGAGCAGGGCGTCGTGGTCGATCAGGGCGTCACCGCCGAGATCCTCGCCGATCCTGTGCAGCCGTACACCAGGGCCCTGCGCGCCGCGGTGCCCCGCCCGGGCTGGAAGCCTGTGCGCCGGGAGCGGCTCGCGTCGTGAGCGCCATCCCGAACCGGCGGCCGTGAGCCGCCGGTTCGGGGACGATCGCGGTCGACGTAGGATCCGAACATGCCCGCCTACTTCGAGCGCGTCGATGCGTCCGCCTTTCTCCCGACCGCTGCCGTCGAAGGCGCGTGGAGCACCGAGGAGCAGCACATCGCGCCGTCGCTGGGCCTCATCGCGCATGCGATCGAACGGGAACACGCTGAGCGTCGGGGCGGCGATCTGCAGCTCGGACGGATCTCGTACGACATCCTCGGCACGATCCCGATCGAGCGCGTCGACCTCGATGTCCGGATCCTGCGTCCCGGCCGTACGATCGAGCTCGTGGAAGCGGTGCTGAGCCACGACGGGCGCGCCGCAGTCATCGCGCGAGCCTGGTTCATGCAGGCGGCAGACACCCGCGCGTTCGCCGGCAGTGCGCTGCCCGCGATGCCGGACCGCAACGAGCTCGACCCGTGGGAGATGAGCGATCACTGGCAGGGAGGGGCCGTCCGCAGCGTGGACTTCCATCGGGGACAGCGGCAGCCGGGGCACGCGTGGGCCTGGCTGAGGCCGCAGATCCCGCTGCTGCGGGGAGAGCCGGTCGGGCCGATCTCGCGGCTGCTGGGCATGGTCGACTTCGCCAACGGACTGACGCTGCGCCTGGCGCCGACGCAGGTCGCGTTCCCGAACGTCGATCTCACCTGCCACCTCTTCGCCGAGCCCGAGGGGGAGTGGATCGGGTTCGACACGACGGTCTCGATCGGTCCGACCGGGCTGGGCCTGACCGACACCGTGCTGCACGATGAGCGAGGCCCGGTCGGGACGGTGCAGCAGATCCTGACCGTGCGCCCGCTGCGCGGCTGACCAGCCACGGGGCTGCGCGTGATCAGGCGGGCGTCACGGGCTGGCGAAGGATCGTGCGGCGCTTCTCGGGAGCAACCCGGCGGGCGTCGCTCAGGTAGACCTCGTGATGCAGGCCCGCCAAGCGCAGGCCCTGCTCCGGGATCACCTCGTCATGCATGCGTTCGAGGAGCGGCGCCTCGTCGTCGAAGGATCCGATGTGCAGGGTCTGCAGGCAGAGCCTTTCCGACAACGGGAGTATTCGCAGGTCGTCGAGCCGCACCGGTGCCTTCTTCGTGCGGACGTCAGCGATCACAGCCTCCACGAGCGCGTCCTCGATCCATTCGGGGATGAGGATCAGCATCG
The DNA here is from genome assembly GCF_056395125.1 of Microbacterium sp. 10L49. Lineage (NCBI taxonomy): Bacteria > Bacillati > Actinomycetota > Actinomycetes > Micrococcales > Microbacteriaceae > Microbacterium > Microbacterium sp. 10L49. The sequence goes on from NZ_JBFTIW010000001.1 coordinate 57,645, forward strand.
TCCAGTCCCAGCGCGACTTGTCGCGGGCCGTCGTGAATGCGTCCATCTCGTCCGCCCACCACAGCCCCTCCAGCGGCGGGACGACGTAATCCTGGTCGAGCTCGCGCTTGCTGGCGAACTTGAGCGCGTACGCGACCGGATACAGCGCCTCGAGCGCCTCGGCATAGGCAGGAGCCGTGTTCGGATCCCCATGGCCGTCGATCGCGAGATAGCGGCTCGGCGGCAGATCGAGGAGGCGGAAGTCGCCGGCGCGAGCGCGATAGCCGTCCAGGCTCTTGGTGAGATCGACCTTGGTCACCGTCGTCATGGGGTGATTGCAGCACGAAGCACCGACATCGCGATGACGGAGTGAGACGGGATCGCATCCGGCGTGCGGGAACGGGCATACCGTTGAGGGTGGGCCCGAACGCTGTGCCCGCGGCAACGACAGAGAGAAGCACGATGAGCACCCCCGGTCTGGAAGAGGACGTCACCGAGAAGTTCAAGGGAGCATTCCGGCATCACCCCGCCGGGGTCGCGCTGGTGACGGGGATCGCCCCGGACGGCCCCGTGGGCCTCACGCTGTCGAGTGTCGCCTCGGTGAGCGCCGACCCCGCGGTGCTCGTCTTCTCCGTCACGCGCGCGACCGGAAGCGCGGGCGGGATCCTCTCCGCTCCCAGTGTGCTCGTGCACTTCCTCGTCGCCGGGCAGGAGCCCATCGCCGACGCGTTCGCCCGGTCGGGCGAGCCGCGCTTCACCCCGGAGCAGGGATTCCGGACGCTGCCGACCGGCGAGCCGTTCCTGCCATCGGCCAGGGTCGCGGTGCGCGGCACCATCCGGGAGACGCACCCGGTCGGGCCCTCGGCGCTCGTGCTGCTCGACGTGCTCGACGTGATCGAGGGCACCCCCGGTGCGCCGCTGCTGTATGTCGACCGGCACTACGACAGTCTCGTCTCCGCGAGCGCGCAGGCGCCGGCACCACAGAGCTGAGAGCGTCTGCCCGCGCCGAGCCGCTTGCCCCTGCGGGTGTTCTGAACGAAGGTGGAGCCATGGCCGTGACCCTGATCCTCCCGCTGTCCGCGCCGCTCGGCGTCGGGCGCATCGTGGCCGTGGACGAGGAGTCCCGTGCCGTGCGGATCCGCGACCTGACCACCGGTGTCGTCTACCGCGTGCCCGGATCCGTCCTGCCCGAGCTCGGGGCACTGCCCTGGCGCGGCCGGGTGGAGGCGTGCACGGTGCTGGCGACGGAGGAAGGCGTGGTCACGGAGCTCGTGCTCGACGCCGTCCCGGGCGGTGCGGTCGATCTCCGCGGATCCGCGATCGCGCTCGAAGGCGCCTCGGCCGCGGCCGCGGCCGCGAAGGCCCAGGCCGCCGTCTGGGGCGGCACCGACCGTCCGCCGCAGGAGGAGACGCCCCGCTTCTGGTGAGGGCGGGCGCGGGCACCCGTCTCGTTCGGGAGCTCCGGGGCTCGATCCGCGCTCATTGGAAGTCCCGGGAATGATGCGTCACGCCCACCGCGAGCTGTTCGAACGCGTCGGCCAGCAGATTGGTGACGCCCTCGGGAGAGCGCTCCAGGACGCCGCGCACGATCAGCGCGGGTGACTCCCGGGCGATCCGGCGGTAGCGCAGCCACACGCCCTGGGTGCAGATGACGTTCACCAGACCGTGCTCGTCCTCGAGGTTGAGGAAGGTCACGCCGCCCGCCGTGGACGGGCGCTGCCGGTGGGTCACGAGGCCCGCCGTCTCGACCCGCCGGCCGTTCTCGTGGGTGCGCAGCGCGGAGGAGGACAGCACGCCGCGCGCGTCGAGCTCCGCGCGGAAGTGCGCGAGTGGGTGGTCATCGGTGGACACCCCGGTCGCCCAGAGGTCGGCGGTGAGGATCTCGTAGCTGGTCTGGTCGCCGAACAGCGGCGGCTGCACGGCGACCACCGTGTCGGGCAGATAGCGGGCGCGATCCTCCGCCGCGGAGCCGGCCAGCCAGATCGCCTCCCTGCGCTGCAGCCCGAGGGAGTCGAAGGCCCCGGCGGTGGCGAGGGCCTCCACCTGGGAGGCGGTGAGGTCGGTGCGGCGCACGAGATCGTTCAGGTCCCGGTACGGACCGTGGGACACGCGAGCGGCAACGATCCGCTCGGCCGTCTTCTCGCCGATCCCGGTGACGCCGGCAAGCCCCAGCCGCACGGCGAAGCGGCCGTCCCTGCGGTGCGCAAGGGTCTCGTCGGGGGCTTTCGGGTCGAACGGCGCAGCCTTCACACCGGGAGGCCGCGCGGGGAGCTGATGCACGCAGGCATCCAGGCCGGTGCGCCCGGTCGCCGCCGGATCCACAGGCTCGAGGGTCTCCGTCGCCCCGGAGCGCCGGATGTCGGGCCGGCGCACTTCGACCCCGTGCCGGCGGGCGTCGCCGGTGAGGGTCGCTGCCGAGTAGAACCCCATGGGCTGAGAGCGCAGCAGGCCCGCGAGGAACGCGGCGGGGTAGTGCAGCTTGAGCCAGGAGCTGGCGTACACGAGCAGCGCGAACGAGAGGGAGTGCGATTCTGCGAAGCCGAAATCGGAGAACGCCTGGATCTGCGCGTAGATGCGGTCCGAGGTCTCCTCGTCCAGTCCGTGCCGGCGCATGCCCGTATACAGGCTCTCCCTGATGCTGTCGATCTTCTCCAGGCCCCGCTTGGATCCCATCGCGCGGCGCAGGGTGTCGGCCTCGTCGGCGGTGCAGTCGCCGAGCGTGGTCGCCATCTGGATGAGCTGCTCCTGGAACACCGGGATGCCGAGCGTGCGACTCAGCACCGGCTCCAGCTTCGGATGCGCATAGGTGACGGTCTCCTGGCCCAGCTTGCGACGAACGAACGGATGCACCGCCCCGCCCTGGATGGGGCCGGGGCGGATGAGCGCGATCTGGATCGCGAGCTCGTAGAACTCCCGCGGCTGCAACCGGGGGAGCAGCCCCATCTGCGCGCGGGACTCGACTTGGAACACCCCGATCGTGTCGGCGCGGCAGAGCATGTCGTAGACCGCCGGCTCCTCCTTCGGCAGGGAGTCGAGCGTCCATTCCTCGCCGGTGGCGTCGCGGACCAGGTCGAAGCAGTGCCGCAGCGCGGAGAGCATCCCGAGCCCGAGCAGGTCGAACTTCACCAGGCCCATCCAGGCCGCCGCGTCCTTGTCCCATTGGATGACGGTGCGCTTCTCCATGCGGGCGTGCTCGACAGGAACGACCTCGCCGACCGGGCGCCGGGTGAGCACCATGCCGCCGGAGTGGATCCCCAGGTGCCGGGGTGCGCGCAGCAGCTCATCGGCATAGGCGACCACCTGCTCGGGGATGTCGTGGTCGGGGACGGGGCTCAGATCCAGCCCCCAGCGCTCCACCTGGCGCGACCAGGCGTCCTGCTGCCCCGGGGAATACCCCAACGCCCTGGCCATGTCGCGCACCGCGTTCTTCGGGCGGTACTGGATCACGTTCGCGACCTGCGCCGCGTTCTCCCGGCCGTACTCCTCGTACACCCACTGGATGATCTCCTCGCGCCGCCCCGAGTCGAAGTCGACGTCGATGTCGGGCTCCTCGGTGCGGGTCGTGGCGAGGAAGCGCTCGAAGGGTAGCCCGTACAGGATCGGATCCACGGCGGTGATGCCGAGCAGATAGCAGACCACGCTCGCCGCGGCCGATCCGCGGCCCTGGCAGAGGATCCCGCGGCGCTTCGCCTCGGCCACGATCCCGTGCACGATGAGGAAGTAGCCGGGGAAGTCCTTCTCCTCGATCACGTTCAGCTCCCGCTCGATGCGGCTCTTCCCCTCGTCGGTGAGCTCTTTCGGGGTGCCGTCGGGATAGGCCGAGGGCACGGCCGCCCAGACCAGCGCCCGCAGGTGACTCATCGGGGTCTCACCCGGGGGGACGCTCATCGTGGGCAGCGCAGGCTTGGCGCGGCGCAGCGGGAAGGCACAGGCCTCGGCGATCTCGAGGCCCGCCGCGATCGCCCCCGGGTAGCGGGCGAAGCGTGCCGTCATCTCCGCACCAGAGCGCAAGTGCGCTGTGCCGTGCGCGGGCAGCCAGCCCTCGAGCTCCCGCATGCTGCGGGTGGCGCGCACGGCGGCGATCGCCTCGGCGAGCTGGGCAGATTCCGGCGCGGCGTAGTGCACGTTGTTCGTCGCGACCATGGGCAGGCCGTGCCGGAGCGCGAGGGCGGCGAGGGCGTCGTTGCGCCGGCTGTCGAGCGGATCGCCGTGATCGATGAGCTCCACGGCGACCCTGTCGGTGCCGAACAGATCGACGAGGGTGAGCAGAGCCCGCTCCGCACCCTCCGGTCCCTCCCGTTCCAGGGCGCTGCGGACGCCGCCCTTGCGGCAGCCGGTGAGGATCGTCCAATGCCCCTCGGCGCGGTTCGCCAGCGACTCGATCTCGTAGAACGGCCGCCCCTTCTCGCCCCCGCGCAGCTGCGCCTCGGTGATCGCGGCGGAGAGGCGGTGGTAGCCCTCCTCGCCACGGGCCAGCACGAGCAGGTGCTCGCCGAGCGGATCCGGGAGGCCTCGGCGCTCCGGCGGTGGCCGCAGCCCCGCGCTCCCGCGCGGTCCGCGACCGTGCGCGTCGGGGCCGGGGAGCGACAGCTCCGCACCGAACACGGTCTGCAACGGCGGTCCGGGAGGCTCGGCGTCCTCCGGGGCCTCCGTTCTCGCGTTCTTCTCCGCCTGCGCCAGGGATTCGGCGGCCTCGGCGAAGCTCGCGGCGCCGTAGAAACCGTCGTGGTCGGTGATCGCGAGGGCCGTGAGCCCGAGCCGTTGCGCCTCGGCGATGAGGTCCTCGGGGGAGGAGGCGCCGTCGAGGAAGGAGTACGAGGAGTGCGCATGCAGCTCGGCGTAGGGGACGGCGTTCTTCGGACGCTCGATCCCGTTCAGCCGGATGGGCGGGCGCTTGTGCATGCGGGAGGGTGCGTCGATCGCGATCTGCTGATGCAGTCGCCCGTCGCCGTCCGTGGCTTCGCCGTCGCAGGCTCCGTCGCGGGGGGCCTTGCCGCTGAGGGTGCGCTCCAGCGCGGCCCACGACATGTCGGGGTTGTGGAAGCCCATCAGTGATACCTCCCTTCGGCCCACCACTGATCGCCCTGATGAAGCACCAGCCAGGCACGCTCCTGCACGTCGACGAGCTGCAGGCGCTCGCCGCGGAACGAGCCCGCGGGATCCCCGCGCCGATCCCGCACCGGCCAGGGGCCAGCCCAGGACAGCACCGCGCACGCGTCGACGGCCGCCGGCTCGGCGGTGAGCAGCCCGCGACCGTCGATGTCGACCGCGCTGCCATCGGCGGCGGTCACCGCGATCGGCCGCGGGGGGACGAACACCTCGGCCGGCAGCGGATCCGGCAGCTGCCCGGGCCAGGGCTGGTCCGCGGGCCGGGACGGCACCACTCGCTCGCCCCAGGGCGTCAGCTGCTGCCGGTCGGCGACGAGGCGCCCGCCGGCCACGACGGCGGTGACCACGCCCTCATGTCCGAGCAGGGTCTGCACGCGGGAGACCGCGTGGTGCAGCCGCTCGTCGGTGCCGGATCCGAACAGGCCCGGCTGATGGTGCGCGGCGTCATCGACGGCGACGGGGGCGATGCGCACCCGCACGATGCCGCGGAACCGGTGCGCCTCGTCATCGTCGCCGGTGGCGGCGGTCTCGGCTGCCAGCGACTCCAGCTGCCAGCGCACCCGGTCGACCAGGTCGGAGGCCTCGAAGCAGGTGGGATGCAGCCAGGTGCGCGAGGTCACCTGCTCGTCGTCGTCTGTGAGGTCGATGCGCACCTCGGTGCACACCAGCGAGGCCCTCGCGAGGGCGAGGATCACGGCGTCGGCGCTCTGCCGGACGGCGAACGCGATCTGGTCGGACTGCCCCAGGGGGGACTCGAACTCGACCTCCGACACGAGCTCCGGATCCGGTGGGCGCGGCACGACGGGGCGGGAGTCCGCGCCCGCCGCCAGGGCGTGCAGACGCGCTCCATGTTCGCCGAAACGTGCGCGCAGCCGTTCCGCACCGAGGGCGGTGAGCTCGCCGAGGGTGCGTACGCCGAGGCGGAGCAGCAGCGCGGTCACCTCCGGATCCTGCAGGGCCTGCACGGGCAGCGGGGCGAGGAAAGCAGCGGAGGCGCCTGCACCGACTACGAGCACCGGATCCGCGCCGCGCGCCGCGAGCTCGGCGGTGAACGGCCCGTCCGCGATCCCGATCCGCACCTCGGGGTGCCCCTCTTCCTCGAGGCGGGCGTGCAGAGCGCGCGCCGCCTCGACCTCTCCGCCGTGGAAGCGCGCGACACCGCGGGCCCGGAGCAGCGCGAGCCCCGGCCGGAGCAGCTGCGCCCCCGGGGCCTGCTCCTCGATCAGACGCAGGACGGGCAGGAACGCCCGTTCGTCCCTGGCCGGATCCGCGGGCAGGATGCGCAGGTTCGGCAGCAGTCCCTGTGCCTCTCTGCGGCGCTGTCCGATCCGCACGCCGTGGGCGCGTGCCGCCGCGCTGCAGGCGATGACCCTGTTCGCATGCAGGATCGCCGCGGGCTCGCTGGCTTCGGCGCCTAGGGCTGCGCGCAGCGGCCAGTCCGGGAACCACAGCACGATCACCCGGACCGGCTCCCGTGTCGCGCCGCTCATCCCGCCACCGCCAGGAGCGCGGGTGCGTCGGCGAGCGGACGCGGGGCGACGTGCATGGACGGGAGCGGGATGAGGCGGGGTGCCGTGGGCGCGACGGCCTCGACCATGCCGTGCATCCCCGGCAGGCGCACCCGCACGCTCTGCGGCGCAGGGGAGCGCCGGGTGCGCGCGGTGACCGTCACCTCGCACTCCTCCAATGCGCCCCAACCGGATCCGAGCCCACGCCAGTGCGGGTCATGCACCTGGAGGGAGCCTTCGCTCTGCGGCCAGACGAGAGGGGCGCCGGCGGCCCCGGAGACGACCAGCAGCGTGCAGCCGCGATCGCGGAGCCTGGCGCTCAGCCGGCTCAGCTCCGCATCCCGCACCGCGGAGGAGGGGCGGATCGCGATGAGCGGGATCACCTCGCTCAGCGCCGAGACCACGGAGAGCCAGCGCGGCCCAGGGGCGGGGACGAGGAGGAGGCGGTCCAGATCCACGCCATGCCCGGCCAGCGCCTCCACGCCCAGGGTGGGCATGCCGACGGCCGCGCACCATGCACCGGTGCGCGAGGCGCCGGCGAGCAGCGCCCCGATGAGCCCGGGGGAGGGGGAGAGCGCATACGTCGTGCCGACCTGCAGGCCCCCTTCGGGGAGGATCGGCTCGAGGGGAGGGGGCACCGGGATCAGCGGCAGGTCGCTCCGGCGGCGCTGCATGCGGGTGATCTCGCGGCGCAGTCTCAGCACATCCTCGGCGCGGGTGTCGGCGTCGGGGGCGATCATGGAAGCGAGCGTCATCCCCATGACTCCATTCTCGAAGATCTCTTCTAATACTGCAACAGCAGAGACGACGATAACTCGTACATCCGACATGGATGCCGAGAGCGGGAGAAGGGGCGGGACGGATCCGTCCGCCGTCAGGCAGACAGCGATCCGCATCGTCACACGACGGGGTGAGCCTCCTGGCGCACGTCCTCGTGCAGGTGCGCGATGCGCAGCGAGTCGTCCGCCTGGCGCAGCAGCACGGCGGTGTTGCGCGACAGCTCGGGGGAGATAGCGGCGCCGTGCTCGTCGATCCCGTCCACCCGCAGCAACCAGGTCGCGACGAGGACGCCACCGACCGCGCGCACGCGGAGATCCTCGATGGTCAGAGAGGTCTCCGTCCAGGCCGGTGCGCTCTGATCCTCCGCGGCGCCTCTGCGTCGGCCGCGGAGGGTCGCGAGTTCCTCGAGTCCTGTCACCAGGGGTTCGGAGGCGGAGTCGAAGATCGTCACGTCCTCCGCCAGCAGAGCGTCGATCGCCGCGGAGTCGCCGCGCAGATAGTCGTCGTACATCCCCGTCAGCAGGCGATGCACATCGTCATGCGGCAGGGGATGGGCGCTCTCATTCATCGCGGCGAGGCTATCAGCTTGCGCAGCACAGCCCGCCTGTCAAGCCGTTGACCCTCGCTCAGCGCGAAGGTAGACAGGAGGCTTCGACCACACGGTGCGGAGGAGAGATCCCATGCGAGTGACAGCGGCGATGCAGTCCCTGATCCGGACGATCGGGAAGACCAAGGGACTCGATCCCGCGGCGGAGAAACTGAGCGGCTGGGTCGACGCCGCCACCCGCTCCACGCCTGTGAAGAACGCGCTCTCCGGATCCTGGCTGGGCCATCAGGTCCATCCGATGCTCACGGATCTGCCGATCGGAGCATGGGGTGCGGCCACGGTGCTCGATCTCACCGGGGCGGACCCGGCGGCGTCCCGCCGCCTCGTCGGCCTCGGCATCCTCGCCTCCGCGCCGACGGCGGCGGCGGGCGCCTCCGACTGGTCGGCCCTGCACGGCCCCGCGAAACGGGTCGGGCTGATCCATGCCGCCGCGAACGCGACGGCCTCCGTGCTGCAGATCACGTCCTGGCTCGTGCGCCGGCGCGGCCACCACGGCGCGGGTGCGGCGCTCAGCCTGCTCGGGCTCGGCCTCACCCTGGGATCGTCGTACCTGGGCGGGCATCTCTCCTTCGTCCGCGGCGCCGGTGTGAACCATACGGCGTTCCAAGGCTCGGTGCGGCGCTGGACCGACGTGGGCGCCGACGCCGATCTCGCCGAGGGCGCCCGGTCACGGGTGCTGGTGGGCGGCGTTCCGGTGCTGCTCATCCGTGTGAACAGCGATCTGCACGCGATCTCCGCCGTCTGCAGTCACGAGGGCGGCCCACTCGACGAGGGCAAGCTCGGGGCGGACGGCTGCATCACCTGCCCGTGGCACGGCAGCAGGTTCCGCATCGAAGACGGCTCGGTGCAGCGAGGCCCCGCGAGCGTGCCGCAGCCGCGCTGGGAGGCGAAGGTCGAGGACGGGCGGATCCTGCTCCGCTCTGCCTGACCGGAGTCGCGCCGACGTTCTGGGCGGAGTTGTCCACAGCCCGCTCACGGGCATCGCGCCGATCTTCTACCGTCGGGGTGTGGATCTCACCGCTGTCGTCGTCGTGCTGGCGCATCTCGTGCTGCTCGGGATCGGGGTCTGGCTGATCGCCATCGACATCACGTCGCACCGGCTCCCCGACCGGATCGTGCTGCCGACGCTCGCGGGCGCCCTCCTGCTCGCGCTCGCCGGAGCGGTGTTCGCGGACGCGGGCGCGCGACTGCTCGGCGCGCTGTGGGGGATGCTGATCCTCGGCGGCTTCTATGCGCTGCTGCGGATGCTGAGCCGTGAGGGCATGGGCGGCGGAGACGTGAAACTCGCCGCACTCATCGGGGTGGTCCTGGGCTGGCACGGGTGGCAGGCGCTCCTCATCGGCGCGACGGCGGCCTTCGTGCTGGGCGCCGTGCACGCGCTCGGGCTCATCGTGCTCCGCCGGGCGACCGGCTCGACGCACATCGCGTTCGGGCCGTGGATGATCGTGGGCGGAGCACTCGGTGTGGCCGTGGCATGAGAACCTCTCGCGACCCCCGCGTGAACAACGCCGCACGAGGATCGCATCCGACGGGTGGCCGGGGATTAGGGTGAGCACATGGCACTCGCACGGCTTCACGGCGGCCCGCTGGACGGGCAGATCATCCCTCTCGGATCGGCGGACGACGAGATCGCCGTCCCCTACAGCGAGACGCTGCTCGTCTACAACCGGCGTGGCGAGCCGACGCACACCGGCGAGCACGACGGCCCGACCGAGTACCAGTACTGGTACCAGGGATCCCAGGACGACCTCAATCCCTCGGATGTCTGAGCCGTCCCGCACCGTCGAGGTCGAGCGCAAGTACGACGTCGACGACAGCACTCCGCTGCCGTCGTGGGATGCGGTCCCCGGTGTGGACCTCGTGACCGAGGGCGAGGCCCGCGCTCTGGACGCCCGCTACTTCGACACGGCCGCGGGCGACCTCGCCCGCGCCGGCGTCGCCCTGCGGCGGCGCACCGGAGGGCCGGACGAGGGATGGCATGTGAAGGGTCCCCGCAGCGGCGACGGCCGCGTCGAGCTCGGCTGGCCGCTCGGCGAGGGGGACGAGATGCCGTCCGCGGTCGCGGAGATCATCGCCCAGTGGACGACGCATCCCGTCCTCCCGCTCGCACGTATCGAGAACGCCCGCACCGCCTACCTGCTCATCGGTCGCGGCGGCGTGGTGGCCGAGTTCGTGGACGATCGCGTCCGCGGCACCGACCTGCGTCGGGGCGGTCAGCGGGAATGGCGCGAGTGGGAGATGGAGCTGGGCCCCGCGGCTCCGGCAGACGAAGAAGGCCGGCTGGCTTTCTTCCGGGCCGTGGAGCAGGCGGTCATCGCCGCTGGCGGCCGGAAGTCGCCCTCCGGATCCAAGCTCGGTCGCGCCCTCGGGTTCTGAGCGGAAGCGTGGCAGTTCTCCGGATCCGCTGAGACCTTCGTCGCCCGATCCGGGCGGTGTCGCAGAGTCCGAGCGGGATCCGCAAGACCCTTCCCGCGACGCGGACAGCATGCTTGAGTGGCACCATGAGCAGCCCCGCGGTGCTGAGGTCCCTGCAGACGGTCGTCCCGGACACGGTCCTTCATCAGAGCGAGGTGCGCGACGTCTTCGCCGCGCAACCGGGCCTGAGTCGGCTGGCCCGCCGCATCGTCACAGCCTCGTTCGACGGATCAGGCATCGACACCCGCCGCACCGTGCTCAGCGAGCTCACGCTGGCCGAGACGGACGCGGATCCGGTCTTCTTCGACCGCACCACCGGTGACCTGCTCTCCCCGGGCACCGGAACCCGCAACGACGTCTACGTCCGCGAAGCGACGCGGTTGTTCGTCGCCGCCGCCCGCGCCGCCCTCGACGCCGACCCCGAGATCGCCGCCGCCGACATCACGCACGTGGTCACGGTCTCCTGCACGGGCTTCCATGCCCCGGGCCCGGAGTACGAGATCGTGCGAGCGCTGGGTCTTCCGGAATCGGTGCAGCGCTACCACCTCGGCTTCATGGGCTGCTACGCCTCGATGCCGGCGCTGCGGGTGGCGAGCCAGTTCTGCGCCGCGGATCCGGACGCCGTGGTGCTGGTGGTCAGCGTCGAGCTGTGCACCCTGCACCTGCGTTCCTCGGAGAACCCGGACCTGATCGTCGCCTCCTCCCTGTTCGCCGACGGGGCGGCGGCCGGCATCGTCACGGCACGTCCGTCCGCCGCCGCCGGGCTGCGCCTGGACCGGTTCCACACCGCGATCGCCCCGCAGGGGGAGAAGGACATGGCGTGGACCATCGGGGACCACGGCTTCGAGATGATCCTCTCCACCGCGGTGCCGCAGATCATCGGAGAGACGATCATCGATGCGCTGCGCCCGCTGTACGCGGGGGAGCTGGAAGCGTCGTTCCAGGACGGCAGGATCGGCGAGGAGGTGCGGCACTGGGCGATCCACCCGGGTGGGCGCAGCATCCTCGACCGCGTCCAGGACCGCCTCGCTCTCAGCGACGTGCAGCTGCACCCGGCCAGGGAGACGCTGCGGACGCACGGGAACATGTCCAGTGCGACGATCCTGTTCGTGCTGCGGCGGATCCTGGAGGAGGAGGGGGCGCATCGCGGCGAACGCGTCTCGGCGATGGCTTTCGGGCCCGGCCTGACCGCGGAGAGCGCGCTGATGACCGTCGTCGGCGCCGAGGGCGATGGGCGCTGACCTGTCCGCACGCGCCGTCGACCTGCGCGAGCTGATGGACGACCCGCGGGCGGATCCGCAGACACTGGAACGCACCTACCGGCGCTTCGGCGCGGTGAACGCCGTGGTGTCCCGCGTCGGTGCGCTGTATCGGCGCGACATCCGGCCGCGGGCCAGGGCAGGGCGGGTGCGGATCCTGGACGTCGGCGCGGGAGGCGGGGACCTCTGCCGCGCGCTCGCGGCGCGGCTCGCCAGAGACCGGCTCGCCGCCGAGATCATCGCGTTGGATGCCGACGAGCGGGCCACGGCCTGGTCGGCCGCGCAGGACGATGATGCCGGGGTGGTCTACCGGTGCGCGTTCGTCGCCGACCTGGTCAGGGCCGGAGAGTCCTACGACATCGTGGTGTCCAACCACATGCTGCACCACCTGGACCCGGCGGAGCTGCAGCAGATGCTCGCCGACACCGCGTACCTCGCCGGTGGGGCAGGGCTCGTGGTGCATCGAGACATCGCGCGCAGTCGTGCCGCGTACATCCTGTTCGCGGCGGGGACATGGCCCTTCGCCGGGAATCTGCTCGCGGGATCCTTCATCCGCGCCGATGGGCTGACCAGCATCCGTCGGTCCTACACGCCCGCCGAACTCGCGGCCGTCGCCCCGGCGGGCTGGATCGTGCGGCGCGGGCTGCCCGCGCGGCTGGAACTGCGGCGCGAGCCGGGCGATGTCCGATCCTGACGGGCCGCTGGTCAGGACCACGCTGCACGATCATGAGGTCGTGATCGTCGGCGCCGGTCCTGTCGGGCTGCTGCTGGCCTGCCTGCTCGCCCAGGACGGCGCCGACGTGTTGGTCTGCGAACGCCGCCGCGGCGACGACCTGCGCAGCCGGGCGATCGGGATCCATCCGCCCGGCCTGGAGCTGCTCGACCGCGCAGGCGTGGGCGAGGCGGTCCGAGCCGAGGCCCTGACGCTCGAAGGCGGCGACGTGCTCAGCCGCGGTCGGATCCTGGCGGCCCTGACCTTCCCCGAGTCGCGCCGCGTGCGCGTGCTCCCGCAGCAGCGCACCCACGCCCTGCTGCGGGATCGGCTGGAAACGCTGTCCGCCGGGACTCTGCGCTTCGGCTGCACCGCCGGTGCCGTCCGGGACGAGGGCGACTTCGTGCGGCTGGCGGTCGACCGGCCGGCCGGCCGCCTGGAGATCACCGCAGCGTTCGTGGTGCTCGCGGACGGCGTGCACAGCGCCCTGCGCCGAGAGCTCGGCCTGGGCTGGCGGCGCCGCCCGGGGCGCGCCGCGTACGCGATGGCGGACGTGCCCGATCTCGCGGGAGACGCCCGCGCGCGGCTGCACTGCGAGCCCGGCGGGCTCGTGGAGTCGTTCCCGCTGCCGGGCGGGATGCGGCGGTGGGTGCTGCGATCCGACAGCGTGCACACGGCGGCGGAGTTGCGTGCGGCGATCGCAACGCGGATCGGGCAGGATCCGGAGATCAGCGACGACACCCCGCCGACCCGTTTTGTCGCGACCCAGCACCTGGCGCGCACGTTCGTCCGCGGTCGCGTTGCGCTGCTGGGCGACGCCGCGCACGAGATCAGCCCGATCGGCGGCCAGGGGATGAACCTCGGCTGGGTGAACGCCGGTCGGCTGGCCGCGGCGCTGCGCGCGGCGCTGACCGAGGGCGGGGCTGACCTCGGCGACTACGCACGTCGCGCGGCCCGATCCGCCCGCACGGCCCAGCGGCGCAGCGCGTTCTACATGTCGATGGGCGCCCCCGCGCAGGGCGTTCCGCTCGGGGCGAGGGAGACGCTCATCCGGACCCTGGGCTCCGCGCCGCTGCGTCCGTGGGCGGCCGGCCTGGTGACGATGCGCGGCCTCTGACCACACCGAGCGGAGACGACAGAGGGCCGGTCACGCGCATGGCGTGACCGGCCCTCTGTCCGATCGGATCCGATCAGAGGTTGATCATGTGGCCCGCGAGGCCGTGGAACGCCTCCTGCAGCGCCTCCGACAGCGTCGGGTGCGTGTGCACGTTGCGAGCGGCCTCGAGCGCCGTGAGGTCCCACTTCTGCGCGAGGGTCAGCTCGGGCAGGAGCTCGGACACGTCGGGGCCGATCAGGTGGCCGCCGATGAGCTCGAGGTGCTCCGCGTCCGCGATCAGCTTGACGAAACCGACCGGCTCGCCCAGGCCGTTCGCCTTGCCGTTCGCGCTGAACGGGAACTTCGCGACCTTGATCTCGCGACCCTCGGCCCTGGCCTGCTCCTCGGTGAGGCCGAAGCTGGCCACCTGCGGCTGGCAGAACGTGGCGCGCGGCATCATGCGGTAGTCGCCCAGGGTCATCGTCTCGGCCTTGCCGATGGTCTCGGCGGCGACGACGGCCTGCGCCTCGGCGACGTGCGCGAGCTGCAGCTTGGCGGTGACGTCGCCGATCGCGTAGATGCCCTCGACGTTGGTGCGCATGTGGTCGTCGATGTCGATCGCGCCGCGCTCGGTGAGCTTGACGCCCGTGTTCTCCAGGCCGTAGCCGTCGACGTTCGGAGCGAAACCGACCGACATGAGGACCTTGCCGGCGGTGATCTCGCCGGGCTGGCCGTCGCGGGTCTCGTAGGTGACGTGCACGGACGAGCCGTTGTCGGTGACGGTCTTCACCGCGGTCGAGGTGAGGATGTCGACGCCGAGCTTCTTGTACTGCTTCTGGATCTCCTTGGAGACCTCGACGTCCTCGTTGGGCAGCGCCCTGTCGAGGAACTCGATGATGGTGACCTTCACGCCGTAGTTGGTCAGCACGTAGCCGAACTCCATGCCGATCGCGCCGGCGCCGACGATGACGATCGACTCGGGCAGGTCGCGGGTGAGGATCTGTTCCTCGAAGGTGACGACGTTGTCGCTCAGCTGCACGCCCGGCAGTAGGCGGACGGTGGATCCGGTCGCGATGATGGCGTTGTCGAACGTGACCTCTTCGGTCGTGCCGTCGGACTTGGCCACGGAGATCGCCTTCGGGCCCGTGAAGGTGCCGCGGCCGTCGTACTCGACGACCTTGTTCTTCTTCATCAGGAAGTGGATGCCCTTGACATGGGTGTCCGCGACCTTGCGGCTACGGTCGAATGCGGCGCCGAAGTCGAAGTGCACGTCACCCGAGATGCCGAAGAACTCGGCCTTGTGGTTGAACGTGTGCGCGATCTCCGCGTTCTTCAGGAGTGACTTCGAGGGGATGCACCCCACGTTGAGGCAGATGCCGCCCCAGTACTTCTCCTCGATGATGGCGGTGGAAAGGCCGAGCTGGGCGCTGCGGACGGCGGCGACGTAGCCGCCGGGGCCAGCGCCGAGGATGACGACGTCGTAGTGTGGCATGCTCCCAGCCTATCGCCCGCGCGAGCGGGCTCGGGCAGGTGAGACAGCCCCGGATCCGGCTCCCGGGGGCCGCGCGCTTCCGATAGGCTGGAACGCCAGAGGAGGGGGAGAAACAGTGACTGAGAACGACGTTCCCGAAGGCGCCGTCCGCCGCGGCGGTGAGCCCCTGCACGACACCACGCAGACGTTCGGGCACGACTCCGACCTGTCGTTCGTCCCGTTCGGCGCCGAGCTGACCGAGGTCGAGCAGGCGGCGATCGCCGCGCTCCCCTCGGGTTCCGCGCTGCTGCTGGTCCGTTCCGGCGCGCTCGCCGGTGCCCGCTATCTGCTCGACACGGCGGTGGCGACGGTCGGACGTCATCCTGAGGCGGACATCTTCTTCGATGACGTCACGGTCTCCCGGCGGCATGCGGAGGTCATCCGCACCGGCACCGCGTTCGAGATCGTCGATCAGCGTTCGCTGAACGGCACGTACGTGAACGGCGAGCGGGTCGATCGCAGCGAACTGCGAAACGGCTACGAGGTGCGCGTCGGCAAGTTCCGGCTGAACTTCTTCGCCTCACCCGTGGATCTCGCGCAGGCGAACGACTGATGGCGGCGTCGGCCGCCGAGCGTTCTGCCCCCACCGGGTTGCTGAGCATCGGCCAGGTGCTCGCACGTCTCACGCCGGAGTTCCCCGACGTACGCGCCTCCAAGCTCCGGTTCCTGGAGGAGAAGGGGATCGTCAACCCCGTGCGCACCGCGTCCGGGTACCGCAAGTTCTCCGCGGCCGACCTGGAGCGGATCCGCGTCGCGCTGACGCTGCAGCGCGACCAGTACCTGCCGCTCAAGGTCATCCGCGAGCACCTCGACGCGCTCGACGAGTCCGGCGGCTCGCCGGAACTACCCGCATCGATCGTGCAGGGTCCGCGCCGGTACCGCCGCGACGAGCTGGTCCACGCGGCGGGTGCGTCGCACGCCCTCCTCGGCGACGCGGTGTCGAGCGGCATGCTTCCGGCGGCCGAGACCTACCCCGAGTCCGCGGTGTCGCTGCTGCGCGCGCTGGCGGCGCTGGACGGCCACGGCATCGGGCCGCGCCACCTGCGTCCGCTGCGGCAGAGCGCCGAGCGCGACATCGCCCTGGTCCAATCGGCGCTGTCTGCGCTGCTGCGCCGCACCGACACTCCGTCGCGGGCGCGGGCCAGCGAGATGGCCCCCGAACTGGCGTCCCGTCTGGACGAGGTGCGTTCGCTCCTGGTCAAAGACGGCATCGGCCGGCTGCTGTCGTAACGAACTGATTGCGACACACCCCCTTGTCGGGACGGATGTCGTTGTCGGGGGGTCCGCGCTGTTCTAGCGTGGAGTCATCGACTTTCAGGTTGTGGTTGAAGGATGCTGTGCCTTCAGGATGAGGAGGATGCCATGAGCGCCGAGGAACGGGGCGATGCACCGTCGTTCGGAGACGATCTCCTCTTCACCGACGGACTTCCCGCGATGGACGACGAGGTCGGCTACCGCGGCGCCGTGGCCGCCCGTGCGGCGGGCATCACGTACCGCCAGCTGGACTACTGGGCGCGCACCGAGCTGGTCGTCCCGACCGTGCGCGGCGCGAGCGGATCCGGATCCCAGCGCCTGTACGGCTTCCGCGACATCCTCGTGCTCAAGCTCGTCAAGGAGCTGCTCAACACCGGCATCTCGCTGCAGCAGATCCGCACCGCCGTCGATCAGCTCAGGGCCGCCGGCATCCGCGACCTCGCCGGCACCACCCTCATGAGCGATGGCGCCTCGGTCTACCTGTGCACCTCGAACGACGAGGTCATCGACCTGCTGAGCCGAGGCCAGGGCGTCTTCGGCATCGCCGTGGGCAAGGTCTTCCACGAGGTCGAGGCGACGCTGGTCGAGTTCGATGCGCTCGTCGCCGAGCCGGCGGACGACCTGGCCGCGCGCCGCGCCCGTCGCACCGCCTGACCGCACGGGAACAGCAACGACGAGAGCCGGCCCCCTCGGGGACCGGCTCTCGTCGTATCGGGGCTCTTGCGAACCGCCGAGTCCGCTCAGACGCGGGTGTCGTCGGGCAGGGCGATGCGCCCGGTGCGGATCACCCTGTCCAGCAGCGTGTCGAAGTCGGCGGCGAGTTCCTGCGCGGAGTCGCCGGGCCAGATGTGCAGCGGCTTCGCGGCGCCCTGCGCCTGCTGCAGCGATGTGCGCTCCGGCAGCTGCGGCGAGAGCACGAGCGGGCCGAACATGTCGCGCAGCTCCTTGATGCGGAACTGGTGCTCGATGGACTGCGGGCGCACGCGGTTGACCACGATGCCGAGCGGCTGCAGCCGGGGGGAGAGGCCGCGGCGGATCTCCTCGATCGCGCGCAGGGCGCGGTCCGCGGCGGCGACCGAGAACAGGCCCGGCTCGGTGACCACCATGACGCGATCGCTCGCGGCCCACGCGGTGCGGGTGAGCGCGTTCAGCGACGGGGCGCAGTCGATCAGCACGAGGTCGTAGTCGGCCTCGACGGCGGCCAGCGCCTCCTCGAGCTTCCACACGTCGCGCACGCTCGGGTGCGGGCCGTCGAAGTTGATCGCCGACGGGCTGCCGATGAGCACGTCGATCGTCCCGGGGTGCACCTTCGCCCAGCCGGAGGATGTGATGGCCTGGCGGACCACCTTCTCCTTGGGGTTGGCCAGGACGTCGGCGATGTTGAGCCGGCCGGCGACCTGGATGTCCATGCCGGTGGAGACGTCGGACTGCGGGTCGAGATCGACCACGAGGGTCCGGACGCCGCGGGCGAACGCCGCCGAAGCGAGGCCGAGGGTCACGGTCGTCTTTCCGACACCGCCCTTGAGGGAACTGACGCTGAGTACGTGCACGGACACCACGTTACCTTCCTCTAGGCTGAGGACACACTCAGCCCCCGATGCGCGTCGCTGCGCCCCCAGTGTTCGAGGTGCCATGTTCCAGAAGATCCTTGTGGCCAATCGTGGAGAGATCGCGATCCGGGCCTTCAGAGCCGCGTTCGAGGTGGGGGCGAAGACGGTCGCCGTCTTCCCCTGGGAAGATCGCGGATCCATCCACCGCCAGAAGGCGGATGAGTCGTATCAGATCGGGGAGGTCGGGCACCCGGTGCGGGCCTACCTCGACGTCGAGGAGATCATCCGCGTCGCGCGGGAGTGCGGCGCCGACGCGATCTACCCCGGCTACGGCTTCCTCTCGGAGAACCCGGAGCTGGCGGCACGCGCCGCCGAGAACGGGATCGCCTTCATCGGCCCGCCGGCGCACGTGCTGGAGATGGCCGGCAACAAGGTGACGGCGAAGCAGCATGCGGTCGCAGCCGGCGTGCCGGTGCTGCGTTCGACCGACGCGTCCGACGACGTCGACGAGCTCGTCGGACAGGCTGCCGACATCGGCTTCCCGATCTTCGTCAAGGCCGTGGCCGGCGGCGGCGGACGCGGCATGCGCCGGGTCGAGTCGATCGGGGAGCTGGCGCCGGCGCTGGCCGAGGCCATGCGCGAGGCCGGGAGCGCCTTCGGTGACGCGCGAGTGTTCCTCGAGCAGGCGGTGCAACGGCCCCGGCACATCGAGGTGCAGGTGCTCGCGGACGGCACGGGGCACACGGTGCATCTGTTCGAGCGCGACTGCTCGGTGCAGCGTCGTCACCAGAAGGTGATCGAGATCGCTCCGGCTCCGAACCTCGATGACGGAATCCGCACGGCTCTGCACGGCTACGCCGTCGCCTTCGCGAAGTCCATCGGCTACGAGAACGCGGGCACGGTCGAGTTCCTGCTGGAGACGGCAGGGGAGCGCGCGGGTGAAGTCGTGTTCATCGAGATGAACCCGCGGATCCAGGTCGAGCACACCGTGACCGAAGAAGTCACGGACGTCGACCTCGTGCAGTCGCAGATCCGGATCGCCGCCGGGGAGACGCTGGCGGATCTGGGCCTGGACCAGGACAGCATCCAGCTGCGCGGCGCCGCGCTGCAGTGCCGGATCACCACGGAGGACCCGGCGCAGGGATTCCGTCCCGACACCGGCCGGATCACGACCTACCGCTCGCCCGGCGGTGCCGGCATCCGCCTCGACGGCGGCACCACGGCCGCCGGCTCGCAGATCAGCCCGCACTTCGACTCGATGCTCGCGAAGCTGACCTGCCGTGGCAGGGACTTCCCTGCGGCGGTGGCCCGGGCGAAGCGCGCTCTTGCCGAGTTCCGGATCCGTGGCGTCGCGACGAACATCCCGTTCCTGCGCGCCGTGCTCAACGACCCGGCGTTCGTCGCCGGAGACGTGTCGACGCTCTTCATCGAAGAGCGGCCTGAGCTGCTCACGACCAACCCCTCGAGGGACCGGGCCACGCGTCTGCTGAACTGGCTCGGCGACGTCACGGTGAACAGGCCGTACGGCCAGAAGCCGTTGTCGCCCTCGCCCGGGAGCAAGCTCCCGAAGATCGATCTGAGCGTCGAGCCGCCCGCAGGAGCCCGTGAGCGTCTGCTCCGGCTGGGACCGGCCGGGTTCGCCCGCGCGCTGCGCGAGCAGACCGCGCTCGCCGTGACGGAGACGACCTACCGCGACGCGCACCAGTCGCTGCTCGCGACGCGGGTGCGCACCCGGGATCTGGTGCGAGTCGGCCCGCACGCGGCGCGCATGACGCCGCAGTTGCTCTCGATCGAGGCATGGGGCGGCGCGACCTACGACGTCGCGCTGCGCTTCCTCGCGGAGGACCCGTGGGAGCGCCTGGAGGCGCTGCGGAAGGCGATCCCCAACATCCCGCTGCAAATGCTGCTGCGCGGGCGCAACACGGTCGGGTACACGCCGCGGCCGGTCGAGGTGACGAACGCGTTCGTGCGTGAGGCCGCGACGACCGGGATCGACGTCTTCCGCATCTTCGACGCGCTCAACGACGTGTCGCAGATGCGGCCCGCGATCGACGCGGTGCTGGAGACCGGCACCGCGGTCGCCGAGGTGGCGCTCTGCTACACCGGCGATCTGCTGGACCCCGCGGAGCAGCTCTACACCCTGGACTACTACCTGCGCCTCGCGGAGCAGATCGTGGACTCCGGCGCGCACATCCTCGCGATCAAGGACATGGCGGGCCTCCTCCGCCCCGCGGCGGCGGCGCGCCTCGTGTCCGCGCTGCGCGAGCGGTTCGACCTGCCCGTCCAGGTGCACACGCACGACACCGCCGGCGGGCAGCTCGCGACGCTGCTGGCCGCCAGTGCGGCGGGAGCGGACGCCGTGGACGCCGCGGCGGCGCCGATGTCCGGCACGACGAGCCAGCCGTCGCTGTCGGCCCTCGTGGCGGCTCTCGCGCACACCGAGTGCGACACCGGGCTGGATCTGCAGGCGATCGGCGACCTGGAGCCGTACTGGGAGGGCGTGCGCCAGCTCTACCGCCCCTTCGAGTCAGGACTGGCCGCACCCACGGGCCGCGTGTACCACCACGAGATCCCCGGAGGGCAGCTGTCCAACCTGCGCCAGCAGGCCATCGCCCTGGGCCTCGCGGACGACTTCGAGCGCATCGAGGACATGTACGCGGCGGCGGACCGGATCCTCGGCCGGATCCCCAAGGTGACCCCCTCGTCGAAGGTCGTCGGTGATCTCGCCCTGGCTCTCGTCGCGGCAGGAGCGGACCCCGCGGACTTCGAGCAGAATCCGCAGAACTACGACATCCCCGACTCCGTGATCGGCTTCATGGCCGGCGAGCTGGGCGATCTGCCCGGCGGATGGCCGGAGCCGTTCCGCACGAAGGTGCTGGCGGGGCGGAAGGTCTCGATCGACGTGGTCCCGATCTCCGAAGACGAGCAGCGCGCACTCGACGGAGAGAGCCTGGAACGGCGGCAGACGCTGAACCGTGTGCTCTTCCCCGGGCCGGCCGCGGAGTTCGAGCGCAATCGCGCGGCATTCGGAGACCTGTCCGCGCTGGGCACGCCCGATTACCTCTACGGCCTCGTGCCTGGTGAGGAGCACGTCGCGGAGATCGACCCCGGGGTGCAGCTCTATGTGGGGCTCGAGGCGATCGGCGAAGCGGACGAGAAGGGCTTCCGCACGGTCATGACCACGCTGAACGGCCAGCTCCGGCCGGTGTTCGTGCGGGATCGCTCCCTCAAGGTCGATGTGCGTGAGGTCGAGAAGGCGGACACCTCCAAGCCTGGTCAGGTGGCTGCCCCGTTCTCGGGCGTGGTGACGCTGAAGGCCGAGGCAGGACAGGCGGTGAGCGCCGGCGAGGCGATCGCCTCCATCGAGGCGATGAAGATGGAGGCGGCGATCACGGCACCCGTGGACGGCGTCGTGGAGCGCCTTGCGATCGGCGCCACCCAGCAGGTCGACGCCGGCGATCTCCTGGTCGTGATCCGCCCGTCGCACACCGACTGAGAGCCGCGGAGGGCGTCCGCGATGGACGCCCTCCGGCCCGGTCCGCCGCGTGGGGGCGCGGCGATGTGCACTAACCTTGGGCGTTGTGATGCGCGCCGACAGGGCGTATCACGGGGGAGAAGCATCATGAGCACAGAACGCAGGAATACACAGAACGAAGAGGCCGAGGACGCTCTCGGCGTCCTCGACAGCACCGGCGCCATCGGCACGGCGGACATCGGGCTGCTCGGCGAGTCGACCGCACAGGTCCCCGTCGCGCTGCCGGTCCCGGACGACGATGATCTCGTCGACGACGACGTCACCGATGGGGAGGCGTTCGCCGACCTCGTGCTCGACGCCGATCCCGCCGACCTCGTCCGAGGGGACGACGGCATCGGGAGGATCCATCAGGGCGCAGGCATCTCGGACATCGTGATCGAGATCCCGGCGGTCGCGGCCGAGGAGGTCGTGGTCGCTGAGCTCGTCGAAGATGCAACGGCGCGGGACCATGACGTCGCCGGCGGGGTCGAGGGCGATGCCTCCGGGTCCGCGGATCCGTCGCCGCAGGCGGCGGCCTCCGACGAGCCCGCGGTGCAGGAGGACGCGCCTGCCGAGGAAGCAGCTGTCGAGGATGTGGCTGCCGAGGAAACGGTCGTGGATCCGATCGACGACCAGGTCGATGCCCCGGACTTCGACACCGCCTTCGACGGCACCGCCTTCGACGGGATCGCCGAGGACGTGAACGCCGGCGAGGTCGAGTTTCCGGTCGACGATGATGCGGAGGCGGTCGAGGTGGGCGAGCATGCCGAGCCTGTCGCCGACGTCGAAGCCGAGGAGGACACCGGCGCCGTCGCCGACCACGAAAGCTCCGTCGAGCCCGTTGTCGCGTCGGTCGTGCCGGCGGAGCTGGTGCTCCACGCCGTGGACGGGACGAGCCCCGCGCCGGTCCGGGCGCTCGATGTGAACACCGCGCCGACCGTCGCTGCGGCGGCGACGGAGGAGGAGGAGATCATGACCGACGACCACGCTCGCGCGTCCGACCCCGACCTCACCTCGCGTCGGCTGGATCAGCTCGGCGACCGGGAGCGGGAGAGCGCGGACCTGCTCACGGCCGACCGGTTGCTGGATGCGAGCAGGCTCGCGGGCCCGGAGCCGGAAGGGCTGTGGAGCCACCTGCTCTACACGGTGTCCGGCCGCCGTATCAACCTCGGCGACGGCAAGCGCGCCCAGCAGCGCAAGGCGCTGAGCGCGCGCATCGCCTCGCCGCTGTCCGGGACGGCCCGGTTCGTCCCGGTGCTGAGCCGAAAGGGCGGCGTCGGCAAGACCACGGTGACGGCGCTGCTCGGTATGGCACTCGCCGATGCGCGGGAGGACAGGGTCATCGCCGTCGACGCGAACCCCGACCGCGGCACCCTCGCCGATCGCATCGCGCGCACCAACAGCAAGACCGTGCGTGACCTGGTGCGCATCCACGATCAGGTCACCGGCTATCACGACATCTCCGCCGTGGTATCGCGCGACGCCACCCGCCTTGATGTGCTGGCATCGGACGCCGATCCCCGGGTCTCCGAGGCGTTCAATGACGAGGACTACGACCAGGTCGCCTCGGTCGCGGCGCACTACTACTCGCTCGTGCTCACCGACACCGGCACCGGCATCGTCCATTCGGTGATGGGCGCGATCCTGGACCGCGCGGACACGCTCGTGATCGTCGCCGGACTCAGCGTCGACGAGGCGCGGCTCGCATCCGAGACGCTCACCTGGCTCGAGGCGAACGGCTATGCCGCCAAGGTCCGCGATGCCGTCGTGGTGCTCAACCAGTCCACTCCGGGGTCCCCCATGGTGCGTCTGGGCGAGCTGGAGGCGCATTTCCGCACTCGAGTCGCGCACGTGCTGCGCCTCCCGTACGACGCCCGCATCGCGGCGGGAAGCGCGATCACCTTCGCAGCGCTGCAGCCGGAGACGCGCCAGGCGGCGCGGGAGCTGGCCGCGATCGTGGTCGAGGGCCTGAGGGCGCAGGCGGCCTGATGGCGGTCCGTGAGATCCGGCTGTTCGGAGACCCCGTGCTGCGCACGGTGTGCGCCGAGATCGGCACCATCGACGACGGCGTGCGCGCTCTCGTCGCCGACCTGGTCGACAGCGTCGAGCTCCCCGGGCGCGCCGGGGTCGCCGCCCCTCAGATCGGCGTGGCGCTGCGTGCGTTCAGCTACAACATCGACGGCGACATCGGCTACGTGCTGAATCCCGTGCTGGTCGAGGTGCGCGGCGACCCGGTGCCCACCGGCGAGGGCTGCCTGTCCGTGCCCGGCCTCTGGCACGACGCGCTGCGCCATCCGTGGGCGCGCGTCGAGGGGATCGACCTCGACGGCGAGCCCGTGGTGCTGGAGGGGGAGGGGCTCCTCGCCCAGGCTCTGCAGCACGAGACCGACCACCTGGACGGCAAGGTGTACCTCTCCCGGCTGGATCCGGAGACCCGCAAGATCGCCATGCGCGAGGTGCGCGAGAGCTCCTGGTTCTGAGAGCACCTGGTTCTGAACGCATGAGGAAGGGCCCCGGGAAGCCCCGGGGCCCTTCCTCATGCGCCTGCCGTCAGCCCAGCGGCACCGTCGTGGTCGCGGTGGTCTCGTTGTAGATCGCGGCGACCTGCGGGGCGAAGTCCTTCATGATGACGTTGCGCTTGATCGAGAGCTTGGGCGTGAGGTGCCCGCTCGCCTCGGTCCACTCCGAGGGCAGGATCGTGAACTTGCGGATCGACTCGGCACGGGACACGCGGGTGTTGGCGACGTCGATCGCGCGCTGCACCTCGGCGCGGACCGCGTCGTTCGCGGCGGCGTCGGCGAGCGACATGTCCGCGGGGAGCCCGTTGTTCGCCAGCCAGGTCGGCAGCATCTCGGGATCGAGCGTGACCAGTGCCGCGATGTACGGCTTCTGGTCGCCGACGACGACCACCTGGCCGACGATCGGGTTGGCGCGGATCGGATCCTCGAGCGCGGCGGGGGAGACGTTCTTGCCGCCCGCGGTGACGATGATCTCCTTCTTGCGGCCGGTGATCGTCAGGAACCCCTCGTCGTCGAAGGAACCGAGGTCGCCGGTGCGGAACCAGCCGTCGTGGAACGCGGCCTCGGTGGCCTCGGGGTTGTTCCAGTACTCCTTGAAGACGTTGACGCCGCGCACCTCGATCTCGCCGTCGTCGGCGAGGCGGATGCCGACTCCGGGCAGCGCGGGACCGACAGTGCCGATCTTCGACTTGTCCGCCAGGTTGACCGTGGCGGGGGCGGTGGTCTCGGTGAGGCCGTAACCTTCCAGGATCACCACGCCGAGGCTGTGGAAGAAGTGGCCCAGGCGTGCGCCGAGCGGCGCGGATCCGGAGATCGCATACTGGATGTTGCCGCCCATCGCCTCGCGCAGCTTCGCGTAGACGAGCTTGTCGAACAGCGCGAACTTGATCTTCATGCCGAGCGGGATCTTCGCCCCTTCCTCGACGAGGCGGGAGTGCTCGATCGCGGTCGCCGCAGCGGCGCGGAAGATCTTGCCCTTGCCGCCGGCCTCTGCCTTCTGCTCGGCGGAGTTGTACACCTTCTCGAACACGCGCGGCACGGCGAGCAGGAAGGTGGGCTTGAAGGACCCGAGCGCCGGGAGCAGCTGCTTGGTGTCGGGCTGATGCCCCGTGCGCACGCCGGCGTGGATGTCGAGGATCGAGATGAACCGGGCGAACACGTGCGCCGTGGTGATGAACAGCACGGTCGATGCGCCCTGGATCGAGACGACGTCATCGAGCGACTTCGCGGCGTTGCGGGACAGCTCCACGAAGTTGCTGTGCGTGAGCACGCAGCCCTTGGGCCGCCCGGTCGAACCCGAGGTGTAGATGAGGGTGGCGATGTCCGCGCCGTTCGCGATGACGCGGCGGCGTTCGATCTCCTCGTCGGGCACCTCGGTCCCCTTGGCGGTGAGCTGGGCGATCGCGCCGAGGTGCATCTGCCACACCTCGCGGACCAGCGGCAGGTCGCCGCGCACCTCGTCGAAGCGGGTGAAGTGCTCGGGCGACTCGACCATGAGCGAGATCGCTGCCGAGTCCTCCATGATCCACTGGATCTGCGACGGGGAGCTGGTCTCGTAGATCGGAACCATGACGGCACCGGCGTAGAACAGCGCGAAGTCCACCAGCGTCCACTCGTACGTCGTGCGGGCGAGGAAGCCCACCTTCTCGCCGGGCTGGATTCCGGCGGCGACGAATCCCTTCGCGAGGGCGATCACGGCGGTGCGGAACTCGGCCGCGGTGATGTCGCGCCATCCGGCGCCGTCCGGCACCGAGAACAGAGCGAGGTTCGGGGTCTTCTGCACCCGCTGCTCGAGGAGGTCGGTGATGTTGTCCTCGGGTGCGGCTTTCACGATCGCGGGGACTTCGAACTGGACCACGGCAACTCCTTCGGGGCCGGACGCGTACATGCTTCCCAGGAGTCTATGCCATGCGGCGCCTGGGGTCTGGGCATCATGCGTGAGATTCAGTCGCACGATCGGTGAAACTGCGTCGCAAGCAAAGAACCCGCCTCTCGTCCTCATCCCGGTAGCGGGATAGACTGCGGGCGATGATCTACTGGTTCATGAAGTACATCGCCATCGGCCCCCTGGTGAAGGCGATCTTCCGTCCGTGGATCGTCGGCAGAGCGCATGTGCCGGTGACGGGTGCCGCGATCATGGCGAGCAACCATCTGTCCTTCTCCGACTCGATCTTCCTGCCGCTGATGCTGGATCGGAAGATGTCCTTCCTCGCCAAGAGCGACTACTTCACAGGCCGCGGGCTCAAGGGCTGGGCGACGCGGATGTTCATGAAGGGCACGGGGCAGCTGCCCATCGACCGCTCGGGAGGCAAGGCCTCCGAGGCCTCACTGAACACCGGGCTGGGGGTGCTCGGGCGCGGCGACCTGCTGGGGATCTATCCCGAGGGCACCCGCAGCCCCGACGGAAAGCTGTACCGAGGCCGTACCGGCATCGCGCGGATGGCGCTGGAGGCGAAGGTCCCGGTGATCCCCGTGGTGATGGTCGACACCGACATCGCGATGCCGACCGGGCAGCGCATCCCAAAGATCATGCGCGTGGGCATCGTCATCGGGGAGCCGCTGGACTTCTCCCGGTATGCGGGCATGGAGAACGACCGCTACATCCTGCGCTCGGTGACGGACGAGATCATGATCGCCCTGCAGCGGCTGGGCGAACAGCACTACGAGGACGTCTACGCCTCGACCGTCAAGGACCGCCTCGCCGCACAGGCGTCATCCGCGCGGGCTTCATAGAGCGATCCGTACCCGTCCCCGCACCCTAGGATGGGGGGATGCCTCAGCCTCTCGACCTCGACTCGTGGCGCGCCCTCCCGATCAAGCAGCAGCCGCAGTGGCCTGACGCCGAGCGCGTCGCCGAGGTCTCCTCGCAGATCGCGGCGCTCCCGCCGCTCGTGTTCGCCGGCGAGGTGGACAACCTCCGCGAGCGCCTCGCCCGCGCGGCGTCCGGGCAGGCGTTCCTGCTGCAGGGCGGCGACTGCGCCGAGACCTTCGCCGGCGCCACCGCCGACCAGATCCGCAACCGCATCAAGACCGTGCTGCAGATGGCGGTCGTGCTGACGTACGGTGCGTCCATGCCCGTGGTGAAGATGGGGCGCATGGCCGGGCAGTTCGCCAAGCCGCGCTCGAGCGACACGGAGACCCGCGGCGACGTGACGCTGCCCGCATACCGCGGCGACATCGTCAACGGCTACGACTTCACCGAAGGCTCCCGCGAGGCGAACCCGGCGCGACTGCTGCAGGGGTACCACACCGCGGCGTCGACGCTGAACCTGATCCGCGCGTTCACCCAGGGCGGCTTCGCGGATCTCCGCGAGGTGCACTCCTGGAACCAGGGTTTCGCGAAGAACCCGGCCAACCAGCGCTACGAGCGCATGGCGGCCGAGATCGACCGCGCGATCAAGTTCATGGAGGCGGCGGGCGCCGACTTCGACGAGCTGAAGCGCGTCGAGTTCTTCACCGGCCACGAGGGCCTGCTGATGGACTACGAGCGGCCGATGACGCGCATCGACTCGCGGACCCTGACGCCGTACAACACCTCCGCGCACTTCCTCTGGATCGGTGAGCGCACCCGCGAGCTGGATGGCGCGCACGTCGACTACTTCTCCAAGGTCCGCAACCCCATCGGGGTGAAGCTCGGTCCCACCACGACGACCGACACGGCGCTGGCCCTCATCGACAAGCTCGACCCGAACCGCGAGCCCGGCCGGCTCACGTTCATCACCCGCATGGGCGCCGGCAAGATCCGCGAGGCGCTGCCGCCGCTGCTGCAGGCCGTGAAGGATTCCGGTGCGCAGCCGCTGTGGGTCACGGATCCGATGCACGGCAACGGCATCACCACGCCGACCGGGTACAAGACCCGTCGCTTCGACGACGTGGTCGACGAGGTCCGCGGGTTCTTCGAGGCGCACCGCGCCGTCGGCACCTTCCCCGGCGGCATCCACGTGGAGCTCACCGGCGATGATGTCACCGAGTGCCTGGGCGGATCCGAGCAGATCGACGAGGCCGCCCTCGCGACCCGGTACGAGTCGCTGTGCGACCCGCGCCTGAACCACATGCAGTCGCTCGAGCTGGCCTTCCTCGTCGCCGAGGAGCTCGAGAAGCGCTGACGCCCGTTCGAAGGCCCGGCCCCCGCGCAGCGGTGCCGGGCCTTCGCCGTACCGGCGGGTGGCCCCGCGGATCGCGCGGTCTCGCGGGTGTCATCCGGTTCGCGGACCACTCGACCACTCCACCACGCGCATGGCGGGCGTCGTCGGTCAGCCCGAGACCTTCACCCGGATCGTCGAGTTCTTGTCGACGCTGACGCCGGCCTTCGGATCCGTCCCGGTCACCTGGAACAGGCTCCACGCGATCTCGGGAACGCTCGTCTGCGGGTTCAGGCCCGCGTTCGTGAGGGTCTGCATGGCCTCGGCGAGGTTCTTGCCGACGACGTCGGGCACCGTGACCGGTTCCGGTCCCTTGGACACGTTCAGCACAATCGTGTCTCCGGGGCGCCAGTTGCCGCCGCCTTCGCGGTCGCCGATGCCGATCACGCGGCCCTTCGGCACGCCGTCGCTGTACGAGGACACCGAGCCCGCGTCGACGCCGAGTCCCACGGCCTTGAGCTTGTTCGTGGCGTCGTCCACCGTGAGGCCCGACACGTCCGGGACAGGCCCCAGTGACGTCAGCAGGCGGATCTGATCGCCCTCGTAGATGCTGCAGCCCTCGCCGCACTCGTAGCCGGCGGCGCCCGAGCGAGGCGTGACCTCCGCGTTGATCACCAGGCCGCTGTCGGCGCCGGAGAACAGGGCCACGGAGTCCTGCAGCTTCAGGTGCAACGGCGCGAGTGCCTTCTTCGCCTGATCCTCGGTCATCGCGTCGAGCTTCGGGATGTCGTGCTTGGCGGGCCCGGCGGAGATCAGCACGCTGACGCGGGCCTTCTTGTCCACGCGGGAGCCCGCGGCGGGATCCGTGCGGATCGCCTGCCCCTGCGGCACATCGAGAGAGTTCTCACTGCCCTGGACGGGGGTGAGCCCCTCCTTCGTGATCGCCGCTGCGGCGACCTCCCAGGTCTTGCCTGCGACCCCCGGCACCGAGATCTTCGAGCCGGGACCGGATCCGAACCACCAGCCGGTTCCGCCGGCCAGGACCGCCAGCAACAGCACGAGCACCAGCAGCAGCGCACCTCGCGAGCGCCGGTGCGCCGTACGGCGACGCAGCAGCGTCGCATTGTCCAGCGGCGCCTCCGCCGCCGGGGCCGGGGCGGTCGTGGTGGGGAGGCCTGGCAGCACCAGGGTCTGATCCCCGGTGTCGCGCATCGGCACGACCGTGGTCTTCGCGGTCGTCGGGGCGGGGGTGACGCCCAGTTCGCGCTCGATCACGCGCAACCGGTCGAGCATCGCCTGTGCGTCGTCCGGCCGCTCGTCCGGCGTCTTCTCGGTCGCCCACAGCACGAGCTCGTCGAGCTGCTCCGGCACACCGGGATTGCGCACGCTGGGGCGCGGTACCGAGTCGGTCGCATGCTGGAATGCGATCTGCATGGGCTGTTCGCCCTTGTAGGGCTGCTCGCCGACGAGCATCTCGTACAGCATGATGCCGAGCGCGTAGATGTCGCTGCGGGCGTCCGCCGTGCCGCGCGTCACGAGCTCGGGTGCGAGGTAGGCGATCGTGCCCATCAGCTGCGCGCCCGAGGCGGTGTTCGCCGTGGTTGCACGGGCCAGGCCGAAATCGCCGATCTTGATCCGGCCGTCCTCTGCGAGCAGCACGTTCTCGGGCTTGACGTCGCGGTGCACGATGCCGGCGCGGTGCGCGGCGGCGAGGCCCGAGAGCACCGCGTCCATGATCGTGATGGTCTGCGGGACGGTGAGCCGGCGCTGCTCCCGCATGAGTTCGCGCAGCGTGATCCCGGGCAGGTACTCCATCACCAGGTAGGCGAGTTCGCCGTCCTGGCCCTGGTCGAAGACGTTGACGACGTGCGGGTCGGCGAGGCGCGCGGCCGCGCGCGCCTCCTGGATGAAGCGGCTCTGGAACACGGAGTCGTCGCTGAGGTGACCGTGCATGACCTTGAGCGCGATGCGCCGTTCGAGCCGCAGGTCGGTGGCGACGTACACGGTGGCCATGCCGCCACGCGCGATCCGTGCGCGGACCCGGTAGCGACCGTCGACGAGCCGCCCGATGAGGGGGTCGGCTTGTTGGCTGGTCGTCACGACAAGAGTCTATGGAGAACTCGCTGAGAGCCCGGGGAACGGCTCGCGTGCGCGTGCTTTTCCGTTCGTGGGGAGCGGATCCCGCGGTGACTCAGCCGAGTGCGGCGAGCCAGCCGTCCGCCTGGGGCTCCCACAGCCCATAGCGGGCGGGGAACGCGGAGATCTGCACGTCCTGTGCGGCTTCGCTGAAGCCGAGGCCCTCCCAGCCCGGGATGTCCAGCAGCCCGTTCGTGTGCGGGGTGCCCAGGTAGAAGGCCCTGATCGCGTAGTCCGCATCGGCGATCTGCTCCGGCGTGCCCCAGCCCGTGCTCGGGCGCTGCTGGAACAAGCCGATCGAGTCGCGATCCCCGGACGGCGTGTTCACCAGGCCGGACTCGACCATCGCCGTGGCCAGGGCGATGGCGATGCCGCGGTCGCTCACGCCCAGCTCACGACCGACGCGGATGATGTGCTGCGCGTTGGCCGTCTGCACGTCGTCGAGCACGACCTGCGGGGCGGTGTAGGTGTCCGCTGCGGGCTGGGGTGCGGGATCGACCGCAGCGGGAGCCGGCGCGGGGGCGGAGAAGCGCAGCGTCTGACCCGGGTAGATGATCGAGTCGGGGGAGAGGCCGTTCGCCGCGTAGAGCTCGGCGAGCGTGATCCCGTGCTCGTGCGCGATCGACCACAGCGTGTCGCCGGCGACCACGTCGTAACCGGGGCCGGTGGTGTCCGCCGCGGGAGCGGGCGTCGCCGACTCGGCCACGGCAGGGGCAGGCGCCGGCGCCGTTCCGCCGAGGGAGAGCACTTGGCCGGGGTAGATGATCGAATCGGATCCGAGCCCGTTGGCCGCGTACAGGGCGGCGACAGTGGTTCCGTGGGCCTGAGCGATGTCCCACAGGGTGTCCCCGTCCTGCACGGTGTAGGAGGTGACAGGCACGAGTTCGGCCGGCGCAGTCCTCGCGGCGAGGGCAGCCGCGACCGCGCCGGTCGGCAGCGCGGTCAGGGGAGGCAGAGGGATGCGGGCGGGTGTGTGAGCCTGGGCCGGCGTCGCCACGAGTGCGGTCGCCACGGTGGTCAGCAGCACCGTCGGCACAGTGAGGCCGAGAGCGCGGCGCGGACTGGATGTGGTCGTCATGGATCCCCCGATTCTGACGTCTGGTGCCGGTGCGCCACGTCGCGCATCGGCCCTACGACGGTGTCACGGATGCATATCCAAGTCAACTGAAGTGATGAATGTTAAAGGTGAGATCAAACGGTGAATCGAAGCCCGTGACCTCCGTCCGGCCGCGGGGATGAGAACATTGCTGAGTGTCTGAAACGGAAACGGCGGCCTCCACGGCCGAATGGCTGACCCTCCCCGAACTCGTCGAGATCCTCGGTGAGCCGCTCGGGCGTGTGCACCGGCTCTTCGACGAGCAGCATCTCGTCGGATCGCGGCGCAACGGACCGCTCGCGGTTCCGGCCGTGTTCCTGAAGGATGACCAGCCGATCGGATCGCTGCGCGGCACGATCATCGTGCTCAGGGACGCCGGGTTCAGCGACGACGAGGTGATCGACTGGCTGCTCGCCGAGGAGGAGTCGATCGGTCGCGCCCCGATCGCCGCTCTGCGCGACGGCCACAAGAGCGAGGTGCGCCGGGTCGCACGCGGTCTGGCCTGATCCCACGGGCTCGCGTTCGGCCGCCCGCGTACTGATCTCGGTCGACGCGGTGGTCGGCGGGATCGTCGGGCAGCACCCCGCCGGAATCAGGCCGTGCGCTGAGTGGCGTCGCGGGCGAGTCCGCGCAGCAGCTCGAGCGCTCCGGCATCCAGTGGCGCTTCCTGCAGCGCCGCTTCGCCCGCCTCGGCGTACTCCACGATGAGCTGCTCCATGCGAGCGAGCGCTCCGGATTCCATGATGATGGCCTGCAGGCTCGCGATCTGATCCGCGGTGAGCTGCGGGTCTCCCAGCAGCTCGTCGACGAGACGCCGCCCTTGCGGCGCCAGAGCCTGGCGGGTCCATGCGATGAGCAGGGTGCGCTTGCCCTCGCGCAGGTCGTCGCCGGCCGGTTTGCCGGTGACCTGCTCGTCGCCGAAGACGCCGAGCACGTCGTCGCGCAGCTGGAACGCCATACCGAGCGGATGCCCGAACGCGCGCAGCGCGGCCTGCTGCGCCCGATCGGCACCAGCGATCACCGCCCCGATCAGCAGCGGCTGCTCCACGCTGTATCGCGCCGCCTTCAGCGAGACGACGCGCAGGGCGCGTTCGGAATGGCCGTCGTCGGCGTTCACGCTCCATGCCGACTCCTCGGCGATGTCCAGGAACTGCCCGATCGTGACGTCGCGGCGCATCCGGGCGTATTCCGTGCGGACGGCGTCGGCGTGCGGATTCGCCGAGATCCCCGCTTCCAGCAGGTCGTCGCTCCACGCCACGAGCAGATCGCCGAGCAGCACGGCGGCGGCGCGGCCGAATTCCACGGCGCTGCCGCTCCACCCCTGTCCGACGTGCGCGGCCTCCAGCGCTCGATGTGCGGACGGCCGGCCCCGGCGGGTGTCGGAGTTGTCGATCAGGTCGTCGTGCACGAGCGCGGCCGACTGGAACACCTCGAGTGCCGCGCAGGCGTCCCAGAGCGCGGTCGGCGCAGCGTCGATCCCGTTGAGGCCGGCGACCGAGGCCCATCCGGCATGGCAGAATCGCGCACGCAGGCGCTTGCCCCCGCGCAGCGTCGCCTCGGCGGATGAGACGAAGGCTGCGGCATCGGGGCCGTACGTCGCGGTCTCCTCGCGCACCCGGGCGACGAAGGCGTCGAGACGAGCGGAGACCTGGTCGATCACAGCGGTTGAGGATGCCACTGGATCAGCCTACTCAGCGCCACCGTACGGAACCGGACCGCTTTCTGCAGGGTGATGCCCAACTCCCAGGCGAATCCCTACCCTGGGGCATCCCGGCACGCGTAGACTGGGTGGAAGACCACCCGAGGGGGATGAAATGCCACTCTCCGAACAGGAGCAGCGCCTGCTCGATGAGATGGAGCGCCATCTCATGCAGAACGACGCCGACGTCGTTTCCGCGCATGCAGGAGACCGCGCGCTCAGCTATCGCAATCTCATCTACGGAGCCGTGCTGCTGCTCGCCGGCGTCGGCGGCCTGATCGTGGGCGTCGTGGTGGGCAACATCGGCGGGATCATCATCGGCGTGGTGGCGTTCGCCGCCATGCTCGGCGGACTGATGCTCGCCCTGACGCCGGTCCACCACAGCGTCGGAGACGACGGGGCGCCCGGCACCAAGAGCAAAGAACCGTCCCCGTCGTTCATGGATCGCATGAACGATCGGTGGGACCGTCGGCACGAGGAGCGCTGACCTCGTCACCATGACCTTGTGAGGGTCCGGACGCCTCGGCGTCCGGACCCTCTGTCGTCCCCCGGCTGTCCATTCGCCCGGAGTCCTCCTCTGTCCTCCACCATCCCCTCCACTTCACTCCACAGGCCCTCGTTCCGCATGATCTCGCGGATCGGGGGCCTTCTTCGTGCTCTGCCCCTTGCTTTCCGAGACAGGAATAGGTATCGGAATGGAGGGAAGTGGAGTAAAGTGGAGGAAACGGCGGCGAAAGGGGGATAGGCGCATGTTGCTCGGCACGCATTCCCCCAAGCTCGACGACAAGGGCCGCGTCATCCTCCCCGCCAAATTCCGCGAGGATCTGGCCGGCGGCATCGTCGTCACCCGCGGACAGGACCGCTGCCTGTACGTGTTCAGCACCGCCGAGTTCGAGAGCGTGCACGAGCGCATCCGTCAGGCGCCGCTCGCGAACAAGGAGGCACGCGCCTTCCTGCGCATGTTCCTCTCGGGAGCGAGCGCCGAGATGCCGGACAGCCAGAACCGCATCACCATCCCCGCCCACCTGCGCACCTACGCAGGCCTCGGCAAGGAGCTGGTGGTCACCGGCGTCGGCGCGCACGCCGAGATCTGGGACGCGGCCGCGTGGAACGCGTACGCCGAGGGGCACGAGGACGCCTTCGCCGAACTCGAGGAGGAGGTGATCCCCGGCCTGTTCTGAGCCGACCCCTGACTGTGACTCCCAGCCGCTCCCGCCCCGGCGCACCTTCCCCGGTGCCGGGTCGAGCGGATGGGGATCAGGGTCAGGGACCGGAAGGCCGAAGGAACCATGGACATCCGTCGCATACACACCCCGGTGATGCTCGAGCGCTGCGTCGAGCTGCTTGCTCCTGCGCTGCAGCACGACGGGGCGGTCCTCGTCGACGCCACGCTCGGCATGGGCGGGCACTCCGAGGCGTTCCTCGAGCGCCTGCCCAACATCCGGCTGGTCGGCCTCGACCGCGACACCGACGCGCTGCGCATCGCAGGGGAGCGGCTGGCCCGCTTCGGTGATCGCGTGACTCTCGTGCACACCGTCTACGACGCGATCGGCACTCACGCCCAGGGTGCGTCGGGGATCCTGTTCGACCTCGGTGTCTCCTCGCTGCAGCTGGATGAGGCCGAGCGCGGCTTCGCCTATGCCAAGGACGCGCCGCTGGACATGCGGATGGATCAGTCGAGCGGCGTCACCGCCGCCGAGGTGCTCGCCACCTACAGCGAGGGCCAGCTGCGCCGGATCTTCGAGCGCTACGGCGAGGAGAAGCTCGCCGGACGCTACGCCCGGGCGATCGTGCAGGCACGCCAGACTGCGCCGCTGGAGCGCTCGGGACGCCTGGTCGAGGTGCTGCAGGACGCGACCCCTGCTGCGGTGGCGCGCGCAGGGCACCCGGCGAAGCGCGTGTTCCAGGCGCTGCGCATCGAGGTGAACCGCGAACTGAACGTGCTCGCGGACGCGATCCCCGCCGCCATGGACGCCCTCGTCCTGGGCGGGCGCATCGTCGTGATGTCGTATCAGTCCCTGGAGGACCGGCTTGTCAAGCACGCGTTCGCCGCCGCCTCCGCCTCGACGGCTCCCGCCGGACTGCCGGTGGAGCTGCCGGAGCACGCACCGCGGTTCAAGACCTTGACCAAGGGTGCGGAACTCGCCGACGAGGAGGAGCGCGCCGCCAACCCCCGTGCCATCCCGGTGCGCCTGCGCGCTGCAGAACGTGTGAGAGACGATCAGAGGAGGGCCGCGCGATGAGCCTGGCCGAGAACGCCCTGCTGCAGCCCGAGTTCGACGAGCCGCAGCGCTCGCGGCACCTCCAAGCGATCGAACGCCCCTCCCGACGCCGCCGTCCACGTCTGGCGTACGCCATCGTCGCCCTCGTCGGAGCGGCCCTCATCGCCGGCGCGCAGATCGCCCTGACCATCGCGACCACGCAGGATTCGTTCGCGGTCGCGAAGCTGACCCAGCAGAACAAGCAGCTCACCTGGCAGGCGCAGGCCGCCGCGCAGGACCTCGACGGGATCAGCTCGCCGCAGTCCCTCGCCGCGGAGGCGAGCAAGCTCGGGCTCGTGGTCGGCGGCAGCGCAAGCTATCTGCGGCTGAGCGACGGCGGAGTCATCGGCGCCGCCGGGGCTGCGCCGTGGGCCTCCACGGTCAACCCCACCGGCTCGAACGCGGTGCCGAACGCCCTGGTCCACGACACGCCGCCCGCCACCGCGACCAAGCCCGGGGGTGCAGGCGTAGAACCGAAGGCACAGGAGACCGCTCCCGTGCAGGCGGAGGCTCCGCCGACGGCCGAAGGCCTGCCGAGCCCGACCATCCGCTGACCGAGCCGCCGGCTCTCAGCCCAGACGATGACAGACCGCGAGCCCCGGACGGAGATCCGATGACACCCCGAGCCAGCCGGACCCCGCGCCGGCGGACCGTCCTCGCCCTCGCTGTGATCCTCGCGGTCATGTGCGGCTTCCTGGTGCGCCTCGTCGACATCCAGGTGGTCAGCGCGTCCGCCACGGTCAAGCAGTCGGTGAAATGGAGCCTCGGCAGTACGCGAGAGATCGACGGGGCCCGGGGGAAGATCGTCGACTCCAACGGCACCGTGCTCGCTGAGAGTCAGCTCGTCTACGACCTTCAAATGGATCCCTACACGATGACGCAGCTTCAGGAAGCGAAGACCAAGCCCAAGCTGCCCTGGGCCAAGGCTTCCGACAAGATCGCTGCCATCATCGGCGAGAGCGGTGACGCGATCCGCAAAGAAGTAGCGGATGCACTGAAGGCGAACCCGGAATCGCAGTACGTGATGCTGAAGCGGGGACTCAGCACGGACCAGTTCCTCAAGCTTCGTGCCCTCGACCTGGCCTATCTCTGGCCGATGCCGCGGTCCGTGCGGGTGTATCCGAACGGCGCCGTCGCGGGCAACCTGATCGGCTTCATCGCAGGCAATGGCGACAAGGAGGGTCTCGAGGAGGCCCAGAACCAGTGCCTGAGCGCGACGAAGGGCCAGGAGACCTACCTGCAGGGCAAGGACGGCGTCGTCATCCCCGGTAGCCAGAGCGAAACGCCGGCGGTCGACGGCGGGACCGTGCAGCTCACGATCAACACCGAGCTGCAGTGGTATCTGCAGCAGATGATCTCCGAGGAGGTCAAGGCGCAGGCGGCGAAGGCCGGCACCGTGACGGTCGTCGAGGTCGGCACGGGCAAGATCCGCGCCGCCGCCGAGTTCCCGACCGTCGACCCCAACGACCCCGGCGCCGCGAACCCCGAAGACCGCGGATCGCGGATCTTCTCGACGAGCTTCGAGCCCGGATCCACATTCAAG
Source organism: Microbacterium sp. 10L49 (assembly GCF_056395125.1). Lineage (NCBI taxonomy): Bacteria > Bacillati > Actinomycetota > Actinomycetes > Micrococcales > Microbacteriaceae > Microbacterium > Microbacterium sp. 10L49. The sequence goes on from NZ_JBFTIW010000001.1 coordinate 94,295, forward strand.
GCCATCACGGCGGCTTCTGTCATGGAGTACGCGAACGCGAACGCCTCGACCAGGATCACGGGCGCCTCCAGCCACGAGGAGTTCCCGAACGGCGCGGTGATCAACGACGCGTTCGAGCACCCGGCCTACGACTACACGCTCGCGGGTGCCCTCATCGACTCCTCGAACGTGGCGCTGTCGAAGTTCGGCGACATGGTCACCGACCAGCAGCGCTACGACGAGCTGGTCAAGTTCGGAGTGGGCAGCAAGACTGCGATCGACTTCCCCGGCGAGACTTCCGGAGTCATCCACCCGGTCAAGGACTGGGACTACCAGTCGCACTACACGACCACGTTCGGCCAGTACTACACCGTCACCGCTCCGCAGGTCGCGAGCGCATACCAGGCCATCGCGAACGGCGGGGTGAAGGTCCCGCTGTCCCTGGTGGAATCCTGCACCGACGCGTCGGGCAAGGTCACCGAAGCGCCCGCCCCGAAGCCGCAGCGCGTCTTCGATGCGGCCAAGGACGCCGAGCTCAGCCGCATGATCGAGAACGTGGCCGAGCAGGGCAGCGTCTCGGACCTGATCAAGGTCCCCGGCTACCGCATCGCCGCCAAGACCGGAACCGCCCAGAAGCCCGATCCGGAGACCGGCGCTTACAAGGAGGGGATCTACTTCACCAGCATGGTGGGATACGCCCCTGCCGACCACCCGGAGTACGTCGTCGTGGTCACCCTCGACGAGCCCACTAGGGTAACCTCGTCTGCGGCCACCGCGCCCGCCTTCCAGAAGGCGATGACGCAGGTGCTGAAGACCTATCGCGTGCAGCCCTCCACCACACCCATGGAACCGCTGCTGCCCAAGTACTAATGATGGCCGCCGTCGCTTCGGAGCGATGGCGTCGCCCTCGGAGGATCCCATCCCCATGATCGCTCTGTCTCTCGCGGAGATCGCCGAGATCGTCGGCGGCGACTTGCGCCCCGCCGCAGGTCACGATCCCGCATCGATCGTCTCCGGCGTCGTCGACACCGACTCTCGTCAGATGTCGCCCGGCGGCATCTTCGTCGCCAAGCCCGGTGAGCAGACCGACGGCCACCGGTTCGTGGGCGCCGCGATCGAGAACGGCGCCGTGCTGGCGCTCGTCGAGCACGCCGTCGACGAGGCGATCTCGCAGATCGTCGTGCCCGATGTCGTCGACGCCATCGCGGAGCTGGCCCGTGCGGTCGTCGCCAAGGTGCGGGCGGCAGGCGACCTGCGCATCGTCGGCGTCACCGGATCCAACGGCAAGACCACCACGAAGAACTTCCTCGCGCGGATCCTGCAGGACGAGGGCGAGACCATCGCGCCGATCGCCTCCTACAACAACGAAGTCGGCGCGCCGCTCACCATGCTGCGGATCACCCCCACCACCCGCTTCCTGGTGTGCGAGTTCGGCGCCAGCGCGCCGGGCGAGATCGCGCGCCTGGCCGGGCTCGTGACTCCCGACGTCGTGATCGAGCTCATGGTCGGACTCGCGCACGCGGGCGGTTTCGGCGGCATCGAGGAGACGGCACGGGCCAAGGCCGAACTGGTCGAGGCTGCGGCCCACGGTGGCACCGCCGTGCTGAACCTCGACGACCCGCGCGTAGCGGGCATGGCGCCGCTCGCCGAGGAGCGCGGCCTGCGGATCGTCGGCTTCGGCCAGACCCCCGCGGCAGACGTGCGCGCGGCCGAGATCGACGTCACCGCATCCGGGACGTCCTGCATCGTGCACGTGGACGGGCAGGCGCTGCCGCTGCGTCTGCAGGTGCTCGGCGCGCACCACGTGAACAACGCGATCGCGGCGATCGCTGCGACCGGCGCACTCGGCGTCGCGCCTGCCGACGCCATCGCGCGCCTGGAGACCGTGCAGCTCGCCGAGCGGTGGCGCATGCAGCCCATGGGCGGCGCCGACGTGCGCATCATCAACGACGCGTACAACGCGAGCCCCGACTCCATGGCGGCCGCGCTGCGCACCCTCGCGCAGATCACCGGTCCGGACGAGCGCACCGTCGCCGTGCTGGGCGCGATGAGCGAGCTCGGCGAGACGGCCGGCGACGAGCACGACCGGATCGGGCTGCTCGCCGTGCGCCTGAACATCCAGCGCATCGTCGTGGTCGGCGCGGAGGCGCGCCGGCTCTACCTCGCGGCCGTGGGCGAGGGCTCGTGGGACGGTGAGGCCGTACATCTCGCCGACGCCGACGCCGCCTTCGAGTACCTCCGGGGTGAGCTGCGCCCCGGCGATCGCGTGCTCGTGAAGTCGTCCAACTCCGCCGGACTCCGGTTCCTCGGCGATCGTCTGGGAGAATCGTTCTCGTGAGATCCCTGCTTACCTCCGCCGCGATCTCCCTCGCGTTCACGCTCCTGCTGACGCCGGTGTTCCTCCGGCTGTTCCGGAAGTGGGGCTGGGGACAGGTCATCCGCACGCCGGAGTCGATCAGCAACCCCAGCCACCAGGCCAAGCGGGGCACGCCGACCATGGGCGGCGTCATCTTCATCCTCGGCACCGTCGTCGGCTACGGCGTCGGCACCTTCACCGGCGGGAGCTATCCGACGGCCTCCGGGCTGCTCGTGATCTGGCTCATGCTGGGCTTCGGCGCGGTCGGCTTCATCGACGACTACATGAAGCTGCGCCGGCGCAACAGCCTCGGACTCTCGGGCTGGCGCAAGATCGTCGGGCAGGTGCTGGTCATGGTGCCGTTCGGCATCGTCGCGCTCACGGTGCGCAGCCCCTCCGGCAACACCCCCGCGAGCGGTTTCGTCTCGCTCTTCCGCGACATCCCCGTGCTGTGGTTGTTCGCGCTGGGCCCCATCGTCGGCTGGTTGCTGTACTTGCTCTGGATCTCGCTGATCGGCATCGCGACCTCCAACAGCGTCAACCTCACCGACGGCCTGGACGGCCTGGCGGCCGGCTGCGCCGTGTTCGTGATCGGCGCCTACAGCCTGATCTCGTTCTGGCAGTTCAAGCAGTCCTGTGCCGCTGAGTCGCTGTCGCCGTCGTCACTGGCAGGCTGCTACGACGTCGCGCATCCGTTCGACCTCGCCGTGATCTCGGCATCGTTCGTCGGCGCGCTGATCGGTTTCCTGTGGTGGAACGCGCCCAAGGCGAAGGTCTTCATGGGCGATGTCGGATCCATGTCCATCGGCGGCGTGATCGCGGCGCTCGCGATCCTCACCCGCACCGAGCTGCTTCTCCTGCTCCTGGCGGGCGTCTTCATCATCGCCTCCGGTTCGGTGATCGTGCAGCTGGCCTACTTCAAGCTCACCCGCGGCAAGCGCCTGTTCTTGCAGAGCCCGTTCCACCATCACCTCGAGATGCGCGGCTGGCCCGAGGCCACGATCGTGGTGCGGATGTGGATCATCGCCGGTCTGCTCTCCGTGTCGGCGTTCGGCCTGTTCTACGTCGAGTGGCTGCGGCTGACCAGCTCATGACCCGTGATCTCGATGTCCTGACCAGCTGGCACGCCGACTGGCGGGGCCTGCGGGTCGCCGTGCTCGGCCTGTCCGTGACCGGGTTCTCGGTCGCCGACACCCTGACCGAGCTCGGCGCGGAGGTCCTGGTGCTTTCCGAGAGCGCCACCGAGGAGTACGAGCGCCTGGTGCCGCTGATCGGCGCCCAGCTGTGGATCGGCGATCTCGGATCCGTTCCGGAACAGCTCGTCGAGTTCGCGCCGGAGGTCGTCATCGCCTCGCCGGGCTTCGCGCCCGCACATCCCGTGATCGCGTGGATCCGCACGCAGCCGATCGCTCTGTGGGGCGACATCGAGCTCGCCTGGCGCGTGCGGGACAAGGTCCTCCGCGACGACGGCACACCCGCGGAGTGGGTGCTGATCACAGGGACCAACGGCAAGACCACCACGACCCAGCTCACTGCGACGATGCTCGTCGCCGGCGGTCTGCGCGCCGCCCCGTGCGGCAACATCGGCGTGCCCGTCCTCGACGCGGTGCGCGACCCCGGCGGCTTCGACGTGCTCGTGGTCGAACTGTCCAGCCACCAGCTCTGGTACCTCGGGCGCTCCGACCCCGCAGGGCAGCCGGTGCCGTGGACGGCCACGTGCCTCAACCTCGCGGACGACCACCTCGTGTGGCACGGCAGCGCCGAGGCGTACCGCGATGCCAAGGCGGTCGTGTACCGCAATACGCGCGTCGCCTGCGTGTACAACAAGGCCGACGCGGCCACGCAGCGCATGGTCGAGGACGCCGACGTCATCGACGGCGCCCGCGCGATCGGATTCGGGCTGGGGATCCCGGGGCCCAGCGACCTGGGCGTTGTCGAGGGCATCCTCGCCGATCGCGCGTTCCTCGACGACCGCCATCACAGCGCCCTCGAGCTCACGACCGTGGCGGATCTCGCCGCGCACGGATTGAACGCCCCGCACATCGTGCAGAACATCCTCGCCGCGGCGGCGCTCAGCCGGTCGCTCGGGGTCGAGCCCACCGCGATCAGAACGGCGCTGGACGGATTCCGCCTCGATGCGCATCGCATCGAGGTCGTCGCGCGTTCCGCGGGGATCACCTGGGTGGATGATTCCAAGGCTACGAACCCGCACGCCGCCCAGTCGTCGCTGCGGGCGTTCCCCGGGGCGATCTGGGTCGTGGGCGGGGATGTGAAGGGCGTCGACCTGTCGGAGCTGGTGGCCGGCGCGGGCGCGACCGCTCGGGCGGCCCTCGTGATCGGCGTCGACCGGACGCACCTGCTCGAGGTGTTCGCGCGACACGCGCCCGCGGTGCAGGTGCTGGAGGTCGTCCCCGGCGACACTGAAGAGGTCATGACCCGCGTCGTCGAATTGGCTGCGGGCATCGCCCGGGAGGGGGACACCGTGCTCCTCGCTCCGGCGGCGGCGTCCTTCGACCAGTTCGCGAGCTATGCGGATCGCGGCCACCGCTTCGCCGAGGCGGTGCGGCAGTGGATCGATCAGGGACGGTCGAGCGAGCAGGGGAGCGCCGATGACGCAGGTGGCACCACGCCCGACGCCGGCTCCTGAGCCTCGCGTCGACGGACTCGCCGCGCGCGTCCGTCTGGGGCGGGTCTTCCGCCCCGTGTCCACCGAGTTCGCGCTGATCGCCTCGACGTCGCTGCTGCTGACGGTGTTCGGCCTCGTGATGATCCTCTCGGCCTCGAGCGCGAACGCGGTCGAGGGCGGCCAGGATCCCTTCGCGATCGTCATGACGCAGGCTCTCGTCGCCGCCATCGGCGTCCCGCTCATGTTCCTGATGAGCCGGTTCCCCATCACGTTCTGGAAGCGCACGGCCTGGCTCATCCTGATCGGTGCTGTAGGGCTGCAGATGCTCGTCTACACGCCGCTCGGGTATGCGAACGACGGCAACACGAACTGGCTGAGGATCGCGGGCCAGGTGGTGCAGCCCTCCGAGTTCATCAAGCTCGCCCTCGCCGTGTGGGCCGGCTTCATCCTGTGGCGCAAGCAGGACCTGCTCGGACGCTGGAAGCATGTGTTCATCCCGCTGATCCCGGTCGGCTTCCTCGCCATCGCCGCCGTGCTCGGCGGCAAGGACCTCGGCACCTCGATGATCCTCTTCCTGATCATCCTCGGAGCACTGTTCTTCTCAGGGGTGCGGCTGCGGCTCTTCATCCTGCCGCTGCTGATCTCCCTGGCCGCGGTGCTCGGATTCGCCTTGGCCGACGAGCGGCGGCGCGCCCTGATCCTCGGCGTCTTCGATGCTTCGAACGACACGAGCTGCTATCTGAGCACCTGCTATCAGCAGGTGCATGCGATCTGGGGCATGGCGAACGGCGGCATCTTCGGCCTGGGGCTCGGCAACTCGCGCGAGAAGTACGGATGGCTCCCTGCCGCCTCGAACGACTACATCTTCGCGATCGTGGGCGAGGAGCTGGGCCTGATCGGCTGCGGGCTCGTGCTCGCCCTGTTCGTCCTGTTCGCCGTCGCCGTGTTCCGCATGGTGCGCAAGACCGACGACCTGTTCGTCCGCGTCACCTCCGGCGGCATCGTGGTGTGGATCCTCTCGCAGGCACTCATCAACGTCGGCGTCGTGCTGCGCATCTTCCCCGTGCTGGGCGTTCCGCTGCCGTTCATGTCGCAGGGCGGCACCTCGCTGCTGTCCGTGCTGCTCGCCTGCGGCGTGCTCCTCTCCTTCGCCCGCACGCTGCCGGCGCCCGCGCAGAGGCCGGCCGCAGGCCGGTCCGGTACGCTCCTGAAGTGACCACGTATCTTCTGGCCGGCGGCGGGACCGCGGGCCACGTCAATCCGCTGCTCGCCGTCGCCGACGGCCTGCACGCTCGTGATCCCGAGTCGTCCGTGCTGGTGCTCGGCACCCGTGAGGGCCTGGAATCGCGGCTGGTGCCGCAACGCGGTTACGACCTGCTCACGATCGACAAGGTGCCGTTCCCGCGCCGCCCGAACGGCGCTGCGTTGGCCTTCCCGGTGCGGTTCTCGCGCGCCGTGAAGCAGGTGCGCTCCTATATCCGCGAGCACGGGGTGGACGCGGTGATCGGCTTCGGCGGATACGCCTCGGCACCCGCGTACGTCGCGGCGCGGCGCGAGCGCGTCCCCTTCGTCGTGCACGAGGCCAACGCCCGCCCCGGCATGGCGAACGTGCTGGGCGCCCGCACCGCGGCGGCCGTCGGCGTCGCCTTCCCCGGCACGCCCCTGCGCCGCGGCGAGTTCGTCGGCATGCCACTGCGCCGGGAGATCGTCGACCTGAACCGCTCCGCCCTCCGCACCGAGGCCGCGGCGGAGTTCGGGCTGGATCCCGATCGCCCTGTGCTGCTCGTGTTCGGCGGCTCGCTCGGCGCACAGCGCCTGAACGAGGCGATCGCAGGATCCTGGCAGGACGTCCTCGACACGGGGTGGCAGATCCTGCACGCGACCGGCGATCGTTCCGAGATGTCGGATCCGGGTGCTCCCGGGTACACCATGCGCCGCTACCTGGACCGGATGGATCTCGCGTTCGCCCTGGCGGATCTGGTCCTCTCCCGCTCCGGCTCGGCGACCGTGAGCGAGATCAGCGCCCTCGGCATCCCCGCGATCTACGTGCCCTACGCCGTCGGCAACGGCGAACAGCGGCTGAACGCCGCAGCCGCGATCGATGCGGGCGCCGCCGTGCTGATCGAGGACGGGCAGCTCACTCCCGAGCGCGTGCGGAGGGAGGTGGTCCCGCTGCTGCGGGACACGGATCGCCGTGCGGAGATGAGGCGGGCGGCCGAGAGCGTGGGATCGCGCACCGGGACCGAGGACCTCATCGCGCTCGCCGACCGCGCGCTGGCGCGCTGAGCCCCTCCAGCCCTGACCCGGCGAGCCGGGCGCCGCCCCGCTCGCCCCGACTTAGGATTATTCAGTCATGATCAGACCCGACCTCTCCCTGCCGATTCCGGACGACATCACCGCCGCGCACTTCATCGGCATCGGCGGCTCCGGCATGTCCGGACTCGCCCGGATGTTCCTCGATGCGGGCATCCGCGTCTCCGGCAGCGATCGCGCGGACAGCGCCAACCTGCGGGCGCTCGCCGACCTCGGTGCCGAGGTGCACGTGGGTCATGACGCGGCGAACCTGGGCGACGCCGACACCGTCGTGCACACCGGCGCGATCTGGCCGGAGAACCCGGAGTTCGTTCTCGCCAAGGAGCGGGGACTGCATGTGATCCACCGGTCGCAGGCGCTGCACTGGCTGATCCGCGGGCGCCGCCTCGTCTCCGTGGCGGGCGCGCACGGCAAGACCAGCTCGACGGGCATGATCGTCACCGCGCTGCGCGAGCTCGGCGCCGATCCGAACTTCGTCAACGGCGGCGTGATCGAGCAGCTGGGCACCTCCAGCTCCTCCGGCGCCGACGATCTGTTCGTGATCGAGGCCGACGAGTCCGACGGCACGTTCCTGCTCTACGACACCTCGGTCGCCCTGATCACGAACGTCGACCCGGATCACCTGGACCACTACGGATCCGACGAGGCCTTCCACGAGGCGTTCGTGACCTTCGCGAACGCGGCGGGCGAGGCCGTCGTGATCTCGAGCGATGACGCCGGCGCCCTCCGCGTGCGAGCGGGGATCACGCATCCGAATGTCATCTCGTTCGGGCTCGCGGAGGACGCGGACCTGCGGGTCACCGACATCGTGACCGACGGTCCGGTCGCCGCGACCCTGACCTTGCGCGGCGCCTCCGCCCGCATGCAGCTCGCGGTGCCCGGCGTGCACAACGCGATCAACGCCGCGGGTGCCGTCGCCGTGCTCACGACGCTGGGGTACGAGCTGGCCGACGCCGCTCGCGCCGTCGAGGGCTTCGCGGGGACCGTGCGCCGGCTCGAGCTGCACGGCGTCGCCCGGGGCGTGAGCGTCTACGACGACTACTCGCACCACCCGACCGAGGTGCGCGCTGCACTGGATGCCATGCGCACGATCGTCGGCGACGGCCGCATCATCGCGATCCAGCAGCCGCACACCTATTCGCGTACTCAGCACATGTACCGTGAGTTCGCCGAAGTGCTCGAGACCGGTGCCGACCACACCGTCATGCTCGACGTGTACGGAGCCCGGGAGGATCCGGTTCCGGGAGTCACCGGTGAATTGGTCAGCGGCGCCTTCGCGGACCCGGATCACGTGCACTACGTCGCGGACTGGCAGCAGGCCGCCGACTACACGGCGTCCGTCGCGCGCGAGGGCGACTACGTGATCACGCTCGGCTGCGGCAACGTGTATCAGATCATCCCGCAGGTGCTGGACGCGCTGCGCGCCACCGCCGAGGGCTGACCGTGCGCCGGCCGTCCGCGATCCCCGCTTCGGCGCCTCCGGTCGAGCCGGAGCGTCCCGTTTCGGCAGAGCCGTCAGACGGCCCGTCGGCGCGTGCGTGGGGGCGGCAGACGGAAGTCGGGATCGCCGCGGCGGAGCCTGAGGCGACGTCGACGACGTCGGCCGACCGGAACGCGACGTCGTTGATCCCTCTCGAGCGGGGAGGGGCCGCCGAATCCTCGACGGTGCAGGACCGCGCGGTGGAAGCCGACCGGTCGGCGATGCAGGACGAGGCGCCGCTGACCGCGCGCGACCTCTGGCAGGCGACCCGGGCACGCCGGAAGGCGCTGCGCACGGAGATCCGCCGCTTCACCCAGCGTTCCCGGCGACGCCGCATCGGCTGGATCATCGGCGCCGCCCTCGCACTCCTCATCGTGGGCGGAAGCGTCGGCGCGGCGTACAGTCCGCTGTTCGCGGTGCAGACGATCACCGTCGAGGGGACGAGTTCACTCAAGGCGGGAGACGTGCAGAAGGCACTGTCGGGGCAGGTCGGCCGGCCGCTCGCGCTCGTCGACGCCAGCGCCGTCAAGGCCGCTCTGGTCAGATTCCCGCTGATCGAGACCTACCGTCTGGAGGCGCACCCTCCGCACGACCTCGTGGTTCGGATCGTTGAGCGCACGCCTGTCGGCGTGATCCAGCAGAGTGACGGGCGGTTCACGGTCGTCGATGTCGCAGGGGTCGTGCTCTCGACCAGCGAGGAGCAGCCTGCCGGATACGCGTTGATCGACGTCAGCGGCGGCACGGCGTCCAAGGCGTTCGCGGCGGTCGGCACGGCACTGCGAACACTGCCCGCCGAGCTGCGCGGCCAGGTCGCCGGCGCCGCCGCGTCCACTCCGGATGACATCGTGCTGCAGCTGAACGGCGGCGCCAAGGTGGTGTGGGGGAGTGCGGAGCAGTCCGCGCTCAAGACTCGGTCCCTGCAGGCGCTGATGAAGGCGAATCCGGACGCGGCGTCGTACGACGTGTCCTCTCCGGGCGTCGGCATCGTCGGCTGAGCACGAATATCCGAAACGATCGCGCGCAGGCGCGTGTCGCTTGGCTCCTGCGCGCCGTGTGCCGCTTACCTTCGATCAAAGAGAAAGCAATACCGGGAAATACTTTAACCTTCTGCTTGAGGTTTAAGGTTTCCGGCCCGGGGCTCGACATACATCGGAGGACGGGATGAGCCAGAACCAGAACTACCTTGCCGTGATCAAGGTCGTCGGTGTCGGCGGTGGTGGCGTCAACGCCGTCAATCGCATGATCGATCTCGGCCTGCGCGGCGTCGAGTTCATCGCGATCAACACCGACGCGCAGGCGTTGCTCATGAGCGACGCGGACGTCAAGCTCGACGTCGGTCGTGATCTGACCCGCGGTCTCGGCGCCGGCGCCGATCCCGAGGTCGGACGTCGGGCCGCGGAGGACCACGCTGAGGAGATCGAGCAGGCGCTGACCGGCGCCGACATGGTCTTCGTGACGGCGGGAGAGGGCGGCGGCACCGGAACGGGCGGCGCCCCGATCGTCGCGCGCATCGCGAAGTCGATCGGCGCGCTGACGATCGGCGTCGTCACCAAGCCGTTCTCCTTCGAGGGCCGCCGGCGCCAGTCGCAGGCCGACGCGGGCGTCGCCAAGCTGAAGGAAGAGGTCGACACCCTCATCGTGGTGCCGAACGACCGTCTGCTCGAGATCAGCGACCGCGGGATCTCGATGATCGAGGCGTTCGCCACGGCGGACCAGGTGCTGCTCGCCGGTGTGCAGGGCATCACCGATCTGATCACCACTCCCGGTCTCATCAACCTCGACTTCAACGACGTCAAGTCGGTCATGCAGGGAGCGGGATCCGCGCTCATGGGCATCGGCTCGGCGCGCGGCGCGGACCGCGCGATCAAGGCCGCCGAGCTCGCGGTCGAATCGCCTCTGCTGGAGGCGTCGATCGAGGGCGCGCACGGCGTGCTGCTGTCGATCCAGGGTGGATCGAACCTCGGCATCTTCGAGATCCACGACGCCGCGGATCTGGTCAAGGAGGCCGCGCACCCCGAAGCCAACATCATCTTCGGAACGGTCATCGACGACACCCTCGGCGACGAGGTGCGCGTCACGGTGATCGCCGCCGGCTTCGACAGCGGTGAGCCCACGCTGCGCCTGGACCCGCAGATCTTCTCGCGCACGACCACTCCTGCGGTCGCCGAGAAGCCTGCCGTCGAGGAGCGCGAGGATTCGGCACAGGCCGAGGAGGCGCCGCGCGAGACCGTTTCGGTGTCCGCGCCGTCGATCCTTCCAGTGCACACGAGCATCGAGCCGGCCTTCGACGAGAGCGACCTCGACATCCCCGAGTTCCTGAAGTGAGCTCGGTCGCCGAGCGGCTGTCCGCGATCGATGCAGCGATCGCGGACGCCGCACGGCTCGCGGGACGGGATCCCGCGGAGATCACGCGCATCGTCGTGACGAAGTTCCACCCCGCGTCGCTCGTGAGCGAGCTCTACGGCCTCGGCGTCCGAGAGGTGGGGGAGAACCGCCAGCAGGAGCTCTCCGCGAAGACGGAGGCCCTTGCCGGGCTGGATGATCTGCGCTGGCATTTCATCGGGCAGGCGCAGACGAACAAGGCCGGTGCGATCCGCCGGGCGGCGCAGGTCGTGCACTCGGTGGACCGCCTGCGACTCGCGGAGGCACTCGATCGAGCGGCGACCGACGACGTGCGGCTCGATGTCCTGCTGCAGATCAACCTCACCGACGACCCGGGCCGCGGGGGAGTCCCGCCGGCGGAGATCGAGCGGCTCGCCGAGCAGGTGCTCGCGCTGCCGACGCTGCGTTTGCGCGGCGTGATGGCCGTCGCGCCGCTCGACGAGGACCCGGCTGCGGCGTTCGCCCGAGTGCATGAGTCCGCGCAGCGCCTGCGCACGGTCGCGCCGGGAGCCGATTGGATCTCGGCCGGCATGACCGGCGATTTCGTCGAGGCGATCGCGGCAGGCGCGACACACCTACGCATCGGCACCGCAATCACGGGGGCACGACCCGCACAGGGTTAGCCTCGACACAGAACCACCCCTACACGTTCGGAGGACACGATGGGGAACCCGCTGAAGAAGACCATGGTGTACCTCGGCCTCGCCGATGAGGAAGAGGTCTACGAGGAGACTGCTCCGGCCGCGCACAGCGCTCGCCAGGAGCAGGTCCGGCACGAGCCCGTCCGTCGGGACGAGGTGCGTCGTGAGCGTGATGAGGTCAAGCCGGCTCCGGTCACGCCGCTGCGTCGCCCGACCGCCGTGCGTCAGCCCGCTGCGGGCGTCGTGAACGAGATCCTCACCGTGCACCCGAAGCAGTACCGCGACGCCCAGGTCATCGCGGAGAGCTTCCGGGACGGGATCCCGGTGATCATCAACCTCTCGCAGATGAGCGACGCCGACGCGCGCCGTCTGATCGACTTCGCGAGCGGGCTCTCGCTCGGCCTCTACGGCCGCATCGAGCGCGTGACGAGCAAGGTCTTCCTGCTGTCGCCGGAGAGCATCGCGGTGTCGGGGCAGGGCGGGATGGCCGGGGGCGACGAGCCCGCGCTCGCGCACTCCTGACGCGTGGTGGTGCCGCCCGCGGTCTCCGTGATCGCAGCGATTATGAACATACTGCTGCTGCTGTACCTGCTCACGCTGTTCGCTCGGCTGATCCTGGACTACATCCCCATCTTCAACCGCTCATGGCGCCCCCGTGGTGCCGGACTGATCGCGGCTGAGATCGTCTACACGCTCACCGACCCGCCGATCAGGATGTTCCGACGCCTCATTCCTCCGCTGAGGATCGGACCCGTCTCGCTGGATCTGGGCTTTACGCTCACGATGATCATCGTGCTGATCCTGATGTCGATCACGCGATCCTTCATCTGATCGTCTGTCGCTGTTCATCTGATTGTTCCTTGCCCCCATCTGATCGTCTGTTGCCGCGTGCCGTCGCTGCACAGGGATCGGACGGCTATGCTTTTCTGAAGGTGCACGCCGAGGGGCAGGCGCCATTTCCACCCGGCCACCGAGAACTCATCGAAAGAGGAGCCACCCATGGCACTGACCCCGGATGACGTCGTCACCAAGCAGTTCCAGCACGTCCGTTTCAAGGACGGCTTCGACCCGGACGAGGTCGACGACTTCCTCGACGAGGTCGTACTCGAGTGGCGTAAGGCCCTCGACGAGAACGCGGAGCTGAAGGCCAAGCTGGCCGCCTACGAGTCCGGCGAGAAGGCTGCACCCGCGGCCGAGGCGCCGGTCGCTGCGGCACCCGCTCCCGTCGCCGCGCCGGTCGCGGAGACCGGTGCTCCTGCGGCCGCGACCGCCGGCATCATCGAGCTGGCCCAGCGCCTGCACGACGAGCACGTCGCCGAGGGCAAGTCCCAGCGCGACCAGCTCATCGCGGACGCCAAGGCCCAGGCGTCGAAGATCCTCGCGGACGCCGAGCAGAAGCAGCGCGAAGAGACCGCCCGTCTCGAGCGCGAGCGCAACGTGCTCGAGAGCAAGATCAGCGAACTGCACACGTTCGAGCGGGATTACCGCACGCAGCTTCGCAGCTACATCGAGGGTCAGCTCCGCGACCTCGACGAGAAGGGCGGCCCCAACGGGGACGCCTCCTCCGCGCAGTAAGGAGCCCCGTTGACCCGGCGTCAACCGCTTCACGGTTCGGCGGCCGGCGCGATCATTGCGATTCTCGCAGTGCTCGTGCTGGCCGCCGATCAGTTTGTGAAGCATCTCACCATCACGAACCTCCCGCTGGAGCAGACAGTCCCCGTTCTCGGCGGCTTCCTGCAGCTCTTCTACGTCCGCAATTCCGGGGCCGCGTTCTCCATCGGCGCCGGTTACACGTGGATCTTCACCATCGCCCTCGCCGTCGTCGCGTGCGTGATCGTGTGGAAGGCGTTCGCGGTGCGCGCACGCCTGTGGGCCGTCGTGCTCGGTGCACTCCTCGGCGGTGTGCTCGGGAACCTCACCGACCGCGTCTTCCGCGAACCGGGTTTCGGCGTCGGACACGTCGTCGACATGATCTCGATGCCGTGGATGCTGCCGGCGATCTTCAACGTCGCGGACATCTTCATCGTCAGCGGCATGATCTCGATCGCCTTGCTGATCATCACAGGCCTCCGCCTCGACGGCACTCGTGAGCGGGATCACAAGGATGAGGCGGCTGCTGAACCGTCCGACCATGACACATCGGGATCCGACCGCATCGACGACGACTCCGCCGGGACCGAAGGCGCATCTGCCGACATCGCTGCCCAGGACGTGGCGACGAGTGCCGATCCGCAGAGCCCCGCTCGGCGCGACGGTGCAGGATCCGAGGCCTGATCGTGGAATCGCGCTCTCTTCCGGTCCCGGACGGACTGGACGGTGTCCGTGTCGATGCGGCGCTGGCGAAGATGCTCGGGTTCTCCCGCACGTTCGCGGCAGAGGTCGCCGAGGCCGGGGGAGTGGCGCTCGATGGTGTCGTCCTGGGCAAGTCGGACAAACTGCGCGCCGGCGGCTGGCTCGACGTGGAATGGGCGCCCAAACAGGAGCTCCGGATCGAACCCATCGCGGTGCCGGAGCTCGGCATCGTCTATGACGACGACGACATCGTGGTGGTCGACAAGCCCACCGGGGTCGCTGCGCACCCGTCCGTGGGCTGGGAGGGCCCGACGGTCGTCGGCGCTCTCGCCGCAGCAGGCTTCCGGATCGCCACCAGCGGGGCGCCCGAGCGTCAGGGCGTCGTACATCGCCTCGATGTCGGAACCAGCGGCCTCATGGTGGTTGCGAAGACCGAGGCGGCCTACTCCGCACTCAAGCGGGCCTTCAAGGAGCGCACGGTCGAGAAGATCTACCACGCGGTCGTGCAGGGGCACCCGGATCCGCTCGCAGGCACGATCGACGCTCCGATCGGGCGGCATCCGAACCACTCCTGGAAGTTCGCGGTGATCCCTGACGGCAAGCCGTCGGTCACCCATTACGAGACGCTCGAGGCGTTCCCCGGCGCATCGCTGCTGGAGATCCACCTCGAGACCGGCCGGACGCACCAGATCCGTGTGCACATGGCCGCGCACAGGCACCCGTGCGTGGGGGACCCGCTGTACGGTGCCGACCCGACCCTGTCGGCGCGGCTGGGCCTGACGAGGCAGTGGCTGCACGCGCACCGGCTCGGTTTCGCGCACCCCACCACCGGGGAGTGGGTCCAGACGGAGTCTCCGTACCCCGCCGATTTCCGGCACGCGCTGGACGCGCTCCGCGGCGAGGACTGAGTCTTCGGCATCCGCGTTCGGATCCGAGATCAGAGTGGCAGCTCCCCTGTCGCCGACACCACGCCTTCAAGGGTCGCCTCCAGGAACCGGACGACCACCTCTGGGTCCTCGTCGCGGTCGATGACGAGGCTGATCAGTGTCTCCTCGGTGAAGGAGACCCAGGCGCGCAGGGCGACGCGGAGCCCCGGGGTGTCCGGCGTGCCGAGTTCGGTGAACGCGTCGAGAAGACGCGCGGCGTTGAGGTCACGCGACTCGTCGACCACGCGCCGGACGGCGGGGTCGCCGCTCGCGATCCCGCGCACCAGAGAGTGGAACGTGCCCTGATGCTGCCGCACGAACTCCGTGATGCGCAGCAGAGTGTCGCGCACTCGCGCCCGCGGCTCCAGGTCATCGCGCGGCTCGGAGGCGAGCAGCAGACTGTCCCTCGCCATGGTCACCACCGCGAGGTGCATGCCCTGCCTGGTCTCGAAGTAGTGGAACAGGAGAGGCCGTGACACTCCGGCGCGCTGGGCCAGCACGTCCATCGTGAGTTCGTCCAGGGAATGCTCGGCGAGGAAGTTCACCCCGGTCGCGACGAGCTGCGCACGACGCTCCTCAGGAGTGAGTCTGGCGCGTCGCAGGTCGGGCATACCCCGAGCCTAGCGGGATGCGCAGCGATGGCCGTGTCCGGTATTGACTCTGAGTCAACGGGCAATATACTCGACCAGGTGAACGCCGCCATCGCAGCCGGCGCACTGGAGGAGGATCGATGAAGTTCCCGAAGTCCGACCGTGTCCGCAAGTTCGGGTCGTCCCACGCAGGCCGTATCGCCCTCGTCGCCATTCCGGCGGGCGTGGTCGCCGCAGCGCTGATGGGCGGCGTCGCCCAGGGCGCGGTACCCGTGTCGTTCGCCGTATCGGGGAGCCAGTTCCAGATCGGCGCCTCCCAGCTCGAGGGCACCGGTTTCTCGCAGTACGCCGGTGTCGCGAAGGACACGGAGGGCAAGGAGCACACCGTCGCCATCGCGAACATCAAGAGCGCCACGCTCAACGACCTCTGCCAGTCGGTGATCACCGACACGCCGCTCGGCAAGGTCGGCGTGCTCATCAAGGCGGGTGGCAACGGCAACCCGGCGTCCGCCAGCGATCTGCAGATCGGCATGACCGGCCTCAAGGGCGACGCCTCCTTCGGTGCGATCCGCATCGGCGTGGACGCCTCCACCGTCAACACCGAGGCGAAGGGCTCCGCCGGAGACTTCGCTCAGGACGCCGACACCGTCTCGATCAAGAACCTGCAGCAGACGGCCTGGAGCACTCAGGCCTCGGTGTTCACCCTCACGGGCATGACGCTGGAGCTGACGGACGGTTCGCAGGGATGCTTCTGAACGAGGCCACGATGACCGACGAGACCAGCGCATCCGGATCCGCACGGCGTGATCGTCGGGATGCCGCGGCTCCCGTGCTGCGGCCGGTGCGCAACGGGGCAGAGTCCGCGCCGGCCGTCGTCGCGGGTGGCGTCGACCACACCGTCGATGCGAGTGCCGCGCCCGAGGAGACATCGTCCGCGCGAGGATTCCGGCACTGGCGGCGGCAGCGTCCGTTCATCGGGGGACTGCTCGTCGCCGTCGGCGGTATCGAGATGTTCTTCTCCGGACAGCTCGACATCGGGCATCTGCACGTCCAGCTGGGCATCGAGGGGCTGCAGGCGACGATCATCCCGATCGCGCTGCTGCTGCTCGGGATCCTTGCGATCACGATGCCCGCGCACCATGTCTTCTACGGCATCCTGGCCCTGGTCGTCGCCATCTACTCGCTGATCGGAGTGAACCTCGGCGGCTTCATCGCGGGGATGCTCCTGGCCGGGACCGGGGCGGTGCTCGTCGTCGCCTGGATGGGGCCGCGCGATCCCGTGCCTGCGGACGGATCCGAGGAGGCGGCTTCGTGAAGGCGCAGCGCCGCCACGGTGCCGTACTCCTGGCATCGCTCGCCCTCGTCGCGCCGATGATGCTCGGTGCCGCCGCTGTTCCAGCGTCGCAGCCGGCGGGGCTGTGCATCCCGCTGCTGTGGTGCCCCTCCCCGAGCCCGACCCCGACGACGCCCCCGCCCACGTCGGGCCCCTCCGTGCCGGGGCTGCCCGCCGTGCCGGGAGCTCCGACGATCCCCGGCGCCACGACGCCGAGCGTTCCAGGAGCCGCCGCGCCGGCGCCCGCTCCGACCCCTGTCGTGGCGGCGAAGGACGAGGGCGCTCCGATCTTCACGAAGACTCCGGCCTCCATGGGGTCGCAGGGGCTGTCGTTCACCGGGCTGAGCGGCATCGCGATCGTGGACGTGCCGACGATCGACGGCGGCACCGTTCGCGCTCTGAAGATCTCCGCGGACTCGATCACGATCTCGGGGTTCTCCCTCACCGTCCGGCCGCCGGACAAGGCCGGGCTCGTCACGAACGCCGACACCATGACCCTCACCGGGCACGTGAGCGTGTATCTGGGCTCGATCACGGCGACCACCCAGGACGGGCGTGGCCTGACCCTGGGAACGGACACACCGCCGCCCCTGGACGATGTGAAGCCCGGCCTGCTGCGCGTCACGATGGGCCTCGTGGGCACCGTCGCGGACTCGATCAGCTACACGAACACGGACCAGCGCATCGTCGAGCCGTGATGTCTGCCCTCCGGGGCAGACTGGGGACATGAGCATCGAAGTGCGCCCCGCAACCGTCTTCGACGACGTCGCGACGCTCGTCGGGCCGAAGAACCCGACATCGCAGTCGTGCTTCTGCCTGAGCTATCGGATCCCCAGCAAGGAGAGCCAGGCGCTGCGCGGTGAGGCCAGAGCGGCGAGGGTTCGCGAGCTGTGCGAGCAGGATCCGGCACCGGGAGTGATCGCCTACCTCAACGATGAGCCGGTGGGATGGGCCGCGGTCCACCCGCGGCGCGATACGAGCTTCGCCCGCAACCGGCTGATCCCGCACGTCGACGACCTCGACGTATGGTCGCTGTGGTGTCTGCGTGTGCGACCGGGGTACCGGAAGCAGGGCATCACGCACACGCTGATCGACGGAGCCGTCGCCTATGCGCGGGACAGCGGCGCGCCGGCGATCGACGGGTACCCGGTAGACAACCGGGGTGCGAAGGTCGATCTGACGATGGCCTATGTCGGCACGCGGGCGCTGTTCGAGTCGGCCGGCTTCACAAATGCTGCGGACACCGGATCCGTGCTCAACGGGTTCCCCCGTGTGCTGATGCGCCGGGATCTGCGCTGAGCACCCGAGCAGCAGCGGGCTCTCAGGTCCGCGGCGGTCGCCCGCCGCGGAAGTGCGCAGGGTCGTCCTCGGCCATGGCGAGCGCGATCTTGCGGACGTGGGCATCGTCGACGTCACCCATCGCGGCGAGGTCGTAGAAGCCGACCTCGGTGAGTTCGCCGTCGGAAGGGTGCGGCTCGCCCGAGATCCACGCGCAGCGGAAAACCAGATCCAAGTAGTCGACCTCGTCGCCATTCGTGTAGGTCACACGGGGGAGCTGCTGCACGAGGGCGAGCCGCTCGACCTTCACGGCCACGCCGGCTTCCTCGAGACACTCCCGCACGGCGGTGTCCGCCGGCTCCTCGCCGGGTTCCACGATGCCGGAGACCGCCTGCCATGCGCCGTTGTCCGCGCGCTTGCCGAGCAGCACCTTCTCGTCGCGGAACACGATCGCGGTGACGCCGACGAGGTTCAGCGGGGCATGGCCCACATGCTCCCGGAGGGCGAGGACGAAGTCGGGAGTGGTCATCGGATCAGGGTACCGGGCGTCTCCTGAACCGAATGGCTGGAGGAATACCGTTCGGCTGGTGGAATCGGGTGGAATCGCCCGCCGGCTGGCATCTCGCCAGCCAAATGGATGCGGGCCCAAAGGAAGTGATGGTGACGCCCATCGGCGGGCGCGGCACCTCGATGTCCCACCCGGAAACGTAGACTCGAAGCATGGCATCAGACTCCTTCGTCCACCTGCACGTGCACAGCGAGTATTCGATGCTGGACGGGGCTGCGCGCATCGGGCCGCTGGTGCAGGAGGCCGTCGCGCAGGGCATGCCGGCGGTCGCTGTCACCGACCATGGCAACACTTTCGCCGCGTTCGAGTTCTACAAGGCGGCCCAGGCCGCCGGCGTCAAGCCGATCATCGGCATCGAGGCCTACGTCACCCCGGGAACGCACCGCAGCGACAAGTCGCGCGTGCAGTGGGGCTCTCCCGAGCAGCGCCGCGATGATGTCTCCGGATCCGGTGCCTACACGCACATGACGCTGCTCTCGGAGACCACCGAGGGCATGCACAACCTGTTCCGCCTCTCCTCGACCTCGAGCCTGGAGGGCTACTACTTCAAGCCGCGCATGGACCGCGAGATCCTGCAGAAGTACTCCAAGGGTCTGATCGCGACGACCGGATGCCCCTCGGGTGAGATCCAGACCCGCCTGCGCCTGGGCCAGTACGACGCGGCGCGTGCGGCGGCCGCGGAGTTCCAGGACATCTTCGGCAAGGAGAACTACTTCGCCGAAATCATGGATCACGGTCTCGAGATCGAGCGCCGCGTCACCGGCGACCTGCTCAAGATCGCGAAGGACCTCGGGATCCCGCTCGTCGGCACGAATGACCTGCACTATACGCACCAGCACGACTCGACCAGTCACGCGGCTCTGCTCTGCGTGCAGTCGGGCTCCACCCTCGATGACCCGAACCGGTTCAAGTTCGACGGCGACGGCTACTACGTGAAGTCCGCAGCGGAGATGCGCCAGGTGTTCCGCGATCACCCCGAGGCGTGCGACAACACGCTGCTCATCGCCGAGCGCTGCGACGTCTCTTTCAACACCGGTGCCAACTTCATGCCGCGCTTCCCCGTCCCGCAGGGAGAGACGGAGGAGAGCTGGTTCATCAAGGAAGTCGAGAAGGGCCTGCAGTACCGATACCCGGGCGGTATCCCGGACGCGGTGCGCAAGCAGGCGAACTACGAGGTCGAGGTGATCTCGTCCATGGGGTTCCCGGGCTACTTCCTCGTCGTCGCCGACTTCATCAACTGGGCGAAGGACAATGGCGTGCGTGTGGGTCCCGGACGTGGGTCCGGTGCGGGCTCCATGGCGGCCTACGCGATGAGGATCACAGACCTCGACCCGCTCGAGCACGGCCTGATCTTCGAGCGGTTCCTCAACCCCGATCGCGTCTCCATGCCCGACTTCGACGTCGACTTCGACGACCGTCGTCGTGGCGAGGTGATCCAGTACGTGACCGAGAAGTACGGCGACGAGCGCGTCGCGCAGATCGTCACGTACGGCACGATCAAGGCGAAGCAGGCGCTGAAGGACGCGGGCCGTGTGCTCGGCTTCCCGTTCAGCATGGGGGAGAAGCTCACCAAAGCCATGCCGCCGCCCGTGATGGGCAAGGACATGCCGCTGGACGGCATGTTCAACCCGGAGCACCCGCGGTACAAGGAGGCCAGCGAGTTCCGCGTCGTGATCGAGTCCGATCCCGAGGCGAAGACCGTGTTCGACACTGCCCTGGGCCTGGAGAACCTGAAGCGCCAATGGGGTGTGCACGCCGCCGGCGTGATCATGTCCTCGCATCCGCTGATCGACATCATCCCGATCATGAAGCGCGAGCAGGACGGCCAGATCGTCACGCAGTTCGACTACCCGTCCTGCGAGTCCCTCGGCCTCATCAAGATGGACTTCCTGGGGTTGCGCAACCTCACGATCATCTCCGACGCCCTCGCGAACATCCGGATGAACCGGGGCGAGGAGCTCGTACTCGAGGACCTCGCGCTCGACGACCGGCCGTCCTACGACCTGCTCACCCGCGGCGACTCGCTGGGCGTGTTCCAGCTCGACGGCGGTCCGATGCGTGCGCTGATGCGTCTGATGAAGCCGGACAACTTCGGCGACATCTCGGCCCTCATCGCGCTGTACCGCCCGGGCCCCATGGGCGCCAACTCCCACACGAACTACGCGCTCCGCAAGAACGGCCTGCAGGAGATCACCCCGATCCACCCGGAGTTCGCCGAGTCGCTGAAGGACATCCTGGAAGAGAGCTACGGCCTCATCATCTACCAGGAGCAGGTGATGGCGATCGCGCAGCGGGTGGCCGGGTTCTCTCTCGGCCAAGCCGACATCCTGCGCCGCGCGATGGGCAAGAAGAAGAAGTCGGAGCTGGACAAGCAGTTCGAGGGCTTCCAGGCCGGCATGCACGCGAACGGATACTCGGACGGCGCCGTCAATGCGCTCTGGGAGATCCTGCTGCCGTTCTCCGACTACGCCTTCAACAAAGCGCACTCCGCCGCCTACGGTGTCATCTCGTACTGGACGGCGTACCTCAAGGCGCATTACCCCGCGGAGTACATGGCCGCGCTGCTCACGAGCGTCGGCGACTCCAAGGACAAGATGGCGCTCTACCTGAACGAGTGTCGCCGCATGGGCATCAAGGTGCTGCCGCCCGACGTGCGCGAGTCGATCAACTTCTTCGCCGCCGTCGGCGAGGACATCCGCTTCGGTCTCGGCGCTGTGCGCAACGTCGGATCCAACGTCGTCGAGGGCATCGTCCAGGGGCGTCAGGAGGAGAACTTCACCTCCTTCCACGATTTCCTGAAGAAGGTGCCACTGCACGTGGCGAACAAGCGCACGGTCGAGTCGCTGATCAAGGCCGGAGCGTTCGATTCGATGGGCGACACGCGGCGCGCGCTCGTGGAGATCCACGAGGACGCCGTCGAGGCGTCGGTGGGCCAGAAGCGGAACGAGGCGCAGGGCGCGATCGGCTTCGATTTCGACAGCCTGTACGACGAGATCGAAGAGGTGGCTCCGCCCAAGGTGCCGGTACGTCCGGAATGGACGAAGAAGGACAAGCTCGCGTTCGAGAGAGAGATGCTCGGCCTGTACGTCTCCGACCATCCGCTCGCCGGTCTCGAGGTTCCCCTCGCGAAGCATGCCTCGATCGGGATCAACAGCCTGTTGGAGTCCGAAGACCTGCAGGACGGCGACCAGGTGACCGTCGCAGGGCTCGTCACGAGCGTGCAGCACCGCGTCGCCAAGGCCAGCGGCAACCCCTACGGCATGATCACCGTCGAGGACTTCGGCGGCGAGATCACCATCATGTTCATGGGCAAGACGTATCTGGAATTCCAGAGCACGCTGCAACAGGACACGATCCTCGCGGTGCGCGGGCGCGTCTCCCGTCGCGACGACGGAATGAACCTGCACGCGCAGTCGGCGTTCACGCCCGACGTCGGATCCTTCGACGCCGCGGGTCCGCTGTCGCTATTGGTGCCCGAGCAGCGCGCCACGGAGCGGGTCATCGAGGATCTCGCGGACGTTCTGCGCCGGCATGCGGGCGAGACCGAGGTCATGCTGAAGATGCATCGCGGCGGCCGTGCCAAGGTCTTCGAAGTGCCCATGCCGGTGACCGTCACCGCGGACCTGTTCGGCGACCTGAAGTCGCTGCTCGGCCCGCAGTGCCTGGGCTGAGCAGGGCGCCGCTTTCCTCTCCTCCCTGCCCGCGCTTCCCTCGGGTACGCGAGTACCGCACAGGGGCTCCCCACCGCCGCCAGGTAGTATCTGGTCCCGTTCGACGGCCGAAGTCCCCAGCGGCCGCACGACGAAAGGAAGTACTGATGACCGGCGACGTCCCCTCCGCTGAGATGGCGCAGGACGAACAGAATCCGACATCGAGCCCCCTCGCCTCGTCTGACACGGAAGTCGACGACGGACCCCTGCCCGCTGCCGCCCCGCAGCAAGGCTGGTTCGGTTTCACGCTGCGCGAGCTGATCGTCATCGCGGCATGGGTGGTCGCGTTCGCGCTGTCCTTCGTGCCGGGTGCCGGGAGCGTCCTGGACGCCTCCGCGACGGTCTGGACGATGAACGGCGCCTGGGCGCTGGCGATCGGCGTGCCGACCGCGGCCGTGTTCCTCGTCGTACTGCGACGACTGTCTCCCGAGGGGATCCGCCGGGTCGGATCCCTCGGCATCGACCAGTTCGCTTCGGTCTCCTTCTCCGTCGCCCTGGTCAGCTGGGTCGTGCTGCTGTGGCAGCAGCTGGATCTGGTCGCTGCGACACGACGGTCCGCGCTGGTCACCTGGCCGCTGTGGCTGGAGATCCTGCTGGCGCTGGTCCTCGTCGCCGTCACGGTGTTCGCAGCCCTCATCCCCGGGATCCGCGAGGACTTCGAGGACCGCATCGAGACGCTCGCGCACCGCAACGCGAACCCCGTGCGACCGGTGTTCTCGCGGCCGCGTCCCGTGCGCGCGCGGGGGAGCATCTCCGACCCGCAGAACGAGGACGATGTGGATCCGGGACTGCTGCACGAGAACGAAGTCGGAGCCGCAGGACATCTCTCCGCCACCGGGGTCACCGGTGCAGTGGTGCAGGGCGAGGCGGGCTACGTACCCGAGCATCACCGGGAGTCCTTCCTCGCATCGCAGGAGAACGACGGATCCGCGCCCGCATCGGCGGAGAACCCCTCTGCCGCGGGGATGCCGAGGGTCGCAGACGACGCCCCCTTCGACGTCGTGCCCGCGGAGGATGCGCCGACCGAGGCGATCCTGGAGGCGCCATCCGAGATCCGCCAGGACGCGGTCCCCGAGACCCGGCAGGACTCCGAGACACAGACCTCGACCACGGACTCAGCGGAAGAAGAAGAAGAAGGCGAACCCGCCACGCGCGCGGACGCCCGCCGCGCCGCCGATGCAGAAGCGTCGCCGGCATCGGGGCCCGACGCGTACGCCGGGCACGGATCCGCCGATGAGCAGGATGCAGCCGCCGCGCCGCACGACCTGTCCGACACCATGACCCAGGTCCTCGGCGATCTGCTCGAGCCCTCGCCTTCGGACGAGGTGGCCACGCACGCGGTCGACGTCGTGCCGCAGGAGCGCAACCGGGACGGTGCCGCAGCATCAGCGGCGCGGGATGAGCAGCCCCAGCCGTTCTGGGCGCTCGCGCCCGACACCCGGGCCGTGCATGACGCACGCGGTGACACGATTTTCACAATCGGACCCGAAGCATGGATCCTTGTTCTCGAGGACCGCGGTGGCGCCTTCGTGGTGCGCCACGACGACGGTCGCGTGGGCTACCTGCACGACACCGAGAACATGACCCGAGGCTGAGGACGCATGCAGACGATCGACCTGAGGGGACGCTCCCTCTCCACCGCCGAGATGCTGGCCGTCGTGCCACGCGCGACCGCCGCCCGCGCCGAGGCGCTGGCGACCGCGACCGCGATCGTGGAGGACGTGCGCGTCCGCGGCGAGGAGGCACTGCGTGAGCAGGCCGAGCGTTTCGACAAGGTCAGCGGGCACGCGATCCGGGTTCCTCGCGAGCACCTCGACGACGCTCTCGCCGGTGTCGACCCGCAGGTGCGGGACGCGCTGGAGGCGGCGATCGAGCGGGTGCGCCGGGGCTCCGCCGCGCAGGTGCCCGCGCCGCAGGTCACCGAGATCGAGCCGGGCGCCCGTATCGTGCAGCGCTGGCAGCCGGTCGGACGGGTCGGCGTCTACATCCCCGGCGGGAAAGCTCCCCTCGCCTCGAGCGTCGTGATGAACGTCGTGCCCGCTCAGGTCGCGGGCGTCGAGAGCATCGCCCTCGCCTCCCCGCCGCAGTCGGCAGAAGACGGCCGGATCCACCCGACCATCCTCGCCGCGGCCGCCCTGCTCGACGTGGACGAGGTCTACGCGATCGGCGGTGCAGGTGCGATCGGCGCTCTCGCGCACGGTGTCGCGGCGATCGGACTCGACCCGGTCGATGTCATCTCCGGACCGGGCAACAACTATGTCGCCTCCGCGAAGCGCGCCGTTGCCGGCGTCGTCGGGACGGACTCCGAGGCAGGGGCGACCGAGATCCTCATCGTCGCCGATGCCGCAGCTGACGCTCGTCTTGTCGCCGCGGATCTGATCAGCCAGGCCGAGCACGATGAGCAGGCCTCCGCCGTGCTCGTCACGGACTCGGCTGAACTCGCGGACCGTGTGGCGGCCGAGGTCGCGACGGCCGCAGCCGCCACTCGACACAGCGCGCGCGTGCAGACCGCGCTGGACGGTCCGCAGTCGGCGATCGTGCTGGTCGACGACCGTGCTGCCGCCGTGGCGTTCAGCAATGCCTATGCCCCCGAGCACCTCGAACTGCATCTCGTGGACGCCGAGGAGGCGGCCGCGGTCTTCACGAGCGCCGGTGCCGTGTTCGTCGGAGATCAGACGCCGGTGAGCCTGGGCGACTACATGGCGGGCAGCAACCATGTGCTTCCGACCGGGGGACAGGCGCGCTACGCCTCCGGCCTCGGCGCCTACACGTTCCTCCGCCCGCAGCAGGTGATCTCGTACGACCGCGATGCGCTGGCGCGCGCCCGCAAGGGCGTCGTGGCACTCGCCGACGCGGAGATCCTGCCGGCGCACGGCGAGGCCGTCGAAGCCCGGTTCGCAGTGACGCCGGAGCCGGCCGCGGCGACCGGGGCGTAGGCTTTCACGAATGCACTGCCCGTTCTGCCGCCACCCGGACTCCCGCGTCATCGACTCGCGCACGAGCGATGACGGCCTGTCGATCCGTCGACGCCGCCAGTGCCCGGAGTGCGGCGGGCGGTTCACGACCACCGAGACCGCGAGCCTGAACGTCATCAAGCGATCCGGTGTGATGGAGCCGTTCAGTCGCGAGAAGGTCATCTCCGGCGTCCGCAAGGCCTGCCAGGGGCGCCCCGTCACGGAGGCGGATCTGGCGATCCTCGCGCAGCGCGTCGAGGAGGCCGTACGACAGACCGGTGTCTCGCAGCTGGACACCAACGAGATCGGCCTGGCCATCCTGGGCCCACTGCGGGATCTGGACGAGGTCGCCTACCTCCGCTTCGCGAGCGTGTACCAGGCGTTCGACTCGCTCGAGGACTTCGAGGCGTCCATCGCCGAACTGCGCGCCGATCATCAGAGGGCGGCCGAGCAGACGGCGCTCTGAGCAACGGGTCGGTATCAGGCGCCTGACCCCGGTAGCCTGGCAGGAATGTATGCCCTGCTCTTCCGCCTCGTCCTCGCGCGCTTCGATCCCGAATTCGCCCACCATGCCGGCATGGTCGTGGTGCGGATTCTCGGGGTGCCTCCGTTCTCCTGGGCCGCGCGTGCGCTGACCCGGCCGGCGGCGGGCGACGAGGTGCGGGCACTGGGGCTCACATTCCCGACGCCGTTCGGTATCGCGGCGGGGTTCGACAAGAACGCGGTCGGCGTGCGCGGGTTGTCCGCGCTCGGCTTCGGACATGTCGAGGTCGGTACGATCACGGCCATCCCGCAACCGGGCAACCCCAAGCCGCGCCTGTTCCGGCTCATCCCGGATCGCGCCGTGGTGAACCGCATGGGCTTCAACAACGCCGGTGCCGAAGCCGCGGAGAAGCGACTCTGGAAGCTCCGCCGCCGCAGGCCGGCCGCCGTCATCGGCGTCAACATCGGCAAGAGCCGCGTGGTCGCCGTCGAGGACGCGACCGCCGACTACGTCGCATCGGCCGTGCGCCTCGCGCCGCTCGCGGACTACCTCGCGATCAACGTCTCGTCGCCGAACACGCCGGGCCTTCGGGGGCTGCAGGCCGTCGAGACCCTCGCACCGCTGCTGCGCGCCGTGAAGGCGGCGGCCGGTGCGACCCCCCTGCTGGTGAAGATCGCCCCGGATCTTCCCGATGACGAGGTCACTGCGATCGCGGAGCTCGCCGTCGCCGAGGGGCTGGACGGACTCGTCGCCACCAACACCACGATCACCCGCGACGGTCTCGTCACGGATCCGGAGAAGGTCGCCGCGGCGGGGGAGGGCGGCCTCTCCGGCGCCCCGCTCAAGGAGCGCTCGCTTGCCGTCCTCCGCCTCGTGCGCGACGCCGTGCCCGCCGACTTCTGCGTCATCTCAGTGGGCGGGGTCGAGACGGGGGCCGAGGTGCGGGAACGGCTCGACGCCGGTGCCACGCTGGTGCAGGGCTACACCGCGTTCCTCTATCGCGGGCCGCTCTGGGCGCGCCAGATCCGCGCGGGGCTGCGTCGCCGCTGAGCCGACGCGGAGGAGCGGCGCATCAGGCCCTACACGAAAAAGGATCCCGGCGCCTTGCGCACGGGATCCTTCTTCTCGTCAGGGGATCCGGATCAGTCCGGGTACTGTCCGCGCTTGACCTGCGGCTTCGGCAGACGCATGAAGCGCATCTGCAGGGATCGCATGGCGGCGTACCAGGCCAGTCCGCGCTCACGCTTGTCCTTGCCGAACTTGTCGGCGATCCGGCGGTTCACGCGGATGCCGAGGAAGACCATGTCGATGATCGCGATCGCGATGAAGCCCCACAGGCCGATGAACGCCCAGTAGGCGACCAGGGTGTTCGGGATCAGCGACACCACGATCACGACGACCATGAGAGCCATGATCCACTCGCTGACATGCCAGCCGGCGTCGACGTAGTCGCGTACCCAGCGACGCTGCGGCCCGCGGTCACGGACCGGGAGGTACTTCTCCTCGCCGTTCGCCATGCCGACGCGCTGCCGCTCCTGGCGCTGGCGAAGGTCAGCGCGCGCCTGCGCCTTGGCCTCTTTGGTGTCCGGCACGAGCGGTCGGCGCCGAGCGGCCTCCTGCTCCGCGCGCGTCGGCGTGCGGCGCCCCTTGCCGTTCGCGTCGGCTGAGTCCTCTGGTGCGGGGGTGGGAGTGCTGGGCACGAAGGCTCCTGATGTCGAGAGAGCGGGAAACGGGTGTTCTCTAAGATTACCTGCATGACTTCTCCCTCCTCCTCGGTCACCGCACCCGGTGACGTCGAAGCCGCCGTCACCGCCGCCGTGAGCACCGGGATCCCCGCTGCGCTCAGCGATCTCGGCGCTCTCGTGCGCATTCCCGGGGTCGCGTGGCCGGCGTTCGATCAGACCCAGCTCGTGCGCAGCGCCGCCGCCGTCGCCGAGCTCGCCGAGGGCACAGGCGTGTTCGACAGCGTGCGCGTGCTGCGTGCGGCCATCCCCGGCACCGACGAGGTCGGCCAGCCCGCGATCCTGGCGCGTCGGGCCGCACGCAACGGCAAGCCCACGATCCTGCTCTACGCGCACCACGACGTCCAGCCCCCCGGGGATGACGAGCTGTGGGACAACCCGCCGTTCGAGCCCACCGTCCGGGACGGGCGTCTGTATGGTCGAGGGGCCGCCGATGACAAGGCCGGGATCATGGCGCACATCGCGTCCATCCGTGCGGTCGCGGAGGCGCTCGGCGATGACCTCGACCTCGGGATCGCGATGTTCATCGAGGGCGAGGAGGAGTACGGATCCCGCTCGTTCGGGCAGTTCCTCAGCGACAACGAGGACGCCCTGCGCGCCGACGCCATCGTCGTGGCCGACTCCGGCAACTGGGACTCCGTCACACCGGGTCTCACGGTGTCTCTGCGTGGCGCGGTGCGCTTCACCCTCACCGTGCGGACCCTCGACCACGCTTCGCACTCCGGCATGTTCGGGGGAGCGGTGCCCGATGCCATGCTCGCGACCATCCGCCTGCTGAACACGCTCTGGGACGAGAACGGATCCGTCGCTGTCGAGGGGCTGACGGTACGCGATGCGGAGACGCCCGAGTACAGCGAGGAGACGCTGCGCGAGGAGACCGGGCTGCTGCCCGGCGTCACGCCCATCGGCGACGGCACGATCCTCAGCCGCATCTGGAACAAGCCCTCGGTCACCGTGATCGGGGTGGACGCCACTTCCGTTGCGGCCGCATCCAACACGCTCTCGCCGGAGACGACGGTCGTGCTGAGCTGCCGCATCGCGCCGGGGCAGAGCGCGGACGACGCGTACGCCGCGCTGCAGGCGCACCTGCGTGCTCATGCGCCCTTCGGCGCGGAGCTCTCCTTCTCCGACGTCGACCTCGGCAACCCGTTCCTGGTCGACACGAGCGGCTGGGCGGTCGGGCTGACGCGCGGCGCCATGAAGGACGGCTACGGCACCGCACCCGTCGACCTCGGTATCGGCGGATCCATCCCGTTCATCGCCGACCTGGTGGAGCGCTTCCCCGGCGCGGAGATCCTCGTGACCGGCGTGGAGGACCCGCACGCGCGGGCGCACAGCCCCAACGAGTCGCTGCACCTGGACACCTTCCGCCACGCCGTGGCGACGGAGGCGCTGCTGCTCACCCGGATGAACGAGATCACCCTCTGACGAGGAAGGGCGCATCGATCGCGGCCATGACCGGCCGCGCTCGATGCCGCCCTCGTGCGCGGCGGTAGACTCGAAGCACGGGAACCGTGCCGGTGCACGGCCGATCCAAGGAGCGACATGAGCGACATCACCCTCACCCCCGAGACCACCGCCCACGGCGTGAAGCTCACCGACGCCGCCGCGGCGAAGGTGAAGAGCCTGCTGGAGCAGGAGGGTCGCGACGACCTCCGCCTGCGCGTCGCCGTGCAGCCCGGCGGCTGCTCCGGCCTGATCTACCAGCTGTACTTCGACGAGCGCTATCTCGAAGGCGACGAGACCGTCGATTTCGATGGCGTCGAGGTGATCGTCGACAACATGAGCGTGCCGTATCTCGACGGCGCGGCGATCGACTTCAAGGACACCATCTCGGAGCAGGGATTCACGATCGACAACCCCAACGCGCAGGGTTCCTGCGCCTGCGGCGACAGCTTCCACTGAGCCGCGAAATCCCTTCTCCCACCCCTGCGCCATCCACGCCGAACCTGCGTGGATGGCGTGAATCGGGTGTGAGCTTGCCCTAGACTGGGGTAGCCCACGTCCGTGATCTGAAAGGTGCATCGTGCCCTCGAAACGCCGCCTTCGTTGGGCCGCACTCCCCCTGGGAGTAGCGGCAGCCGTGGCCCTCTCGGGATGTGCCCCGCTCATGGAGCGCGGCTTCCTGCCCGGCTTCGACGACGGCACTCACGCGACGAATCAGACCGAGCGCGTCACGTCGCTCTGGGTCAACTCGTGGATCGTCCTCCTCATCGTCGGCCTCATCACCTGGGGTCTCATGGGCTGGGCTGCGATCGCCTACCGGCGTCGTAAGGGACAGACCGGCCTGCCGGTGCAGCTGCGCTACAACATGCCGATCGAGATCTTCTACACGCTCGTTCCGCTGATCCTGATCTTCGGCATGTTCGCCTTCACGGCGCGCGATCAGACGATCATCGAGACCCAGTACGGCCCGGGCAATGAGCCCGATGTCTCGATCACCGCGATCGGCAAGCAGTGGGCGTGGGACTTCCAGTACGACGGCACGGAGAAGGACAACTCCGACGCCGTCTGGACCATGGGTGTCCAGGCCCAGCCCGACAAGGCCGGCAACATCGATCAGGCCGCCCTGCCCACGCTGTACCTGCCGGTCGACAAGAAGGTGAAGATCACCCTGCAGTCGCGCGACGTGATCCACTCCTTCTGGATCATCGACTTCCTGTACAAGAAGGACATGTACATCGGCAAGGACAACTCCTGGTCGTTCACGCCGACCCGTGAGGGCACCTACCAGGGCAAGTGCGCCGAGCTCTGCGGCGAGTACCACTCGATGATGCTCTTCAACGTGAAGGTCGTCAGCGATGCGGAGTACCAGTCGTACTTGACCAAGCTCAAGGACGAGGGCAACACGGGCGACATCACCGACGCCTACGACCGCCTCACCAACTTCCCCGGCACCGGGAAGCCCGCGACTGACTCGGAAGCGAAGTAAGCAGAATGACGAGCACTCTTCCCGACACCTCCGAGGCCGGCGCGCGTCCGACGACGATCCCGCCGCGTCAGGCGGCTCTGCTCAGCTCGACCCGCGTCGAGCAGAAGGGCAACATCGTCGTCAAGTGGATCACCTCCACCGACCACAAGACGATCGGATACATGTATCTGATCGCCTCGGTGCTGTTCTTCCTCCTCGGCGGCGTGATGGCCCTCATCATCCGCGCTGAGCTGTTCTCGCCGGGCATGCAGATCGTGCCGACGAAGGAGCAGTACAACCAGCTGTTCACGATGCACGGCACGATCATGCTGCTGATGTTCGCGACCCCGCTGTTCGCGGGCTTCGCGAACGCGATCCTCCCGCTGCAGATCGGCGCCCCCGACGTGGCGTTCCCGCGTCTGAACGCCTTCGCGTTCTGGCTGTTCCTGTTCGGTTCGACCATCGCGGTCGCGGGCTTCCTCACGCCGCAGGGCGCGGCCTCGTTCGGGTGGTTCGCCTATCAGCCACTCGCGAGTGCGTCGTTCACTCCGGGTGCCGGCGGCAACCTCTGGATGCTGGGGCTCGGCATGTCCGGTTTCGGCACGATCCTCGGCGCCGTGAACTTCATCACCACGATCATCACCATGCGTGCGCCCGGAATGACGATGTGGCGCATGCCGATCTTCTCGTGGAACACGCTGATCACCAGCCTGCTGGTGCTGATGGCGTTCCCGGTGCTGGCCGCCGCCATCCTGGCCGCTGCCGCCGACCGCGTGCTCGGCGCGCACATCTACGACCCGGCCAACGGTGGCGTGCTCCTCTGGCAGCACCTGTTCTGGTTCTTCGGCCACCCCGAGGTCTACATCATCGCGCTGCCGTTCTTCGGCATCGTGTCGGAGATCTTCCCGGTGTTCAGCCGCAAGCCGATCTTCGGGTACAAGACCCTGGTCTACGCGACGATCGCGATCGCGGCGCTGTCTGTGGCCGTGTGGGCGCACCACATGTATGTGACCGGCGGGGTGCTGCTGCCGTTCTTCGCCCTGATGACGATGCTCATCGCCGTCCCCACGGGTGTGAAGATCTTCAACTGGATCGGCACGTTGTGGCGAGGGTCCGTGACCTTCGAGACGCCGATGGTGTTCGCCCTCGGCTTCCTGGTGTCGTTCGTCTTCGGCGGACTGACCGGCGTCATCCTGGCGTCTCCGCCGCTGGACTTCTTCCTCTCCGACTCGTACTTCGTGGTCGCGCACTTCCACTACGTGGTGTTCGGAACGGTCGTGTTCGCGATGTTCGCCGGTTTCTACTTCTGGTGGCCGAAGTGGACCGGCCGGATGCTCAACGAGCGCCTCGGCTACGTGCACTTCTGGATGCTGTTCATCGGCTTCCACATGACCTTCCTCATCCAGCACTGGCTGGGTGTCGACGGCATGCCGCGTCGCTACGCCGACTACTCGGCCTACGACAACTGGACGTGGGAGAACCAGGTCTCGACCATCGGCGCCATCATCCTGGGCGCGTCGATGCTGCCGTTCTTCCTGAACGTGTGGCTGACCGCCCGCAAGGCGCCGAAGGTAACCGTGAACGACCCGTGGGGCTATGGCGCCTCGCTCGAGTGGGCGACGTCCTGCCCGCCGCCGCGGCACAACTTCACCTCGATCCCGCGTATCCGCAGCGAGCGTCCGGCGTTCGACCTCAACCACCCGGAGGCCGCCGAGCACCCGGTTGCTGCGGCCGCTGACGGAAAGGCCCGCTGACCCATGCGCGACAACATCGTTCTGTGGTGGATCCTCACCGCATTCTTCGCCCTCATGGGCGTGACCTACACGGTCTGGAACCTGGTCGCGCACGCCGGTGAGCCCCCCGTGAATGCGATCGAGTGGGTCGGCACCGTCGCCCTGTTCTTCGCAACGTTCATGGGCGCGATGATCGCGTTCTACCTCGACCGCACCCACAAGGCACAGGGCGGCACGCTGCCCGAGGACATCCTCACCAGCGACATCGATGACGGCGATCCGGAGCTCGGCGAGTTCAGCCCGTGGTCCTGGTGGCCGATCGTCCTCGCGGGCGCCGCGGCGGTCGGCATGATCGCTCTCGCCGTGGGCGTGTTCCTCTTCCCGGTCGCGCTGGCAATCTTCGTGGTCGCGATCGTCGGCTGGGTCTACGAGTACTACCGCGGTCACTTCGCCCGCTGAGCGGAGATCCCCGCGAGAAGGCCCTGGAGCGACGCTCCAGGGCCTTCTCCGTATGTCCGCGCCAGGCGTTCGTCGTCGGCGATCGTGGAACGGGTGGTGAGGTCGGAGTCTTGGGCCCGGTAGAAGCTAATAGCCTGGTTACATGACGGCAGTTGCGCTTCTGAGTGGTTTGATGTCGGCGATTGATGATCATCGCTGGAGCGATCTGCATGACTATCTTCACGAGGACTTCTCCTGCCGATACGTTCATACCGGTGAGTCCTTCGACCGTGGGTCCTGGACTCGCCTGAACGCGGAGTATCCGGGATTCGAGCACTTGCGCGTCGAAGAGATCGTTGGGACGTCGGATCGCGCGGCCTGTCGTTCCCATGTCACCGCAAGTGGCCGCGCGGGCGTGGATCATTTTGAGTGTGCGACGTTCGTCCGAGTGCGAGATGGACTGATCGACCAGATGACCGAGGTCTGGACAGATGTATCGCAGACCGCGCCCGTCGGAACCCGGGCAGAGGCTACCTGACCCTCTGCGGTGACCGCCATGAGCCTGGCGGGCGCCGCACGGGAGAAGGCGCGGAGAAGCGGCGACGTCGTCAGGCGTGTGTGCGGACGCGGGCGATGCCCGTGAGGGGATCCACCGGGCGCCGGTGCACGCCATCGGCGTCTTCGACGGGGTAGCCCTCACGTACCCAGTACTCGAAGCCGCCGATCATGAGCTTCACGTCGTATCCGAGCTTGGCGAACTCCAGGGCGCCCTTGTCACCTGCGTTGCAGCCAGGGCTCCAGCAGTAGACCACCACGGGGGTGCCCAGGGGGATCTCCTGCGGCGCCCTTGCTGCGATCTCGCTGTAATGCATGTGGATCGCATCGACGATGCGCCCTTGGGCCCAGGCGTCGTCGCTGCGGACGTCGACGACGGCGAGCTGTTCGCCGGCCTTGCGGGCGGCGTGCACATCGCTCGCATCGGTCTCGTGGGTGAGCTTCGCGGCGAAGTGGTCCATGGCGGAGGTCATACCGCCAGGTTACTCCGGCGCAGTGACAGGCAACGACGAAGGCCCCGTCTTGTGACGGGGCCTTCGATCGAGCTGGGGGAGCGGCCTACTCGCCGCCCTCCTTCGCCTGCAGGGATTCCGGGGCGAGCGCCGAGCTGGGCGTGTTCGGAGTCTCGCTGACGTGGCCCGTGTCGACCGGTGCGATCTGGTCCTCGCTCACACCGGCACGGGTGTGCGACGCCACGATCTCGTCGTGAGCGGCCTCGTTCGTGTCGTGCAGCGCGTGCCGCTGGTGCGCGTCGGCTGCGGCGACCTCGGCCTGCGTGAGCGGCGACAGGCGGTCCTCGAAGAACCAGCGCGACATAGAGGAGCGCAGGTTCTGCGTCCACGGAATGCGGCCCTTGGCATTCGGGCGGACCACCAGCGGCTCGTACACCTCGGTGTCGATGAGCTTCCAGCGGTCGTACACGTCGACCGGCTTGTGGACCTCGATGAACTCGCCACCCGGAAGGCGCACGATCCGACCGGACTCGTAGCCGTGCAGCACGATCTCGCGGTCCTTCTTCTGCAGCGCGATGCAGATGCGCTTCGCGATGAAGTAGCTGAGGACCGGGCCGATGAACAGCGTCGCCTGGAGGGTGTGGATCACGCCCTCCATCGTCAGCGAGAAGTGCGTCGCGATGAGGTCGGATGCCGCGGCCGCCCACAGCGTGGCGTAGAAGACCATGCCGGCCACGCCGATCGCGGTACGAGTGGCCGAGGTGCGGGGACGCTGCGCGATGTGGTGCTCGCGCTTGTCGCCGGTGATCCAGGCCTCGATGAAGGGGTAGATCGCCACCAGGACGATGAACAGGCCCAGTACCAGCACCGGGATGATGATCCCGAACGACCAGGTGTGGTCGAGGAACACGACATCGAGGTTCGACGGGGCAAGACGCAGCGCGCCGTCCGCGAAGCCGATGTACCAGTCCGGCTGCGTACCCGCCGACACGGGGGAGGGGTCGTACGGGCCGTAGTTCCAGATCGGGTTGATCTGGAACAGCGAGGCGATCAGTACGATCACACCGAACGTGATGAACAGGAAGCCGCCCATCTTCGACATGTAGATCGGCATCATCGGGTAGCCCACGACGTTCTCGTCCGTGCGGCCGGGGCCGGCGAACTGCGTGTGCTTGTTGATCACCATCAGCATGAGGTGCAGCACGACCAGGCCGATCACCAGGAGCGGCAGGATCAGGATGTGCAGCGTGTAGAGGCGCCCCACGATCTGGTCGCCCGGGAACTCGCCGCCGAACAGCATGAACGAGGTCCAGGTGCCGATCAGCGGGAGGCCCTTGATCATGCCGTCGATGATGCGCAGACCGTTGCCCGAGAGCAGGTCGTCGGGGAGCGAGTAGCCGGTGAAGCCCTCGGCCATGGCGAGGACGAACAGCACGAAGCCGATCACCCAGTTCAGCTCACGGGGCTTGCGGAACGCGCCCGTGAAGAACACGCGCAGCATGTGCACGCCGATGCCGGCCACGAAGGTCAGCGCCGCCCAGTGGTGGATCTGGCGGACCAGCAGGCCGCCGCGCAGATCGAACGAGATGCGCAGCGTCGAGTCGAGGGCCGCGGACATCTCCACACCGCGCATGGGCGCGTAAGCCCCGGCGTAGTGGGTGGGCACCATCGACGCCTGGAAGAAGAACGTCAGGAAGGTGCCGGACAGCAGCACCACGACGAAGCTCCACAGTGCGATCTCGCCGAGCATGAACGACCAGTGATCGGGGAAGATCTTCCGGCCGAGCTCCTTGACGAAGCCGGAGAGGCTCGTCCGCTCATCGATGTAGTTGGAGAGACCGCCGACGAATCGGCCGCCCAGGGGCGCCTCCGAAGGCTTCTCCGAGGACTTCTGCTCGGTAACAGTTGCGGTGCTCAATGACGCTCCCAGAAGCTCGGACCGACGGGTTCGTGGAAATCGCTCTGCGCGACGAGGTAGCCCTCGTCATCGACGGTGATCGGCAGCTGCGGCAGCGGGCGTGCGGCCGGTCCGAAGATCACCTTCGCGTGCTCCGTGACGTCGAACTGCGACTGGTGGCACGGGCAGAGCAGGTGGTGGGTCTGCTGCTCGTACAGCGCAACAGGGCAGCCGACGTGCGTGCAGACCTTGGAGTAGGCGACGATGCCGTCGTAGGACCACGTCTTGCGCTCCTCGGACTCGATGAGCTGCTCGGGGAGCAGACGCATCAGCAGGACGATCGCCTTGGCCTTCTCTTCGAGGTAGCCCTCCTCGTGGCCGACCTTGCTGAGCGGCTCCGGGATCACGTGCACGGCCGAGCCGATCGTGATATCGGCGGCGCGGATGGGCGTTCCATCGGGGTCGTGCGCAAGGCGCATGCCCTTCTCCCACATCGTGTGCTTGAGCAGCTGCACCGGGTCGCCCGCGATCGGGTTCTCCGGGGTGCTGTGCGGGGCGAGACCGCGGAAGAGCGCGAGACCGGGGACGACCGAGGCGACGACCGCGGCGATGAGCGAGTTGCGGATCATCACACGGCGCCCGAACCCGGACTCCTCGTTCGCGTCTGCGAAGGCCTTGATCGCGGCCTCGCGGGTGGAGTCGCGGCCACGGGTGGGGTGGCGGTATTCGATGTGCTCGTGGTCCGCCATGATCGCCTTCGACCAGTGGATCGCACCGAGACCGAGTGCGAGCAGGGCGAGGGCGATTCCGAGGCCGATGAACAGGTTGTTGTAGCGCACGTCGATGAGCGAGCCGCTCTCGATCGGGAACAGCATGTAGGCGGCGACCGCCCAGATGCTGCCTGCGAGCGAGAGGTAGAAGAGCGTGTAGACCGTGCGGACAGCGGCGTTCATCGCCTTCGGGTCCTGGTCGGTGACGCGCTCGCGGTGCGCGGGCAGCCCCGGGTTGTGCGCGGGGTCGCTGACGTCGACGCTCAGCCCGGCCGGTGCCTGATAGGTCCGGTCAAGAGCGTGCGGGTCGTCGTGTGCCATGGTTCTCCTCGTACGTTCTTCGATATGTCGGCGTCAGTTGGACTTCGCCGTGATCCACACGGTGATGGCGACCAATGCGCCGATTCCGAAGATCCAGATGAACAGACCCTCCGAGACGGGTCCGAGGGATCCGAGGTCCATACCGCCGACCTGGGTCGCGTTCTGCTGGAAGAGCAGCGCGGAGATGATGTCGCGCTTGTCTTCGGCCGAAAGGTTCATGTTGCCGAAGACCGGCATGTTCTGCGGACCGGTGACCATGGCGGCGTACATGTGCAGTGCGCTGGTCTTCATCAGGCCCGGGGCGTACTTGCCCTCGGTCAGAGCGCCACCGGCGCCCGCGACGTTGTGGCACATCGCGCAGTTGATGCGGAACAGCTCGGCACCGTGCGCGACATCGCCCTTGCCGTCGAGGATCTTCTCCTCGGGGTAGGTCGGGCCGGGCGCCACGGACTGGACCCAGGCGGCGACGTTCTTGATCTGCTCCTCGGAGAACTGCGGGTGCTTCTGCGGAGCCTGGGGGCCCTGCATCTGCAGCGGCATGCGCCCGGTGGACATCTGGAACTCGACCGCGAGCTCGCCGACGCCGTACAGGCTCGGTCCGGTGGCGGTGCCCTGCAGGTTCATGCCGTGGCAGGTGGCGCAGTTCGCCTGGAACAGCTTCTGCCCGTCCTCGGTCGAGACCGCGGCGGTGACGGACGCCGGCTCGGTCGCGGCGAACGCCGCACTCGCGCCGGCGTAGACGCCGCCGGTGATCATCAGGCCTGCGCCGATCAGAGCCGCAGCGGCCAGGGGGCTGCGACGGCCAGTACGGCGCTTCTTCTCACGTGCCATGTCGGGAATCCGCTCCGCTTCTTACTTGAGGAAATAGATGACGAAGAACAGCACGATCCAGACGACGTCGACGAAGTGCCAGTAGTAGGACACCACGATCGCGGTCGTCGCCTCCTTGTGCGTGAAGTTCTTGACGGCGAAGGCGCGGCCGAGGGTCAGCAGGAACGCGACCAGACCGCCGGTGACGTGCAGAGCGTGGAAGCCCGTGGTGATGTAGAACGCGGAAGCGTAGGAGTCGGCCGAGATCGGCATGCCCTCCGCGACCAGCTGCGAGTACTCCCAGACCTGGCCGGACACGAAGAACGCGCCCATGGCGAAGGTCAGCCAGAACCACGGCACCATGCCCCAGCGCTTGCGTCCCTTGTCGTTCACCGACGTGTAGGGCTGCATGCGCTCCGCGGCGAAGACACCCATCTGGCAGGTGAACGAGGACGCCACCAGGACCAGGGTGTTGATCGCGGCGAACGGCACGTTCAGGCTCTCTGTGCGTGATGCCCAGAGCTCCGGAGAGGTGCTGCGCAGGGTGAAGTAGATCGCGAAGAGTCCCGCGAAGAACATCACCTCACTGCCGAGCCAGACAATGGTTCCCACAGCCACCGGGTTGGGGCGCTTGATCGTTCTCGCCGCCGGGGCATACGTCGCTGAGGTCGTCACCCGTCCATTATGGCCGATCCGAGACGCCGATTGTCGCACCGGCGGCGGCGGTTCAGCCCGTCCGGGCCTCGGTGTGGCCTCGGAACCAGCCGCGAATCCCCTGAGAGACGCGGGCTTGCGGGCGGGTCGCCGGGTGCCGGAGCGGGGATCACGACTGCATCACATCGCTAGGATCGCTGGCATGGCGGATGTTCTGACCTGGCCCGATGTCCTCTCCACGCTCCTCGCCGGGCGTGACCTGAGCGTCTACGAGTCGACCTGGGCGATGCGTCAGGTGATGCGCGGGCAGGCCACCCAGGCGCAGCTGGCCGGCTTCCTCGTCGGGCTGCGCGCCAAGGGGGAGACGATCGACGAGGTGGTCGGCTTCCGCGACGCCATCCTGGAAGCGGCCGTGCCGCTGCCCGTGTCCTCGGATGTGCTGGACATCGTGGGAACCGGGGGAGACCGGATCGGGACCGTGAACGTGTCCACCACCGCCGCCATCATCATCGGCGCGACCGGCATCCCGGTCGTCAAGCACGGAAATCGCGCGGCCAGCTCCGCGTCCGGATCCTCCGACGTGCTCGGCGCGCTCGGCCTCCAGCTCACCCTCGACCCGCAGGCCGTCGCCGAGATCCTGGACCGTACCGGCATCACGTTCGCCTGGGCGGGGGCGTTCCACCCCGGGTTCAAGAACGCGGGCGCCGTCCGCGCAGAGCTCGGTGTGCCGACCGTGTTCAACATGCTCGGCCCGCTGTGCAACCCGGCGCGCGCCGAAGCGAATGCGGTGGGCGTCGCCCAGCTCGACCGGGTGCCGCTCATCACCGGCGTGTTCCGCACCCGCGGCGCCACGGCTCTCGTGTTCCGCGGTGACGACGGACTGGACGAGCTCACGACGACCGGGCACAGCCGTATCTGGGAGGTCACCCGCGGAGACATCCACGAGCACGACCTGGATCCGCGCGACCTGGGCATCCCGCTCGCCGATCTCGCCGACCTCATCGGCGGCTCCCCGGAGCACAACGCGGGCGTGCTGCGCCGCACGCTGGAAGGCGAGCGCGGCGCCGTGCGCGACATCGTGCTGCTGAACGCGGCGGCCGGCATCGTCGCCTACGAACTGTCCCACGACGCGTCCCAGGCGCAGGTGCCGATCGTGCAGCGTCTGCGCGCCGCCCTGGGCCTCGCCGAAGCAGCCGTGGACGACGGGCGCGCACTCGCGAAGCTGGACGCGTGGGTCGCGGCATCCAAGGAGCTCGCCGCGAGCTGAGCGGCGCAGGGACGGTCGGCATGGATCCGCAAGAGGCGCTGCTCGAGATCGCCAGGCTGCTCGAGCGCGAGCGGGCGTCGCGCTATCGGGCCAAGGCGTTCCGCGCCGCCGCGGCGACCTATGCCGAGCTCCCCGAGGACGCACGGTCGGATCTGAATCGGATCCAGCAGGCGAAAGGGATCGGATCCTCGACGTTCGAGGTCATCCGGCAGGCACTCGACGGGCAGACGCCGTCGTACCTCGTCGAGCTTCGTGGCGAGGTCGAACCGGAGATCGTCTCGGAGCTGCGTTCCCGGCTGCGCGGCGATCTGCACGCGCACACCGAATGGTCGGACGGGACGACCCCGATCGAGGCGATGGCGGACGCCGCCCGCGCCCTGGGGCACGAGTACCTCGCGATCACCGACCATTCGCCGCGACTGCGCGTGGCGCGCGGCCTGACCGCTGAGCGGCTGCGCCTGCAGCTGCCGCAGGTGCGTGCGCTCAGCGGTGAGGGGTTCACGATGCTCACCGGGATCGAGGTCGACATCCTCGACGACGGGCGCTTGGACCAGGAGGACCGGCTGCTCGGCGAACTGGATGTCGTGGTCGCATCGGTGCATTCCAAGCTCGCGATGGAGCCGGGGCCGATGACCCGGCGCATGGTCGCCGCGGTCTCGAACCCGCGTGTCAGCGTGCTCGGACACGTCACTGGTCAACTCGTGCAGGGGGAGCGGGGCACTCGCCCGCCCTCGAGGTTCGACGCCAGGGCCGTGTTCGAGGCGTGCGCCGAGAACGGCGTCGCCGTCGAGATCAACTCGAGACCGGAGCGGAACGATCCGCCGGACGGGCTCCTCGCACTCGCGCTCGAGATCGGCTGCCTGTTCTCGATCGACTCCGACGCGCACGCGCCAGGGCAGCTGTCGCTGCTGGACCACGGAGCTCAGCGCGCCGAGCGCGCCGGCGTCCCGGCAGAGCGGATCGTGACGACCTGGGGGCTCGACCGGCTGCTGCGCTGGGCCGGCTGAGGTCAGGCCGTGCGGCCGAGCGCCTCCAGTGCGCGCGCCATCGACGTGCCGAGGTTCCAGCGCTCCGCGACGCCGACCGCGGCCGCGGTCTCGGCGGCGTCGAGCGGTCGCAGCGGCTCGGCAGGGACTGCGATCGGCAGCGCGGTCGCGACGCGCACCACGGTGGGGGCGACGTCGAGATAGTCCGACGCGGCGAGGATCTTCTTCGCCACGCCCGCCGACATACCCTCCGCCCCCTCTGCGGCAGCACGGATCGCCGTGAGGTCGCCGTGCACGGCGAGGAGGTTCGCGGCGGTCTTTTCGCCGACCCCCGCCACGCCGGGAAGCCCGTCGGAGGCGTCTCCGCGCATCGTGGCGAAGTCGGCGTACTGACTCGGAAGCACGCCGTACTTGCGCACCACCGCCTCCTCGGTGAGGTCTTCGAGGTTGCTCATGCCGCGACCCGTGTAGATCACCCTGACTCCGCGGGCGTCGTCCACGAGCTGGAACAGATCCCGGTCGCCGGTGATGATGTCGACGGGCATGTCCGCCACCGTCGCGAGCGTGCCGATCACGTCGTCTGCCTCGTGCTCCGCGACGCCGATGACCGGGATCCGCAGCGCCGCGAGCGTCTCGCGGATGATCGGGATCTGCGCCTCGAGCGGATCCGGGACCTCCTCGACATCCGCGCCGCCCGGGACCACCTCGACGACGCGGTGCGCCTTGTAGCTCGGGATGAGGTCGACCCGCCACTGCGGGCGCCAATCATCGTCCCAGCAGGCGACGAGGTGCGTCGGGCGATACGCGGACACGAGCTTCGCGATCATGTCGAGCAGCCCGCGGGCCGCGTTCACCGAGGTGCCGTTCGGCGCCTTGACCGCGTCGGGCACGCCGTAGAACGCGCGGAAGTAGAGGCTGGCGGTGTCCAGGAGGAGCAGCTTGGGAGCGGCGTCGGTCATGTCCACAGTCTGCCAGTG
The DNA here is from genome assembly GCF_056395125.1 of Microbacterium sp. 10L49. Classification (NCBI taxonomy): domain Bacteria; kingdom Bacillati; phylum Actinomycetota; class Actinomycetes; order Micrococcales; family Microbacteriaceae; genus Microbacterium; species Microbacterium sp. 10L49. The sequence continues at coordinate 135,720 of NZ_JBFTIW010000001.1, forward strand.
CCTTCGTCGAAAGGGGGCCGTCGAAACCGCGGGGAGCACCCACGCGGATCCGCGGGAACATCGCGAGATCCCGTGGCGTTGAACCACTGCTGTGCAGGACGCTCGGCGGCCAGGGGTCGCAGGAACGCGGGCAGCGGAACCCTCAGCGACCTGATAGCATGAAGTGTCACCCGTGGGGGCATCCTCTCGCGTGCGTGACGACCAAGACACATTCATTCGCCGCGGGGCGATCCCATGCTCTGATGAGCGCGCGCCGCAGCCCGAGTATCCATCAACAAGGACAACCCACTACATGACTACCGCAACGGCCGCCCCGGCCACCAAGCAGGTCGCGATCAACGACATCGGATCTGCCGAGGACTTCCTGGCTGCGGTCGAGAAGACCCTGAAGTTCTTCAACGACGGCGACATCATCGAGGGCACGATCGTCAAGATCGACCGCGACGAGGTCCTCCTCGACGTCGGCTACAAGACCGAGGGCGTCATCCCCTCGCGCGAGCTGAGCATCAAGCACGACGTCGACCCCAACGAGGTCGTCTCCGTCGGCGACCAGGTCGAGGCCCTCGTTCTCCAGAAGGAGGACAAGGAAGGCCGTCTGATCCTGTCCAAGAAGCGCGCCCAGTACGAGCGCGCCTGGGGCGATGTGGAGAAGATCAAGGAGAACGACGGCGTCGTCACCGGATCGGTCATCGAGGTCGTCAAGGGTGGACTCATCGTCGACATCGGCCTCCGTGGCTTCCTGCCGGCCTCGCTCATCGAGCTGCGCCGCGTCCGCGACCTCACGCCGTACCTCGGCCAGGAGATCGAGGCCAAGATCCTCGAGCTGGACAAGAACCGCAACAACGTCGTGCTCTCGCGCCGCGCCCTGCTCGAGCAGACGCAGTCCGAGTCGCGCACCACGTTCCTCAACAACCTGCACAAGGGCCAGGTCCGCAAGGGCGTCGTGTCGTCGATCGTGAACTTCGGTGCGTTCGTCGACCTCGGCGGTGTGGACGGCCTCGTGCACGTCTCCGAGCTGTCCTGGAAGCACATCGAGCACGCCTCCGAGGTCGTCGAGGTGGGCCAGGAGGTCACCGTCGAGATCCTCGAGGTCGACCTCGACCGCGAGCGCGTCTCCCTGTCGCTGAAGGCGACGCAGGAGGACCCGTGGCAGGTCTTCGCCCGCACCCACGCCATCGGCCAGGTCACGCCGGGCAAGGTCACCAAGCTGGTTCCGTTCGGTGCGTTCGTGCGCGTCGCGGACGGCATCGAGGGCCTCGTGCACATCTCCGAGCTGTCCAGCAAGCACGTCGAGCTGGCTGAGCAGGTCGTCTCGGTGGGCGAAGAGGTCTTCGTCAAGGTCATCGACATCGACCTCGAGCGCCGTCGCATCTCGCTGTCGCTGAAGCAGGCCAACGAGTCGGTCGACCCCTACGGCACCGAGTTCGACCCGGCCCTGTACGGCATGCTCGCCGAGTACGACGAGAACGGCGAGTACAAGTACCCGGAGGGCTTCGACGCCGAGACCGGTGCCTGGAAGGACGGCTTCGACGCTCAGCGCGAGGCTTGGGAGCAGGAGTACGCGGCTGCCCAGGCTCGCTGGGAGGCGCACAAGGCTCAGGTCATCAAGGCCGCCGAGGCCGAGGCTGCTGCGGGCGACGACTTCGGCGCGGCCGCGCAGTCGTTCTCGAGCGACTCCGCCGGTGCCGGCACGCTGGCCGACGACGAGGCTCTCGCGGCTCTGCGCGAGAAGCTCTCGGGCGGCAACGCGTAAGCAGCATCACCCTTCAGAACGGGCCGTCGCCTCGCCTTCGGGCGGGGTGGCGGCCCGTTCTGCGTACCCGGATGGATGCCGGAAGGGCGACTGAGCCCGCAGCGGTGGTTCGCCGTGAATCATGGCCGCACGGACGTGTGAGGATGGAGACCATGGATGCGATCGCTCTGGGTGCTCGCGATGCGCACGGGCGGATCCGCGTTCGGTGACGTTCGTCGGTCACGCCCCGAGATCCCCCGCGTACCGGAGGCTCATCCTCGGACTTTTCTTTGCGGGCATCGCGACGTTCGCGCAGCTGTACGCGCCGCAGGCCGTGCTGCCGCAACTGGCCCGCGATCTCGCCGTGGACCCGGCGACCGCCGCACTGAGCGTCTCCGCGGCCACGCTGGGTCTTGCGGCCTCGGTGATCGGCTGGTCGGTCGTCGCCGACCGGATCGGGAGAGTACCGGCGATGGCGGTCGGGGTGATCACGGCCACCGCGCTGGGGCTGCTCGCGCCGTTCAGCGGAGACATCGGCGTCCTGCTCGCCCTGCGGTGCGCCGAGGGGGTCGCACTGGGCGCCGTGCCCGCCGTCGCCCTCGCCTACCTCTCCGAGGAGGTCGGCCCTCGCCACGCGGCCGCTGCCGCGGGCAGCTACATCGCCGGCACCACGGTCGGCGGGCTCGCAGGCCGGATCGTGTCGGGTCTGGTCGCCGAGGTCGCGGGCTGGCAGACGGGCGTGTGGGCAGCGACGGGACTCTGCGCCGTCGCCGCCGCGTTGTTCCTCTGGCTTGCGCCGCGGTCGCAGGGCTTCGTGCCGCTGCGGCGACGTGCCGGCCGCGGCTCCGGCGTGCTGGCGCGGATCCTCGGCCTGCTGCGATCGCCCCGCCAGCTCGCACTCTACGCCCAGGCGTTCCTGCTGATGGGTGCCTTCGTGGCGGTGTACAACTACCTCGGGTTCCACCTCGCCTCGCCGCCGTTCGCGCTGCCCGTCTGGTTCGTGACGCTGCTGTTCCTCGCGTATCTGGCGGGCACCGCGTCTTCGCCGTGGGCCGGCGTCCTCGCGTCGACGGCCGGACGCTTCCCCGTGCTGCTGGGTTCGGTCGCGGTGATGGCTGGGGGAGCCGCCCTCATGCTCGCGCCGCTCACGATCATCGTGCTCGTCGGCCTGCTGCTCTTCACCGCGGGATTCTTCGGCGCGCACGCGGTGGCGTCCGGCTGGACGCCGGTCGCTGCCTCCGCGGAGAGCCGTGCGCAGGCGTCGTCGCTGTATTACTTCGCGTACTACGCGGGATCGAGCCTGTTCGGGTGGGCACTCGGGATCGCTTTCGGCTCATGGGGTTGGGCGTGGTTCGGGGGGATCGTGATCGGGATGTGCGCTCTGGCTGCCCTGGCGGCCGTGGTCGCGTTGCGTGCGGCGGATCCGTCTTCCCAGGGAGGGAGCAGTCGGCCCTGACGGCGAGCAGCGGATCCCCGTGCAAGACTGGCAGCATGCCCCTCATCGCGCTCACCGGCGGTATCGCGTCGGGCAAATCCACGATCGCGGCACGGCTCGCCGAGCACGGCGCCGTCGTCATCGACGCCGATCGGATCGTCCGCGACGTGCAGGCACCGGGCTCACCAGTGCTCGCGCGCATCGCGGCCGAATTCGGCGCCGAGATGATCCAGCCCGACGGCGCGTTGGATCGCGCGAGGCTCGGAGCACGGGTCTTCGGCGACGCCGAGGCGCTCGGCCGTCTGAACGCCATCGTGCATCCCGCCGTGAAGGCCGAGTCGCAGCGCCGGTTCGCGGCGGCCCTGGCGGCGGATCCCGCCGCTGTCGTGGTCTACGACGTCCCGCTGCTGGTGGAGGCGCGGGTGGACGATCCCTGGGATCTGATCGTCGTCGCCGACGCCCCGGCCTCTGTGCGCGAGGACCGGCTGGTGACGGAACGAGGTCTCGACCGAGACGAGGCGCGCAAGCGGATCGCCTCGCAGGTGTCGGACGAGCGCCGTCGCGAGATCGCGGACGTGCTCGTCGATACGGCGAGCTCGCTCGCGGACACCCTCAGCCAGACGGACGAGCTGTGGCAGCGGCTGCGGACCGAGGCGCGGGCGTGACGGATCTGCTGGCGGCATATGATCTGCAGCTGCGCGGAGAGGCGGAGTTGGCAGGTGCCGCGGATGTGCGGAGCATCGGCCCTGTCTCGGTCGGTCTCTTTCCCGGCGGTGCCGGATTCGCGAGCTACGTCGATCTCGCAGGCCTGGGCGAGCGGCGGATCCGAGCGCTCGTGCGGGAAGCGCGTGCTCACTTCGAGGTGCTGCCGGAGGTGCGCTCCGCGGAGTGGAAGACGCGCGGACACGACGTCGCTCCCGGCCTCGAGGAGGCGTTGCGCGATGCGGGTTTCGTACCGCAGGAGGCGGAGTCGGTGATGCTCGGCGAAGCGGCTGCCCTCGCCGGCGCAGTGCCGGTGCCCGAGGGCGTGGTGCTGCGCGAGATCCGGGACGAGACGGACATCGTGGAGATGGAGCGGATGCAGGCGGCCGTCTTCGGGCACGGCGATGGCGCCGAGAGGGCGCAGCGCACGATCGCGCGTGTCGCGGCCGGCGACGACGTCGTGCTGTGGATCGCGGAGGCCGAAGGGCGCGTGATCAGCGGAGGCCGCCTCGAACCCGTCGCCGGCACCGAGTTCGCCGGGATCTGGGGCGGCGCCACCGTTGCGGAGTGGCGCGGGCGGGGCGTGTACCGCGCGCTGACGGCGAAGCGGGCGCAGGCAGCCCTGCATCGCGGGCTGCGATATCTGCATTCCGACTCCACCGAGTTCTCCCGGCCGATCCTGGAGCGCTCCGGGATGCGCAAGGTCACGACCACCACGCCGTACGTCTGGACGCGCGGAGGCTGACGGCTACTCCGCGTGAGTGCGTGCGCGACGTCGCAGGGACCGTCGCCGCATGACGACGATGATTGCGACGATCAGGACGACCAGCAGGATCGCCGCAACGACGGGGACGAGGATCGCGGCCGCGCTCAGAACGAAGGCGGCGATGTCCTCCGTCGTGCTGAGCACCGGGGCGGCAACGCCCGCCGTGGCTGCGTTCGCCGCGACCCGCCCAGTGGCCTTGGCGGCGTGCACGGCGAGCGCGATGACGATCCCGACGACGATGGGGATCCAGGTGTGCTCGGAGAAGAACGCGCCGGGATCATCCACGGCGACAGTCCGCGCGCTCGCGCCGGCGCCGAAGGCGATGCCGCCGGCGGCGGGTCGGATGATGCTGTGCACGACGTCGTTCAGAGAATCCAGAGCGGGGATCTTGTCCGCCACGATCTCCAGCACCAGAAGGACGCCGATGATCCAGAGGGCGACGTCACTGCCCAACCAGGACCAGCCGGCGGGGAGGGCGACGGCGGGCAGGAGCTTCGCCGCCAGGCCGAGCAGGAACAGCGGTATCCAGGCGTTCAGGCCGGCCGCCGCAGCCAGGCTGGATCCGATCACGAATTCGAGCACGGCACCACTGTAGGTGAGCGACCGGGGTTTGCCGCCTGCTGCCCCCTGAGCCGGAATGACAAGGGGGCGACAGCGGGGAGCGCTGATCGATCGCGCGGTTTGTTCGTATGGTTTGCAATATTCGATTGGATCGTATATGTTCGCTCGCGGGGCAGTGCGGGGAAGCGCTGTGGGGACAATGGGGAAAGCTCTGGGGAGTATCTGGGTGCTGGACGTGCGGCGTCTCCGTCGTGCGCGTCGACCCTGTGACGTGCGCGATCTCGGTTTCTGAGCCTCTCGCTCAACCGATATCTGGAGTGCAGAATCATGACCGACGTCAAGAGCGGCCTCTCGCGCCGTACCGTGATCAAGGGCGCCGCGTGGTCGGTGCCCGTCATCGCCGTCGCGGCGGCCGCGCCGTTGGCTGCCGCGAGCACGAACACCAACCCTACGAGTGTCGGATCGCTCGTCGAGTCCTCGCCGAACGTGAAGGACAGCGTGCTGTCTGCGTCCTCGTCGCGCGTCGAGGCGTGCTTCCCGAACGACACCTTCTCGACCCCGTTCAACCTGATCGCCACGATCACCTTCGACAACAGCGACCCGGCATTCTCCCTCGCCGGGGCCACTGTCACGTCGGCCGGGAACGTCTGGGCCGTCGCCAGTCGCACGGCGACGTCGGTGACGCTCACAGCGACGCAGACGGTGACCTGCTACGCCGGTATCACCGGGTTCGACCTGGCGTACAACGCCGGATCCGCCGTGCCTCCGCTGAATTCGCTGACTCTGAACATCTCGGGGGTGAGCACGGACGGGACGCGAAAGATCGATGGTCTGATCTCGGCCCTCGACAACGGTCCGGTCGTGGGGCCCAAGGTCCACGACGCCTGATCCCTTGGGATCCATCGAGGAGCCCCGACGCCAATGTCGGAGGCTCCTCGTAGTGTTAAGGGATGCAACCCACGCGTTCGGTCCGGCCGTTCGAAGTCGTCTCGGAGTACGTGCCCGCCGGTGATCAGCCGCAGGCCATCTCCGAGCTCGCGGCGCGCATCAACGCGGGTGAGACCGACGTGGTGCTGCTCGGCGCGACCGGAACCGGCAAGTCCGCGACCACGGCGTGGCTCATCGAGCAGGTGCAGCGCCCCACGCTGGTGCTCGCGCACAACAAGACGCTGGCCGCACAGCTGGCGAACGAGTTCCGCGACCTGATGCCGAACAATGCCGTCGAGTACTTCGTCTCGTACTACGACTACTACCAGCCCGAGGCCTACGTCCCGCAGACGGACACCTTCATCGAGAAGGACTCGTCGGTCAACGCCGAGGTGGAGCGGCTGCGTCACTCCACGACGAACTCGCTGCTCAGCCGCCGCGACGTGGTGGTCGTCTCCACGGTGTCGTGCATCTACGGGCTCGGCGCGCCGGAGGAGTACCTGCGGGCGATGGTCGCGCTGCAGGTGGGGGAGCGCTACGACCGCGATGCGCTGATCCGGCAGTTCATCGCCATGCAGTACAACCGCAACGATGTCGACTTCTCCCGCGGCAACTTCCGCGTGCGCGGCGACACGATCGAGATCATCCCCGTCTACGAGGAGCACGCGATCCGCATCGAGCTGTTCGGTGACGAGATCGAGGCGCTGTACTCGCTGCATCCGCTCACCGGAGAGGTGATCGCCAAGCTGGATTCCGTGCCGATCTTCCCCGCCTCGCACTATGTGGCCGGCACCGACGTCGTCCAGCGGGCGATCGGCCAGATCGAGGAGGAGCTCACAGAGCGGCTCGCCGAGCTCGAACGCCAGGGCAAGCTGCTCGAGGCGCAGCGGCTGCGCATGCGGACATCGTTCGACCTGGAGATGCTGCAGCAGCTCGGCTTCTGCTCCGGCATCGAGAACTACTCGCGGCACATGGATGGCCGCGAGGCGGGCGAGCCCCCGCACACGCTGCTGGACTTCTTCCCCGACGACTTCCTGCTCGTCATCGATGAGTCGCATGCGACGGTGCCCCAGATCGGAGCCATGTACGAGGGCGATGCATCCCGCAAGCGCACCCTCGTCGACCACGGCTTCCGGTTGCCCAGCGCGCTGGACAACCGCCCGCTGCGGTGGGATGAGTTCAAGAACCGGATCGGGCAGACCGTCTACCTCTCTGCGACCCCCGGCAAGTACGAGATGGGCATCGCCGACGGCGTCGTCGAGCAGATCATCCGGCCGACCGGGCTCGTGGATCCGGAGATCGTCGTGAAGCCCTCGAAGGGGCAGATAGACGACCTGCTCGAGGAGATCCGGCTGCGGGTCGAACGTGATGAGCGCGTGCTCGTCACCACGCTCACGAAGAAGATGGCGGAGGAACTCACCGACTTCCTCGGGGAGCACGGGGTCAGGGTCCGCTACCTGCACTCGGACGTCGACACTCTGCGCCGCGTCGAGCTGCTCACCGAGCTGCGGGCGGGTGTCTACGATGTGCTCGTCGGCATCAACCTGCTTCGCGAGGGCCTCGACCTGCCGGAGGTGTCGCTGGTCGCGATCCTCGATGCGGACAAGGAGGGGTTCCTCCGCAGCGGCACGTCACTCATCCAGACCATCGGCCGAGCGGCGCGCAACGTGTCCGGTCAGGTGCACATGTACGCCGACAACATGACCGACTCGATGAGCAAAGCGATCGAGGAGACCGAGCGCCGACGTGAGAAGCAGATCGCGTACAACACGGCGAACGGCATCGATCCTCAGCCGCTGCGCAAGCGCATCGCGGACATCACCGATGTGCTCGCGCGCGAAGGGGCGGACACCGCCGAGATGCTCGCCAAGCGCACCAAGTCCGGGCGAGGCAAATCGCCGACTCCGAACCTGCGGCGCGTGGGCATCGCGGCCGAGGGTGCGGAGCAGCTCGAGGAGACGATCGCGGATCTGTCCGCGCAGATGCTGGCCGCGGCCGGGGAGCTGAAGTTCGAGCTCGCCGCGCGCCTGCGCGACGAGGTGCAGGACCTGAAGAAGGAGCTGCGTGCCATGGAGCGGGCCGGACACGCCTGACTCGATCGTGCAGAGCGCCCATGGCGGAGGAGGCCACATGGTGGACGCGTCGGTGGCTGAATTGGCCGACCGGATCCGCGCACTGCTCGGCGGTACGGATGACGTCGAGGAGCGCGCGATGTTCGGCAGTCGCGCCTTCCTCAGCGAAGGGCGGATCCTGGTGGGCGCGCGTAAGGGTGGGGTGCTGCTGGTGCGCGTCGGCGCGGAGCGCGGCGCGGTGCTGCTGACCGGGCAAGGAGTCGCTCGCGCGGTCATGGGCGCCCGCACCATGAGCGAGAACTGGCTCGACGTGGCGCCCGAGGCGATCGCCGACGACAGGGCGCTCATGGAATGGATAGATCTCGCGCGGGAGGACGCCGGTGCCGCGTGAGGCGGCTTCGGGCGGCGCCGGTGCGGGGTGATGCGCTTGTGGGAGGATGCCGGCGCGGCATGATGCGCTCGCTCGGGACGCCGGGGGCGCGGGATCGCGACGCGATTCCGAGGTGACCTCGCGGGGCGGGCTCAGGGACAGTGCACGAGCGGCTTCGGGCCGCTGCGGTCGATCTCGTGCGCCGTCATCGGGGCGCCGCACAGCGGGCAGCCGCGCTGCGCGCGTTCCGCGGCTGACGGCGGCGGTGTCGCCTCGTAGGGGCCGACCGAGGCCGGGCCGGCGAAGCGGATCAGGTTGGCGTTGATCCATGCATAGAGGCCGCCCGCCTCATGGATGCGCTGCCGGAGCGGCGGTCGTTCCACGGGATTGTTCGTCATGATGATTAGTGTACTAATGATTAGGGCGGTTGGTAACATGTCGGGGTGATCGATCCCACCCCCGACGACCTGCTCCGCTTGGACAACCAGTTGTGCTTCGCCCTCGTGACGGCCGCGCGCAACGTGGTCGGTGTCTACCGGCCGATCCTCGAGCCCCTCGGTCTTACGCATCCCCAGTACCTGGCGATGCTGGCGCTGTGGGAGCAGTCTCCGCGGTCGCTGGGGGAACTGGCGACGGCCCTCGCCATGGATCCGGCGACGGCCTCGCCCCTCGTGAAGCGGCTCGAGTCCGACGGGCTGATAGAGCGTCAGCGCAGTGCCGCCGACGAACGCCGACTCGACATCGCCCTCACGTCGCGCGGCGCGGCACTGCGAACGCAAGCGTTGGACGTTCCCCGGCAGGTGATGGCGCGGCTCGGCATGACGGTGCCCGAAGTGGAAGCCGTGCGCGACGCGCTGAACCGGTTCGCCGGCGCTGTCGATCTCTGACGCTGTCTCTGCGCGGCCAGGCTCGCGACGGACGGTTCTCGGTGATCGCGGTGGCGGGTGTCAGCACGTAGGGTGAGGGAATGGTCCGCGACGACCGGCGCCTTCGCACCCTTCCGCTTTCGGGAATGTTCGCCGGTGTGGTGTTTCTGGCCGCGCTGCTCATGGCCATCTCGTCCCTGCAGGGAGTTCCGCAGTTCGGCGACATCGCCTTCGAGCATCGGATCCCGGCGCCGACCCCCGGGCCCGGCACTCAGACGCCCGGCGCCGGGGGAGCGGAGCTTCCCGACAGCCCGATCCTGGGCGTCGTCCTCGTCGTGATCGAGCTCGTGGTCGCTCTCGGCTTCCTGCTGCTGCTCGCCTGGCTGTTCTGGCGCATGGCTCGTGCCCTCTGGGCCGGGCGCCCGCTGAGCCGCGAGACCGGCAGCGCGGTCGAGGTCGGTGAGATCTCGGGGGGCGGAGAAGAGCCGGTGGATGCGGGGGCGATCCGCACGGCGGCGGCGGACGCGCAGGAGGAGATCGACGGGCACCGTGACCCCGGTGATGCGATCGTCGCTGCCTGGGTGCGCCTCGAGGAGGCATCGGCTCGCGCCGGGCGGGCCCGAGTGCCGTCCGAGACGCCGGGGGAGTTCACGCTGCGGATCCTGCGCCGGCGGCCGGGACTGGACGGCGAGCTGGAGACCCTGCTCGGACTCTACGAATCCGTGCGCTTCGGCGGCGCGCGGGCCGATGAGACCGGGCGCGCCACCGCGCGTCGGTGCCTCGCGACCATCGAGGAGGCCTGGCGGTGAAGCGGTGGATCGTGCTGGTCGTGCTGTGGATCGTCATCGGCGTTCCCGTCGCGTTGCTGCTCAGCTTCCTCGGCGTCCCGCTCCCGTTCGGGATCGCATGGATCCTCGCCTTCGCCGCCGCGCTCCTGATCGCGCAGCAGAGCTTCCTCGATGAGTCCGGTCCGTGGCCTCCGCCACCACCCGAACAGTTCCAGCGCGGGTCCGATGTCTCTCGCCTCGCCTGGGCCGTGGACGCCCGCACCGGCGTCGTGGGGATCTCGCTGCGCCGTCGCGTCACCGCGCTTGCCGACCGGCGTCTGCGCGAGCACGGGCTGACCGCGCAGGACGCGGACGCCGACGCGGTCGACACGATCCTCGGACCGGGCTCGCACGCCGTGCTCGTGGCCGCCGAGATGCGCCGTCCCGATCTCGAACGGCTCCTGCGCGCACTGGAGCAACCGACCGTCCCCTCGACCCGACCCCTGTCCGCCACGACGACCACGGAGTGAGCATGAGCATCGATCAGACCAGAGACGGCGATGCCGCCGCCATCACCGATGCGGCGGCCCGAGTACTCGCGGGCGTGCGCACCGCGGTCGTCGGCATGGACGAGCCGCTGACGCTGGCTCTGGCCACGATCCTCGCCGGCGGTCATGTGCTGTTCGAGGACGTCCCCGGTCTGGGCAAGACGCTCGCCGCCCGCAGTCTCGCGGCGGCTCTCGGGTTGGAGTTCCGACGGCTGCAATGCACGCCGGACATGCTCCCGGGCGACGTCACCGGATCCTTCGTGTACGCCCCGGACTCGGGGGAGTTCCGATTCCGCCCCGGTCCGGTCTTCACCGGCCTGCTGCTCGCGGACGAGATCAACCGCACCACGCCGAAGACCCAGTCCGCGATGCTCGAGGCGATGGCGGAGCGTCAGGTGACGGTCGAGGGACGGCGGTACCCACTGCCCGACCCGTTCCATGTGATCGCGACATCGAACCCGATCGAATACGAGGGCACGTACGCGTTGCCCGAAGCGCAGCTGGACCGGTTCATGGCGCGTCTCACGGTGGGGTACCCGGAGCCCGAGAACGAGGCGGGCATCGTCGAACAGCGCATCCGCCGGCAGCGGGAGCACACGGAGGTGGACGCCGTGATCGACGCCACGGAGCTGCTCGCGCTCCAGGCGGCAGTCGAACGGATCCACGTCGAGGACGACCTGATCCGCTACGCCGTGCACCTCGCGCGTGCCACCCGTACTGCGCAGAACGTCGCGGTGGGGGCCTCGCCGCGTGGATCGCAGGCGCTGATCCTGCTCGCACGGGCCGTCGCGGCCATCGAAGGACGCGACTTCGTGCGCCCCGACGACGTCAAGCGCATCGCGGTCCCCGTGCTCGCGCACCGGCTGACCCTCACACCTCAGGCGTGGGCGCAGGGCGTGGATCCGGCGGGCGTCGTCGCCGCGGTCGTCAACGCGACCCCCGTGCCGCCGACGGTGGCGGAAGCGGGTGCCATCCGCACATGACTGAGAGCCACTCGACGCTGCGCGCGTGGTTGGACTGGCAGCGCACGCCCATCCTGGCTGCGGCGTTCGCCGGGGCGGTTCTCCTCGCGGGCGCGGGCCTGGTGTTCGGCCGTCCCGACGTGATCGCCGCAGGGCTCCCGCTCGCGCTCGCCGGGGTGTGGGCGCTGGCGAGACCGCCGCGCGCGACATCGATGGAGATCGAGTTGAGCGTGGACGCGGCCGCGGACCGGGAATCCGTGCAGGGCCGGATCGAGCTCGTGACGGACGCGGAGTGGATCCAGCTCGCCGTCGATCAGGGCGGCGAGCGCACGGGCGAGGTCGAGACGTGCCAGGGGGAGGCGGCGCGCACCCGCACCCGGACGCTGCATTCCGGTCCGTCCGAGGCGCTCGCCGTCTCAGCCCGGGCGCTGCAGCACGACGGCGCCTGGGCGAGCGCGCCGACGGCGCGTCTCTCTGCCATGTGGGCGGCAGCGCCGCGGACGCGGCGGGTCGCCGAGCTCCCGCTCTCATCGCGTCTGATCGGTCTGCACGGCGCCCACGACGGGCAGCGCGGAGGCACCGGCGGCGACTTCCGCGATATTCATCCGTACGCGCCGGGCGACGAGCTGCGCCGCGTGGACTGGCGTGCGACGGCGCGAATGGCCCGGCGTCCCGGCGAACTGCTGGTGCGGCGCATGAACGCGCTGAGCGACAGTGCCGTGGTCATCGCGCTGGACACCGCGGACGACCTGGGTGCGGTGGTGGCGACCTGGGGCAGCGGCGCGACCGCGCACAGCGGCCCCACATCGATGGACTTCGGGCGGGAAGCCGCGCTGTCAGTCGCGACAGCGGCGATCGGGGCCGGTGACCGCGTCGCATTCCATGCGCTCTCACCGGGCGGCCGTTCGCTGCGCAGCGGATCCGGCGCCCGGCATCTGGAGCGGCTGCGCGGCGTGATCGCCGGCACCGGCGTGGACGGCGACGGCACTCGGTACCGGCGCACACCGCCGGTGCCGCCGGGGTCCATCGTGTTCGTGCTCTCGACGTTCTTCGACGGGGTCGCGGCGGATCTCGCGCTGCGCTGGAGCGCGGGAGGACAGGCTGTCGTGGCGATCGACGTGCTACCGGCGCCGCGGACGCAGCGGCTGACCCCGGCGCAGAACCTCGCGATGCGCACCCTGCTGCTCGAACGTGCCGGCGTGCTCGAGGATCTCCGCGGCGCCGGAGTCGAGGTGATCTCCTGGGATGCGGACGATCCGATGGCGGCCCTCCGGATCGCGGCCCGCACCGCGCGACGCGATCGCGGACGCGGAGCGCGGAGATGAGGGGTCCGCATGAGCTGATCGCGCCGGGTTCGCTACCGGCACCGGTGCTGCGCATCGGCACAGCGGCGATCATCACCGGCGGCGTTCTGCTGCTGAACCCGTATCCGCTGTGGTGGTGGGTGGCGGGAGGCGCATCGCTCCTCTCGGTGATCGTCCCACGATCGATGGGGTCCTGGATCGGCCTCGCGTGCATGGCGGTGGGCATGATCCTGACCGAGCCGTCGGCCGGCCGCACGGCCCTGGCGGTCCTGCTCATCCATGCCGCGCACGTCCTCGCCGCCTGGGCGTGGGCCGTGCCGTGGCGCTCCCGCATCCGGCCCGCCGTGCTGCTGCCCGGCGTGCGCCGTCTGCTTCTGATCCAGGCGATCGCGCAATCGGCCGCGACGCTCATGCTGCTCGCCGTGCCGCCGTTGCACGGACCCGGATTCGCCTGGCTGGCGCCGCTCGGCGCCGCCGTTCTCACCGGGGCGAGCGCCGCTGTTCTGCGGGTCTCGTGGGGGCCCGATCCCGCGCCGAAGACGCCTTCCAGCTCCCCGCCCGACGCTGATCGGATGCGCTGAGGGGCCTTCCGGATCCAATGTCGGCGGCCGCTCCTAGACTTGACGGGTGCCGATCGTACCCGTAACCAGCCCCGGAAGACTCAGCGTCCGAGGCGCTCGTGTCCACAACCTCCGCAACGTCGACCTCGAGATCCCGCGCGACTCGCTGGTGGTCTTCACCGGTCTTTCCGGATCCGGGAAGTCGAGCCTGGCGTTCGACACGATCTTCGCCGAAGGGCAGCGCCGTTACGTCGAGTCCCTCAGCGCGTACGCCCGCCAGTTCCTCGGACAGGTCGACCGGCCCGACGTCGACTTCATCGAGGGGCTGAGCCCGGCGGTGTCGATCGACCAGAAGTCGACGAACCGCAACCCGCGCTCCACGGTCGGCACGATCACCGAGATCTACGACTACATGCGCCTGCTCTGGGCGCGCATCGGCGTCCCGCACTGCCCCCAATGCGGTGAGCGGATCCAGCGGCAGACGGTGCAGCAGATCGCGGATCAGCTGATGGAGTTGCCCGAGCGCACCCGGTATCAGATCGTCGCACCCGTGGTGAGCCAGAAGAAGGGCGAGTTCGTCGACCTGTTCCGCGAGCTCGGGGCCAAGGGCTATGCGCGCGCGATCGTCGATGGCGAGCTCGTGCAGCTGGCCGAGCCCCCCGTGCTGAAGAAGAGCTACAAGCACGACATCGGCGTGGTCGTGGACCGCCTCGTGGCGGCTCCCGACATCCTCGGCCGGGTCACGGACTCGGTGGAGACCGCGCTGGGTCTCGCGGGCGGTGTCGTCCAGGTGAACTTCGTGGACGAGGAGGGCGACGACGCCTGGCAGTCGTTCTCGGAGAAGCTGGCGTGCCCCAACGGGCACCCGATCACGCTCACCGAGATCGAGCCGCGCACCTTCTCCTTCAACGCGCCGTTCGGCGCATGCCCCGCCTGCTCCGGTCTCGGCACCCGGATGTCGGTGGATCCCGAGCTCATGCTCGGCGACGAGACCCTGTCGATCCGCGAGGGCGCGATCATCCCCTGGACGACGCAGGGCAAGGGCCTGTTCCAGTACTACGAGCGCCTGCTCGAAGGCCTCGCGGTCGACCTCGACTTCTCTCTCGACACGCCCTGGCACAAGCTGCACTCCGATGTGAAGGAGGCGGTGCTGCACGGTGAGAACTACAAGGTCACCGTGAAGTGGAAGAACCGGTACGGCCGTGAGATGCGCTACTCCTCCGGCTTTGAGGGCGTGGTGCCCTACATCGAGCGGCAGTACCAGCAGGCGGAGAGCGACACCCAGCGCAGCCGCTGGGGCGAGTACCTGCGCGAGGTGCCCTGCCCCGTCTGCAACGGCGACCGGCTCAAGCCGGAGGTCCTGGCCGTGCGGGTGCACGGGCACTCGATCGCCGAGGTGTCGCACAAGAGCCTCGCCGAGGCGCAGCAGTTCATGCAGCGCCTCGAGCTGAGCCCGCGCGAGGCGAAGATCGCCGCGCAGGTGCTGCGCGAGATCCGGCTTCGACTCGACTTCCTGCTGCAGGTCGGCCTGTCCTACCTGAACCTGAGCCGTTCGGCCGGGTCCCTCTCCGGCGGCGAGGCTCAGCGCATCCGCCTCGCGACCCAGATCGGATCCGGGCTGACCGGCGTGCTCTACGTGCTCGACGAGCCGTCGATCGGTCTGCACCAGCGCGACAACCGGCGGCTCATCGAGACGCTGCTGACGCTCCGCGACCTCGGCAACACCCTCATCGTGGTCGAGCACGACGAGGAGACGATCGAGGCGGCGGACTGGGTGGTGGACATCGGCCCGGGCGCCGGTGTGAACGGCGGCCTGGTCGTGCATTCCGGTCCCTACGAGGCGCTGCTGCGTGAGAAGGCCTCGATGACGAGCGACTACCTGGCGGGACGTCGTGAGATCGTCACGCCGAAGAAGCGCCGTCGGATCGATCGCAAGCGCATGCTCAGCGTGGTCGGGGCGAAGGAGAACAACCTCCGCAACGTGACGGCGGACTTCCCCCTCGGGGTGCTCACGGCTGTCACCGGCGTGAGCGGATCCGGCAAGTCCTCGCTCGTCAACGACATCCTGTATCGAGTGCTCGCATCGCGGCTCAACGGGGCGCGCACGGTGCCCGGCAAGCACGTCAGGGTCACCGGCCTCGACAACCTGGACAAGGTCGTGCACGTCGACCAGGCCCCGATCGGACGCACCCCGCGTTCGAACCCGGCCACCTACACGGGCGTGTTCGACCGGATCCGCACGCTGTTCAGCGAGACGCCCGAGGCGAAGGTGCGCGGCTACCAGCCGGGCCGGTTCAGCTTCAACGTCAAGGGCGGGCGCTGCGAGGCGTGCTCGGGCGACGGCACGATCAAGATCGAGATGAACTTCCTGCCCGATGTGTACGTGGACTGCGAGGTCTGTCACGGCAAGCGGTACAACCGCGACACCCTGGCCGTGCACTACAAGGGCAAGAACATCGCCGAGGTGCTCGAGATGCCGATCGAGGAGGCCGCCGAGTTCTTCGAGCCGATCCAGGCGATCCACCGCTACATGAAGACGCTCGTCGATGTCGGGCTCGGCTACGTGCGGCTGGGCCAGTCGGCCACGACCCTGTCCGGCGGCGAGGCGCAGCGCGTCAAGCTCGCCACCGAGCTCCAGCGTCGCAGCAACGGCCGCTCGATCTACGTGCTCGACGAGCCCACCACGGGCCTGCACTTCGAGGACGTGCGCAAGCTCCTCGAAGTGCTGAACGGACTCGTGGACAAGGGCAACACGGTCATCGTGATCGAGCACAACCTGGACGTCATCAAGTCGGCGGACTGGGTGATCGACCTCGGTCCCGAAGGCGGATCCGGCGGCGGTCAGATCATCGCGACCGGTACGCCGGAGCAGGTGGCGCGCAACGCCGACAGCCACACCGGCGTGTTCCTCGCCGAGGTCCTCGGCACGGCACCGGCCGGAGCGCGCCCCGGCGCGCAGCGCGTGCTCGAGCGCAAGGCGGGTTGATGGCCGAAGAACTCCCGTACAAGCCGAGGCAGGGGGAGATCCCGACCGATCCCGGGGTGTACCGCTTCCGCGACGCGCAGGGCAGGGTGCTCTACGTCGGCAAGGCGAAGAACCTGCGGCAGCGGCTGTCGAACTACTTCGCGCCGCTGCGCACCCTGCACGAGCGCACGCGGCGCATGGTCACCACGGCCGCGTCGGTGGAGTGGACCGTGGTGCCGACCGACGTCGACTCCCTGCAGCTCGAGTACATGTGGATCAAGGAGTTCGATCCGCCGTTCAACGTGCGCTACAAGGACGACAAGTCCTACCCGTTCATGGCGATCACGCTCGCCGACGAGGCGCCGCGCGTGATCGTCACCCGCAACCGGCGGATCCCCGGCGCGAAGTACTTCGGGCCGTATCCGAAGGTCTGGGCGGTGCACGACACCATCGATCTGATGATCAAGGTGTTCCCGATCCGCACCTGCAGCGACGCCAGCTATCGCAAGGCGATGCAGACCGGGCGACCATGCTTCCCGGGCCAGATCGGCAAGTGCGGCGGGCCGTGCTCCATGAAGGTCACGATCGCCGAGCACCGGGCGATGGTCGACGACTTCATCGCCTTCATGGAGGGCGGCGACGAGCGCTTCACCCGCGACCTGACGCGGCGGATGCACGAGGCGTCGGCGGCGATGGACTACGAGAGCGCCGCGAAGTATCGCGATCAGCTCTCCTCGATCGAGGCGGTGCTGGGTCGCAGCGCCTTGGTGCTGCCGCAGGACGAGGATGCCGACCTGTTCGGCATCGCCGAGGACGAGCTGTCCGCCGCGATCCAGCACTTCGTGATCCGCGGCGGGCGTGTGCGCGGTGTCCGTGCGTCCACGCTCGACAAGGAGATCGACATCTCGGGCGCGGAGCTCGTGGACCAGATCCTGCAGCGCATGTATGGCGAGGCGAGCGGCGAGCAGGTGCCACGGCGTGTGCTCGTGCCGTCGCTGCCGGACGACACCGTCGAGCTCGAGGAGTGGCTCCGGGAGCGGCGCGGCAAGAAGGTGGAGATCGCCGTCGCGCAGCGCGGGCAGCGTGCGGAGCTGATGCGCAACGCCACTCTCAACGCGCAACAGGCGCTCATCCGCCACAAGACCCGGCGCTCCAGCGACTACACGACGCGCACGCAGGCGCTCACCGACCTGCAGGACGCGCTCGGCCTCGACGAGGCGCCATTGCGGATCGAGTGCTACGACATCTCGCATCTGAGCGGCACGAACGTGGTGGCGTCGATGGTCGTGTTCGAGGACGGCCTTCCGCGCAAGGACCAGTACCGCTCGTTCAACATCGCCGAGACCACGGACGACACCGACTCGATGTACCAGGTTCTCACGCGCAGGCTCGCGCACATCGACGCACCCGAGGAGACCGCGGAGACCGCGGCTTTCGACGAGAACGGCGAAGAACTCGTCGTCACCGAACGCCGTAAGCCGCGGTTCGCCTACCCGCCGCAGTTGCTCATCGTCGACGGCGGCAAGCCCCAGGTCGAAGCGGCGGCGCGGGCGCTTCGCGATGCCGGCCGCAGCGACATCGGCCTGTGCGGCATCGCCAAGCGCCTCGAGGAGCTGTGGCTGCCGGGGGAGGACTATCCCGTGATCCTGCCGCGGACGAGCGAGGCCCTCTACCTCGTGCAGCGCCTGCGCGACGAGGCGCACCGCTTCGCGATCACCCATCAGCGCAAGCGTCGCCGGCGCGACATCGCCTCGATCCTCGCCGAGGTCCCGGGGCTCGGTGCGGCACGGATCAAGACGCTCCTTCGCCACTTCGGATCCGTCGCCGCATTGCGCCGCGCGGATGCCGCCGAGATCCAGGAGGTGCAGGGGATCGGGCCGACCCTCGCCGAGGCGATCCGCGTGCATCTTGCCGGGTCGGCCGCAGTGTCAGGATCCCGAGAGGGAGTCGAATCCGTCCTGGTCGGCGCTGGATCCGATTCCGATGCCGCTCAGACTCCGCCTTCTGGCTAGGCTGGACACGAGCGAGGAGGAGAGCAGATGAGCGCCGACCAGGGTGAGTTCCTGATCGTCACCGGAATGTCGGGCGCCGGGCGCTCGACGGTCGCGAACGCTCTCGAGGACCTCGGCTGGTACGTGGTCGACAACCTCCCGCCGCAGATGCTCCGTCCCCTGCTCGATCTCGCCAACCTCGGCGGTGCGGCTCTGCCGAAGGTTGCTGCGGTCGTGGACGTGCGCGGGCGCGATCTCTTCGACGGCTTCCCCGGAGTGGCTCGCGCGCTGCGCGAGCACGGATCCGTGCAGGTGGTGTTCCTCGACGCCTCCGATGACGTGCTGGTGCGCCGCTTCGAGTCGGTCCGGCGTCCGCACCCGCTGCAGGGCGACGGGACGCTACTCGATGGCATCCGCACCGAGCGGACCAGGGTCGCCCCTCTGCGCGAAGCCGCCGACATCATCATCGACACCTCGAGCCTGAACGTGCATCAGCTGGCCACCAAGGTCAACGAGGTGTTCGCCGAGGAGGGCGCCGCGCGCCACAAGCTGACCGTCATGAGCTTCGGCTTCAAGTACGGGCTGCCTTCGGATGCGGACCTCGTGGCCGACATGCGCTTCCTGCCCAACCCGTTCTGGATCGACGAGCTGCGCGGCTCCACGGGTCTGGATTCCGAGGTGCGCGACTACGTGCTCACCCGTGATGGCGCACAGGAGTTCCTCGACGCCTACACGGCGGCGCTGCGTCCGGTGCTGGAGGGGTATCAGCGCGAGAACAAGAGCCACTCGATGGTCGCCATCGGCTGCACGGGCGGCAAGCACCGTTCGGTCGCGATGGTCGAGGAGCTCGCCGCGCGCCTGGGGCAGATCCCAGGGGTCGCGGTGACCGTCCGGCACCGCGATCTCGGGCGAGAGTGAGGCGGACCCGGCCGGTGATGAGCGCCGCGGCCGGGTAAGCTGATCCCTTGTGCCGAGATCCGGCGCCGCCCGTGAGAAGGAGACCCGTGGCACTCACCACCGACGTCAAGGCCGAGCTCGTCAGCATCCGGAACGCACCCCCTTCGGTGCGCGTCGCGGAGGTGACGGCGGTGCTGAGGTTCGCCGGGGGGCTGCACCAGATCGCTAACCGCATCGCGGTCGAGGCGGAGGTGGATGCGGAGCTGCTCGCACGGCGTGTCGCCCGTGACCTTGCCGAGCTTTTCGGCGTCCGTCCCGAGATCGCTCCGATCCAGGGCGCTTCCAGCCACGACGGCGCCAAATACGCTGTGCGGGTGATCGCCGCGGGCGAGACCCTCGCCCGGCAGACGGGGCTGCTCGACCAGCGCCGCCGTCCGGTGCGCGGCCTGCCCAACCGCCTCACCACCGGATCGCGCGAGGAACTCGCCGGCCTGTGGCGAGGGGCCTTCCTCGCAGCAGGGTCGCTCAGCGAGCCCGGCCGCTCGGCCGTGCTCGAGGTCGCGTGCCCGTCGTCAGAGGCGGCGATGGCCCTCGTCGGCGCCGCACACCGGATCGGCATCGCCGCGAAGGCGCGAGAGGTACGCGGCATGCCGCGCGTCGTCATCCGCGAACCTGAGGGCATCCGCGCCGTGCTCGCCTTGATGGGCGCGTCCAAGACCGCCGCCGCGTGGGAGGAGATGCGTCAGCGCCGCGAGGTGCGCGCCGGCGTCAACCGGCTGGTGAACTTCGACGACGCGAATCTGCGCCGTTCCGCCCAGGCCGCGGTCGCCGCCTGCGCCCGCGTCGAGCGCGCGCTCGAGATCCTCGGCGACGACGTGCCGGAGCACCTCCAGACGGCAGGTGCGCTGCGCCTCGCGCACCGCGACGCCAGCCTCGACGAGCTCGGCCACCACGCCGATCCGCCGCTCACGAAGGACGCCGTCGCGGGCCGCATCCGCCGCCTTCTCGCGATGGCCGACAAGCGCGCTCAGACCGAGGGGATCCCGGGCACCGAAGCCGCCGTGCCCGCCGGTTTCGACGTCTGACACGTCGTATCGAGGGCCTGCGTTCCGGTCTGTGGAAACACGCCCGGACGCAGGCCCTCGTCGTCGTCACATCCGGAAGGATCCGGACAATCCGCGCGTTGCCGTCATTAGGATGAAAGACGTCCGCCCCGTGCGCACCACCGCGTTTCGGGGGACCGGCAAGCGCCGCGAGCGCGGCGCGGATTGGATGACATCGACATGGCGATCTACACGCTGCCCGACCTTCCGTACGATTTCGCGGCCCTCGAGCCGCACATCAGCGGCAAGATCATGGAGCTGCACCATGACAAGCACCACGCTGCCTACGTCGCCGGAGCGAACGCGGCGCTCGAGTCCCTCGCCGAGGCCCGCGAGAGCGGCAACCTGGCGAACGTGAACAAGCTTGAGAAGGACCTCGCGTTCAACCTCGGCGGACACGTCAACCACTCGATCTTCTGGACCAACCTGTCGCCGAACGGCGGCGGCCAGCCCGAGGGCGAGCTCAAGGCCGCCATCGACGAGTTCTTCGGATCCTTCGAGAAGTTCCAGGCGCACTTCACCGCCGCGGCCATGGGCATCCAGGGCTCCGGCTGGGCCGTGCTGAGCTGGGACCCGATCGGCGCCCGCCTGATCATCCAGCAGCTGTTCGACCAGCAGGGCAACACCGCGCAGGGCACGGTGCCGCTGTTCCAGCTGGACATGTGGGAGCACGCGTTCTACCTGGACTACCTGAACGTCAAGGCCGACTACGTCAAGGCCGCGTGGAACATCGCGAACTGGGAGAACGTCACCCAGCGCCTCGCTGCCGCGCGCGAGAAGACCAACGGACTGCTGGTACTGTCGTAAAAGATGGGCGTCCTGATGGGCGAAAAACCCATCAGGACGCCGTTGTCCGCGCAATCCGCAAGAATCACGCACTTCCTTGAGTAAGAACCAGGAGACTTTCGTGTCTGTCAAGATCGGTATCAACGGCTTCGGCCGAATCGGACGCAACTACTTCCGCGCAGCCCTCGAGCAGGGCGCCGACCTCGAGATCGTCGCGGTCAACGACCTCACCGACAACAAGACCCTCGCGCACCTGCTGAAGTACGACTCCGTGGGCGGCGTGCTCAAGGCGGACGTGAGCTACGACGACGAGAGCATCACCGTCGACGGGCACCACATCAAGGCGTTCGCGGAGCGCGACCCCGCGAACCTGCCGTGGGGTGAGCTGGGCGTCGACATCGTCATCGAGTCGACCGGGTTCTTCACCAAGGCCGAGCTCGCGAAGAAGCACATCGAGGCCGGCGCCAAGAAGGTGCTGATCTCCGCTCCCGCGACCGGCGACGACGCGACCATCGTGATGGGCGTCAACGAGGAGACCTACAACCCGGAGACGGACCACATCATCTCCAACGCCTCGTGCACGACCAACTGCCTCGCGCCGCTGGCCAAGGTGTTCAACGACGAGTTCGGCATCGTCCGCGGCTTCATGATGACCGCGCACGCCTACACCGCCGACCAGAACCTGCAGGACGGCCCGCACAGCGACCTGCGCCGCGCCCGCGCCGCCGCGATCAACATCGTCCCGGCCTCGACCGGTGCGGCCAAGGCCATCGGCCTCGTGCTGCCGGAGCTGAACGGCAAGCTCAGCGGTTCCTCGTACCGTGTGCCCGTCCCCACCGGCTCGATCGTCGACCTGACGCTCATCACGGACCGCGAGGACCTGACGGCTGACGAGGTCAACGCCGCGTACGCGAAGGCCGCCGCCGAGGGTCGCCTCAACGGCTACCTGCAGTACAACGAGGACCAGATCGTCTCGAGCGACATCCAGGGCAACCCCTTCTCGTCGATCTTCGACTCGACGCTCACCAACGTCTCCGGCAACCTGGTCAAGGTCTCCAGCTGGTACGACAACGAGTGGGGCTACTCGAACCGTCTGGTCGACCTCACCGAGTACGTCGCCGAGCGGCTCTAAGCTCATATCCATGACTCTGCGCACCCTCGAATCCCTGAAGGAATCGGTCGGTTCGCTCGACGGAACGCGCGTCATCGTCCGTTGTGACCTCAACGTCCCTCTGCGGGACGGGGTCATCACGGACGATGGCCGTGTTCGAGCGTCGGTGCCGACTCTCAAAGCCCTCATCGACCAGGGGGCGCGCGTGATCGTATGCTCCCACCTCGGTCGTCCCGAGGGCGCCCCCGACCCCCAGTACAGCCTGGCGCCCGTCGCGGCGCGCCTGGGCGAGCTGCTCGGGCAGCCGGTCGCAATCGCGGCCGACACGGTCGGCGCCGCCGCGCAGGACGCCGTCGCGGCGCTCCAGCCCGGTGGCGTGGTCGTGCTCGAGAACCTCCGCTTCAACCCGGGCGAGACCTCGAAGGACGACGCCGAGCGCCGCGCCTTCGCGGAGCAGCTCGCGGCCCTCGGCGATGCGCTCGTCTCCGACGGGTTCGGAGTCGTACACCGCAAGCAGGCGAGCGTCTACGACCTCGCGCAGATTCTGCCGTCCGCGGCCGGTCTGCTCATCGAAGCCGAGCTGACGGTCCTCGACCGCCTCACCGAGAACCCCGAGCGCCCTTACACGGTCGTGCTCGGCGGGTCCAAGGTCTCCGACAAGCTCGGCGTGATCTCGCACCTGCTGCCGCGGGTCGACCGCCTCCTGGTCGGCGGCGGAATGCTGTTCACCTTCCTCGCGGCACAGGGCCACGCGGTCGCCTCCAGCCTTCTGGAGAAGGACCAGCTCGAAACGGTGCGCGGCTACATCTCCGAAGCAGCCGAGCGCGGCGTGGAGCTCGTGCTCCCCACCGACGTGGTCGTCGCGGCATCGTTCTCCGCGGATGCCGCTCACGAGGTCGCCGCCGCCGATGCCATCGAGGCGACGTCCTTCGGGGCCTCGGGCATCGGACTCGACATCGGGCCGGACAGTGCCGCCCGCTTCGCGGATGCGATCCGCGGATCCAAGACCGTCTTCTGGAACGGGCCCATGGGCGTGTTCGAGTTCCCCGCCTTCGCCGCCGGCACCAGAGCCGTCGCGGAGGCGCTGACCGAGACCGACGGCCTGAGCGTGGTCGGTGGCGGCGATTCCGCCGCGGCCGTGCGTCAGCTCGGTTTCGCGGATGATCAGTTCGGTCACATCTCGACGGGCGGCGGCGCGAGCCTCGAGTTCCTCGAGGGCAAGAAGCTTCCCGGACTGGAGGTCCTCGGATGGGCATGAACAGCAGAACCCCGCTGATCGCGGGCAACTGGAAGATGAACCTCGATCACCTGCAGGCCGTCGCATTCGTGCAGAAGCTGCACTGGACGCTCAAGGACGCCAAGCACGAAGACGGCACGGTCGAGGTGGCGGTCTTCCCGCCGTTCACCGACCTGCGCAGCGTGCAGACGCTGATCGACGCTGACAAGATCCCCTTCGCCTTCGGCGCGCAGGATCTGTCGCAGCACGATTCGGGGGCGTACACCGGCGAGATCTCCGGTGCGTTCCTGGCCAAGCTCGATGCGAGCTACGTCATCATCGGCCACTCGGAGCGACGCGAGTACCACGCGGAGAGCGATGAGATCGTGGCGGCCAAGACCAAGGCCGCACTCAAGCACGGTCTGGTTCCAGTGATCTGCGTCGGTGAGACGGCGGAGGACCTGGAGAAATTCGGCGCGAGCGCCGTGCCCGCAGGTCAGCTCGAGGCGGCGTTGCGGGGACTCGACGCGAAGGCGGACATCGTCGTCGCGTACGAGCCCGTCTGGGCCATCGGCTCGGGTCAGGCCGCGACTCCGCAGCAGGCGCAGGATGTCTGCGCGGTCCTGCGTGGAGTCATCGCGAAGGTCCTCGGCGACGAGGCGGCCGCGCGGACTCGCATCCTCTACGGCGGCTCGGTGAAGTCGGCGAACATCGCCGGGTTCATGCGCGAGCCCGACGTGGACGGCGCACTGGTCGGTGGAGCGAGCCTGGTCGTCGACGAGTTCGCTGCGATCGTCCGCTATCAGAAGCACGTCGGGGTGTGACACGCGTCTCCGCCCCGAGCGGCGGAGACGTCTCGACGTATAATTGACCGTTACCCGGGATCCCGCGCGCCCGTGCGGGCCCGAGCGAAAGGCCGATCCGTGGATATTCTCCAGTTCATCCTGCAGGTACTGCTGGGCATCACCAGCGTCCTGCTGACCCTTCTGATCCTGCTCCACAAGGGGCGCGGCGGAGGCCTCTCCGACATGTTCGGCGGCGGCATGTCGTCAGCGGTCGGATCCAGCGGTCTCGCCGAGCGGAACCTCAACCGCTTCACGGTCGTTCTCGCCCTGGTCTGGTTCGTGGCGGTCGTCGGACTCGGCCTCATCACGAAGTTCGAGGCCATCTGATGGCGACCGGCGGCAACGCGATCCGCGGGACGAGGGTCGGATCGGGCCCCATGGGGGAGCAGGACCACGGCTATCACGCCGACCGCATCGCGATCTCGTACTGGGACGGGCTCGGCAACGAGACCGTGCGGTACTTCGCGGCGGGCCTGCCCGAGGAGGAGATCCCGGACATCATCGATCACCCGCACTCCGGACTTCCCGCCGGGCGGGACAAGGAGAACCCGCCGGAGATCGCGAAGGCGGAGCCCTACAAGACGCACCTCGCGTACGTGAAGGAACGCCGCACCGACGAGGAGGCCGAGCAGCTTCTCGGCGACGCCCTCGCACAGCTGCGCGAGCGGCGCGGTCAGTCCTGACTTCGTCGCGCACCGTCGCAGCCGAGAGCCCCTGCTTCGGCAGGGGCTCTCGTCGTGTCCGGGCGACTTCGGACGGTGCGGACGACGAGGCGCGCCGGGTTCATCGGCAGCCGGCTGCGGTCTGGATCAGTGAATCGGGGGGAGTGCCGTAGGCGGAAGTGCCGTTGGCGTCGGACGTGAAGCCCATGCTGATCGCCCACGCGGTGGCCCAGGCCTCCGCCGTCTGATCGTTCGTCGTGTCGTACATCGTGCGGCAGCGGATCGTGATGGCGTGCCCGACCTCGTGGGCGACGATCGCGTGGGCGGCGTCGCTCGGCCATTCCTGGGCGATCGAGTTCGACAGCCGGATGGTCGCGTATCCGCCTCTGTCGTACCACCAGGCGGTCTCCCCGGAGAGGTAACCGTTGGATTCCCCCAGGCCGTTGATGAGGTCGGCCCATTCGAAGTCCAAGAGGAGGCCCGGGGCGAGAGACCGGGCGAACGCCTCCAGGTCGAGGCGGGACTGCTCGAGCGGCCCGGATTCGCTGGCGAGCGTGGCGGCGTGCGACTCCTGCAGCTTCTGCACGGCTTGAGCGAGGGCTGTGTAGTCCGCGGACACCCGGGGCTGGAACGGCGACGCGCGCTGCCTGACCTGGTCGACGGCGTAGCGGAGGTCGAGCACGGCGTCGTTGTCGGCGGGCACGTTCGCGGCCTCCGCGGCTGCAGCGCGACCCGCCGCCGCCGTGAGCGCGGTCGACGCCGTGGTGCGGGTTGCTTCGGTGGCGGTCCGCAGCGGCCCCTCGGCGGCGCTGAGCTTCTTCGCCCGGTCGCGGGCGCTCGCATCGAGCCTCTCGAGTCGTGCGGTGTCGGTGTTGACCTCCCAGAACCAGAACTTCCGTGTGCCCGCACGAGGGCGACTGCCGGGGATCAGCGCTGAGGCGGCCCTGGACTGCTCGGTGGACTGATGGGTGACGTCGGTGAGCATTGTGCGGTCCTCGGCGGTGAGCAGCCCGCCGTCCGCAACGGCGAGGACGGCGGTCGCCGCGTCGGTCACGCTGCGCGAACCTGAGAGGGCGGACTGGACCTGGCGCGTGACCTCGTCCTGATCGTCGAGTGCCTTGCTCAGCGAGGTGCTCTCGTGGTCGAAGCTCTGCCATGCCGTGAGCTCGAGGGCGGCCAACGCGCCCAGCATCAGCACGGCGACCGCGGGAGGCAGCACCCAGGCCAGGACGCGGCGCCGCCGGCGACGACGGGCGTCGGGGTCGGTGGGAGCGGTCTGCGTCGCGTCGGTGTCGTCTGTGCCCGTCTCGGGGTCGGAGGCGCTCGTGCCCAGCGGCGAGGCGCCGTCGAGGTACGGCGGGACCGCGCCGATCAGGGATGGAGCATCATCGACGTGCGACGGGGCGTCGTCGCCGCGCGGAGGGCGGGGCTCTTCCATCACGGTCCTGTCGTTCGGGGCCGAGGGGCCAGGCGATGCGGCGTGCGGCGGCTCGATGTCGTCGCAGGTGCGGACATCCTCTCATGCAGATCGGCCAAGCCGGGCCCGCTCGGACGCATGCGGTCGAGGCTGCTCGGCGCCGCGACCTCAGAGGAAGGCGACGAAGCTCGCCGGCACCGACACGTTGTCAGGCAGGCCGGCGAACGACGGCGCGACTTGATCGGGCCTGTAGCCCGCGATCCCGCATCCGACCGGGGTGAGCAGGAAACGCAGGGCAGGGTGAGCGGTCGCGTATGCGACGAACCCCTGTGCTTCTGCGGCGAGGACCTCGAGCCCGCTCATGGTGTCGATGGCATAGGTCTGGCCGTGATGACCGTGCCCTTCACCCCACGCCGCGCCGAACCGCTCGTACGCGATCAGGGCGGCGCCGCCGCCATGAAGGCCCTCGGCGTTCGAGCCGAAGACGAACACCTGGTCCGGCTGGAGTGCCGTGATGCGCGCGGGGGTGATCTCCATGCCCGCTCCCTTCGACGCAGCGAACTCTACGCCGCGAACGGGAGAAGATGAGCCTGCCGTCACGGATCGAGCGCATCCCGGCGATCGTCGGATCGGGATCCGCCTGAGATCCCTTGCAGGAGTAGGGAGAAGTGGAGGGGCTGACGAGAATCGAACTCGCATCATCTGTTTGGAAGACAGAGGCTTTACCACTAAGCTACAGCCCCGGATCCCTCGACGAGCGAGGGAACCGGCCCGCGCAACAACACCGCGGACTCCCACGAGCATACCTGACCGGCGGGGGTGCTCTGGTCCGTTAGACTCGTGGAGGCCGTTCCCGCGCGCGCGGGTCCTAACCGGGGCGTAGCTCAGCTTGGTAGAGCGCCCGCTTTGGGAGCGGGAGGTCGCAGGTTCAAATCCTGTCGCCCCGACGTTCACACACGTCGCACTCGCGTGGATCTCCGCGCGGGACATTCACAAGGAGACACACCAGCATGGCGAACAGCACCGTCGAGAAGCTTGCCCCGACCCGGGTCAAGCTGCACATCACGGTCACCCCCGAGGACCTCAAGCCCAGCATCGCGCACGCGTACGAGCACATTGCTCAGGACGTGCAGATCCCCGGCTTCCGCAAGGGCAAGGTGCCCGCGCCGATCATCGACCAGCGCGTCGGTCGTGGCGCGGTCATCGAGCACGCCGTCAACGAGGGCCTGGACACCTTCTTCCGCGAGGCGTCGCTCGAGCACAACCTCCGTATCGTCGGCCGCCCCTCGGCCGAGGTCATCGAGTGGCCGAACGAGAAGGACTTCTCCGGCGACCTCAAGGTCGAGGTCGAGGTCGATGTCCGTCCCGAGATCGAGGTCCCCTCGCTCGACGGCATCACCGTGACCGTCGACGCCGTCGAGGCCGATGACGCCGCCCTGGATGCAGAGCTCGACCGCCTGCGCGCCCGCTTCGGCACCCTGGTGCCGGTCGACCGTCCCGCGAAGGCCGGCGACTTCGTCGAGCTCGACCTCGTCGCCGCGATCGACGGCGCCGAGATCGACCGCGCGGAGGGCGTCTCCTACGAGGTCGGTTCCGGCGAGCTGCTCGAGGGCATCGACGACGCGATCGACTCCCTCACCGCCGGTGAGGACACCACGTTCCGCTCGAAGCTCGTCGGCGGCGACCACGCCGGCGAGGAGGCCGAGGTCTCCGTCACGGTCAAGGCCGTCAAGGAGCGTGAGCTGCCCGAGGCTGACGACGACTTCGCGCAGATCGCGAGCGAGTTCGACACGATCGCCGAGCTGCGCGACAGCCTGCGCGAGTCGGTCGAGCAGCAGGGCGTGTTCACGCAGGCCTCCGCCGCACGCGACAAGCTCGTCGAGACGCTGCTCGAGCAGATCGACATCCCCGTCCCGCCGCAGCTCATCGAGGACGAGGTGCACAACCACCTCGAGGGCGAAGGCCGTCTGGAGGACGACGAGCACCGCGCCGAGGTCACCGAGGCGAGCACCAAGCAGTTCCGCACCCAGGTGTTGCTCGACTCCATCGCCGAGAGCG
This sequence comes from Microbacterium sp. 10L49, assembly GCF_056395125.1. Lineage (NCBI taxonomy): Bacteria > Bacillati > Actinomycetota > Actinomycetes > Micrococcales > Microbacteriaceae > Microbacterium > Microbacterium sp. 10L49. Next base: position 164,343 of record NZ_JBFTIW010000001.1, read on the forward strand.
CCAATGTGCAGGTCTCGCAGGACGAGCTCAGCCAGTACCTGATCCAGTCCGCCGCGCAGTACGGCATGGCTCCGCAGGAGTTCGTCGAGGCGCTGCAGTCCCAGAACCAGCTGCCCGTGCTGGTCGGCGAGGTCGCCCGCAACAAGGCCCTCGCAGTCGCGCTCGGCAAGGTCACCGTGGTCGACTCCAACGGCAAGGCCGTGGATCTGACCGGTTTCGTGGCCACCGAGGACGCCGCCGAGGCTCCGGTCGAGGAGAAGCCGGCCAAGAAGGCACCGGCCAAGAAGGCACCCGCGAAGAAGGCTCCCGCCAAGGCCGCGGACGCCGATGAGGCTCCCGCCGCCGAGGAGAAGCCCGCCGCGAAGAAGCCGGCCGCCCGCAAGGCTCCGGCCAAGAAGGCCGCCGAGAAGGCCGCTGACGCCGAGTAATCATCGGATCCATGATCCGGAAGAGGGCGGGTGCACCACGCACCCGCCCTCTTCGCATCCCGAGAAGACGCGAGGACAGAGATGAAGGACTGGCAGGAGCGGATCGACGCTGTCTGGGACGCCGCCGCAGGCGGCCTCGTCGAGGAAGAGGTGATCGCGAGGATCGACGCGATCGCCGCCGAGCGCGGGCCGGACGACGCCGAGGCCGCGTTCGAGCGCGCCGGAGCACGCGATTCCGCGGGGCTGCCTGACGAAGCCGTGCCGCTGTACCGGCGTGCCCTCGAGCTCGGTCTCGACGACGATCGACGCGCCCAGGCGACGATCCAGCTCGCCAGCTCGCTGCGCAACCTCGGCGACGTGCAGGGCGCCCTCGAGCTCATCGAGTCCGAGCACGCGGCGCACCCGGACTCGATCTACCGCGACGCGATCGCCGCCATGCATGCGCTCGCTCTCGCCAGCGCCGGACAGCCGGAACGGGGGCTCGGGGTCGCGATCCTGGCGCTCGTGCCGCACATGCCTCGCTACCACCGGTCGATGACCGCCTATGCCCACGAGATCGCAGGCGACGACGCCTGATATGCCGACGGCGAACACGGCCGGGCGCGTGCGTTGTCGCCGGTAGATTCGAAACACCGAACACGGAAACAGGAGCTGAAATGGCTGAACCCCTGGTCGCGACGAGCGTCTTTGACAGGCTGCTCAAGGATCGCATCATCTGGCTGGGATCCGAGGTGCGGGACGAGAACGCCAACGAGATCTGCGCCAAGATCCTCCTTCTCGCCGCAGAGGACCCCGAGAAGGACATCTACCTCTACATCAACTCGCCCGGCGGCTCCATCACCGCCGGCATGGCGATCTACGACACGATGCAGTTCGTGCCGAACGACATCGTCACGGTCGGCATCGGCATGGCGGCCTCGATGGGGCAACTGCTGCTCACCAGCGGCACCAAGGGCAAGCGCTACATCACGCCGAACGCGCGGGTGCTGCTGCACCAGCCGCACGGCGGCTTCGGCGGCACGTCCAGCGACATCCAGACGCAGGCGCAGCTCATCCTGTCGATGAAGCAGCGCCTCGCCGAGATCACCGCGTCGCAGACCGGCAAGACGGTGGAGCAGATCAACGAGGATGGCGACCGCGACCGCTGGTTCACCGCCTCCGAGGCTCTCGAATACGGATTCGTCGACCACATGCGCGAGCACGCCAGTGACGTGCACGGCGGCGGCGGCACGGGCGCGGACAAGTAAGGCTGGAGAGGACACTCATGTACACACCCACGTTCCGGTCCGCCGGCACTCTGCCCTCGAGCCGCTACGTCCTCCCTCAGTTCGAGGAGCGCACCGCCTACGGCTTCAAGCGCCAGGACCCGTACAACAAGCTGTTCGAGGATCGCGTGATCTTCCTCGGCGTGCAGGTCGACGACGCATCCGCCGATGACGTGATGGCGCAGCTGCTGGTCCTGGAGAGCCAGGACTCCGAGCGCGACATCACGATGTACATCAACTCGCCCGGCGGATCCTTCACGGCGATGACCGCGATCTACGACACGATGCAGTACGTCGCGCCGCAGATCCAGACCGTCGTGCTCGGTCAGGCCGCTTCGGCCGCCTCGGTCCTGCTCGCCGCAGGCGCGCCGGGCAAGCGTCTCGCGCTGCCGAACGCCCGCGTGCTGATGCACCAGCCCGCCATGGGCGAGGCCGGTCAGGGACAGGCGTCGGACATCGAGATCCAGGCCGCGGAGATCCTGCGCATGCGCACGTGGCTCGAGGAGACCATGGCCAAGCACACCGGTCAGCCGGTCGAGAAGGTGAACCGCGACATCGATCGCGACAACATCCTCTCCGCCGAGCAGGCCAAGGAGTACGGCATCGTCGACCAGGTGCTCACGAGCCGCAAGCGCCAGGCGCTGAGCTGACCTGCTGACATCCCGTGAAAGGGCGGTCCGGAACCGATTCCGGGCCGCCCTTTCACGTCTCCGCCCGTTGCGCGAGTGAGTGACGCACCGTGCTCATATGAGCAATGACGTGCGCGTGCGCGTGGCGGAGGGTACCCTCGGAGCATGCCCCGATCTGCCATCGACGACGACGAGCTGCTCGCCGTTCGTGTGGCGGAGCTGTATTACGACGAGGACAAGACGCAGGACGAGATCGGTGGCCTGCTGGGCATCTCGCGCTGGAAGGTCGGGCGGCTCCTTCAGCAGGCACGGATCGACGGCATCGTGCGGATCGAGATCGTGCATCCGCGCGCTCGCAAGCTCGGCATCGAGCGAGAGTTGCGCGAGCGCTTCGGGCTTGCCGACGCCGTCGTGGTCCCGAACGGCCCGAGCGACGCCGAGACGCTCGCACGCGTCGCGCAGGGCGCCGCAGATCACCTCGCGGCGCTCCGGCCCGTGCCGAAGACGCTCGCCGTGAGCTGGGGGCGGACGCTGACTGCGATCGCCGACCGCATGGCCGAGGGGTGGGCCCGTGGCGTGACCGTGGTGCAGATGAACGGCGGTGTGAGCGTGAACCGCCGCCCGGGAGGCGCCGCCTCGCTCGCGGCCACGATCGCGCAGCGCGCCTCGGGGCATGTCGCACTGCTGCCCAGCCCCGCGATCCTGGAGCGGCTGGAGACCAAGCAGGCCATCGAGCGCGATCGCACCGTCGCCGGCGTGCTCGAGCAGGCCGCCCAGGCCGACGCCTACCTCTTCACCGCGGGCGTCTGCGACGCCGGATCCGCCCACGTCGACAACGGCTATCTGAGCGTCCGGGACATCGACGAACTGGGCCGGCGCGGCGCGGTCGGCGACGTGCTGGGCCGCTACATCGATGCGGACGGCAACATCGTCGATCCTGAGCTCGATGCCCGCACGGTCGGGCTCAGCCTGGAGCGGCTGCGTGAGGCGCGCACCTCTGTCTTCGTCACGGCCGGAGAGGCGAAGCACGACATCGCCCGCACGGTCGTGACCGCGAACCTGTGCACGATGGTGGTCACCGACGAGGCGACCGCCCGGACCCTCTTGGAGGACCAGTGACGACGACCGAACTCGCACGGCGCACCGCGCTGGAGGTGCTCGGCGGCGACCCCGACGACCTCACGCTGCGCCGATTCCTGCACGGCCTGCCCGGAGTGGATGCAGTGGGCCTGGAGCAGCGCTCCGCCGCGCTCGGGACGCGCTCCATCAAGACGACGTCGAAGGCGTGGGCTCTCGACACGATCGTGCGGCTCATCGACCTCACGACTCTGGAGGGCGCGGACACCCCGGGCAAGGTGCGCTCGCTGGTCTCCAAAGCCAAGCTGCCCGATGCCTCGGATCCGACCTGCCCGTCGGTCGCGGCGGTGTGCGTCTACGGCGACATGGTGCCGTACGCGGTCGAGGCGCTCGGCCCCCGCCACGGCGACCCCGACGACGGCGGCATCTCGGTCGCGGCCGTCGCGACCGCGTTCCCGAGCGGCCGCGCATCGCTCGGGGTGAAGCTTGCCGACACCCGTGACGCGGTCGAGGCCGGCGCCGACGAGATCGACATGGTCATCGACCGAGGCGCTTTCCTCGCCGGCCGCTACGGCCAGGTGTTCGACCAGATCGTGGCTGTCAAGGACGCGTGCCGCCGGGAGGACGGCACCTCCGCTTCGCTGAAGATCATCCTCGAGACCGGCGAGCTGAACACCTACGACAACATCAGGCGCGCGTCGTGGCTGGGCATGCTGGCCGGCGGCGATTTCATCAAGACCTCGACCGGCAAGGTCGCCCCGGCGGCTACGCTGCCCGTCACGCTGCTCATGCTCGAAGCCGTGCGCGACTGGCACGGGCTCACCGGTGAGAAGATCGGCGTCAAGCCCGCCGGCGGGATCCGCTCCTCGAAGGACGCGGTGAAGTATCTCGTGCACGTCGCCGAGACCGTGGGTGAGGAGTGGCTGCAGCCGCACCTGTTCCGCTTCGGCGCGTCGAGCCTGCTCAACGACGTGCTGCTGCAGCGGCAGAAGCTGACCACCGGCCACTACTCCGGCCCCGACTACGTCACGATCGACTGACGAAGGACTGTTCATGGGATTCTTGGAATACGCACCCGCGCCCGAGTCGCGGAGCATCCTCAACCTGAAGGACGAATACGGGCTCTTCATCGACGGCGAGTTCGTCGAGGGGCGCGGCGCCTCGTTCGGCACGATCTCGCCCGCCGACGAGTCGCGCATCGCGACGATCGCGCACGCGTCGGATGAGGACGTGGACCTCGCTGTCGCCGCTGCACGTCGCGCCTACACCAAGGTGTGGTCGAAGATGAGCGGCCGCGACCGGGGCAAGTACCTGTTCCGCATCGCGCGGCTCGTGCAGGAGCGCGCCCGCGAGCTCGCTGTCGCCGAGAGCCTCGACAACGGCAAGCCGATCAAGGAGTCCCGCGACGTCGACGTGCCGCTCGTCGCTTCGTGGTTCTTCTACTACGCGGGCTGGGCGGACAAGCTGGACTACGCCGGCGCAGGACCTGACCCGGCGGCGCACGGTGTCGCGGGGCAGGTCATCCCGTGGAACTTCCCGCTGCTCATGCTCGCCTGGAAGGTCGCCCCGGCCCTGGCTGCCGGCAACACGGTTGTGCTGAAGCCCGCTGAGACGACGTCGCTCACGGCGCTGATCTTCGCCGAGATCCTGCAGCAGGCCGACCTTCCGGCCGGTGTGGTGAACATCATCACGGGTGCCGGCGCCACTGGCGCCGCGCTGGTGCGCCACCCCGACGTCGACAAGGTCGCCTTCACGGGGTCGACCGCGGTGGGTCGCGAGATCGCCCGCACGGTGGCGGGCACGGGCAAGGCGCTCACCCTCGAGCTCGGCGGCAAGGCGGCGAACATCGTGTTCGACGACGCCCCGATCGACCAGGCGGTCGAGGGGATCGTCAACGGCATCTTCTTCAACCAGGGCCACGTGTGCTGCGCCGGCAGCCGCCTGCTCGTGCAGGAATCGATCCACGACGAGGTCATCGACCGGCTGAAGTCCCGCCTGTCGACGCTGCGTCTCGGCGACCCGCTCGACAAGAACACCGACATCGGCGCCATCAACTCGGCCGAGCAGCTCGCCCGCATCAGGGAGCTCAGCCAGGTCGGCGAGGACGAGGGCGCCGAGCGCTGGACCGCCGACTGCGTGATCCCCGAGAAGGGCTTCTGGTTCGCTCCGACGATCTTCACCGGCGTCGAGGCGTCGCATCGCATCGCCCGCGAGGAGGTGTTCGGCCCCGTGCTGTCGGTGCTCACCTTCCGCACACCGGCCGAGGCGATCGCGAAGGCGAACAACACTCCTTACGGTCTCTCCGCAGGGATCTGGAGCGACAAGGGATCCCGGATCCTCGCCGTCGCCGACCGCCTCCGCGCCGGCGTGGTGTGGGCGAACACGTTCAACCGATTCGACCCGTCCAGCCCGTTCGGCGGTTACAAGGAGTCCGGCTACGGCCGCGAGGGCGGCAAGCAGGGCCTGACCGCGTACCTGCGTCCGGCAGGGGTCGCCCGCCAGATCGAGGCCAAGGCGCAGAAGAAGGGATCCGCGGCATGAGCGCGCGACTGACGGTGCCCAAGACCTACAAGCTCGCGATCGGCGGCGCGTTCCCGCGCAGCGAATCGGGACGCACCTATGAGGTCACCACTTCGAAGGGCGCGTTCCTGGCGAATGCCGCCCAGGCTTCGCGCAAGGATGCGCGTGACGCGGTGAAGGCCGCGCGCACCGCGCAGGCGGGCTGGGCGAAGGCCACCGCGTACAACCGGGGACAGGTGCTGTACCGCGTGGCCGAGGTGCTCGAGGGGCGCAAGGCGCAGTTCGTCGACGAGATCGTGGCACAGCAGGGCGTGTCGGCAGCCTCCGCAGGAGCACAGGTCGACGAGGCCATCGACCTCTGGGTCTGGTACGCGGGCTGGTGCGACAAGTACGCCCAGGTCGCCGGCAACCTGAACCCGGTCGCGGGCGCCTACTTCAACATCTCCGCCCCGGAGCCGACCGGCGTCGTCGCGATCGTCGCGCCGCAGGAGAACGCGCTGCTGGGTCTCGTCTCCGTCGTCGCGCCGGCGCTCGTCGCAGGCAACGCCGTGGTCGTCGTGGCGAGCGAGCGGTACCCGCTCTCGGCGATCAGCCTCGCCGAGGTGCTGGCGACGAGCGACCTTCCCGGCGGCGTGGTGAACGTGCTCACCGGATCCCCGGCCGAACTCGCGCCGTGGCTCGCGTCGCATGCCGACGTCAACGCCCTCGATCTCGCCGGCGCCGGCGCAATCGACTGGGTCGACCTGCAGATCACCGCCGCCGACACGCTCAAGCGCGTGCTCGCTCCGGGTGAGGTGGTCGCCTCCCCGCAGCGGATCGCGGCCTTCACCGAGGTGAAGACGGTCTGGCACCCGAAGAGCATGGTCTGACGGCGCGCCGCCGACGCTCGCCACGACGGTGGCGGCGACGCAGCAAGACCCTGCCTCATCGTCACCGGTCGGGGGGTGTCCAGTGCGCGCCGCCACCATGCCTGATTCCGACGCACATCGATGACGGCCAAACTCCAGCGGCACCCAGCGCAAGCCGTTCCCAATATATTGAACGGGTGGAGCGACTCGTGCAGCGGAGATCATGGCGGCGGCTGACCCTGGCGGTTCTCGGCGCGGCGCTTGTCGCGACCGCGTCACTGCTGCCGACGAGCACCGCCTCGGCGACCGCGCCCCCGCCCGCGTCGCAGACGCTCGCGCAGCAGCTGGTCAACAGTGGCTTGCTCAGCGGGAACCCCGAACCCATGGCGCAGATCCAGGGGTATGCCAGCGGCACCCTGCAGTCCCACGTCATCGGCGGCCAAGTCCGCGACTGCATCATCGACCCGGTGATCCTGCAGGCGCTCAAGACGACGATCGTCGACAGGAAGTTCTCGCTGTATGTTGCCTCTCTGAACAGGTTCTGCACCGGCGAGCTCAGTGCGATCGGGACGAGCGGATACCACTGGCGCAACGGCGGCGGCCACGCCGTGGACATCTCACGCGTCAACGGCGTCGCATCGACCGGCGGGACGCAGCAGGATCTCGCGCTGATCAACTCCATGTTCACCGCGCTCCCGGCACCCGCCGGACTCGGGCAGTATCAGTGCCGCAGCCGCCTCGCCGTCCCCGCGCAGTGGACGCAGTTCGACGACTCCTGCGATCACAATCATTTCGAGTACCGCGGGAGCGTTGGATCACTGCCGCCCAACGGCCCCTTCGACCTCAACGGTGACATGAAGTCGGATCTGCTCGGTGTGCGCAACGACGGCTATCTCGTCGAGTATCTGAGCTACGGACCGGTCGGAACGACGTGGTTGATGGGGAACACCCTCGGCAACGGCTGGGAGACGACCTCTGCGATCGTTCACGGTGATTTCAACGGCGACGGGGCGGGGGACCTGCTCCAGACACGCACCAACGGGAACCTGTTCTACTACGCAGGCGACGCATCGAGCCACTACAGCGGCGCCCTGGTCGGATCGGGATGGACGTCGGACTACAGCCTGCTGGCGGGGGGAGTGGACTTCACGGGTGACGGCCGCGCCGATCTCGTGACCCGCGGGCCCGCCGGTGTGCTGTACGCCTACCCCGGGTTGGGGGATGGGCGGTTCGGCGGGCGCGTCCAGATCGGTTCCGGCTGGTCGATCATGACGGCACTCGTCACGGGGGACTTCGACAACAACGGGCGTGGCGACCTGATCGCGCGTGACTGGACTGGCGCCCTGTGGGCCTACTACGGCACAGGGAGCGGATTCACAGCGGGTCAGAGGATCGGCTCGGGATGGAACGTCTTCTCGACGATCACGGGCGCAGGCGACTACGACGGGGACGGCAACGCCGACATCATCGGCCGTAGCGGAACTGATCAATCGTTGTGGCTCTACAGAGGGACGGGCTCGGGCACGATCGGCTCGTATCAGCAGATCGGCAACGGCTGGGGTGGATTCCCGTTCATCAGCTGACGCACCGCACGAGGCGTTCGCGGTGGGCGGAGCGATGCGGCGCCGGGGGATCCGTGGCGATGCGGCCGGATGTCGGATGCAGCAGTTAGGCTCGAACAGCGGCATCAACGCCCCGTGATCGCATTCGCTGCGATCGTGGACCACGTCTCGAAGGAGGACGCACATGGCACGCATCGGTGAGAGCGCCGACCTGTTCAAGTGCTCGTTCTGCGGCAAGAGTCAGAAGCAGGTTCAGCAGCTCATCGCCGGTCCCGGCGTGTACATCTGCGACGAGTGCGTCGAGCTCTGCAACGAGATCATCGAAGAGCGCATGGCCGAATCCGCGAACGGCGAGGTCGCCGAGTTCGATCTGCCCAAGCCTCGAGAGATCTTCTCCTTCCTCGAGGAGTACGTGGTAGGTCAGGAGCCGGCCAAGAAGGCGCTCGCGGTGGCGGTCTACAACCACTACAAGCGGGTTCGAGCCCGTGGCACACTGCAGCCGGCGGAGCAGAAGGCCGAAGACATCGAGATCGCCAAGAGCAACATCTTGATGATCGGCCCGACCGGCTGCGGCAAGACCTACCTCGCGCAGACCCTCGCGAAGCGACTGAACGTGCCGTTCGCGGTCGCCGACGCCACCGCGCTCACCGAGGCGGGCTACGTCGGCGAGGATGTGGAGAACATCCTGCTCAAACTGATCCAGGCCGCGGACTACGACGTCAAGCGCGCTGAGCAGGGCATCATCTACATCGACGAGATCGACAAGATCGCGCGCAAGGCCGAGAACCCGTCGATCACTCGCGACGTCTCGGGTGAGGGCGTGCAGCAGGCGCTGCTGAAGATCCTCGAGGGCACGGTCGCGTCGGTGCCGCCGCAGGGCGGTCGCAAGCACCCGCACCAGGAGTTCCTGCAGATCGACACCACGAACGTGTTGTTCATCGTCGCCGGGGCCTTCGCGGGCCTCGAGGACATCGTCTCCTCCCGCGTCGGCAAGCATGGCGTCGGATTCGGCGCCCCGCTGCATGACAAGGGCAAGGATCTCGATCTGTTCAGCGAGGTGCTCCCGGAGGATCTGCACAAGTTCGGTCTCATCCCCGAGTTCATCGGCCGGCTGCCGGTCGTCGCCTCGGTCTCGCCGCTCGACCAGGCTGCCCTCATTGACATCCTCACCGGGCCGCGCAACGCACTGGTCAAGCAGTACCAGCGCATGTTCCAGCTCGACGGGGTGGAGCTGGAGTTCGAGGACGATGCTCTGCAGTCGATCGCTGACCTCGCCGTGCTGCGCAAGACCGGCGCGCGCGGGCTCCGGGCGATCCTGGAGGACGTGCTCGGACCGATCATGTTCGAGATCCCGTCCGAGGAGGACGTGCAGAAGGTCGTCGTGACCCGCGCCGCGGTCGACGAAGGCGCGCCGCCCACGCTGGTGCTGGCACGCAAGCGCAAGAGCGCCTGAGCCGCGCTGTCGGCAGAGCGCCGGAGCGTTCCGCCGACAGCGCTGCCGTCAGCGATCCAGCCCGCGGCGCTTGAGCAGCGGCGCGATCTCCGCATCGCGGCCGCGGAAGTCGCGGTAGGCCTCGAGCGGATCCTTCGACCCGCCGACACCCAACAGGCGCCGTCGGAAGCGCTCCCCGTTCTCCCTGGTCAGCCCTCCATTGTCGCGGAACCACTCCACGGTGTCGGCATCGAGCACTTCGCTCCAGATGTACGAGTAGTAGCCGGCGCTGTAGCCGCCGGAGAACACGTGTGCGAAGTACGCCGAGGAGTATCTGGTGGGCACGGCCGGATCGTGCAGCCCGATGTCTGCGAGAGCCGCGGCCTCGAACGCTGCGACGTCATCGATCGAGTCGCCCACAGCCAGCGCGTGCAGCGCCTGGTCGAGCCAGGCCGCGGCGAGGTATTCGCTGGTCTCGAAGCCCTGGTTGAAGGCCTCCGTGGCCTGCAGGCGCTCGACGAGACCGACCGGGAGCGGCTCGCCGGTCTCGTGATGCCGTGCGTATTCGCCGACGATCTCCGGCCAGAGCATCCACATCTCGTTGACCTGACTGGGGAATTCGACGAAGTCGCGGAACACGTTGGTGCCGGAGAAGTGCGGGTACGTGACGTCGGAGAAGAGCCCGTGCAGTGCGTGGCCGAACTCGTGGAACAGGGTGTTGACCTCGTCCAGCGTGAGCAGCGTCGGCTCCCCGTCGGCGGGCTTCGCCACGTTGAGGTTGTTCGCGACGACGGGCAACGTGCCGCGCAGCGCGGATTGGCTGACGATCGGATTCATCCACGCGCCGCCGCGCTTGCTGTCGCGCGTGTACAGATCCAGCACGAAGAGCCCGAGCGCCGACCCGTCCTCCTGGAACACCTCGAACGTGCGCGCGCCCGGGTGGTAGACGGGCAGCTCAGGGCGCTCGGTGAACGAGAGCCCGTACAGCCGGCCGGCGGCGGCGAACACGCCGTCGCGCAGAACGCTCTCCGACTCGAACCATGGGCGCAGCGCCGCGGTGTCGATCTCGTACTGCGCGGTGCGCAGCTTCTCGGTGTAGAAGGCCCAGTCGTGCGCCTCCAGGGGGAACGGCTCGGACTCGGTGTCGTCGATGAGGCGTTGCAGGGCCGCTCGCTCCGCCGTCGCGTTGCGTGCGGCCGGTGCGGCGAGGTCGCGCAGCATGCGCTCTACGGCCTCAGGAGTACCCGCGGTCTCGTCAGCGGTCACGGCGGCCGCGTGGGAGGGATAGCCGAGCAGGTCCGCGCGTTCGGCGCGGAGACGCACGATCTCGGCGAGGACGCCGCGGTTGTCGTGCTCGCCGCCGCGCGCCCCGCGGGAGCGCGACGCTTCCATGATGCGACGGCGGCTCTCGCGGTTCGTGAGCGCGCCCAGGGTCGGGTGGCCGGTGAAGAGCGGGAGGGTGAGCAGATGCTTGCCCTCGAGCCCGCGCTCGGTGGCGGCTCGGGCAGCGGCTGACAGCTCTCCCGCGCTCAGTCCGTCGAGCTCGGCGGCGTCGTCGAAGAGCACGGCCAGCTCGTTCGTATCGGCGAGCAGGTTTCGCTCGAATGCGGTGCTGAGCGCGGAGATCCGCTGGTTCAGCTCGGTGAGCCGGGCTTTCGCATCGTCGTCGAGCGCCGCACCGGCCAAGGTCATCTCGCGATGCCAGCGCTCGACGAGGCGGTGCTGCTCCGGATCCAGAGAGAGGGTGTCGAGCTGGTCGTGCAGCTGCGTGATGCGCCAGTACAGCGCGGAGTCGAGCAGGATCGCATCCTGGTGAGCCGCCATCAGCGGGGCGAGCTCTTCATCGATCGCCTGGATCTCGGCCGTCGCATCGGCGGAGCTCACGGTGTAGAACGCGTGCGAGGTCCGGTCCAGCAGCTCTCCGCTGCGCTCCAGCGCGACCATCGTGTTCTCGAAGCTCGGCATCGACCGCACCATCGTGATCCGGCGGACCTCGGCGAGCTGCTCCTCGAAACCGCGCCGGAACGCGGGGAGATAGTGCTCCGCACGGATCCGTTCGTAGTCGGGCAGCGCGTAGGGGAGGGCGGAGGGGGTGAGCAGCGGGTTGGTCTCGACCGTCATGCTCCGAGCCTAGGAGTCGATCGCGAGTCAGGGTGGATTGCCTTGACACGACACGAACTCGTCGGATATCAATGACGAAAGCACTTTCATAATGCTTATCAAGTTGGTTCCGAAAGGCCGATGATGTCCACGACTGATCCACGCCTCGTCGCCCAGTGCCTGACCGCGCTGCGTGAGCACGACGGCGCCACCATCTCGGACCTCGCGGAGTCCACCGGCCTGTCTCGGCCGACGGTCACCGCGGCGCTCGCCGAGCTCAAGGACGCAGGGCTCGTGGTGGAGCATGAGGCCCGCGCGTCCGCGGGGCGCCCGGCCCGCTCGTATTCCCTGATCCTCGGAGCTCAGGTCGTCGTCGGTGTCGATCTGACCCGCAGCGGGGTGCGGATGCTGGTCGCCGACCGGTCTGGCCGGGTCCTCGGCGTGCAGAGCTCGGAGCTCGCACCGCCGACGACCGCTCAGCCCGGTCTCGCCCCATTGCGCGCCCTTCTCGTCCAGACCCTGGAGCGCGCCGGCCGCCGGCTCTCGGACGTCGCTGCGATCGGCGTGGCCGCTGCCGGCCTTCTCGACGAAGACGGCATCGTGATCTCCTCGCCTCAGGTCGCGTCGTGGCACGGGGCCCACCTCGGGACGCTGCTCACCGAGGCGTTCGGGATCCCGGTCGTCGTGGACAACGACCTCTCCCTCGCGGCAGAGGCGGAGTCCCGCTCCGGCGCGCTCCGCGACGCCGACACGGGCGTCTACGCGCTCACCTGGCACCACGTCTCCGCCCGGGTCACGGCCGCCGGACACGTCGTGCGCGGCCGCCGCGGGCGCGCCGGAGAGGTCGGCATGCTCCGCGCGTTCAGCGATGTGGAGATCCCGAAGGGGACTCTGCTCGAGGCCGTTCCCGTCGTCGGCGCTGAGCTGCGCCGCCTGCGCGATGACCCGGCCGACACCCGCGGGCTCGAGGCTCTGCGCAGCCTGAGCGCGGCGATGTCGCCGGCGATGGCGGCGCTGATCCTGACCGTCGACCCCGAGGTGATCGTGCTCGGCGGGGAACTCGCCGAGTTCGCGGACCTCATCGCGGCTCCGCTCGAGGAGAACGTGCGCACCGCCGTCATGGGGATCGACACCGGCACGCGTCTCATCCGCGGAGGTGAACTCGGCGTCGACGCCGCGGCGATCGGCGCCCTCGGGCTCGCGTTCCAGCGACACGCCGCACGTATCTACGGCTTCGAGGGCGTGACCGCCCCGGCCATCACGACCAGCAACGAGAGGGACGACATGGTGCAGCAGGACGCGACAGGGCAGACCACCGCCTTCCGGGCGGCGGTGATCGGCGTTGGTGCGCGTGCGGGCGTGGCCCTCCACGTCGAGGCAGCGGGCGGCACGGTGGTCGCGGCGGTGGATCCTGCTCCGCAGACGCACGCGAGGGCGGCCAGGCTGTTCGGCGACATCCCGGTGTTCGCCTCGGTCGCCGACATGCTCGCCTCGGGGATCGCGATCGACGGCGCGTTCATCACCTCGCCCGATTTCACGCACGCCGAGGTGTCGATCGAACTGCTCGAGGGCGGCGTGCCGGTCTACGTGGAGAAGCCGCTCGCGATCTCTATCGAGGACGCGGACCGGATCCTGGAGACCGCGTATCGCACGGGATCGAAGCTCTATGTGGGCCACAACATGCGGCACATGCAGGTGGTCCGGATGATGAAGGACGTCATCGACCGTGGCGAGATCGGCGAGGTCAAGGCGATCTGGTGCCGTCACTTCGTCGGCCACGGCGGCGACTACTACTTCAAGGACTGGCATGCCGAGCGCGACAAGGCGATGAGCCTGCTTCTGCAGAAGGGCGCCCACGACATCGACGTCATGCACTGGCTGGCCGGCACATCGTCGCGCACGGTGGTCGGCGTCGGGGACCTCGCCGTCTACGGGCAGGTGGATTCGCGTCGGGACAACTCGGACCGGCGGATGGGCGACTGGTTCTCGATGGCGAACTGGCCGCCGCTCGCCCAGCAGGATCTCAACCCGGTGATCGATGTCGAGGACATCTCGATGATCATGATGCGCACCGACTCGGGGGTGCTGATGAGCTATCAGCAGTGCCATTTCACCCCGGACTACTGGCGCAACTACACGGTGATCGGCACCGAGGGGCGGATCGAGAACTTCGACGACGGCACCGGCGGTGAGATCCGGGTGTGGAACGCGCGCAGCGACTACCTCGAGAAGGGGCATGTCCGCTATCCGATCCAGGACGGCGGCGACGGCGGGCACGGGGGAGCGGATCCGCTCACCGTGGCCGAGTTCGTCGAGTTCGTGCGCTCCGGCACCCCGACCGACACGAACCCGCTCGCGGCCCGCGACGCCGTCGCCGCCGGGGTCGCCGGCGCCCTCTCCATCCGATCCGGGTCCCAGCCGCAGCAGATCCCCGCTGTGCCCGACGAGATGATCGCCTACTTCACGGCCCACCAGCCGGCACGCGAGTCCGCGAGGCACTGATGCTCCGGTACAGCCTGCGGCGGATCCTGCTGATGATCCCCACCCTCATCGGCTCGACCTTCCTGGTGTACTTCCTCGTCTTCCTCGTCCCAGGGGATCCGGTACTGGCGCTCGCGGGGGAGAAGCGACTGTCGCCCTCGACGATCGCCTCGATCCGCGCCCAGTACAACCTGGACGATCCGTTCCTCGTGCAGTACGGCAAGTACCTGATGAATGTGCTGCACGGCGACTTCGGCCGTGACTTCAACGGCAACGCGGTCTCCACTCTCATCGCGACGGCACTGCCCTACACTCTCGTGCTGGCACTGTCCGCGTTCCTGCTGAAGATCGCCATCGGGGTGTGCCTGGGTGTCTGGGCGGGGCTGCGCCAGGGCAGGCTGCCGGACAAGTTCAACCTCTTCTTCACGATCTTCTTCCTGGCCGTGCCCGGCTTCATCATCGCCTACTTCTCGCAGTACGTCTTCGGCATAAAGCTGCATTGGCTGCCGATATCCGGGGTGCGGCTCGGGTTCCCGATCGCCTTCATCCTGCCGGCGGTCGTGCTGGCGCTGGAGACCGCTTCGCCGCTCGCGCGGCTGACGCGCACGAGCCTCGTCGACGTGCTGCGGTCTGACTTCATCGTGACCGCGACCGCGAAGGGACTCCCGCCACGGCGGATCATGTGGGTGCACGCCCTGCGCAACGCGTTCATGCCCGTCGTCACCTATCTCGGGCTGAGCCTGGCGAGCCTGCTCGGCGGATCCGTGCTCATCGAGACCATCTTCAACCTGCCCGGCCTCGGCGGCACACTGTCCCGTGCCATCGAGACGCAGAACGGGCCGGTGGTGGTCGGGGTCTCGGTGTTCCTGCTGCTCTTCTACCTGGTCTGCGCGCTCGTCGTCGACCTGCTGTATCCGATCATCGACCCGAGGGTGCGTCATGTCTGATCCCGCAGCGCGCGAATCCACGATGGCGCTGCTCACCGCGCGCATGCGTCGCGCCCGCCCGCGCAGCGGCCTGCACGCGCTCTGGCGCAAGCCGTTCTTCCTCGTCGCGGTCGCGATCATCCTCGTGGTGACCTCGATGGCGCTCTTCCCCGCGCTGTTCACGCCCCTGGATCCGCGCTCCTGCAGCCTCGCGATGTCGCGGGTGGGTCCGCAGCCGGGCCACATCATGGGCTTCGACATCCAGGGCTGCGACTACTGGACGAACATCGTCTACGGCGCGCGCACGTCCTTGGAGGTCGGGGTGCTTACCGCCGTGATCAGCTTCACGATCGCACTCGTGGCAGGCGCGCTCGCCGGCTACTTCGGCGGCGTGGTCGACTCCGTGCTGTCCTGGATCTCGAACGTCATCCTGGGCATCCCCGTCGGGATCGCGAGCCTCGTCATCCTGTATCAGTTCCGCTCCCGCACGGTCTGGACGATCGTCTTCGTGCTCGTGCTGTTCAGCTGGGCAGGGACGATGCGGTACATGCGCGGCTCGGTGCTGCAGGTCAAGAGCCTCGAATACATCCAGGCGGCGCGGGGTCTGGGTGTCGGTCCGTGGCGGATCCTGCGCGCCCACGTCGTGCCGAACGCGGTGACCCCGCTCATCGTGATGAGCACGCTCTCGATCGGCGCGGGCATGACCGCCGAGGCGGGCTTCTCCATCCTCGGCGTCGGCCTCAAGCTGCCCGCGTTCTCGTGGGGACTGCAGATCGCGACCGCCAGCCAGGACGGCAACTGGCAGATCGCCCCGCTCCTGATGCTGTTCCCCGCGACCATGCTGGGGCTCACCACACTGGCCTTCGTCGTTCTCGGCGAGAACCTGCGCGATGCCCTCGACCCGAAGGGCCGCCGATGACCGCGCTGCTCGAGGTGCAGAGCCTCTCTCTGGAATTCCGCGGATCCCGCGGCACCGCACCGATCACGGCGCTGCAAGACGTGAGCTTCACACTCGACCGCGGTGAGACGCTCGCGGTTCTGGGTGAGTCCGGCTCCGGCAAGAGCATCACGGCCAAGGCGGTGATGGGGATCCTGCCGAAGCCCGCCGCACTGGTGACCGGGGGTCGGATCCTCTTCGACGGCACGGACCTGCTCTCCCTGTCCGCCGCCCGTCTGCGCGCGGTGCAGGGCGCGCGCGTCGCGATGGTGTTCCAGGACGCGCTGAGCGCGCTCAACCCGGTGCAGACCGTGTCGACGCAGATCGCCGAGCTGTACCGGGTGCATCGCGGGCTCGGACGCCGTGAGGCGAAGGAGCGCGCGATCGAGATGATGCGGGCCGTGCGCATCCCCGACGCCGCGAACCGTGCGGATCACTACCCGTTCCAGTTCTCCGGTGGCATGCGCCAGCGCATCATGATCGCGATGGCTCTTGCGCTCGATCCGGACGTCCTCATCGCCGATGAGCCGACCACCGCCCTGGACGCCACCGTGCAGGCCCAGATCCTCGAGCTTCTCGCCGAGGTCACCGCGGAGCGGCACATGGCACTGATGATGATCACCCACGATCTGGGGGTGGCGGGTCAGCTCGCCGACCGCGCGCTCGTGATGTACGCGGGGCGGGTGGCCGAGTACGGACCGATCGACGAGGTCTTCGATCGGCCGGCCCACCCGTACACCCGGGGCCTGCTCGGTTCCATCCCGGGTGCGGCGCACCGTGGTCAGGATCTGCCGACGATCCCCGGCCTTCCGCCCGACATCGCCCGCCGTCCGCCGGGGTGCAGCTTCAACCCGCGTTGCGCCTACGCGACCGGGGAGTGCGCGTCGATCGATCCGCCGCTCGTGGCCTTCGCATCGGGTCGCGCCGCCGCGTGCCACCATCTCGAGGAGGTGCTCTCCGATGTCCCTGTTGGAGCTTGAGGGCGTCCGCCGGCACTACCGGCAGAAGAAGACGATGTTCGCCGCGGCAGGGCACTCGCCGGTCCGCGCGGTGGACGGTGTCGACTTCCGGGTGGAACAGGGGGAGACGGTCGGCCTGGTCGGCGAGTCCGGCTGCGGCAAGTCCACCCTGGCCCGGATCATCTGCGGGCTGGAGGCGCCGAGCGAAGGGGCTGTGCGCTGGAACGGCACCGACGTCGTCGCGATGCGTCCGTCCGAACGGGCGCGGATCCTGCATCGCGAGGTGCAGATGGTCTTCCAGGATCCGCATGCCTCGCTCGATCCGCGACGCTCGATCGGACAGTCGATCGCAGAGGGCATCGAGACGCACCGGCTGCTTCCCGCGTCGCGCATCGACGGGCGGGTACGAGAGCTGCTGGCGCAGGTGGGACTGAATCCGGACCATGCGCAGCGCTATCCGCACGAGTTCTCGGGCGGTCAGCTGCAGCGGGTCGGCATCGCGCGCGCGCTCGCCGTGGAGCCTCGGCTCCTGGTCTGCGACGAGCCGGTCTCGGCCCTGGACATCTCCGTGCGCGCGCAAGTGCTCAACCTGCTGAACCGGCTGAAGTGCGAGCTGGGACTGTCGATGGTGTTCATCGCGCACGACCTCGACGTCGTGCAGCACATGTCGGACCGGATCGTGACGATGTACCTCGGCAAGGTCGTGGAATCCGGCGATGGCGACGACGTATACGACCGCACCGCGCATCCGTACACGAGGGCGTTGCTCTCCGCGATCCCGCGCAAGCTCGCACCCGATGAGCGGCTCGACCGGGTCGTGCTCGAGGGCGACCCGCCGTCTCCGATCAATCCGCCGCCCGGCTGCCCGTTCCACACCCGCTGCTACACCGCCATCGAGCGGTGCGCGACAGAGGTCCCCGCGCTCGCCCCGGTTCCCGGCGAGCCCGCGCGGCATCGCGCCGCCTGTCATCTCGCGGCCGAGGTGAGCCGCTCCCGTGTGGGCGCCGTCTACACCATCTCCACCCCCTCCGAAAGGAAAGAACCATGACCAGACTGACGACGCGCATCGCGGTGGGCATCGTCGCCGCCGCGGCCTGCGCGACGATGCTGACCGGGTGTCTCGGCCAGCCCTCCGGCGGCGCAGACGGCAAGACCTCGCTGGTGGCGGTGAACAACGGCGAGATCCAGCGCGTCACCGGCGCGCAGAACGCCGGGAGCCAGATCGCCATGGCGATCTGCGAGCCGCTCACCGGCATCGAGGACGACGGGTCGATCTTCATGCGCGGCGCGGCATCCGTCGAGAGCAAGGACCAGACCACCTGGACCGTGAAAGTCGCGAAGGGGCACACCTTCTCGGATGGCACGAAGATCGACGCGAAGACCTACGTCGACACCTTCGACTTCGTGGCGAACGGCGCCAACGCGATGCCGTCCAACTTCGCATACGAGCAGATCCAGGGGTATGACGAACTGAACCCCGCCGAGGGCGAGCCGACGGTCACCGAGCTGTCCGGGCTCAAGCTCGTGGACGACGATACGTTCACGCTGACGATGAAGTCGCCGAACAACGACGTGCCCTATCTCCTCTCGATGCTCTCGTTCTGCCCGATGCCCGAGAGCGCGTTCAAGGATCCGGTCGCCTACGACAAGAAGCCGATCGGCAACGGCGTGTACACGCTGAAGTCGCTCGACCCTCAGGTCGAGGCAGTGCTGAGGAAGGACCCGGGGTACAAGGGATGGGTGCCGAAGGGCGCGGCCGACACGCTCACCTTCCGCGTCTACACCGACACGAACACGGCATATCAGGACGTGGTCGCAGGCAATGCGGATGTGCTGCGCAGTCTGCCGCCCGGCCTGATCGCGCAGGGCCGCAATGCCCTCGGCAAAGAGGGGCTGACGGCGATCGACCGCAACACGCTGCAGACCTACATCGCGTGGCCGACGTACCTGGATGCGACGTATCCGGTCGAGGTGCGGCAGGCGTTCTCGATGATCGTGAACCGGGAGAGCATCTCGAAGGACCTCTTCAAGGGCGCGACCCTGCCGGCCACTTCGCTCATGCCGAACTCGGTCTCGGCCTATCGTGAGGGCGCTTGCGGGGAGTACTGCACGTACGACCCCGACGCGGCGAAGGCGCTGCTGGCCAAGGCCGGGTTCACCGGCTCCATCCCGCTGAACTACGCCTCCAGCAGCACGACCGATGCGGCGACGGCCCTGGCGATCTCCAACTCCGCGAAGGAGATCGGCCTCGACGTCGAACCCAAGCCCGTGCCCGCGGCCACGCTCTCCGACACGATCAACAAGTACGGGCTGGACGGCCCGAGCATCCAGCTCTGGGGCTCGTCCTTCCCGCGGGCCTCGGAGTGGATCGCGTCGATCTTCGTGGACGCCAACTACCGGCTGAAGTACGACAACCCCGGGGCAGCCGAGCAGGTCAAGCAAGCGCTCGCCTCCGGCGACGAGAAGCAGGCAGATGCGCTGTGGCAGAAGGCGGAGGACGCGGTCCTCGCGGACCAGGTGCTGCAGCCGCTGTACCAGCAGGTCATGTACATCGCCCACACGACGTGCGTGACTCCGCACGCAGCGGGTGGCGACATGCAGATCTACCGCACCGAGGTCACCTGCTCGCAATGACCTGGTCGCAGTGACCTGGTCCTGCGGACTCGGATGATTCCCGGTGCGGCCGGGGTGACCATGAGGGACACCCCGGCCGCGCCGGCTCCGTGCGCCGACGTTCCAGTACGGCGCTCAGCCCGCGAGTTCCGCCATCACGCGGCTGAGCGCGTCCGCGACAAGCCGCACCGAACGACGGCGCAGGTTCTCCGGCCGCGCGAGCACGTCGATCATCCGGTTGGTGCTCACATACTGCAGGGGGCGGCGCACCACGGCGTCCGTCCCCTGGGTCGTGTAGCGCGGGAGTACACCGATCACATCGCCCGTCGCGATGACGGAGGCGGCGACGCCGTAGTCGTTGATGCGGTGCACGATCTCCGCCGGGCGATTCGTGATGGCGGAGATCGTGCGCAGCACGTCGTCGGGGGAGTAGCCCGCTCGACTGGTCACCCAGCGCTCGCCGACGACGTCGGCCGGGCGCAGCGAGGCTCGCTGCGCGAGCGGGTGATCGGGGGAGAGCGCCACATCCAGAGGCTCCGTCGCGAGCGTGAGCACGCGGATCCCGGTCTTCGGCCATGGCGGACTGTGCTCCATTCGGTGTGCCAGCACCAGGTCGTAGCGTGCGGTGAGCGCAGGGAAGTCGCTCTGCGCGACGTCCTCGTCGGTGAACCGGATCGCAGGGACCCCGGGGCCGGATCCGAGGTCGCGCAGGAGGGGTCCGAACAGCGCCTGTGCCGCACTGAGGAAGCCGCTGATCGTGACGATGCCGCCTTCCGCGGCCTCGAACTCGTCGACCGCCGAGCGCGCCGCGGCCATGGCGTCGAGCGCTGCGGCGCCGGCTTCGGCGAGAGCCTCGCCGGCCGGCGTCAGAACGAGGGTGCGGCCCTGCTTGCGGGTCAGAGGTGCTCGCACGCCGCGCTGCAGTGCGGCCAGCTGCTGGGAGACGGCGGACGGCGTCACCCGCAGAGCGTCGGCGACCGCGGTCACACTGCCGAGCGCACCGAGCTCGCGCAGGATCTGGAGCTGCTGCAGCTGCATATGTCTATTCAAGCATGTAGCGATGCTTAATGATCAGTCCAGACAGTCAGGCTTGTTCTTCACAGTCGTTCGCGGTGGGATCGAAGCATGAAGGCTCTCTACAAGGACGGCCCGCACGCGGGCCTCGCGCTCGTCGACCGGCCGGACCCCGTGGCCGGTCCCGACGAGGTGGTCATCCGAGTGCTGCGCACCGGCATCTGCGGCACCGACCTGCACATCCAGCGCTGGGACGACTGGGCCGCCTCCGCGGTGAAGGCGCCGCTCATTCCCGGCCACGAGTTCTACGGCGAGGTCGTCGAGGTCGGCCCGCTCGTCCACGACATCTCCGTCGGTGATCGGGTGTCCGGCGAGGGGCACATCGTGTGCGGCATGTGCCGCAACTGCCGTGCCGGCCGTCGGCAGATGTGCATCCGCACGATCGGGCTCGGCGTGCAACGCGACGGCGCCTACGCGGAGTACCTCACCCTGCCCGCCACGAACGTCTGGGTGCACCACTCCGACGTGACTCCCGAGCTCGGCGCGATCTTCGACCCGCTCGGCAACGCCGTGCACACCGCACTCGCGTTCCCGCTCGTCGGCGAGGACGTGCTGGTCACGGGCTGCGGGCCGATCGGGCTGATGGCGATCGCGATCGCCCGCCACGTGGGCGCGCGCTTCATCACCGCGACCGATGTGAGCGCTCCTCGGCTGGAGCTCGCCCGCGAGATGGGGGCCGACGCCGTCGTCGACGTCTCCCGTGAGGACATCGCGGACGCCCAGCGCGCACTCCGCATGCGCGAAGGCTTCGACATCGGCTTCGAGATGAGCGGGGCGCCGAGCGCGCTGCCCGCGATGATCGACAACATGAACCACGGCGGGCGGATCGCGATGCTCGGCCTGCCGACCGGCCCGTTCAGCGTGGACTGGGGCAAGATCGTCACGCACATGCTCACCGTGAAGGGCATCTACGGCCGCGAGATGTTCGAGACGTGGAACGCGATGGGTGCGATGCTGCAGACCAGCCCAGTCCTGCGCGACTCGATCACCCGCATCATCGCCGAGGTCCTCCCGGCTCGTGAGTGGGAGAAGGGCTTCGCGTCCGCCGCATCCGCGGGCACGGGCAAGATCATCCTCGACTGGACCGAACTGTAGGAGACGACGATGTACGGAGCATTCCAGCAGCACCTCGCGAGCGAACTCACCGGGATCGAGGAAGCGGGCCTCACCAAGCACGAGCGCGGGATCCGCGGTCCGCAGCGCACGGAGATCGTCGCAGACGGCGCCGAGGTGCTCAACTTCTGCGCCAACAACTACCTCGGCCTCGCGGACGACTCTCGTTTGGTCGAGGCCGCGAAGGGCGCGCTCGACGAGTGGGGCTACGGGCTGGCCAGCGTGCGCTTCATCTGCGGCACCCAGGAGCAGCACCTCGAGCTCGAGCGACGGCTGTCCGCGTTCCTCGGCACCGACGACGCGATCCTGTTCTCCTCGTGCTTCGACGCGAACGGCGGCGTCTTCGAGACCCTGTTCTCCGCCGAGGACGCGATCATCTCGGACGAGCTCAACCACGCCTCGATCATCGACGGGATCCGCCTCTCCAAGGCCCGCCGGCTGCGCTACCGCAACCGCGACATGGCCGACCTCGAAGAGCAGCTCAAGGCCGCGGCCGATGCCCGCTTCCGGGTGATCGTGACCGACGGGGTGTTCTCCATGGACGGCTACATCGCTCCGCTCGCGGACATCTGCGACCTCGCGGAGCGCTACGACGCGCTGGTCTTCGTGGACGACTCGCACGCCGTCGGCTTCATCGGCGAGCACGGTCGCGGCACGCCGGAGCTGTGCGGCGTCGAGGGCCGGGTGGATATCTACACCGGCACCTTCGGCAAGGCGCTCGGCGGCGCGAGCGGCGGCTACGTCGCCGGGCATCGCGACATCGTGGCCCTGCTTCGTCAGCGCGCCCGTCCGTACCTGTTCTCCAACACACTCGCCCCGTCGATCGTCGCGGGCACCCTGCGCGCCCTCGATCTCGTCGAGGGATCCGGATCCCTTCGCCTGCAGCTGCAGGAGAACGCCGCCCTGTTCCGCCGCCGGATGACGGAGGAGGGGTTCGACCTGCTCCCGGGCGAGCACGCGATCGTGCCGGTCATGTTCGGTGATGCCGCGTTGACCGCACGGGTCGCCGCAGAGATGCAGAAGCAGGGTGTCTACGTCACCGCCTTCAGCTTCCCCGTGGTGCCGCGCGGGCTCGCGCGCATCCGCGTGCAGCTCTCCGCGGCGCACACCCCGGAGCAGGTCGAGCGCTGCGTCGCGGCGTTCGTCGCTGCGCGCGCTGCGGCCTGATTGCGCGCGCTGCGGCCTGATCCGCCTCTGCACGCGGCCGCACGTGGAAGCTGCGGCAGGCGGGCCTCTGGACGGTGGGCGTGCAGATACGGCTCGCCCGGCTCGCAACGTTCATCGATGGGGCGGGGCCGTGTCGGCGGCCGAGGCTAGCGTCGGTGTCATGGATGCGGAGAACGTGGAGCGGCACGCACTCGTGACGGCGCTGCGGGCGCGGGGGGCGATCCGCAGCGACGCGGTGGAGCGGGCATTCCGCACGGTGCGCCGGGAGGTGTTCGTGCCCGGCGCCGCTCTCGCAGAGGTGTATGCGGACAGGACGCATGTGGTGGCGCGCGACGGAGACGACGTGGTGAGCACCGTCTCGGCGCCGTCGATCCACGCGACCATGCTGGAACGTGCGGGAATCGTCCCCGGTGCGGAGGTGCTCGAGATCGGATCGGGCGGCTGCAACGCGGCGCTCCTCGCGGAACTCGTCGCACCCGAGGGACGTGTGCGCAGCGTCGACATCGACCCCAGGGTGACGGCGAGGACCACCGATGCGCTTGCACGGCATGGCACGCCGGTCGACGTGACGGTCGAGGTCGCGGACGCCTGGTCCACGGACTGCGTCCTCGCGGATCACCGCTACGACGTCGTTCACATCACGGTCGACACCTGGACGCTTCCGCCCTGGCTGCTCGGCGCACTTCGGCCTGGTGCGCGGGTCGTGGCGCCGATGCGGCTGTGCGGGATCGGTGCGGGATTCGCCTTCACGCGGGAGGGTGATCGGCTGGTCGGGCGCGACGCATTCCCCGGCGGCTTCGTCGCCGCTCGGGGTGCGGGAGCGGTCGACGTGCATCGACAGGACGCGCGCGCCGGAGACGTCGTCTTCACCGATATCGACGGGATCGACGACGCGTGGGTCGGTGAGGCGCTCGCCCGACCCGCTGCGCCGATCAGGACGGGCGTCGAGCTCGCCCCGATGTCGCCGTTCCTGCGGTTCTTCCTGTGGCTCCTGTGCGGCGCCGAGCCTGCAGCGTCGATCTTCAGTGCGTCGCGGGGTCAGGATCCCTCGTTCCCGGGCTCGTCGTGGATGCGGACGCCGGTGTGGCTCTCGGACGACGGCTTCGCGACGGTGGACGGGGCACGACGCGCGACCGGGCCCGAGGTGGTCGTCCGTGGATTCGGTGCAGGAGGGGCGGATCTCGCGGAACGGCTGGCCTTGCGGGTCCGCGCGTGGCAGGGGAGAAGCGGCGAACCCGTACTCGAGGCGATCCCCGCGGAATCCGCCGCACGTGTTCCGCTCGTCGATCCGGCACACACGCGCGTGCTGCGGAGGGGTGCCTGGGAGTTCCGCCTGCGCTGGGAGGACTGAGGCCCGGCGCTCCGGACGCATCGAGTCGCGTGTGCAAAGAGATACTTGCAAAGAGGTTCTTGCAAAGGTATCTTTGCATGCATGACGGAGAACGAAGGACCCCGACGGGACGCTCAGCCCGAGGAGCGCACGCTCGACGCGAGCGCGCTGAAGGCGCTCGCGCACCCGCTGCGGGTGCGGATCCTGGATCTGCTCGCGGAGCGCGGTCCGCAGACGGCGAGTTCGCTCGCCGCGCTGATCGGGGAGAGCTCCGGCGTCACCAGCTATCACCTTCGGGCGCTCGCGGCGCGCGACCTCATCCACGAGGTCGCTGACCGCGGCACGGCGCGCGAGCGGTGGTGGGAGCGCCCCCGTGGACGGATGTCGTTCTCCGGGCCGAACGACGAGATGACGCCGTCCGGCCGGGCCGCCGCGCAGATCGTGGAGGACGAGTTCTTCCGCAACAGGCACCAGCGCCTGATGGATCACCTGCACCGGCCGCAGTCGGAGGTGCCGCAGGAGTGGCGCGAGGCCGCGCACCACATGACCACGATGCTCGACATGACCGCGCCGCAGCTGCAGGAGCTCGCGCAGCAGATCGACGCGCTCGTCGAGGCCGCCGTGCAGCGCTACCGGGACCAGACCGGCCCCGGTGTGCGCCGCGTCACGGTCCGCGCAGACCTGTTCGACCTTCCTGACGCACGCCCGCGGGGCGCCGCGGAACACCGCACCACAGAGACCGAGGAGTTGTCATGACCGCCGCGACGCTGCACATCGCCGCCCCCACGTACCTCGAGCGCACGGGCCTCCGCGTCGCCGACGCGATCACCGCGCACGTCCGCCGACGCATGGAGCGCCGGGCCGAGCGACGCGCGCTCGCCATCGACATGCTCCGTGAGCAGCAGGCGCGCAAGGCCGTGGATCCGTTCATCCTCGAGCAGTCGCTGCAGATGATCGGATCGCGTTCGCGCTGAGGTCGTCGCACTGGCTTTGGCACTGGCACTCGCACTCGCACTCGCGAGCCCGTTGACAGGCTCAGGGATCGGACCGGGTCAGTCGTCGAACGGACGGACCACGACCTCGCCCGAGGCGGTGCGCGAGACCTCCCAGCCGGTGTCGAGCTCGGCGATCGGCCGGCCCTCCAGCCAGGTCAGGGTCCACGTGCCGCGCAGCAGGTTCAAGGCCCCGGTGTGCAGGCTCAGCGTGCCGCCCGCCACGCTGCGGGCCTCCGCGTCGGCGATGCCCGGGCGCAGGGCCGCGGGAACCGATGCCGGCGGCTCGGATCCGGCGGCCCAACGCGTCCCGAGCTGCATCATGCCTCCTCGACCGGTGCCAGCTCGATGGCCGTGATCTCGAGCGCATCGGCCTCACGGAAGGTGATCTTCGCGATGCGGCCCACGGCCCGGAGGTCGTCCGCAGCGGCCTCGAGCGCCGCGATCTCGGCAGCCGGGGCGGCGATCGTCGCCGACGACACGGGGGTCTTCTGCGAGGCCTTCGCCTCGGTCTTCGCCCGCCGGATGCCGATCAGCGCCTTGCTCGCCGTCGCGAGCACAGCGGGGTCGCCGGCACCGCTCGATCCCGGCACGGG
Source organism: Microbacterium sp. 10L49 (assembly GCF_056395125.1). Classification (NCBI taxonomy): domain Bacteria; kingdom Bacillati; phylum Actinomycetota; class Actinomycetes; order Micrococcales; family Microbacteriaceae; genus Microbacterium; species Microbacterium sp. 10L49. Next base: position 190,392 of record NZ_JBFTIW010000001.1, read on the forward strand.
GCCGAGCGGCTCCGGCCAGGCGGCGGTGTGCACCGAGCCCTCCTCGAACCAGCTCCACGCCTCCTCGGTCGCGAACGACACGATCGGGGCGAGCAGGCGCAGCAGCGTGGAGAGGGCGAGGCGCAGGGCGAGTGCCGCGGAGGCCTGACCCACGTTCGTGCGGTCGTAAGCGCGCTCCTTGACGAGCTCGAGGTAGTCGTCGCAGAACGTCCAGAAGAACGCCTCGGTGATCTCGAGCGCGCGCGCCTGGTCGTAGTTCTCGAACGCCGTCGTCGCGTCGCGCACCACCCCGTCCAGGGTGGCGAGCATCGAGGCATCCAGAGCATGCGTGATCTCGGCGCCCTCGGGCACGGGGAAGGACAGCACGAACTTCGCGGCATTGAGGATCTTGATCGCCAGGCGGCGGCCGATCTTCACCTGCGTCGGGTTCTGCGGGTCGAAGGCGGCGTCGGCCCCCAGCCGGCTGGAGGCCGACCAGTACCGCACCGCGTCGGATCCGTGCGCGTCGAGGATGTCGGCAGGGGTGACCACGTTGCCCTTGGACTTGGACATCTTCTTGCGGTCGGGGTCGACGATGAAGCCGCTGATCGCGGCGTTGCGCCACGGGGTGCGTCCGTCTTCGAGCGTCGAGCGCAGCATGGTGGAGAACAGCCAGGTGCGGATGATGTCCTGCCCCTGCGGGCGCAGATCCATCGGCGAGACCAAATCCCAGAGCTCGCCGTCGCGCTCCCATCCGCCCGCGAGCTGCGGTGTGAGGGAGGAGGTCGCCCAGGTGTCGAGGATGTCCGCCTCCGCGTCGAACCCGCCCGGCACACCGCGCTGCTCGGCGGTGTAGCCGGCGGGCACGTCGGTCGTGGGGTCGATCGGCAGGCTCTCGTGACCCGGCGTCAGCACCCGGTCGTAGTCGCGCTCGCCGTTCTCGTCCAGCGCGTACCAGAGCGGGATCGGCACGCCGAAGAAGCGCTGACGCGAGACCAGCCAGTCGCCGGTCAGGCCGCCCACCCAGTTCTCGTAGCGCACGCGCATGAACTCCGGGTGCCAGTTCAGCTCGGCGCCGTGCGCGAGCAGCTGATCGCGCAGCTCGGCGTCGCGGGCGCCGTTGCGGATGTACCACTGGCGCGTCGAGACGATCTCGAGCGGGCGGTCGCCCTTCTCGAAGAACTTCACGGCGTGGTTGAACGGCTTGCCGACCGCGGTCATGGCGCCGGTCTCCTGGAGCTTCTCCACCAGTGCCTTGCGTGCCGAGAACACGGTCTTGCCGGCCATGTTCTCCACATACCAGGCGGCCGCGTCCGCGTCGCCCACCGACGCGGGGGCGTCTGGCAGGAAGCGTCCGTCGAGTCCGATCGTGGTCATGTTCGGCAGGTTGCGACCGTGCGTGGTGCGCAGCTCGCGCCACCACACGATGTCGGTCACGTCGCCGAAGGTGCAGACCATGGCCGCTCCCGTGCCCTTGTCGGGCTGGGCGAGGTGATGACCGTGGATCTCGATGTCGGTGCCGAAGAAGGGCGTGCGCACCTTCGTGCCGATGAGGTGCTTGTGCGGGCCCTCGGGGTGGGTCACGATCGCGACGCAGGCGGGCAGGAGCTCGGGACGCGTCGTCTCGATCGTGATGTGCCCGGATCCGTCCGCGAACGGGAAGTCGATGGTGTGATACGCGGCCTGCTGGTCGCGGTCCTCGAGCTCGGCCTGCGCGATCGCGGAGCGGAAGTCCACATCCCAGAGGGTCGGCGCGAGGGACTGATAGGCCTCGCCGCGCTCGAGATTGCGCAGGAACGCGAGCTGGCTCTGCCGGATCGACTCGTTCGAGATCGTGCGGTAGGTCTGCGTCCAGTCCACGCTGAGGCCGAGCTGGCGGAACAGCGCCTCGAAGTGCTTCTCGTCCTCCTCGGTCAGCTTCTCGCAGAGTTCGATGAAGTTGCGGCGGCTGATCGGCAGCTGGTCCGCGGCGCGGGATGACTTGTTGTCGCCGCCTTCGAAGGGCGGTGTGAAGTCGGCGTCGTAGGGGAGCGACGGGTCGCAGCGCACGCCGTAGTAGTTCTGCACACGGCGTTCGGTGGGCAGGCCGTTGTCGTCCCAGCCCATCGGGTAGAACACGTTCTTGCCCCGCATGCGCTCGAAACGCGCCTTGATGTCGGTGTGCGTGTAGCTGAACACGTGCCCGATGTGGAGGCTGCCGCTCGCGGTGGGCGGCGGGGTGTCGATCGAGTAGACGCCGTCACGACCGCTCTGCGCGGCACGGAGGCGGTCGAAGAGGAAGGTGCCGTCTGTGGACCAGCGCTCACCCCATTTCGCTTCGAGGCCTTCCAGTGCGGGCTTGTCCGGGATGGCGTTCAACGACGACATGGATCTCCTCGTGCGATGTGTGCGGCACTGTGTGAGCGTGCCTGAGTGTGGGGTGTGGCGACAGTCTATCGGCCCGGTCCCGGACCGCGGGTCCGGGGGGGGCGACGGCGACGCACAGCGCAAGGAGGCGCCGGAGAGCGAACTCCGGCGCCTCCTTGTGGTTCTCACAGGATGGCGAGCAGCTCCGCAGCCGCGGCGGCGCGCACCGCGTCGCGGGCCTCGACAGCGGTCGCCGCACCTCGCGCCGCGGCGGCGAGCCGCTGGCAGTCGAGCTGGGAGTGCGCGGCGAGCGCCACCCGGACGGCCGGGACCTTGCCGGGTGCCATCGACAGGCTGGTGACGCCGAGGCCCACGAGCACGAGCGCCAGCAGCGGATCGCCGGCGGACTCGCCGCACACGCCGATCGGCTTCCCCGCAGCCCTCGCGCCGTCGGCGGCGGCCGCGATCACGTCGAGCACAGCGGGCTGCCACGGGTCGAGGAGATCCGCGAGCTCGCCCTGCATCCGGTCGGCTGCCATCGTGTACTGCGCGAGGTCGTTCGTTCCGAGGCTCCCGAAGTCGACCGCGCCGAGCACGTGGGACGCGCGCAGAGCGGCGGCGGGGATCTCGATCATCACTCCGGCCTTGGGCAGGCCGTTCTCGTAGACGCGCCGGGCGAACCAGGCGGCCTCCTCGACGGTCGCGACCATCGGCGCCATCACGCGGACGTCGGCGCCGGTCTGCTTCGCGGCGGCGGCCAGCGCCTCCAGCTGTGCGTCGAGCAGGTCCGGCCGCTCGGCAGAGAGGCGAAGTCCCCGCCGCCCCAGCGCCGGGTTCTCCTCCGGGCCGAGATCGGCGAACTTCAGCGGCTTGTCCGCTCCCGCATCGAGAGTGCGCACGACCACGCGGCGCCCGCCGAACGGTTCGAGGACGCGCCGGTAGATCTCGGTCTGCTCCGCGACGGTGGGCGCGGTCTCGGACGACAGGAACACGAACTCGGTGCGGAACAGACCCACGCCCTCGAGATCCAGCGCACCGGCGAGCACGGCGTCCTCGACGCCGCCGATGTTGGCCAGCAGCGCGATCGCGAGACCGTCCTTGGTGCGGCCAGGGCCGGACGACCCCGCCAGGGCCGCGGCACGCCGTTCCCGGCGGACGCGCTGCTCGGCGACCAGGGCCGGATCCGGGGCGACGACGACTTCGCCGGTGTCGCCGTCCACGGCGATGAAAGTGCCCGGGGCGATCTGCGTCGCATCGGCCACCTGCACCACGGCGGGGATGCCCATCTGCGCCGCGAGGATCGCGGTGTGGCTCGTGCGTCCGCCGGCCCGGGTGACGATCCCGGCGACGAGCGCGCGATCCAGCGTGGCCGTCTCCGCCGGTGCCAGGTCCTCGGCCACGACGATGCTCGGCTCCGTGAAGTCCGGCACCCCGGGAGCCGGCACGCCCAGCACCGCGGCGACGGCTCGGGAGCCGACGTCGCGCAGATCCGCGACCCGCTCGGCGAAGTAGCCGCCGAGCGCCTCGAACTTGACGACGAACTCCTCGACCGCGGCCGAGATCGCCGTCGCGGGTCCCACGCCGGCTCGGACACCCGCCACTGCAGCTTTGAGCAGCGACTTGTCGCGCGCCATCATCGCGGTCGCCTGCAGGATCGCCTGCGCGGTGTCCACGACGTGCTCCGCCTTGGCGTCGAGTGCCGCGGCGACGTCGGCGAAGGCCTGCGCGACGTCGGCCGCCGCCTGATCCGCGTCGGCGGGGCCCGGTTCGTTCTGCGGCGGGCGGACCGGCGGTGCGACCTGCACCACCGGCCCGTACGCCGTGCCCGGACTGACGCCGATGCCCTGTCGGACCTCGCCGGGGATCACGGCCGTCATCTCACTGAGCGTCCAGGTCGGTGGACAGCAGCGCCACGAGCTTGTCGAGCACGGCATCCGCGTCGGCGCCTTCGGCCGTCAGCACGACCTCTTCGCCGTGCTTCGCGCCGAGCGCCATGACGCCCAGGATGCTGGTGGCGTCGACGGCGTCCTCACCGGGACGGCCGATCTCGACGTCGAGCCCGGAGTCCGCCGCGGCTTCGACGAAGAGCGACGCGGGACGGGCGTGCAGGCCGACGGACGAGGCGATGGTGACGGTACGAGTGGCCATGGTTGTTCTCCTTCGAATGGATGGTTGTTCAGACGGCGACGGACTCTGAGGCCGCGGTCTCGATCTGCTCGACGCGCTTGCTCTGCGCGACAGTCTTCAGCACGGTGATGATGAGCGCCATCACCACGACGCCGATGACCAGCGCGAGCAGGAAGAGCAGCGGGGCGCCGATCAGCGGGAGGACCCAGATCCCCCCGTGCGGGGCGCGCAGCGTGACACCGAAGACCATGCAGAGACCGCCGGTCACGGCGGATCCGATGACCGACGAGGCGATCACCCGGATCGGGTCGGCGGCGGCGAACGGGATCGCGCCCTCCGAGATGAACGACAGGCCGAGCAGCCAGGCCGCCTTGCCGTTCTCGCGCTCCGGCTCCGTGAAGAGCTTGGGGCGCAGGGCGGTCGAGAGCGCCATCGCGAGCGGAGCCACCATTCCGGCGGCCATGACCGCGGCCATGATCTTCAGTTGGGGGGCGTCGGTCGCCGCGCCGGCCGCGGCGAGCCCGGTCGTGGCGAACGCGTACGCGGTCTTGTTGACCGGTCCGCCCAGGTCGAAGCCCATCATGGCGCCGAGGACGATGCCGAGGACCAGAGCGCCCGCGCCGGTCATTCCGGTCAGCCACTGGTTGAGCTGCGTCGTCAGCCACACGATCGGACGGCCGAGGATGGTGATGAACAGCCCCGCCGTGATCAGGGTCGACAGCAGCGGGATCACGACGACCGGCATCACGCCGCGGACGCCCTTGTGCACCCGCCAGCGCGAGATCCACCGGGCCACGAATCCGCCCACGAATCCGGTCACCAGGCCGCCGAGGAATCCGGCGCCCATGGTGGCCGCGATCGAACCGCCGACGATGCCGGGGACGAGCCCGGGACGGTCGGCGATCGCGAACGCGATGAAGCCGGAGAGGATCGGGACCAGGAAGCCGAACGAGGCGGCTCCCATCACGAACAGCAGCCCGCCCCAGGACATCAGGCTCGTCGGATCGAAGTGCTGAGCGATGTTCGTCGCGTCCGGCGCGATGAGGTTGTACTTGACGACCTTGAGCGCGCCGGTCTCGCCGACAGCGATCTGCGCGATCATGAACGAGAGCGCGATGAGGATCCCGCCTGCGGCGACGAACGGGATCATGTACGAGACCCCCGTCATCAGCCACTGGCGGATCTTCGTGCCGACCTTCGCATCGGCCTCCACCTTCGTGGTGAGGCCTCCGGCCGATGGCCCCGCAGCCTTGGTCGGGTCGGCCGCCCACTCTGCGGCGAGCGCCGATGCCCGCTCGATGAGCTCGGGGCCGTCGGAGATCGCCTTCTTCACCGGGACGTCGACGGTGGGCTTGCCGGCGAACCGGCCGACGTCCTTCACCGCGAGGTCGTGCGCGAACACGACCGCATCGGCCTCGGCGATCTCGGCGGGGGTGAGCGGAGTGGATCCGGCGGAGCCCTGGGTCTCGACCTTGATCGAGTGCCCGGCAGCCTTGGCAGCTCTTTCCAGCGCCTCCGCGGCCATGTACGTGTGCGCGATCCCGGTGGGGCAGGAGGTGACGCCGACGAGCTTGAGTGAGCGGCCCGCCGCGGGTTCGGCTGCGGCCTCGGCGACTTCGGCCTCCGCGACTTCGGCCTCCGCGGCCTTTGCTTCAGCGGCCGGCGCGGGTGTGCTCTCCGGCCCCGGCTTCGGCGCGTCCAGCTGCACGTGTTCGCCGACGATCGCGACGACCTCGGCCTCTGTCGTCGCGGCGAGCAGCGCGTCCCGGAACTCGGAGCGCATCAGCGCCCTGGCGAGCTTCGGGAGCATCTGCATGTGCGCATCGCCGCCGGCCTCGGGTGCGGCGATGAGGAAGACCAGCCGCGCCGGGCCGTCTTTCGCGCCCCAGTCGATGCCGTCGCGGGTGCGACCGAAGACGAGGGACGGCTCGGTGATCGCGGCGCTGCGCGCGTGCGGGATGCCGATGCCGCCGGGAAGGCCGGTGGCCATCTTCGACTCGCGCTCGCGGACGTCCGCGAGGAACTGGTCGAGGTCGGTGCAGCGGCCGGTGGCGACGAGCCGTGCGGCGAGGGTCGCCGTCGCCTCGTGCCGGTCGGCGCCGGTGAGGTCGAGCACGACCTGTTCTTCGTTGATCAGTGCCATGAGGAGTTCCTTTCCGTGGAGGAGTCAGTCCGCGAGGGGGAGTTCGCGGTCCGGGGTGGAGGTGACGGTGACGTGCACGTCACGAAGATCGGCGGGCGTGGGCACCTGGCTGCCGGGCAGAGCGACGGCCGCGGTGCCCCAGCGGACGCCCTCGGCGAGGGCCTCCGCCGCGGAATGGTCCGCGCTGAGCGCGAACAGAAATCCGGCGAGCATGCAGTCGCCGGCGGCGACCGTCGAGACGACGTCGGACGCCACTGCGGTCGCGTGCCAGGCGCCCCCGCTGGTGACGATCACGGCGCCGTCCCGGCCGAGGCTCACCGCGACCATGTCGATGCCGCCGCGCTGCAGCGCCTGCGCGGCGTCCAGAACGGCCCCGAGCGTGGGCAGATCGCGGCCGATCAGCTCGCCGAGTTCGTCGCGGTTCGGCTTGATGAGGGTCGGCTTCGCCGCGACGGCGGCCGCGAGCGGGGCGCCGGAGGTGTCGACCGCGACGCGGATGCCGCGATCGTGAGCGCCGCGTACCAGGCGCCCGTAGAAGTCGGCCGGGGCGCCGAGGGGGAGGCTGCCGCCGCCCGACAGCCAATCGCCGGCCGGGACGTCGGTCAGCGCGTTCGCGATCAGGGCGTCGGCCTCGGCGGCGTCCAGCAGCGGCCCCGGTTCGTTGATCTTCGTGGTGGTGCCGTCGGGCTCCAGCACGCTGATGTTCATGCGCACGCTGCCCCGGATCGGCACGACGACGACGGGCACGGATGCGGCGCGGCAGAGCGCTTCGAGCAGCCCGCCCTCGAGCCCGCCCGAGGGGAGTACCGCGCGGGTGTCGCCGCCCATCGCGGCGACGGCGCGGGAGACGTTGAGCCCCTTGCCGCCGGGATCGACGCGACTGGACGTCGCGCGCTGCACCTCGCCGCGGGAGAGCCCATCGAGCGTCACGGCGCGATCGATGCTCGGGTTCGGGGTGAGAGTGACGATCATGCGATCACGACCTTCGGTCCAGCGGCGCGCAGCGCCTCCACGGCGTCGGGGTCCGCTGCGGTGTCGGTGATGATGGTGTGCAGTTCCTCGGCGCGTGCGAAGCGCTGGAGGTGGACGGCGCCGAGCTTGCTGGAGTCGGCGACGAGGATGCGGGTGCGCGCGGCCTCGAGCATGGCGCGTTTCACGGCGGCCTCGTCCTGGTCGGGGGTCGACAGGCCATGGTCGGCGTCGAAGCCGTTGGTGCCGAGGAAGGCGACGTCGACGGTGAGCTCGGCGAGCGCCTCGATCGCCCACGGACCGACGGCCGCGCCCGTGACGGTGCGCACACGTCCGCCGATGAGGAGCAGCGTGAGGTTGTCCCGGCCTGCGAGGGCGCCGGCGACGATGGTGTTGTTGGTCACGACGGTGAGCTGCGCGTCGGCCGGGAGCAGCTCGGCGATCGCGAGCGTGGTGGATCCGGAGTCGAGGAGGATCGTGCCGCCGTCGGGCAGCTCCTGCAGAGCACGCGTGGCGATGCGCAGTTTCGCCTCCGAGTGCTGGCCGATGCGTGCCGCGAGGGTGAGTTCCGGCAGGGGGCGCTCCGCGGGGAGTGCGCCACCGTGGACGCGGCGGACCAGGCCCTGCTGCTCCAAGACCGCGAGGTCTCGCCGGACGGTCTCGGTGGTCACGTCCAGCAGTTCCGCCAGACCGGTGACATCGACGCGGCCGTCCCGTTGTGCGCGCTCGTGGATGCGCTGCTGCCGCTCCGCTGCGTACATCGGGCTCCTTTGCCGCTCTCCGTGGCCCGGGTTCGGGCGTTGCGCTAGCTTCCCACAAGATCCAACATAAAACAACACAAAAGCAGATTCGGGCTCATCGATCGCAGGAATCGGGCGATAGATCCACTCCGTCCACAAACCGATAGCCTGGAGTGTCCCGCACACAGCTCCCTCTCCGCACCCGAGGATTCCTCATGCCTTCTCCGCTTCGGCGTCGACTCCTGCCCTTCACCGCCCTCGCCGCGGTCGCCGCGCTCGCGCTCAGCGCCTGCTCCGCCTCGACCGGATCCGCATCGGGATCGGGAGACGCGAACGGCGAACTCGTGTGGGGCGTCGACGGCAGCCTGCTCTCGAGCGGCAAGATGGATCCGCAGACCAGCCAGCTCGACGTGACCGCCATGGTGCAGCGTGCCGTGCTGGACTCGCTGGTGTTCCAGAAGACGGACGGATCCTTCGTGCCGTGGCTCGCGAAGAAGTGGGAGATCTCCGAGGACGGGACCGCCTACACGTTCCACCTGCGCGACGACGTCACCTTCACCGATGGGGAGAAGTTCGACGCCGCCGCGGTGAAGGCCAACTTCGACCGGATCGCGGATCCTGCGACCAAGTCGGCGCAGGCCGCGAGCATGCTCGGCGGCGAGCTGTACAAGGGCACCGAGGTGATCGACCCGAGCACGGTGAAGGTCACGTTCTCGCAGCCGTACGCGCCGTTCCTGCAGGCGGCGAGCACCGCGCAACTGGGCTTCTACGCGCCGAAGGTGCTCGCCGAGCACTCCGCCGATCTCGCCGCCGGTGGCAAGGGCATCACGGTGGGCACCGGCCCGTTCCAGATCTCGTCGTACACGCCCGATCAGGAGATCGTGTACACCCGCAACGCGAAGTACGCCTGGGCGCCGGAGGGCCAGGAGGCCCCCGCGTTCAAGACCCTTCGGGTGCAGATCCTCCCCGAAGCGTCCGTGCGCAGCGGATCCGTGACGTCGGGCGAGATCGACCTCGCCTCGCAGCTGCCGCCGAACCTCGTCTCGCAGATCAAGGGATCCGCGACCGTGAAGTCCGTGCAGGTGCCGGGCCTGCCGTACTCGCTCTTCCTCAACGAGAAGAACGGGGTGTTCGCGGATCAGAAGGTGCGCGAGGCGTTCACCCGGGCGATCGACGTCGACGCCGCGGTGGACAAGATCTTCTTCGGGCAGTTCCCGCGGGCGTGGAGCATCCTCGGCCCGACCACGCCCGGTTACGACAAGAGCCTCGAGAAGAGCTGGCCGTTCGACAAGGATCTCGCGAACAAGCTCCTCGACGAGGCGGGTTGGACCCAGCGCGGAGCCGACGGCATCCGCACCAAGGACGGGAAGCGCCTCACGGCGGACTGGATCGCCTGGACTCCCGTCTCCGACGACCATGCGGCCCTCGCGAACGCGATCCAGTCCGATCTCAAGGCGGTCGGGTTCGAGATCACGCGCGAGACGCTGGAACCGGGCGCCTACAACGAGAAGTACGGCCCCAAGACCTTCGACATCACGGACTGGGACTTCTCCGGCGTCGACCCCGACCTGCTGCGCAGCCATCTCGCGACCGACGGCTTCCAGAATGCATCATCGGTGAGCGATCCGAAGCTCGACCAACTGCTCAAGGACGGCATCGCCGCCACTGACGCGTCCACGCGCGCCGACGTCTACGCGCAGATCCAGAAGTGGAACGCGAAGGACGACGCGATCGTGCCGCTCTACGTCACCTCGGCGATCACCGCGGTGGGCGACAAGGTGGCCGGTCTGGGCTTCGACATCTACGGGCGGCCGCTCTTCTTCGGCGCCAGCGTGAAGTGAGCACGGTTCGCGATATCGTCCGCTCGTGAGGGATCGACCAGGGCCGCCGGACGCGTCTGTGCGCCGATCCGGCGTCGTCGTGCGCCGGATCGGCGGGGCGGCCGCGTCGATCGTGCTCGTGCTGTGGGGGGCGGCGACGCTGTCCTTCCTCGCCTTCCGGGTGCTGCCCGGTGACCCGGTGAGCGTCATGCTCGGCCCGCAGGCCCAGGTGGGCGAAGCGGTCAAGGACCGGATCCGCGCCGACCTGGGGTTGGATCGCCCGCTCTGGCAGCAGTATCTGTCGATGCTCTCCGATCTGCTGCATGGGGATCTCGGTACGTCGTATCAGCTGCGGATGCCGGTGAGCGAGGTGATCGGACGCCAGCTCGGCGCCACGCTGCAGCTCACGGCACTCGCCCTCGCGATCGCGGTGCTGCTCGCGCTCGCCGGGGTGCTGATCGCTCGCCGGCCGCTCGCTCGCGGGCTCGTCGCGACCGGTGAGCTGATCGTGCTGTCCTCGCCGGTGTTCTGGATCGGCCTGCTGCTGCTCACGGTGTTCGCCTTCGGGCTGGGCTGGTTCCCGGTGGCGGGATCGCGGACCGGGGCGAGCCTGGTGCTGCCGGCGGTCGCCCTGGCACTTCCCGTCGCGGCGCTGCTCGGCCAGGTGCTGCGCGACGGTGTGGAGGCGGCCGAGCGGCAGCCATGGGCGCTGACGGTGCTCGCGCGCGGCGCCGACCACGCCCGGCTGACGCTGAGGCACACCCTGCGGCACGGTTCGATCGGAGCGCTGACCCTCAGCGCGTACCTCGTGGGCTCGCTGCTGGGCGGTGCGGTGCTCGTGGAGACGGTGTTCGCGCGCCCGGGTCTGGGGCGGGTGACGCTGGCGGCGATCACGGGGCGCGACCTGCCGGTGGTCACCGGGATCATCCTGTTCAGCGCTCTCGTTTTCGTCGTCGTGAACACGCTCGTGGAGTTGGCGGCGCCGTTCCTGGATCCACGGCTGCGGGCCTCGGTCGGACGCCCGGCCGAGGCCGCTCCCGCGCGCGCGGAGGCGGACGCATGAGGCTGCTGAGGCGCGTCCTTCTCGCGCTCGCCGCGGTCGTGCTGGCCGTGGTGGTGCTCGCCGCCGTCGTGCCGGGCCTGCTCGCCCCGGGGGATCCGCTGCAGACCCATGTGCGCGATGCACTGCTGCCGCCCGGTCCGGGGCACCCGTTCGGCACCGACCAGAGCGGGCGCGATGTGTACGCCAGGGTCGTGCACGGGGCCGGGCGCTCGCTCGGCATCGGCGTCCTGGCGACAGGCCTGGCACTCGTGGTCGGCCTGATCGTCGGGTCGCTCGCCGGAGTGGCGCCGCGACCGGTTGACGTCGCGCTGATGCGCACGAACGACGTGCTGATGGCGTTCCCCGAGTTCCTGCTGGCCCTGGTCGTCGTCGCGATCCTCGGCCCCGGTGCCGTGAACGTCGCGATCGGTGTGACGCTCGCTGCGATACCCGTGTACGTGCGGCTCGCCCGCGCGCAGACGCAGGTGCTGCGTCGCGCGGAGCATGTGGAGGCGGCGCACATCCTCGGCGTCGGGGCGTTCACGACGTTCCGCCGGCACGTCGCGCCGGGTGTGCTCGGCGCGCTCAGCGTGCTCGCCACGATCGGGCTCGGATCCAGCATCCTCGCCGCCGCCGGCCTCAGCTTCCTCGGGCTCGGACCCGCCGAGCCGTCGCCGGAGTGGGGGCTCATGCTCGCAGGCGGCCGCAACGTGCTCGGCCAGGCCTGGTGGATCGCCGTGTTCCCCGGGCTCGCGATCACGCTGACCGTGCTGGCGGCGACCTTCCTCGGACGCGCGCTGCGTGCCCGCGCCGAGGGGAGGCGCGCATGAGCGCCGGGAGTGCCGGAGGGGGTACCCGGTCGAAGCCGCAGGCAGTTCCGGGGCCCGGTCTTCCGCCCGCGCTCCGCGTGGAGGGCCTGCGGATCCGCATCGACGGGCGTGCCCTCGTCGACGACGTGTCGTTCACGGTCGCGCCGGGGGAGTGCGTCGCGCTCGTGGGGGAATCGGGGGCGGGCAAGTCCCTCACGGTCCGCGCGCTGCTCGGCCTGCTGCCGGAGCACGCCACGGTCTCGGCGGCGATGCTCGAAGTCGACGGTGTGGATGCCGTGGCGTTGCCCGAGCGCGGCTGGCGGACGCTGCGCGGAGCACGCATCGCCCTGGTCTCGCAGGATGCGCTCGTGTCCCTGGATCCGCTGCGCCGCATCGGCGCCGAGGTCGCCGAGCCGCTGGAGATCCACGGATCCCTCCCGCGTGCGGCGCGGGACGCACGCGTGCTGGAGCTGCTCACGGACGTCGCGATGCCGGATCCCGTGCGGCGCGCTCGGCAGCGGCCGCACGAACTGTCGGGCGGGCTGCGTCAGCGTGCCCTCATCGCGAGCGCGCTCGCAGCCGGGCCCGTGGTGCTGGTCGCGGACGAACCGACCACGGCCCTGGACGCGACCGTGCAGGCGCGGGTGCTGGCGCTGCTGCGCCGGATCGCCGATGAGGGGACCGCGGTCGTGTTCGTCAGCCACGACATGGCGGCGGTGCGCCGGGTCGCCGACCGCGTCGTGGTGCTCCGGGACGGACGCGTGGTCGAGCGCGGATCCGCGTCTGAACTGCTCGCCGCACCGAAGGATGCGTACACGCGCGAGTTGGTGCTCGCCTCGACACCGACGCCGCGAACCCCGACCGTCGTCGACGCGCCGGTGCTCGCCACGGTCACTGCGGTGGGCAAGAGCTTCGACCGACCGGTGCTGCGCGACGTTTCGTTCGACCTGCGCCGCGCGCGCACTCTCGGGGTGGTGGGCGAGTCCGGATCCGGGAAGACGACGCTGGCCCGTGTCCTTCTGGGGGTCGAGCGCGCCGATACCGGTACGGTCGCCTGGGCCGGCGGCGGCCGACCGCGGATCCAGCTCGTGCACCAGAACCCGCTGGGCGCCTTCGATCCGCGCTGGACCATCGGGCGCTCGCTGCGGGAGGCGCTCGCGGCCGGGTGTGTTCCTCGCGCGCAGCGGGCGGCACGCGCGGCCGACCTGCTGCGTGAGGTCGGTCTGGATGCGGCGCTCGCCGCACGGCGCCCCGCCGCGCTGTCAGGCGGTCAGCGACAGCGCGCCGCGATCGCCCGTGCGCTCGCCGCCGAGCCCGAGGTACTCGTGCTCGACGAACCGGTGTCCGCGCTGGACGTCACTGTGCGGACGCGGATCCTCGCGCTGCTGGACCGACTGCAGCGCGATCGCGGGCTGACCATGCTCCTCGTCTCGCATGACCTCGGGGTGATCGCGTCCGCGGCCGACGATCTGCTGGTCATGCAGGACGGTGCGATCGTCGAACAGGGCCTGGCCGCGCAGGTGCTCGGAGCTCCGCAGCACCCGTTCACGCGGGAGCTGCTGGCGGCCTCGGGCCCTCCGTCTGACCTTCCCTGAGGGTCAGTCCTGCACGTCGATCCCTGCTGCGCGCGCGAACGCGGGAGCCAGCAGCTCGACCTGTCGTTCGGTCATCGTGGTGCCGCGCAGCGCGGTCACGTCGACGAATGCCACGGCGTCGAGCCCCCGCAGATCGAGGGCGTCGGCCCTCAGGCCCCGGGTGTCGACCTCGTCCGCTCGGCAGCGCTCGAACCGCACCCGGGTGGCCGTGGCGGCGGGGATGTCGACGGTGGCGAGGGTGCAGTCGGTGATGAGCGAATCCTGGATCTTCGTCGCCGCCAGCGAGAGGTAGTCGATGCGGGCGTGTTCGAGCATCAGCTCCGCGACGTGCGCGCCGGACAGATCGAGCGTGCCGATCCGGCCGCCCGCGATGCGCAGCCGCCGGATCGTCGCATCCTTGAGGGACAGCACGGGCGTGCGCGCGTCCACGATCTCGACGTCCAGCAACGTCGCCCCGGTCAGGTCCACACGGTCCGCGGTGCCGGACAGTGAGCACTGCTCGAACTGCGCATGCGCGAGATCCTCGGCGAGCGGGATCCGCTGTCCGATGTGGTCGCCGTGCCGGCGGCCCACCGCGTCATCGAGCTCGTCCGGCAGATCGGGCGGTGAGACGCGGGGCGGCTGGGGACGTTCGGTGCTGCGGGCCATGCCACGACCCTAGGACTCGTCGCCGACAGCGGCCCATGGCGCGATGCCCTACACGCTGTCGCCCGTCATCCCGGTCGAGCCGCCGAGCCTGCGAGCAGTCGAGGATCCCGGGGCAGGATCCGGGCCGGAGCGCATCCGGATCCGGCGGCGTTAGACTGGACGGTACGAGCATCGATCCGGCCATCACCGGGGAGCTCTCGGAAGAACGCTTCGACAAGCCCAGCGACCGAAGTCAGTAGAACCGAGCGGGGCAGGCCCGTCACAGCCGCAGTGAGAGTGGCAGTTCGGCCCTTCGACAGGCTCAGGGACCGAACCGCACGCGAGGTGGTACCGCGGTCCCCATTGCCGAACAGCACGGGAATCGTCCTCGCAGCAGCAGCATCCGCCCGCCACCGACACTGCGAGACACGATGACCTACCCGCGCACCTCCCCCGCCGGATCCTTCGGCCCCGCCGCTGACGCTTCGACCGGCTCAGCGACCGTCACCCCGAGCCCGCGCTTCCCCGAGATCGAGCGCGACGTGCTCGCGTTCTGGGAGGCCGACGACACCTTCCGCGCCTCGATCGCCCAGCGCGAGGGCGCCGACGAGTGGGTCTTCTACGACGGCCCTCCGTTCGCCAACGGCCTGCCGCACTACGGACACCTGCTCACGGGCTACGCGAAGGACCTGTTCCCGCGCTTCCAGACCATGCTCGGCAAGAAGGTCGACCGGGTGTTCGGGTGGGACACGCACGGCCTTCCGGCCGAGCTCGAGGCGATGAAGCAGCTCGGGATCACCGAGAAGGACGAGATCGAGCAGATGGGCATCGACGTCTTCAACGCGAAGGCGCGCGAGTCCGTGCTCACGTACACGCACGAATGGCAGGACTACGTCACCCGTCAGGCGCGTTGGGTGGACTTCGAGCGCGGCTACAAGACGCTCGACCTGAGCTACATGGAGAGCGTGCTCTGGGCCTTCAAGACCCTGCACGAGAAGGGCCTCGCCTACGAGGGCTACCGCGTGCTGCCGTACTGCTGGCGCGACGAGACGCCGCTGAGCGCGCACGAGCTGCGCATGGATGACGACGTGTACAAGGAGCGTCAGGATCCCTCCGTCACCGTGAGCTTCCCGCTGTCGGGGGAGAAGGCCACGGCGCTCGGCCTCGAGGGCGTCCGGGCGCTGGCGTGGACCACGACCCCGTGGACGCTGCCCACGAACCTCGCGCTCGCCGTCGGGCCGGAGATCGTCTACGCCGTCGTCCCGGTCGGGCCGAACGGGGCATCCGAGGGCGCTCAGGGCGACCGATTCCTGCTCGCGAAGGACCTCCTCGGCGGCTACGCCAAGGACCTCGGCTACGACAGCGCCGAGGACGCGATCGCCGCGGTCACCGCGATCGTGACCGGCTCCGAGCTGGGCGGGGTCACCTACGAGCGGCTCTTCGACTACTACGCCGACGTGGAGACCTGGGGCACTCAGAACGCCTGGCAGATCCTCGTCGACGACTACGTGACCACGAGCGACGGCACCGGCATCGTGCACCAGGCGCCGGCCTACGGTGAGGACGACCAGCGGGTCGCGGGTGCGGCCGGGATCCCGACCATCCTGTCGCTCGACGAGGGCGGCCGCTTCCTGCCCACCGTCGCCGACGTCGCCGGCGAGTTGTGGATGGACGCGAACACCCCGCTCGTCCGGCTGCTCCGCGCGAACGGCCGGCTGCTGCGCCTGCAGAGCTACCTGCACTCGTACCCGCACTGCTGGCGCTGCCGGAACCCGCTCATCTACAAGGCGGTCTCGAGCTGGTTCGTGCGCGTGACCGAGTTCAAGGACGAGATGCTCGCGAACAACGAGCAGATCACCTGGGCGCCGGAGAACGTCAAGCACGGCCAGTTCGGCAAGTGGCTCGAGGGCGCGCGCGACTGGTCGATCAGCCGCAACCGGTACTGGGGATCCCCGATCCCGATCTGGAAGAGCGACGACCCCGAGTACCCGCGTGTGGACGCCTACGGATCCCTCGCCGACATGGAGCGCGACTTCGGGCGCCTGCCGCGCAACGCCGAGGGCGAGGTCGATCTGCACCGCCCGTACATCGACGAGCTGACTCGGCCGAACCCCGACGACCCGACCGGGCGGAGCACGATGCGCCGCATCGAGGACGTCTTCGACGTGTGGTTCGACTCCGGATCCATGCCCTTCGCGCAGGTGCACTATCCGTTCGAGAACCAGGAGTGGTTCGACTCGCACTCGCCGGCCGACTTCATCGTCGAGTACATCGGACAGACCCGCGGCTGGTTCTATGTGATGCACGCGCTGTCGACCGCGCTGTTCGACCGCCCGGCGTTCACGGGCGTGAGCTGCCACGGCATCGTGCTCGGCTCCGACGGGAACAAGATGTCGAAGTCGCTGCGCAACTACCCGGACGTCTCCGAGGTGCTCGAACGCGACGGATCCGACGCGATGCGCTGGTTCCTGATGTCGAGCTCGGTGCTGCGCGGCGGCAACCTCTCGGTGACGGAGGAGGGGATCCGCGCCGGCGTGCGCGAGTTCATCCTTCCGCTGTGGAACTCGTGGTACTTCTTCGCGACGTACGCGAACGCCGCCGCCGGACCCGACGGATCGGGTTATGAGGCGCGCTGGCGCACGGACTCGACGGACGTGCTCGACCGCTACATCCTGGCGCGTACGGGTGACCTCGTGCGTGGCGTGCAGGAGGACCTCGAGAGCCTCGACTCGACGACGGCCGCCGCGCGCCTGCGCGAGTTCGCCGAGGTGCTCACGAACTGGTACATCCGCCGTTCGCGCGACCGGTTCTGGGTGGGGGTGCATGCGAACGACCCGACGACGACCGAGGCCTTCGACACGCTCTTCACGGTGCTGGAGACGCTGACCCGTGTGGCGGCGCCCCTCGTGCCGCTCATCGGCGAACGCGTGTGGCAGGGCCTCACCGGCGGACGCAGTGTGCACCTGACGGACTGGCCCGACGCCGAACTGTTCCCGCACGCCGACGACGTGCGCGACGCGATGGATGCGGTGCGCGAGCTCTCCAGCGTCGGCAATGCGCTGCGCAAGAAGGAGAAGCTGCGGGTTCGCCTGCCGCTGGCGCGGTTCACGGTCGTCTCGCCGCTGGCCGAGACGCTGGCTCCGTTCGAGGACATCCTCCGAGACGAGCTCAACGTCAAGGCGGTCGAGCTCGTGGCCCAGGGCGACGGCACCGCGGCGGAGTACGGCATCAGCCACCGCCTCAGCGTCAACGCCCGCGCCGCCGGTCCGCGCCTCGGCAAGGAGGTGCAGCGCGTCATCCGCGCCGCGAAGGACGGCTTCTGGACCGAGGAGTCCGGCGTGGTGACGGCGGACGGCATCGCGCTGGAGCCGCACGAGTACGAGCTGGCGCTGGAGACCTCGGGGCGCCCCGAGGGCGAGGCGCTGGCCGTCGTCCCGACCGGTGGTTTCGTGCTGCTCGACACCGCCACCACGCCCGAACTCGAGGCGGAGGGCCTGGCCCGCGACGTGATCCGCGCCGTGCAGGACACCCGCAAGAACGCCGGGTTCGACGTGAGCGACCGCATCCGCCTGCAGCTGCGCTTCACCGACGCCGAGGACGGCGCGGCAGTTCGCAGCGCGTTCGGCGTCGCCGGGGTCGCCGAGGAGACGCTCGCGGTCGAGGCGGACGTCCTGGAAGCGGGCGCGGAGTTCGCCGTGGCGGAGTTCGTGGCCGACATCGAGGCGGGCACCTACGCCAACCGCGGCGGATTCGCCGTCGCCGTGAGCCGGATCGGAGACGCATCGTGACCGACGATCGAGAGCGCGCAGACGCCGTCTACTCCGCGTTGCTGGAGCGCGCGGGGGAACGCTGGGTGCAGCCCCGCAAGGAGCGCACCGCGCGCCTGCTCGAGCTGATGGACGACCCGCAGAAGACGTACCGCGTCGTGCACCTCACGGGCACGAACGGCAAGACGTCGACCGCGCGGATGATCGAGAGCCTGCTGCGCGCGCACGGGCTGCGCACCGGCCTGTTCACGAGTCCGCACCTGGAGCGCTTCACCGAGCGGATCATGATCGATGGCGAACCCATCGCCGACGGCGCCGTGGCCGACGCGTGGGAGGAGATCGAGCCCTTCGTCGGCATCGTCGACGCCGAGCTCGAGGCCTCAGGCGACGCACCCCTGACCTTCTTCGAGCTGCTCACGGTGCTCGCCTTCGTGGCGTGCGCGGATGCGCCCATCGACGTGCTCGTGCTCGAAGTCGGCATGGGCGGATCCTGGGACTCCACGAACACGGCCGACGGCGACGTCGCGGTGTTCACGCCGATCGACCTCGATCACGCCGACCGCCTCGGTGACACCATCGCGAAGATCGCCGAGGTGAAGGCCGGGATCATCAAGGACGGCGCGGCCGTGGTCTCCTCGCGGCAGACACCCGACGCCGAGGCGGTGCTGCGGCGCGTCGCGGCCGAGCGCGGCGCGAGCATCGCGTTCGAGGGACAGGACTTCGCGCTGGTCGAGCAGCGTCTCGCCGTCGGCGGCCAGCAGATCACCGTGCGGGGTCTGGCCGGGCAGTACTCCGAGGAGTACCTGCCGATGTACGGCGAGCACCAGGGGTTCAACGCGGCTCTCGCGATCGCGGCCGTCGAGTCGCTCATCGGGGGAGCGCAGCATGCGATCGTCGGCGACGTGCTCGCGGAGGGGCTGCAGGGCGCGACCTCACCCGGTCGCCTGCAGCTGCTCGGGATCGCGCCGACCGTGGTCGTGGATGCGGCGCACAACCCGCACGGCGCCCGCGCCCTCGCGGCCGCGCTGAAGGACAGCTTCGACTTCGACGAGTGGGGCCTCGTGCTCGGCGTGCTCGGCGACAAGGACGCGGCGGGCATCGTCGAGACGCTGCTGCCGTCGGTCGAGCACGTGTTCGCGACCGCTCCCGACTCCGAGCGGGCGAGCGAGCCCGACGCGATAGCCGATCTGGTGGAGCGGGCCGGAGGCCGGGCCACGGTGCATCCCACCTTGGCCGATGCCGCGGACGCCGCGCGCGAATGGGCCGCCTCGGCCGACCGCCGCGCGGTGATCATCGCCGGGTCCGTCGTGCTCGCCGGTGAGGCGATCTCGCTCGCGGCCGATGAGGACTGGAAGAGCGGATGGCGCGCGTGACCGACGACTCCGCGACCGCGGCCCGCGCCGCGAGTCCCCGCCGCGCCCGGAAGCCGCGCGGACTCGCGCAGAAGCTCGGGTCGATCATCCTCGCGTTCGAGGCGATCGTCGTGGGCCTGGCAGGGCTCACCGTCTACGGCCTGAAGGCGCTCGGCCCCGACATCGCGCCGTGGTGGGGCATCGTGGGCGGCGCCGTGGTCGGCGTCGCGATGCTCGTCGCCGCGGGGCTGATGGGCAGCAGAGCCGGAATCGTGATGGGATGGATCCTGCAGGTCATCGTCCTGCTGTCCGCCATCCTGGTGCCCGCGATCCTGCTGGTCGCGATCGTCTTCGGCGGCATGTGGGCCTACGCGATGATCGTCGGCGGACGCGCGGACCGTGCCGCCGCCTCTGCCCGCCTCGCGCATCCCACCACCCCCACTTCCTCCACCGACACCGCTGGAAAGACGACAGAGAGTGACTGACATGCCCACCGAAGAGACCCTCGTCCTGGTCAAGCCCGACGGCGTCGCGCGCGGCCTCACCGGCGCGATCCTCGCCCGCATCGAGGCGAAGGGATACGCCCTCGTCGACATCCGCCTGGTCGACCCCGACCGCGACCTCCTCGCCGCGCACTACGCCGAGCACGAGGGCAAGCCGTTCTACGAGCCGCTCCTGGAGTTCATGCTCTCGGGCCCCTCCGTGGCGATCCGCCTCGCCGGCAACCGCGTCATCGAGGGCTTCCGCTCGCTGGCCGGCACCACTGACCCGACCACCGCCGCTCCCGGCACGATCCGCGGCGACTTCGGTCGCGACTGGGGCCTGAAGGTGCAGCAGAACCTCGTGCACGGCTCCGACTCGCCCGAGTCGGCCGCGCGCGAGCTCGGCATCTGGTTCGGCTGACCCCGGCGCATCCATCGACGTGAAAGCCCCGGTCCTCTCCGTGAGAGGGCCGGGGCTTTCTGCGTGAGGCATCGGGGGGCCGCACGGATCCGTGATTCCGGATCCGCCTCAGAACATCCGCACGACCTCGCCGATCAGGTCGACGCCGGCGACCTGGGCGAGCAGCACCACGACCGCGAACGCCAGGATCGACGCGAGCGGCACCCAGGATCCGAGACGGCGCGCGGCATCCTGGGCACTCCGGCTGATCGGGAACGTCCCGTTGGCGAAGAGCTGCTGCATGGTGGCCAGGAACGTGGGGATCACGACCAGATACGTCAGGCCGCACCAGGGGCAGAGCGTGTGCAGGTCGAAGAAGCTCTGTCCGATCAGCCACGCGATGAACACGAAGGCGCCGGTGATGCCCAGGCCGAAGAGCGCCCAGAACCATCGCGGGAACCGGGCGCCGGCGAGGATCGCCACACCGACGACGAGCGGGGCCATCCAGCCGGTGAGCCCGATGAGCGGGTTCGGGAAGCCGAACACCGAGCCCTGCCAGGACTCCAGGTTCTTCCCGCACTGCACGAATACGCTCACGTTGCAGCTGAGGTCGGCGGTCGGGTTCTCCAGAGTGGCGAATTTGTCGAGGGTGAGCTGGAAGGCGGCCCACCACCCGACGACGCTCGCGACGATGAGCCAGATGGCGTAGCCGACGGGACGGGTGCGCTGTGCGGACATGCCGCGATTATGGCAGTCGACGTTCTGTGCGGGATGCATGCGCAGGCATCGATTCGCGTCGAGGCGGGCATATCGTCGCGATGGTGCGATAATGGACGGGTCGAGTCGCCGTGATGGCGGCCGACGGATACAGACTTCGGGGGCTCCGGCTCCCAGCGATCAGAGCACATGCCGATCGCAGACCGATTGAGTTCGCGGCGCCGAGCGTGTCGCACGAGAGAATTCACGGCGGCCTGGCCGCCGTGCAGGGAGTACGCCAGAGATGGCCGACGAGAACAATGACAACGCCCCTACCCTCGATCTCGACGCGCTGCAGGCGCCGGTAGCTCCCGAGCCCGCGGAGCCGACGCCCGCATCGACCGAGGAGGACGCGACATCCGCCGACGCGCCCGTCGAAGACGCGATCGTGACCGCCGGGGCGGAGAGCCCCGATGAGGCCGTGGCCGCAGCTGACGCAGCGGACAGCGAGCAGCTCGACGCAGCTGACGGCGAGCAGGCCGACGCGGAGCCGATCGAGACCGCACCCGCCGACGCCGAGCCTGCCGAGGCCGCGCCCGCCGCGGACGGCGAGGCCGAGCCCGCCGAGGACTCAGGCGCCGGCGCGCAGCCGACCGCTGGTGCCGCGACCGATCCTGTCGCCGTGGTCGCCGCGGACGTGGAGTCCGTCGTGGATGCCGTGCCGGAGGCTGAGCCGGAGGCCGTCACCGCGGTGAGCCTGGGCCTGCTGCCCGAGGTCTTCGTGTCGCGCGTCTCGACGCAGCTGCACTTCCACGCCCCCACGATCGTCCCGCTCCCGGCCCGTTCCTCCCGCAGCGCGCGCGACGTCCGCGAGTCGCGGGACGACAACGACGCCGAGGACTCCTTCGGACGTCGTTCGCGCGGCCGCGGAGACTCAGAGCAGCCGCGCCAGCGCCAGCGGGTCGTCGAGTACATCACAGAGCCGAAGGCGATCAAGGGATCCACCCGGCTCGAGGCCAAGAAGCAGCGCCGTCGCGACGGTCGCGACGCCGGCCGTCGCCGTCCCGTCGTCACCGAAGCCGAGTTCCTCGCCCGCCGCGAGGCCGTCGACCGCGAGATGATCGTGCGCTCCAAGAACGGCCGCACCCAGATCGCCGTGCTCGAGGACAACGTGCTCGTCGAGCACTACGTCGCTCGCAACCAGGACGCATCCCTCATCGGCAACGTGTACCTGGGCCGCGTGCAGAACGTGCTGCCCAGCATGGAGGCCGCCTTCGTCGACATCGGTCGCGGTCGCAACGCCGTGCTGTACTCCGGCGAGGTGGACTGGGACGGTGTCGAGACCGGCAACCAGCCGCGTCGCATCGAGCTCGCTCTCAAGGCCGGCGACCGGGTCCTCGTGCAGGTGACCAAGGACCCGGTGGGTCACAAGGGCGCCCGCCTCACCAGCCAGATCTCGCTGCCCGGCCGCTACCTCGTGTACGTGCCGAACGGATCCATGAACGGCATCTCGCGCAAGCTGCCCGACACCGAGCGTGCCCGGCTCAAGCGCATCCTCAAGGAGGTGCTCCCGGAGTCCAGCGGTGTGATCGTGCGCACGGCGGCCGAAGGAGCCACCGAGGAGCAGCTCACCAACGACGTGCAGCGCCTCACCGCGCAGTGGAGCTACATCCAGAAGCAGGTCGAGAGCCAGCAGGCACCCGCGCTGCTGCACGCCGAGCCGGACCTCCTGGTCAAGATCGTCCGCGACGTCTTCAACGAGGACTTCACCCGGATGCGGATCCAGGGTGCCGACGCAGGCCACACCATCCGCACGTACCTGGAGAGCGTCGCCCCCGACCTGCTCGACCGGGTCGAGGCGTACGAGGACGTCCGCGATCCGTTCGACGTGTTCCGTGTGACCGAGCAGATCGAGAAGGCACTGGACCGCAAGGTGTGGCTGCCGTCGGGCGGATCGCTCGTGATCGACCGCACCGAGGCCATGACCGTCGTCGACGTCAACACCGGCAAGTTCGTCGGCTCGGGCGGAAACCTCGAGGAGACGGTCACCAAGAACAACCTCGAGGCCGCGGAGGAGATCGTCCGCCAGCTGCGCCTGCGCGACATCGGCGGCATCATCGTCGTCGACTTCATCGACATGGTGCTCGAGTCCAACCGCGACCTCGTGCTGCGCCGCCTCGTGGAGTGCCTGAGCCGCGACCGCACGAAGCACCAGGTGGCCGAGGTCACCTCGCTCGGCCTCGTCCAGATGACCCGCAAGAAGCTCGGCCTCGGCCTGCTGGAGACCTTCAGCGAGCCCTGCGAGGTCTGCGCCGGCCGTGGCGTGATCGTGCACCACGACCCCGTCGTGAAGCACCGTGCGGCGGCCCCCCAGCAGAGCTCCAACCGTCGCCAGCGCGGCGGAAACGCGGTCTCCAGCGGCGGCGGCAACGGTACCGCCCCGACCGCGTCGGCGGCGCCCGCGAACGGCGGCACGCACGTCATCACGGAGGGCGCGAAGTCCGCTCTCGCACAGATCGCCGCGTCCAGCCGTGCCGCGGGGGAGACGCCCCCGGTCGCCGGTGACGCGACGGCCGAGCCGGCGACGGATGCTTCGGCCGAGCGCACCGGACAGGAGCGGCCCAAGAAGCCGCGCAAGAAGCGCGGTTCCGACCGTGTCAAGGCGCCCAAGACGGAGGCGGAGCAGCTGCTCGACTCGGTGCTGGACGCGCTTCCCGAGCCGAAGGCGCCGGGGCAGGGCCGCAGCCGCCGCCGAGTGAGCACCGCCGGGCTTTCCGCGGGCACCGCGGTCGTGCACACGACCGAGGCCGCGCCGCAGGCGGAACAGGGCTGACCCGCCCCCGCAGGATCACGTGAGAGGACTCGGCGCTACGGCGCCGGGTCCTCTTCGTCTTCGGGGGCCCGGCCTGCGGCGTCGCCCGTGTGCGAGGACAGGTATCGCTCCACGCGCCGGTCCGGCGCCAGCCAGATCAGGGCGACGATGACGTAGGGGATCAGGCCCAGCCACGGCACGACGAACGACAGGCCCAGACCGCTCAGGTAGAGCAGCGGTGAGACGATGCCCTTCACGTCGTGCCCGAATGCCTCGCGGATCCTGTCTCCGCCGGGCTGGCGTGCGATCGTCCGCTGCAGGATCGTGTACGCGAGAGCGGCGCCGAGCAGATTGAGGCCGTAGACGATCGTCGGCACCTGGGCGACGCGGGTCTCGGTCAGCCAGGCGGTCGTGAACGGGTACAGCGACAGCCAGAGCAGCAGGTGCAGGTTGGCCCAGAGCACAGCGCCGTTCACGGCGGGGCGCAGCTGGAAAAGGTGATGGTGGTTGCTCCAGTAGATCCCGACGTAGACGAAGCTCAGCAGGTAGGTGAGCAGGCCCAGGCCGGAGGTGTGCACCAGGTCCGTCCAGGTCGTCCCCTTCGGCACGGCGAGTCCGAGCACCATCACGGTGATGATGATCGCGAGCACCCCGTCGCTGAACGCTTCCAGCCTGCTCGAGGTCATCGTGCGACCCTCGTGCCGTGGCCGTGCCCGCCGGTGCGGTCGCGGGCCGGGACCCTCAGCCCCGAGGCGATCAGCCGGCGGGTGAGCTCCTTGCCGCCCACGCGCTTCGCCCCGCCTGCGACGAGCCGGTCCAGAGCGTCCGCGGGGACGTCGTAATGGTCCAGATCGAACGCCCGGCGGGGGATGTCGTGCCGGGCGGCGAACGCGTGCAGCTCGGCGACGCTGGCGTCGCTGACCATGTGCGCCCACAGGCGGCCGTGCGCCGGCCAGATCGGGTCGTCCACGAAGATCGCCATTCCGCGATCCTAGAACGCGGGCAGGGTCGCGGAGGCGGATCCGGATCCCACGATCCGATCCGGATCCCGACACGGTCGCGCTCGCTTTGCGAGGGGAGGGCGCATCCGGTAAAGTAGCTCCTTGGTGCACCGCGCCGGACGCCCCACTCGGCCGCCGCGGGATCATGCAACTCGCGCCCGCCACTGCGGATCCCTCTGCTGTGGCGCGATGCACGCACAGTCTTCCCGTGAGATTACGGAGCGGTCCCGCTCCCCAACGAAACAGGTATGAAGTGGTTTACGCAGTAGTGCGCGCCGGTGGACGCCAGGAGAAGGTCGAGGTCGGCACGATCGTTCAGCTCGACCGTCTGAAGGCGGCCCAGGGCGACAAGGTCGAGCTGGCCGCGGTGCTCCTCGTCGACGGTGACAAGATCACCACCGACGCCGACAAGCTCGCGAAGGTCAAGGTCACCGCAGAGGTCGTCAGCCACCTCCGTGGCCCGAAGATCGTCATCCAGAAGTTCAAGAACAAGACCGGTTACAAGAAGCGCCAGGGGCACCGTCAGGACCTCACGCGCGTCAAGATCACCGGCATCAAGTAAGCACGAAGAGGAGCTGAGAAATGGCACACAAAAAGGGTGCGAGCTCGACCCGCAACGGTCGTGACTCCAACGCACAGCGACTCGGCGTGAAGCGCTTCGGCGGCCAGACCGTCAGCGCCGGCGAGATCCTCGTCCGTCAGCGCGGCACGCACTTCCACCCCGGCGTGAACGTCGGCCGTGGCGGCGACGACACGCTGTTCGCCCTCGCCGCCGGTGCGGTCGAGTTCGGCGCGAAGGGCGGCCGCAAGGTCGTCAACATCGTCGCAGCTGCCGAGTAAGACTTCGCGCCCCACGCCCTCTCCGGCCATCGCTGCGCGCTGACCGGAGCCTCTGGGCGCGGGGACCCCACTCAGCCACCGGTTGGGCAGTTTTCGGCAACGGGGCGGGCTTCGGCTCGCCCCGTTTCCATATCCCGGCACGCTTCGGTGAGTGCCCGTCCCGCAACCCAGGAGGATCCGCATGGTCACGTTCGTCGACAGGGTGACGCTGCACCTGCGCGCGGGCAAGGGCGGCAACGGCTGCGTGTCGGTGCACCGGGAGAAGTTCAAGCCTCTCGGCGGGCCTGACGGCGGCAAGGGCGGCGACGGCGGCGACATCGTGCTCGTCGCCGACCCGCAGACCGGCACTCTGCTGTCGTACCACCACTCGCCGCACCGCACGTCGCAGAACGGCGGCTTCGGCATGGGCGACCACCGCGCGGGCTACGACGGCGAGGACCTGGAGCTGCTCGTGCCGGTGGGCACGGTCGTCAAGTCACCGGACGGTGAGGTCCTGGCCGACCTGGTCACTCCGGGCGAGCGCTATGTCGCCGCCGCGGGCGGCCACGGCGGCCTCGGAAACGCCGCGCTGGCGACGCCGAAGCGCAAGGCTCCGGGATTCGCGCTGCTGGGCACCCCCGGTTTCGAGGGCGACGTCGTGCTCGAGCTCAAGACCGTCGCCGACGTCGCGCTGGTCGGCTACCCGTCGGCGGGCAAGTCGAGCCTGATCGCGGCGATCTCCGCCGCGCGGCCGAAGATCGCCGACTACCCGTTCACCACGCTGCATCCCAACCTGGGCGTCGTGCAGGCCGGTGAGTCCCGCTACACCGTGGCGGACGTGCCCGGCCTCATCGAGGGCGCGAGCGAGGGGCGCGGGCTCGGTCTGCAGTTCCTCCGGCACGTCGAGCGGTGTTCCGCGCTGCTGCACGTGCTGGACTGCGCCACGCTCGAGCCGGGCCGCGACCCGATCAGCGATCTCGACGTGATCCTCGCCGAGCTCGCCGCTTACGAGGTGCCCGAAGGGCAGGTTCCGCTGCTGGAGCGCCCGCAGGTGATCGCCCTCAACAAGATCGATGTGCCGGAGGCGCGCGAGCTCGCCGACTTCGTGCGCCCGGAGCTGGAGCAGCGCGGGTTCCGCGTGTTCGAGATCTCCACGGTCTCGCACGAGGGGCTGCGTCCGATGACCTTCGCGCTCGGCGAGATCGTCGACGCGCACCGTGCCGAGCTGGCCGCAGCCGCCGAGGCTCCCAAGGAGCGCATCGTCATCCGCCCCCGGGGTTCGAAGCGCGAGTTCGAGATCCGCGTCGAAGGCGGCAGCTACGGCAACGTGTACCGGATCCTCGGCGACAAGCCGGTGCGCTGGGTGCAGCAGACCGACTTCCAGAACGAGGAGGCGGTGGGCTACCTCGCCGACCGGCTCGAGAAGCTCGGCGTCGAGGACGAGCTGTTCCGCTTGGGCGCGGTGCGGGGATCCACGGTCGTGATCGGCCCGGGCGAGAGCATCGTGTTCGACTGGGAGCCGCAGATGTCCTCCGCGGCCGAACTGATCACGTCGCCGCGCGGTCTGGACTCGCGTTTCGATCCGAACACCCGACGCACCACCAACGAGCGGCGCGAGCGGTACCACGAGCGCATGGATGCCAGGGCCGCACTGCGCGCCGAGGACGAGCGCGAGCGCCTGGCGACTCGCACGGCGGCGGACGACGCCGACAGCGAGCGCGCCGAGGACGTCCGCCAGGCGGGAGCCGGCGAGGACGCGCAGTGACGGCGCTGACGCGGGCGGATCTGCCCGCGGCGACGCGGATCGTGGTGAAGGTCGGATCCTCGTCCATCAGCGGTGAGGGAGCCTGGCGCATTCCGCTGCTGGTCGAGGCGCTGGCGCACGCGCACGCACGCGGAACCGAGATCGTGCTGGTCTCCTCCGGTGCGATCGCCACCGGGATCCCGTTCCTGCAGCTCGACGCGCGGCCCACCGACCTCGCCACGCAGCAGGCGGCGGCCGCCGTCGGTCAGAACCTGCTCATCTACCGCTACCAGGAGGCCCTGCGACCGCACGGCATCGTGGCGGGGCAGGTGCTGCTGACCACCGGTGATCTGGAGCATCCGACATCGCGCAGCAACGCCCGCCGCGCCATGGAGCGCCTGCTCGGGCTGCGGGTGCTGCCGATCGTGAACGAGAACGACACCGTCGCCACCCAGGAGATCCGCTTCGGCGACAACGACCGGCTCGGCGCGTTGGTGGCGCAGCTGACCGGGGCCGACGCGCTGGTGCTGCTCAGCGACGTGGAGTCGCTGTACACCCGGCCGCCCTCCGACCCCGCGGCCGAGCCGCTCGACGTCGTCGCCGCGGGTGCCGACCTCTCCGGTCTCGAGTTCGGCGCGACCGTCGTGAACGGCGTCGGCACCGGGGGAGCGGCGACCAAGGTCTCCGCCGCACGCCTCGCGGCGGCGAGCGGGATCGGCGTGCTCGTGACCAGCGCGGATCTGGTCTCCGATGCGCTCTCCGGCGCCGAGATCGGCACCTGGTTCGAACCGGCGGTCTGAATCCGTCATCCGGGTCCCCGGGGTGCGGAGCGTGGGTACACTGACCGCATGTCCACCGTGATCGCCGACTTCGCCGTGCCCGCCGACGCCTCCGCGCAGGACGGGCCGGATTCGCCCGAGACGCGGATGCGCGCCGCCAAGGAGGCGTCCCGCGAGACGGCGCAGCTCACCAGCGATGGCAAGGTCGCGGCGCTGCACGCGATCGCTGCCGCGCTGGTCGCCGCCTCGGACGACATCATCGCCGCAAACTCCCGTGACCTCGCCCGAGGCGTCGCAGAAGCCATCGGCGATGGGCTGCTGGATCGTCTGCGCCTGGACGAGAAGCGCATCGAAGCACTCGCCGCCGCCGTGCGGGAGGTCGCGGCGCTGCCGGATCCGGTCGGTCGCGTCATCGGCGGGCACCGCATGCCCAACGGTGTCGCCCTGGAACAGGTGCGGGTGCCGTTCGGCGTGGTCGGCGCGATCTACGAGGCGCGCCCGAACGTCACCGTCGACATCGCCGCGCTCGCGCTGCGCTCGGGCAACGCCGCTGTGCTGCGCGGTGGCAGCGCCGCCAAGGAGAGCAACACGGTGCTGGTGCGTGTGATGCGCGAGGCGCTGGCCTCGACCGGCGTGACCGCGGAGGCGATCCAGACCGTGGACGACTTCGGCCGAGCCGGCGCCACCGCGATGATGCACGCGCGCGGCCTCATCGACGTGCTCGTGCCGCGCGGCAGCGCAGGGCTCATCGAGACCGTGGTGACCGAGTCGACCGTGCCCGTCATCGAGACCGGCGCAGGCGTGGTGCACATCGTGCTCGACGACACGGCACCGCTGGACTGGGCACGCGACATCGTCGTGAACGCCAAGGTGCAGCGTCCGAGCGTGTGCAACGCGGTGGAGACCGTCCTCGTACTCCGAGGCGCCGCGGACCGGCTGGTCCCCGAGGTCGCGGACGCCCTGATCGCGCAGGGCGTCACGATCCACGGCGACGAGGAGATCCGCCGGCTTGTGCCCGCGGCTGTCCCGACGACCGATGCGGACTGGGGGACCGAGCACATGAGCCTCGATCTGTCCATGCGCGTGGTGGACGATCTCGACGAGGCGCTCGCCCACATCCGGCAGTACAGCACGGGCCACACCGAGTCGATCATCAGCACGGATGCCCTGGCGATCGAGCGATTCCTGGCCGAGGTCGACTCCGCCGTCGTGATGGCGAACGCGTCGACGCGGTTCACCGACGGCGGCGAGTTCGGCTTCGGTGCCGAGGTGGGCATCTCGACGCAGAAGCTGCACGCCAGGGGCCCGATGGGACTCGCCGAGCTGACCAGCACCAAGTGGCTCGCGCGCGGGTCGGGGCAGACCCGCGGCTGAGGGCTAGACTGGGGAGCTGAGATCCACCCTGATCACTCTGGAGAATCGATGAACCTCGTCGCACAGCTCGTGCAGGCCGCAGCCGAGACCCCCGAGCACCACGGCAACGTGGCGCTGGAGACGCTTCCGTTCGGGCTGATCGCCGCCGGCGTGTTCGCGCTCCTCGGCCTGGTCGCTCTCTCCTACCGCAACGTCGCCAACCGTCACAGCCGGAAGGCGGAGGCGTGGGCCGCGGAGCACGGTCATGAAGGACACGGAGCCGGTCACGGTCACTGAGCTGATCCGATGACGACCACTCCTGCGCCGCGCATCGGCGTGATGGGCGGGACGTTCGACCCCATCCATCACGGGCACCTGGTCGCGGCGAGCGAGGTGGCGCACTCGTTCGGACTGGACGAGGTCGTCTTCGTGCCCACCGGGCAGCCCTGGCAGAAGAGCGGGGTGTCGGACAGCGAGCACCGCTACCTGATGACGGTGATCGCGACGGCGTCGAACCCGTCGTTCACCGTGAGCCGCGTGGACATCGACCGCGACGGGCCCACGTACACGATCGACACGTTGCGGGATCTGAAGGCGCAGCGTCCTGATGCGGAGTTCTTCTTCATCACCGGTGCGGATGCCGTGGCGCAGATTCTCAGCTGGAGGGATCATGATGAACTGTGGGACCTCGCCCACTTCGTCGCCGTATCCCGACCTGGTCATGTGCTGAGCACGGACGGTCTGCCACCGGCTGACGTCAGTCAACTGGAGGTCCCTGCCCTCGCGATCTCGTCGACAGATTGTCGATCCCGCGTCCGCGAGGGGGACCCGGTCTGGTACCTCGTGCCGGATGGAGTGGTCCAGTACATCGCGAAGCATCATCTTTATCGGAGCACGTCATGAGCACATCGGATCAGCACCAGCACATTGCTGATCAGTCATCTGGCAGCGGCCAGTTGACCCGCAAGCAGATGCGCGAGGCCCGCCTCACCGGATCGACCCCGATCGTCACTCCTGAGGAGGCCGAGGCGGCACGTCAGCAGACCGGCGCCGCACCGACCGCTCCGGCGGCCCCGGCCGCTCCGGAGCCCGTCGCCGAGACGACGGCAGCGCCGGTGGCCGAGCCTGTCGCCGAGAGCGCGGCCGCGCCGAGCTCCGTCGAATCCCAGGACTCCGTCGCGGGCGAGGAGCCGCTCACCCGCCGCCAGGTGCGGGAGCAGGAGCGGATCCGCACCGGCTCGGTGCCGGTGTCCGATCCGTCATCCCAGAGCGCATCGTCGGCGGCGGAGTCCGCGCCGTCCGCGTCTCAGACTCCTGCCGGCCCGGCGGTTCCTTCGTTCAGCGTGCCGCCGGCACCGGCGCCCGTCACGCCCACGCCGGCCCCTGCCGCACCCGCCGCACCCGAGCAGGCGGGGATGATCACGGACGTTCCCCGCCCCAGCTATCCGAGCCGTCGCCGTTCGTACGGATCGGCCGCAACCCCCGCGCCGACCCGAGTCGCCGACGAACAGGACGGCGTCGACGACGCCGAACAGGACGTCGCGCCGGTCTCGGTCTCCTCGGTGATGCGCGCCGAGGAGGAGACCGGACGCACGTGGCACGCCGATCCCGTCTCGGCTGCGCCCCGGGGTGCGGAGAGCGAGCGCCCCGCCGTCCCGGCCCGCCCGGCAGACCCCGCGCCCGCACCGCTGCTGCCTGCGGTGCCCGCCGCGATGCCGGCGGCCGAGCCCGATTCAACGCCTGTGGACCTGCCGTTCTCGTCTGAGCAGTCCGCTCTGTGGTCCGCTGCGGAGAACCCTGCACCGCCGGCTCCGGCCACGCCGACGTCGGCCGAAGAGACGCCGCGGCCCCTGCCGAAGTCGGCTCCCGCTGATTCCGGATCGACCCTCAACCCCGGCTTCGGCGAGCGCGTGCTCGCACAGCAGCCTCGGACGCCGCAGGCCGACTCCTTCGATGCGCTCATCGGGGACTCCACAGGGTCGCACCACGCGGCGCCGAACGCTCTGATCTTCCAGCAGGCTCCTGGCGGCCTGTCGCTGTCGGGCCCTGTCGCCTCGACCGGCGAGATCCTCGTCACCGGCAGCTATGAGCTGCCCTCCGGCCTCGGCTCGCGCGGTCACGCCGACGGCGTCGCCGACGGCAAGGAGGTCGACGCCGTGCTCGTCGACGGCGAACTCGCCCCTGCCTCGTCGCCCACGCCGATCGCCGCCAGCGCGGCGATCGGAACGATCAAGCCCGCGGGCGAGGTCATCCGCCCGCCCGAGCCCGAAAAGGGCAACAAGCTCATGCTCGCACTGACCATCACCGCCGGCGCCCTCGCCGTCGCCCTGGTCGGCGCGCTCATCGTCGCCATCACCACAGGAGCCTTCTCTTGATGCAGTCGCCCTCCGCCGCAGACATGCTGCAGATCGCCGCCGACGCGGCCCGTTCCAAGGGCGGAGAGGATCTGCTCGCGCTGAACGTGTCCGAGCCGCTGCCGCTCGTGGACATCTTCCTGCTCGTCACCGGCAACAGCGAGCGCAACGTCGCCGCGATCGCCGACGAGGTCGAGGACAAGATGATCGAAGCGGGCTACAAGCGCGTGCGCCGAGAGGGACGCAGCGAAGCCCGCTGGGTGCTGCTCGACTTCGGCGACCTGATCGTGCACGTCTTCCACGAGGAGGAGCGCACGTACTACGGCCTGGAGCGTCTCTGGAAGGACTGCCCCGTGGTGCCGATCGCCGAGCCCGCGCCGCTGGGCGTGCCCTCCGAACAGGACTGACCGAGGCGGGCCTCGGGATCGGTCATCCCGATCCGCCTTCGACCACCGCGGATCGGTGCCGGTCACGCGCCTTCTCGAGCGCGTGCGGGACGGACGATCTGTGCCCGGGCACCGTGTCGTCGCACGGATCGACAAACACCTGGCGTTCGGGACTTCGGACGACGGATCCGCGAGTAAGGTCGAGCCGTGGGACGGATCACGACGCTGCGGCCGGTCACTCGGATCGCACTGGGAGAGGGCGTGCGTCGTCGCGCCGACACGCTCGCTGTCGAAGAGCCGCTGGAGATCCGCATCGCCGGTGCCCCGCTCGCGGTCACGATGCGCACCCCGGGCCATGACGTCGAACTCGCGATCGGGTTCCTCGTCTCGGAGGGCGTGATCTCCCAGAGCTCCGACTTCCGTACCGCGATCCACTGCGGCGGCCCCGGCACCGGGGGAGCTGCGAACACCTACAACGTGCTGGATACGACGCTCGCACCGGGGGTGCGGCTGCCCAGCGCCGACGAGGCGCGGCGGTTCTACACGACCAGTTCCTGCGGCGTCTGCGGCAAGGCCAGCATCGATGCCGTGCGCACGACGTCCCACTTCGCCCCGTCCTCGCCCGACGAGGTCGCGGTCGACGCCGCATGGATCGCGGAGCTGCCCGACCGGCTCCGGGCCGAGCAGGCCGCATTCGACAAGACCGGCGGACTGCACGCCGCGGCGCTCTTCGACGCGGTCACGGGCGAGCTTCTGGTCATCCGCGAGGACGTCGGCAGGCACAACGCCGTGGACAAGGTGGTCGGCTGGGCGCTCCAGGAGGAACGGCTGCCGCTGCGGTCCACCGTGCTGCAGGTGTCCGGCCGGGCCAGCTTCGAACTGGTGCAGAAGGCCGTCATGGCGGGGATACCGGTGCTCTCCGCGGTCTCCGCGCCGTCCTCGCTGGCGGTCGAGCTCGCGGACGAGTCGGGGCTGACGCTGATCGGGTTCGTC
Organism: Microbacterium sp. 10L49; assembly: GCF_056395125.1. NCBI lineage: Bacteria > Bacillati > Actinomycetota > Actinomycetes > Micrococcales > Microbacteriaceae > Microbacterium > Microbacterium sp. 10L49. The sequence goes on from NZ_JBFTIW010000001.1 coordinate 223,527, forward strand.
CGAGGGCAGTCCATGAACGTGTACGCGCACGCACAGCGCGTGCGGATCGATGCAGCGACGCGCGGTGAGTCCTCGGCGCGGGAAGGACGGGCAGAACGATGAGCGACGACGAGGACGCACGCGGAGGGACGGCTTTCGGGCTCATGCCGCGCGAGCCCCGGCAGGGCGGATACGGACCGCGCACGACCGCTTCCTGGTCCCGCAAGCCCTATCGGCGCCCAGCCGCGGGCTGGGGTGCCGCGAAGTCCGTCGGCCAGGTGCTGCTCCGCGAGCGCGAGCCGATCGCAGGATCCGGCGCGATGCTCATCATGAACCACGGCAGGTCCGGATACGACTGCCCTGGTTGCGCGTGGCCCGACGATCTCGGCAACCTGCGACTGGACATCTGCGAGAACGGCATCAAGCACGTCACGTGGGAGATGACGCACAAGCGGGTGGACCGGCAGTTCTTCGCGGCGCACACGGTCGCCGAGCTTTCGACGTGGACGGACTTCGACCTCGAGAACGAGGGGCGCCTCACCGAGCCGATGAGCTATGACGCCGCGACCGATCGGTACGTGCCGATCACGTGGGACGACGCGTTCGCCCTGATCGGGGAGGAGCTGCGCGGCCTGGACAGCCCGGACGAAGCCAGCTTCTACACCTCGGGCCGGCTCAGCAACGAGGCGACGTTCCTGTACCAGCTCATGGTGCGCGAGTACGGCACCAACAACCTCCCGGACTGCTCGAACATGTGCCACGAGGCCTCAGGGCGCGCGCTGAAGGCGTCGCTGGCGACGGGCAAGGGCACGGCGGATCTGCGCGATTGGGAGGAGTGCGACGCGCTCTTCGTGCTCGGCGTGAACGCGGCGTCGAACGCACCGCGCATGCTGACCGCGCTGTCTGATGCGGTCCGCCGAGGCGCGCAGGTGGTGCACGTGAACCCGCTGGTCGAGGCGGGCGCGACGCGCACGATCGTGCCGCACGAGTTCGTCGACATGGCGCTGAACCGCAGCACCGACACGAGCACGATGAACCTTCAGGTGCGGCTCGGCGGCGATCTCGCCCTGATCCGCGGCATGGCGAAGGTCGTGTTCGAGGCGGCTCAGGCGGATCCGACCGTGCTCGACGCCGCGTTCCTGCGCGAGTACACCAACGGGCTCGAGGACTACCGCGCGCTCGTCGAAGCGACGCCCTGGGCCGAGCTCGTGCGCCAGTCCGGCCTCAGCGAGGAGCGGATCCGCGAGGCGGCCGCCGTCTACCTCGGCTCGGAGCGCGCGATCATCAGCTGGTGCCTGGGTGTGAGCCAGCACGAGCACGGCGTGGACACGGTGCGCGAGATCGTGAACCTGCTGCTGCTGCGCGGCAACATCGGGCGCCCTGGCACAGGTCCGTCGCCCGTGCGCGGGCACAGCAACGTGCAGGGCAATCGCACCTGCGGCATCGACCACCGCCCGCCCGCGTGGACCGATCGGCTCGCCGAGGTCTGCCGCATCGACCCGCCGCGCCACCAGGGCCTGGACACCGTCAAGACGATCCGCGGCATGCACGACGGCACGGTCAAGGTGTTCGTCGGCATGGGCGGCAACTTCGTGCTCGCGGCGCCCGACACGTCGTACACGGCCGAGGGGCTGAGCCGCTGCGCGCTGACGGTGCAGGTGAGCACCAAGCTCAACCGCAGCCATCTCGTGCACGGGGAGAAGGCGCTGATCCTGCCCTGCCTCGGACGCACCGAGCGCGACCAGCAGGAAGGCGGCCCGCAGGGCGTCACCGTCGAGGACGCCATGAGCATGGTGCACCTCTCGGTGGGGCGCAAGCGCCCCGCGTCCGCGTATCTGCGCTCGGAGCCCGCGATCATCGCGGGGATCGCAAAGGCCACGCTCCCTGAGTCGCAGACGCCCTGGGATGCCTACGTCGCCGACTACGACCGGATCCGCGACGTCATGGCTCAGGTGCTGCCTGGCTTCGAGGGCTTCAACCAGAGGATCCAGAGCCGGCACGGCTTCCGGATCCCGCAGCCCGCCCGGGAGCGCGTGTTCGACACGGAATCCGGACTGGCGGAGTTCTCGCATGCTCCGCTGCCCGACGTGATCCCGGCCTCCGCGGAGACGCTGGTGCTGCAGACCATGCGCTCGCACGATCAGTGGAACACGACGATCTACTCGAACAACGATCGCTATCGCGGCGTGAAGAACCTGCGCGAGCTGGTCTTCCTGCACACCGACGACATGCGGGCGCGCGGCATCGCCGAGGGGGATCTGGTCGACATCCGCTCGACGTCGAAGGACGGATCCACCCGGACCGTGCACGGCTTCCGCGCGGTGCCGTACGACCTGCCTCAGGGCTGCGCCGCCGGCTACATGCCCGAGCTGAACGTGCTCATCGGACACGCCGACTTCAGCGCGCAGAGCGACCAGCCGCTGATGAAGAGCATCCATGTCACGGTGACCCGTTCCGCGGCCTGAACCCGTGTCCGGGGCTGTCTCGCTGTGACGCCGAGGGCGGCGCGAGACGAAACACGGCACCTCGCGAAAGCCCCTCGTCTCGTCTCGCTCGGCCTTCGGCCGTGCTCGCTCAACGACCCCGACGTGGAGTTTCCAAATGCCGGCTCAGAGGTCCCGGTCGAAGAGGTCGTCCCAGGTCTCCCGGCGGATCACCGCACGGGCCTGTCCGTCGTGCACGAAGACCACCGGCGGGCGACGGTAGCCGTTGTAGTTGTTGGCCATCGTGTGCGTGTACGCGCCCGTGGCGGGGACGGCGAGGAGGTCGCCCACGTGGACCTCGGGCAGCCGCAGCGGGTCGATGAGCACATCGCCCGACTCGCAGTGCCGCCCGACCACGACGACGTCCTCCACGGCCTCGTCATCGAGGCGGCCGGCGAGGGCGGCCTCGTAACGCTGCGCGAACAGTGCCACTTCGAGGTTGTCGCCCATCCCGCCGTCGACCGCGACGAACGTCCGTGCGTCCCGCTTCACGGTCGTGACCGTGTAGAGCGTCATCGCCGAGCCGTTGACCATGCTGCGGCCGGGCTCGATGATGAGCTCGGCGTCCGCCGGAAGATGCTCTCGGGCGGCGGCGAGCAGCGCTTCGACGTACTCGGCGACGCTCGCCGGATGCTCGTCGTAGGTGTAGCGCGCACCGAGCCCTCCGCCGAGGTCGTACACAGGGAAGGTGCCGAGCTCGGCGAGCGGGGCGACGGCGGCGGCGAGCTCGGACGGATCCATGATCTGCGAGCCGACGTGCGCGTGCACGCCGCGCATCGAGAGCTTCGGGCTGGCCTCGATCCGCGCGATGAGCTCCTTGGCGACCGGGATCGTGAGCCCGAACTTGGATCCCACCTGCCCGGTCTGCACGTGCGGGTGCGTGGAGGACTCGACCTCGGGGATGATCCGCACGAGCACGTCCTGCCGACGGCCCTCCGGCACGATCTGCTCGAGCCGGTCGACGTCGTCGGCGTTGTCGACCACGACCAGGCCGAGGCCCGCGTCCACCGCGATCTGCAGCTCTTCTGTCGACTTGGCGTTGCCGTGCAAGACGAGGAGGGCCGGATCCACCCCGGCTCGGAGGGCGCTGAGGATCTCGCCGCCGCCGGCGACGTCGAGCCCCAGGCCCTCCTCGACCATGACGCGCTGCACCGCGGTCGCCGGGAATGACTTCGACGCGAACACGACACGGGCCTTCGGCCAGCGCGAGGTCAGCTCGGTGCGGTACTCCCTGGCACGCGCCCGCAGTGCGGTCTCGTCGACCACGATCGCGGGCGTGCCGAACTCGCGCGCCAGGTCGTCGACCCGGCACCCCCCGAAGCGCAGGGTGCCGTCGGCATCGACGGTGGTCCCGGCGGGGAACAGGTCGAGGATCTGGTGCGGCATGTTCTGCGTCCTTCGCGTCGGTGCGGTGCGGTGCGGTGCGGTTCGGGGTGGCGGCGTCAGGCGGGATCCAGGGCGCGTCGCGGGACGACCACGACAGGCACGGGGGAGTGCCGCACGACCTTGGTCGCGTTGGATCCGAGGAAGACCCGGGCGATCGGCCCGAGACTGCTCGATCCTACGACCAGCACCTCGTCGGCGTCCCACTCCACGTCATCCACGGCGGACTCCCACGTGTCGCCCAGGCCGATCACGGTGCCGGCGAGTTCCGGCGCGTCCGGAAGGGCGGAGACCTCCGAGAGCAGCTGTGCGGTGTGGGCGTGGATGTCGTCGGCCCACTGCTCGGCGATGCTCCGCTCAGCGTCGAACCCCGCCCCGGCCGTGCCGGAGACGTTCGGCACGACGGCGAACGACGCGATCCGCAGGGCCGCACCGACCGACCCGGCCACGGTCGCCGCGCCGAAGACGAGATCCGCCGACGAGTCCGTGCCGCGGTAGGCCGCGGTGACGCGACCGACCCTGGCGTCCCCCTTGGTGCGGAAGCCGCGCGGCGCGATCGCCACCGGTACCGCGGAGGCGTGCAGCAGCGCGTCGCTCTCGGATCCCAGGGCGATCCGTCCCAGCGGAGCGGCGGACGAGGATCCGATCACGATCATGCCCGCGTCGCGGAGCTCGGCGAGCTCGAGCAAGCCGCGCCGGGCGGACGATGCCTCGTGCACGACGAACTGCGCAGGCACCGATCCGCCGAGCACCGCGGCGGCGTGGTCGAGCACGGCGTTCGCGGCGTCGCGGGTGAACGCGTGCCATTCCGCATCGTCGTGTCCCACGGAGCGCGGCCAGGTCTCCGGGATCACCGTGGTGACGATCAGGTCGGTGTCCGCCGACCGCGCCAGCATCGCGGCGAGGTGCAGCACCGACGCCGAGCGGCTCGCGGGGCTCAGGCCGACGAGCAGGCTCATCGGTCGCCGTCCGTCCGGCGTTCGGCGGCGGCCTGGCGCACGGCGTCCGTGCTCGGCTGGGCGACGGCGGTGGTGTACGGGACGTCCGGGGCGGCGACGACCGGATGGCCCACCCCGAGCGCCGAGTGCGTGCGCCCGTAGAACCAGTAGAAGACCAGGAACACTGCCGCCCAGATCACGAAGACCACGATCGTGATCACGCGCAGCTGGGTGATGATCGCGATGCAGCCGATGATCGACAGGATCGGGATCGTCCAGCCGAGCGGCAGGCGGAAGCCCCGCTCGAGCTCGGGTTCGCGCACGCGCAGGATGATCACGCCGATCGACACCACGAGGAAGGCGACGAGCGTGCCGATGCTGGTCATCTCGGCGAGGAAGTTGATCGGGACGACGGCCGCGAGGATGCTCGTCGCTATCACGACGATGATCGTGTTGTTCACGGGGGAGAGGGTGCGCGGGTCGACCTTCGCGAAGACCGGGGGGATCATGCCGTCGCGCGACATCGCGAACAGGATCCTCGTCTGGCCGTAGAGGCAGACCAGGGTGACCGAGAAGATCGAGATGATCGCGCCGATCGCCACGACCGTGCCGGGCCAGGTAGATCCGATGATGTTCTGCAGGATCGCGGACAGGCCTGCGTCCTGGTTCTCGAACTTCGCCGGGGCCTGGGCGCCGAGGGCGGCGAGGCAGGTGAGCACGTACAGCGTGATGATGATGCCGAGGGCGAACATGATCGCGAGCGGCAGGTTGCGCTTCGGGTTCTTCGCCTCGTCACCGGCGGTCGAGACGGCGTCCAGACCGACGAAGGAGAAGAAGATGATGCCGGCGCCGCCGACGATGCCGGCGAAGCCCGCCGGCGCGAAGTTGTGGAAATGGTCGGCGTTCCAGCCGGTGAAGGCGATCGCGCAGAAGAACAGCACGACCGCGATCTTGACGACCACCATGATGCTGTTGACGAGAGTCGACTCACGGGCGCCGCGCATCAGCAGCAGGCCGCACAGCACGATCACGATGACGGCGGGGACGTTGACGATGCCGCCCTGCTCGGGAGCCTGCGACAGCTGCACCGGGATCTGCCAGCCGAACAGATTCTGCAGGAGCTGGTTGACGTACTGGGACCAGCCGACCGCGACCGCCGCGGTCGAGACGCCGTATTCCAGCAGCAGACATGCGCCGACCGCCATCGCCGTGCCCTCGCCGAGAGTCGCGTAGGCGTAGGAGTAGGTGGATCCGGACACCGGCACGGCGCCGGCCATCTCGGCGTAGCAGAGCGCCGTGAGACCTGCCACCACGCCTCCGATCACGAATGACCAGATCACCGCCGGACCGGCGACGGGCACGGCCTGCGACAGGATGAAGAAGATCCCCGTGCCGAGGGTGCCGCCGACGCCGATCATGGTCAGCGAGAACAGCCCGATGCTGCGTTTCAGGTGGACTTCGCCGGCGCCGACCGGCGTGGTCGGCTTCCGGCGCAGCAGTTGCTGGGCGATGGTGGTCATTCCAGTCTCCTTTGATTGGATGTGTGAGCCTGCGCGATCCGGGTTCGGCAGGATCGGGGGTCAGTCTGCTCTCGTCACCCGGAACAGGGCCACGTCGGGATCGACCGCACCGCGGACGTATCCGCTGGGAGACGCGGCCACGGCCTGAAGGAAGGCCACGGTCTGCGCCGTGATCTCCTCGCCCGGGATGACGTTCGGGATCCCCGGAGGATAGGCGGCGAGGGTGTCGGCAGAAATGCGGCCGACCGCCTCCGCGGCGGGGACGAGTTCGGTGCCCGCGAAGTATGCGTCGCGGGGGAGCATGCGCAGCGCACCGGAGGGTGGCAGCGCCGGGAAGCCTGCGGTATCCGCCTGGGCGCGCTCCGCGTGCGCCTCGTCCGAATCGACCGCCGCGGAGAGCACGCGGAGCACGTGTTCGAGGTCGGGGGTCTTGCCGGCGCCGATCAGGGCCACGAGCGCGGTAGCCGTCGAGATCTCGAAGTAGATGCCCTCGACCTCCAGCAGGTGCTGGCGGAGCCAGTGGCCGCTCACGCCTGTGGCGGACACGTCGATCGGCACGCGGAGCGGGTCGGTCGCGACGATGTCGTCGAACGCGTCGAAGCCGTCGCTGACGACGGAGAAGCGCGGATCTTCGCGCAGCGCGGCGCGGAACGCGTTCGCCCCGGCGATCGACTGGCCGATCGTCTCCGTCTCGGTCATGAGCGCGTGCCGCGCGATGTCGAGGGAGGCCGTCAGGAGCGCCGAGGAGGAGGTCGATGACGTGGTGGAGACGGCGCGCTCGATGAGCGGCTCGAGGCGGTCCGCGAAGGGGCCGTCGCCGAGGTGCAGCATGGCGGACTGCGTGAGGGATCCGGCGAGCTTGTGCGTACTCGAGACGACGAGGTCGGCGCCGAGGCGGGTCGGCGACTCCGGGAGCTCGGGGTGGAATCCGAAGTGCGGCCCCCAGGCTCCGTCCACGATCAGCGGGGCGCCGTGCGCGTGCGCGACCTCGGCGAGACCGGCGATGTCGGCCACGGAGCCGAAATAACTGGGCGAGACGACGTAGACGGCGTTCGCCGGCTGACCGCGGTCGGCCGCGGCGGTCAGGGCGTCGTCGAGGGCGGCGGGGGAGACGCCGTGCGCGATCCCGTAGCGGGCATCGACCGAGGGGAGCACGAACGAGGGCGTGAGTCCGGCGGTGAGCACCCCGTCGCTGAAGCTCGAGTGCGCGCTGCGCTGGGAGAGGATGTTCGCGCCGAGGCCGCGCACCGCGAGCGCCGCGATCCGGTTGGCCTGCGAAGCGCCGCCGGCGAGGAACCAGGTGCGCCGCGCGCTCCAGGCATCGGCGGCGAGGTCGAGGGCCTGCGAGAGCGGGGAGTTCTCGCCGAGGTCGATGTCGTCGAGGAGCATCGGCACGTCGAGCTGCAGCACGCGCTCGCCGAAGTACTCCGCCAGGCGGGCGCTGATGCCGGTGCTGTTGCCGCTGTGGCCGGGGACCATCAGCTGGATCGGCGATCGGCTCGCGTGGCGCTCGAGCGCGTCGGCGTACGGAGTCTCGCGGTGGCGGGAATCCGCGATCGACGACGCCGACATCGCAGACGTGGACGGGTCGACGGTGAGCGAGGCGGAGGACGGCATTGGTCCATGGTGCGGAATTTCCGGCTCGCACGGAATCCCGGAAATTCTCCTGGGCCACATATCCTGTATGTGACTCAGCCGCAAGAGAGGCCTGATCCGACATAGGAGGTTGGTTTCGATGCTCGATCTGCGACAGCTGGAAGCACTCCGCGCCGTGCACGCCGAGGGGTCGGTGACCGCCGCCGCGCGACGGCTCGCCTGGGGGCAGCCGACGGTCGACTATCACCTCAAGAACCTCGAGCGCCTCGTCGGCTCGCCCGTGCTGATCCGCTCGTCGCGCGGCAGCAGGCTGACCCCGGTGGGCACGCTGCTGCTCGAACGGGCGCAGGAGATCCTCACCTTGGGCGAGCGCGCGATCCGGGACGCCAGAGAGCTGACGTCCATGGGGCGGGTGCGTCTGCGCTTCGGGACCTTTCCCACGGCGGGAGCGAAGATCCTGCCGTCGGTCGTGCCCCGGGTCGACGATCTCGGCATCGAGGTCGACGCGATGCTCGAGGAGGTGCCGACGCTCGTGGACCGGATCAACCGCGGAGGACTGGACGCCGCGCTCGTCTATACCGTGCCCGGATACGAGCTGCCGTTCCGGACGCATGTCGCGACTCGGGAGGTGCATCGCGACCCGCTGCTGCTGGCCTTGCCCGCCGGCCATCCGCTCGCGACCCCGAGGCCGATCGACGTGCCGACGCTGCTCACTCTGTGGCAGGAGCGGTGGCTCTTCGCCGCAGCGGGGAACGACCCGATGGACACGATCGTGATCGACGCGTTCGCCGCCCGGGGGCACACGCTCGACGTCGCGATCCGCACGGACGATTTCCAGGTCATGCTCGGGATGATCGCGGCCCGACTCGCCGTAGGGCTGCTGCCCAGTCTCGCCGTCGGCAGTTCGCATCCGGGGATCGTGCTGCGTCCGATCGAGGATCCGTCCTTCGTGCGTTCGGTCCTTGTGGCGACATCGGCGGAGGGATCGACGCGCGGCCCGTCCACCGCGGTCCGCCAGCTGGTGCTGGCGATCCGGGACGCCTTCAGCACGCTGCCGTCTGCGTGACCGTGGGCATGACACGCCCGGCGGCTCGCAGCGGCCCTCTCGATTGGCGCGGTGAGACAGCCATGTTGTAGGCTGAATGAGTTGTCGCGGGAAGCCGTGAACAGCGTCTGGGCCTGTGGCGCAGCTGGTAGCGCACCTGCATGGCATGCAGGGGGTCAGGGGTTCGAGTCCCCTCAGGTCCACCATTGAAAGCCCTCGGTTCGCCGGGGGCTTTCGTCGTCTGTCGGATCAGCGGGAGCGAGGGGGCGCGGTACGTGTCGGCGACTGTCGTTGGGGTGCGATCGTGACGGGATCCAGAGCAGAGGGCGCCTATCTGCGCGCGCTCGCGGCGTTCAAGACGCCGACGCTCGATCTGCTGCACGGCCGGTATGCGCCCTTCGTGGTCGCGGTGCTGAGCCAGATGTTCTCCGCCGATCGTCCGACCGTGGCCGTCGCCGACGCGCATGTCGAGGTCGGCGAGATGCTGGACCAACTGCGTGCAGCGGGCTACGAGGGCGACGACCGGCGGCTGCCCGCCACGTCGGGGCGAGAAGTCTGCCGGTACTGGGTCAAGGTCGGTTGGCTCGGTCAGCAGATCGACGGTGACAACGAGGTCTATCGGCTGACCGCGCATGCCGTGCGCGCACTCGAGATCGCCGATCTCACGGGCGGCGGCTCGCGCGTCTCCAACTCCCGCGTGCGGACCCTGCTCGAGGCCGTGGAGCGTCTCGCCGGAGACGCGGACGGCGACCCGGCGCGACGCCTCGCGCGGCTGCGTGCCGAGCGAGCGGAGCTCGACGCCCGGATCGGGGCGCTCGAGGACGGTTCGGCGGATCCCGTCCCCGACGATGAGCTGCTCGAAGAGGCCGAGAACGTGCTGCACCTCTCCCGGGGTCTGCCCGCGGACTTCACCCGCGTCGCGGAGTCGATCAAGGCCATGCAGCGCGATGTCATCCGCGATCTGCGCCGCGACGAGCGTCCGACCGGCGAGGTGCTGCGGGAATACCTGCTGCGTGGTCAGCAGGTCATGCAGTCCACGCGCGAGGGACAGGCGTTCGCCGGAGCGCTGCGCCTCATCGGCGATCCTGAGCGGATCGACGCGCTGGCCGATCAGCTGCACGGGCTGCTCGCGCGCCCGTTCGCCCAGCTGCTAGATGTCACCCAGCGAACGGAACTCGACATGATCGGGCGGCGCATGGAACTCGGCGTGCAGGAGGTCCTGACAGCCCAGCGCCGTGCCTCACACGTCATCGCCGGCCAGGTGCGCACGCATGATCCCGCCCGGGACCGCCAGGTCGACGAACTGCTGCGCGATGTGATCGCCGGCCTGCAGGCGTGGACGCAGACCCGCACCCCTGAGACGCCCGTGGATCCGCTGCGTCGCCTGCCCGTGACGAGCATCGGTCACCTGCGCCAGTCGCTCGGCGACATCCGCCCGCCAGGAGCGCCGGCGGCCCTGGCGACGCAGGGCCAGGAAGTCGAGTTCGTCGATGCCGACACCCGCGCCTGGGGCGGCCCGCACTATGCGGAGCTCGAGGAGTACGTCGCCGGGCTCGGCGACGCGTTCGATCTGGGGGAGGCGTTCCAGGCGATCGGCGAGGGTGCCCGCCGCCCGGTCGACCTGCTCGGCCTGCTCGAGATCGCCCACCGCAACGGACTCTCCGACGGGGAAGGTGTCTCGATCGTGGAAGCCGTGCGCCCCGACGGCACGGCACGGCGGTTCGCGTTCGGATCCGTGACCGTGCAGGCGAGGAAGGAAGAGCAATCATGACCGATGACCGGACCGGAGCCTCCGGGTTCATCGAGCCCGTCGCAATGGAGGAAGACCTCGCCGAGCTGTTCCCGGGCGACCGCGGAGTACTCGATCCCGAGGTGCGGCGCACTCTCGCGCTGATCCTGCATCGGCGCTTCCTGCTCGCCGACCGCAACCGCACCGAGTGGCGCACTCTTCTGGACCACCAGAGCGTGATCGAATCGCGTCTCAACGACATCTACATCCGGCTGGTCGTGGACCACGCACGCGGACTCGCTTACAAGCAACAGGTCCGCATCGACGAGCTCGACATCCCGATCCTGCTGCGGGACACGCCCTACACGCGCTCCGAGACCCTCGTGCTCGTGCACCTGCGCACCGTCTACGAGCGCGAGAACGCATCGGGCGAGGCGGCGCCCCGCCTCGACATCGAGGACGTCGAGGCGACGGTACTCAGCTACTTCACGGATGCGGACGGCGACATCTCGCGCCGTCAGAAAGCCGTGCGCGACGCGATGCGCAAACTCTCGAACGACGGGATCATCAGCGAGGAGACCACCGGCCGCTATCGGATCGGACCTCTCGTGGAGGTCGTGCTGAGCGCAGAGAAGCTCACTGAGCTGCGCGATTGGCTGCGCGAGACCGCCGCGGCGCGTGTGTCCGGCGCCGAGGGCGTCGCGTTCGACGTCGTCGCGGACGCCGAGGAAGCCCTGGAGGACGCCCTCTCATGACGATGATCGACACGCTCTTCGGACTGATCCCCACCGCCTCCCGCGGACAGCAGTGGGTCGCGGAGGATCTGCAGCTCGTGAACTGGGGCGGCTACGACGGCGGACCCCACCGCGTGCGGTTCTCGCCCGCGGCCACGCTGCTCTGCGGCGGATCCGGATCCGGCAAGTCGACGCTCATGGACGCGTACATCGCACTGATGATGCCGCACACCACCCCGTTCAACGGCGCGTCGAACGGCGGTGTCACCGGGCGCCCGCGCGGCGACGAGCAGCGCAACGTGCTGTCCTATGGTCGCGGCAAGCTCGACGAAACGCGCACCGAGGAGGGCACGAAGGTGCAGGTGCTCCGCGGCGACGGGGAGGACACCTGGACCGCGATCGCGATGACGTGGCTCGACCACGACGGCTCGCGCTTCACCGCGGTGCGCGCCTGGTACATCCCGGCCGGCGCACGCGTGCTCGAGGACACGGTGCGCGTGCGCGCCACCACGAACGCCGCGTTCGACCTGGCCGTGCTCGAGCGGGCCGCTGCGCAGCGCCTCACCGATGCCTCCGTGCGCGCCGCAGGCCTGGAGCCGGTGGGCACGGACCGCGAGTTCTCGGCGCGGCTGCACTCGGTGCTGGGCATCGGCGCTGCAGGGTCCGGATCGAATGCGATGAGCCTGCTCGCGCGTATTCAGGCGGGACAGCAGATCACCACGGTCGACGACCTGTACAAGCGACTGGTGCTCGAAGAGCCCGAGACCATGCGCACCGCGGACGCCGTGACGCAGCACTTCGACGAGCTGGAGAGCACGAAGCAGCGGATGCTCGTCGCACGGCAGCAGGTTGCCGCTCTCGAGCCGATCCGCGACCTGCGTCACCGCATCGATGCGGCAGCCGTGCGGATAGCGCTCATCGACGAGGTCGGCGTATTCGAGGATCCGGACTCGATCGCGTCCCTGTGGCGTGCCGAGCGGCGCATGGACCTGCTCCGCGATGTTGAGGACGAGCTGCGCGATCGCACGCGCACCCTCGATGTGCTCGTGCGCGAGAAGCGCGTGCAGGCGGAGGCGGCGGAGGCCGAGCACGACGGACTGCGCGACCTGCTGCGCGAACGCGGCGGTGACAGGCTCGAGACCGCCCAGCGCGAGCTCCGCGGCGTGGAACGTCGCCTCGACGAGGCGCGGACACTCCGTGCCAGGTTCGACGAGGACGCACGCGCACTCGGCGCCGAGGTGCACGGCCGGACGCAGTTCGAGAAGCTCGTGGCGCGCGCCCGTACGGTGCTCTCCGACGTGGGCGCGAAGGGCCGGGCTCGCGACGCCTGGGCCGATGCACGGCGCGCGCGGGACGCGCTGAAAGCCGAGTTCGTCCAGCGCGAGCGCGCGCTGGACGAGGCCTCGGGGTTCTCGGGAAACATCCCCGGTGACCTGTACCGCTCGCGCGAGCTGCTCGCCGCGGCTGCCGGGCTCGAGCCGCACCAGCTGCCGTTCGTGGGGGAGCTGATCGAGGTCCGCACGGAGTACGAGCCGTGGCGGGAGGCGTTCAACCTCGCCCTCGGAGGCTTCGCGACCACGGTGCTCCTCGACGTCGCCGACCTCGACCGGTTCCGCACCGCGATCGACGGCGTGCGCACACCGCGCCGGCTCACCTACCACGGCGTGCATACAGGCCTCCGCGCGAGCGGCGGGGGAGCGGACGACCGGCTGCCGGGCCGGCTCGATTACGCCGACACCCCGTTCACGGGCTGGCTGCAGGTGCGGCTCGCCGAGCGGTTCGGCTTCGTGTGCGTGCCCACCGCGGCAGATCTCGTACAGCATGAGCAGGCGCTCACCATCGCCGGCCAGATCTCCCGCGGCGATCAGGGTGCGCATGGCGGCCATGGCCGCACGAACGTGCTCGGATTCTCCAACCGCACGCGGCTGCGCGAACTGGAACACACGGTGAGCGAGCTGCGGCCGGCCCTCGATCGCGCCGAGGAGGCGGTCGCCGCGGCCGAGGCGGCACTGGACGGGTTCGATGCTGAGCGCGCTGCCTTCGCGCGCGTCGTGGACGTCATCTGGGATCGGGTCGATGTCGACGCACTGGTCGCCGAGCAGGAGCGCTGGCGCGGCGTGGAGGCCGAGGTCGCCGAGAAGAACCCGGACATCGCCGGGATCGGTGCGCAGATCGAGAAGGCCAAGCGGCTTGCCGGGCAGCTGCGGGAGGAGATCGGCGCAGCCGTCGCGGAACGTCAGCACGTCGAGCAGCGCTGGGGGGAGATCACCGACGATGTGGATGCCGGGCAGACCCTCATCGAGGCGGCGGCCGGATCCGGTCGTGCGGTCGACGCCGAGCAGGCGCAGTATCTCGATGCCCGTTTCGCCACGCCCGCATCGGCCAAGGCGGCCCCGTCGGTGCTGCTGGAGCGTTTCGACGGCGCCCTGCAGACCGCCGGCGCGCGGCTGACCGAGGACCGCACGGCGGCGTTCGAGGCCCATCACGAGCAGCGCGAGGCCATGCGCCGCCTGATGACCGGCTTCCTGGAGCGCTGGGAGAACCCGAACCTGCTCGCGGATCCGGATCTGTATGTCGACGACTTCGAGAGCATCCTCACCGCCCTCGAGACAAGCGGTCTGCATCAGCTCGAGAGCGAGTGGCGGGACAGCCTGGTGCACCTGTCCGGCAACGACCTGACGAACCTCGACTCCACGCTCGGACGGGCGCTGCGGGAGATCCGCGAGCGGATCGAGCCGATCAACCGGATCATGCAGGACCTGCCGTTCTACGACGATCACCACCGCCTGCAGATCACCACCCGCGAGAGTCAGTCCGAAGCGCGAAAGCGCTTCCGTCGTGATCTGCGCGAAGTGCGCGGGCTCATCGAAGCAGCCTCGACCGATCAGGAGCGAGAACACGCCTATCGCCGGATGTCTCGGCTCATCGGGCACCTGCGGCGCTCGGCGCCGGATTTCGCCGATCTCATCGACGTGCGCAATCACGTGCGGGTGAGCGCCGAGCGGGTCACCGCCGACACCAAGGCGCATGTCGCACTCTACGACCACATCGGCGAGAAGTCCGGTGGCGAGTCGCAGGAGCTCATCGCGTTCATCGTCGGCGCGGCTCTGCGGTATCAGCTCGGGGATGCCGGGGCTGAACGCCCGCGGTACGCCCCGGTGTTCATGGACGAGGCCCTCATCAAGGCGGACGCGCACTTCACCAAGCGCGCGATCGGCGCGTGGCGTGGGCTCGGGTTCCAGCTGGTCATCGGGGCACCGAACGACAAGTACAGCGCGATCGAGCCGCATGTCGACGTCGAATACGACATCCTGAAGGACACCCAGGGCCGCTCCTGGGCGAAGCTCAAGGTCGCGATGCCGGAGACTCGCTGAGCGATTCGCGCTCCGGGCAGACGGTGTCGGCCCAGGACCGCAGCGGCGTCACCAATCGCTGCGGTCCTGCGCGGCACGCAGGTCGTGCAGGGCGCGCTCGTCCTCGCGGGTCGGGGTTGCGCCGCGGCGAAGAACCGTGCGGGGCAGCCAGTCCGGCAGGGTGAGGCGCACACCACGGCGCGACGACGGTGCGGGGGGTCCCATCGCGGAGCGCGTCGAGCCGTCCGTGAGGGGCAGCGGGATCCGGAGAGTAGTGGGGGTTGCGCTGGTCTCGGTCATGGCTCTAAAGCTATGACCGCCCGAATCCTGCCACCAGATGGCGGAAAGACTTTCGCCATAAAGATCCAGCCAGTACAATCGCCCCATGCTGCACAGCGTCACTCTCCCCGTGATCGACGGCCTCGCCGTGTTCGAGTTCGGCCTCCTCACCGAGGTGTTCGGGCTCGACCGCAGCGTCTATTCGGACGTGCCGGCCTTCGACTTCCGCGTGTGCGGGCTCGAGGCCGGGCGGCCCGTGAGTACGCAGGTCGGCGCCCAGGTCATCCCGGAACACGGACTCGAGGCGATGGAGCACGCGGACGTGATCGCGGTGCCCGCGGTCCGGGTGCGCCCGGAGGAGGAGTATCCGGTCGAACTGCTCGACGCGCTCCGCCGGGCGTCGGCACGCGGCGCCATCCTGCTGAGCGCGTGCTCCGGGGCTTTCCTGCTGGGTGCCGCGGGGCTGCTCGACGGGCGGCCGTGCACGACGCACTGGCGATATGCGGAGGAGCTGCAGCGCCGCTATCCCAGTGCCCGCATCGATCCCGATGTGCTCTTCGTGGATGACGGCGATCTGATCACGAGCGCGGGCACTGCGGCGGGCATCGACGCGAGCCTGCACCTGGTGCGACGCGAGCTCGGCAGCGGGATCGCGAACGTGATCGCCCGCAACATGGTCGTGCCGCCGCAGCGCGACGGCGGGCAGCGGCAGTACATCAGCCGGCCGGTGCCGGAAGCGGAGTGCGGTGCACTGGTCGACGTCCTCGCCTTCATGAACGCCCGGCTCGCCGAGCAGCACTCTGTGGCGTCGCTCGCACAGCGCGCCCACATGTCCACCCGCACGTTCGCGCGGAGGTTCGTGGCAGAGACCGGCGTCACGCCCATGCAGTGGCTGATCTCTCAGCGCGTGCTGCACGCCCGGCTGGTCCTCGAGACGAGCGATGCGTCGATCGAGGAGATCGCCGCGAGCTGCGGGTTCGGCAGCGCGACGCTGTTCCGGCATCACTTCACGCGTGAGGTCGGGATCGCGCCGACGGCCTACCGCCGCACCTTCGCCTGCGATGCGCCCGATGCCGAGGCCGCCGGTGAGCGAGCCGGACGCGAATTGCTGTCCCTCGGCTAGAGTCGGCCCGCTGGTCCCGCCGGACAGCCGGCACGTCAACAGAGCGAGCCTGAGCGCGCCACGCGCACGAGCACCAAGACGAGGATCCGGCGACGGGATGACAGACTGAAGTCGGTCCGCACGTCTTCGGGAGGAACCCATGCACGAGGTTCGCAGCGATGCGGAGCTGCTTCGTGCGGTGCGGGACGGCGACGGCGGCGCTTACGAGGTGCTGTGGCAGCGGCATTTCGACGCGGCTCTGCGCTACGCCGGGCACCTGTATCCGTCCCGGGCGGAGGACCTCGTGTCGGAGTCCTTCCTCGCGATCTACCAGCAGGTGCGAACCAGTCAGAAGGGTCCGGAATTCGCGTTCCGGCTGTACCTGCGGTCGGTGATCCGCAACACGTCCATCCGGTGGCGCAGAGACGCCGCTCGCGTGCTCGACGCGGAGGACCTCGACGAGGCGGACCCGCGGGATGGTCTCCGCCACGTCGAGCGCGAGTCCGACTCCGCGGAAGTGCTCGCCGCGTTCGGCGCCCTTCCTGATCGCTGGCAGCGCGTGCTCTGGCTCTCCGAGGTCGACCGGGCGCGCCGCCCCGAGATCGCCCGCGCGCTGGGGATCAAACCGAACGCGGTGTCTGCGCTGCAGCGTCGCGCCCGCGCGGGGATGAAGCACCAATGGCTGCTGCAGCAGGTTCCGGTGTCGCTGCGCGGCGACGACGCGCACGTCGCCCGGCTGCTCCCGCGGCATGTGGCGCAGCCCCGGAACGCGGCCCTCGCCGCGGAGGTCGCCGCGCACCTGATCACCTGCGTCCTCTGCGAAGACCTGCTCGTCGGCATGCGCTCGTCCGTCGCGCGAGCGCAGGGCGGGGCGCTGGCCGCAGTCCTGGTGGGTGCAGCCGGCGCTGGACTGCCGATCACTGCGTCGCTCAGCGGCGGGACGGCCGCCTCGGCCGCCACCACGACGGCCGCCGGGGCGGGCCTGCTCGCATGGATCGTCGGCGGGGGCGTCAGCGCGGCCACCGTCGGGAGCCTCGTGCTGACGGCGCTCATCACTGCGGCGCCACCGGTCGCACCGCCGGTCGACGCCCAGAGCAGTCCCGAGCCCGCGCTCACGGCCTCGCCCGCACCACCCGCGCCTGCGCAGGCGATGCGCGCCGTCCCCGCCGTCGACACGCCCCCGGCTTCCGTCGACGTCCCGCAGGATCCCGGCCCGGGTCCGGCCCCCGCGCCGTCTCCGATCCCCGTACCGGTGACGCCGCCTGCAGCTGTGGCGCCGAGCCCCCCGATCGCGGAGCTGCCGGGCGCGGGGGTGCGGGTCGCCGGGACGGTGTCCGCCGAGGTGGCGCCGACGACGGTCGCGGCCGCCTGCGCCGTGGAGTTCTCGTCCGGAACGGACGAACCCGCCGTGACTGCGACGGCCGAGCCGGCCGCCGCAGCCGACATGTCCGCCGCGTTCGACGCGACTGCGACGACGGACGTGGCCACGACGTCCGACGCGACTGCCCCCACTGCGACGACCGCTGCGGTCGGGGTGGGCATCGTCGTGCTGCCGATCAGCGCGGGTGGTGGCGAGTTCTCGGCAACGGCAACGGCAACGGCAACGGCGTCGGCATCGGCGGACGCCTGGAGCGGGCTCTCGCTCGGACTGAGCGTGGTGCTTCCCTAGGCGCGGACCGAGCCGATCGCCCTGCGAGCCATCGTGTGGGGATGCTCGGCGGCGCGAGGGCCGCTCCTCGTGCAGGACGGCATCGGACTCGCTGCCGCAGCCTCGGCCATGTCGTCGGCAGCCGCGGCCGCCATGATGACGGCCAGATCCCACGCAGCGCCGAGTCGCACCGGCCTCTGGTCGATCGTCCGCTCGACCGGTTCGACCGATCCACCCGGTTCGACCGATCCATCCGGTTCCGGCTCGGATCCGTCAGCCGGCGTCTCGGGGTTGCGCATGTCATCCTCCCTCGTGGTCGGCCCGCGGGAGCCCACCTTCGGGCCCGAACGGGCCATCGACCAAGAGAGTCCGCCGCGCGCGGAAAGTGACGCGTCCCGGCGAGGATCCCGGTGAAGTCGGAGGATCGGCGCAGGGAACAGCGGAAGCGCTCAGGACGTTGCACACGCCGTGGACATCCTCGACAGCATCGTGATCGGCGCCGGTCAGGCCGGCCTGTCGAGCTCTCACCACCTGCGTCGGCTCGGCATCGAGCACGTGGTCCTGGACGCGGACGAGGCGGCGGGCGGGGCCTGGCAGCACCGCTGGGACGCTCTCACGATGCAGGACGTGCACGGCGTGGCCGAGCTTCCCGGATCCGTTCCGCCTCGGCGCACGAGCGAGCAGGCGAACCTCGCGGTACCTTCGTACTTCGCCGCGTACGAGCGCGCCCATGATCTGCCGGTGATCCGGCCGGTGCACGTCGAGCGCGTGACGGACGAGGACGGGATCCTCGTGGTGCACGCCGGCGACCGCGCCTGGCGCTCGCGCACCCTCGTCAACGCCACAGGCACCTGGACGCAGCCGTTCCTGCCGCACTACCCGGGCATGGAGACGTTCCTCGGCGAGCAGTTGCACACCGTCGACTACCCGGGGCCGGAGCATTTCCGCGGAAAGCGGGTACTCGTGGTCGGAGGCGGAGCCTCGGCCGTGCAGTTCCTGGGGGCCCTCGCCCCGATCACCGACGTGCTGTGGGCCACACGTCGCCCTCCGGTGTGGCGCACCGACGACTTCACTCCCGAGGCGGGAGCTGCCGCGGTGGCGCTCGTCGAGCAGCGTGTCGCGCAGGGGCTGGCTCCGCAGAGCGTGGTCAGCGTGACCGGCCTCATGCTGCGACCGCAGGAGCAGGCGGCGGCGCGGCTCGGCGTCTACGACGCGCGCCGGCCCATGTTCGAGCGCGTCGAGCCGGACGGCGTGCGCTGGGCGGACGGTTCGTTCGAACCTGTGGACGTGATCCTGTGGGCCACCGGGTTCCGGCCCGCGATCGGCCACCTCGTCCCGCTGCATCTGCGCAGCGAGCGCGGCGGTATTCAGCTCGATCGCAACGGGCGGGGCACGACAGCGGTGAAGGACTCGCGGATCCAGCTCGTGGGTTACGGACCCTCCGCCAGCACCATCGGCGCGAACCGCGCGGGCCGGACCGCGGCACGAGGCGTGCAGCGGTATCTCGCGCGAGCGCGAGCGGAGCAGGTCCCGGTTCCCTGACGCGTCGCGAATCCGGACGGGGATCCCGGATCCGCTCAGCGGTCGCGAATTGCGGCATAGAACCCGGCAGAACCGCACTTTGCGACCAGTGGGCCTCAAGGGAGCGACCAGTGAGCCTCGAGGCGATCAGCGGATAATGCGGATCGATCCGGTCATGGTGGTCGCGGAGACCGGGCGTGTGATCCGCAGCACGTCGGCGAGCAGCGCGCCGACCTTGGTCCCGATGCACAGGCTGATGAAGATCATCGGCGCGGCGGCGAGCGCCGCGGCATCGAACGATGCGAGGGCCACGAGCCCGACCGTGCCGGGGACCAGCAGCAGGAACGCCGGCTGGAACGAGACCGTCGCGGGAACCGCCAGCGTCATCCGCTCCAGCACGCGCGCGGCGAGGAACAGCAGCCCGGCGGTGATCCCCGTGGCGATCGTGCTTCCCGTGAACGGGCTCAGCAGCATGAGCGCTGCGTAGGTGCAGATCATCACGATCACGGTGGCGATCGTGAGGCGGAATCCAGATCCGAAGCTCAGCCCGATCCCGATCGCGAGCACCACCACGCCGACCCAGCTCCAGGCGAGCGGTGGGACGGCCTCCCAGCCTCCGTGCCCGGTGACCAGCGACGTCTCGCCGACGAGGGCGGCGGAGCGCGGGTCCACCCTGAGCCCGGTCGCCGCGGCGCCCGTGAAGATCCCTGCGGCCATGAACGTGAGCATGATCAGGCCGTACACCAGGCGGGATGCCCCGGTGACGATGTCCGCCGCGGTGAGCTCGAGCAGCGCGTTCGTGATGAGAGCGCCGGGCACGAGCAGGGCCACCGGCGCGCACACCGCGAACAGCGGCACCGCGCCGAAGTCGAGCCGATCGGCGACCACGCCGACGACGAGGGTGGAGATGAGCGAGGCGACGAAGGGCACCACGGCCGCCGCCGCCCGGATGCGCTCCGTCGCCATCACGATCGCCGCGACCAGCCCGCCGACGAGCAGGGCCAGCACGACCGCCCACCACGGGCAGCGGAACAGCACGGCGAGCCCCGCCGCCAGCAGCCCACCGCCGAGCGTCGTCTGCAGCACCGGGTGGCGGCGTTCCAGGCCGCGGATGTGCGCGATGTGCGCCGGCACCTGGTCCAGCGTGACGCGACCCGCCTCCAGCCGCCGCGCGAGGCGTGAGGCGTGCGCAGTCTGGCGGAACGTCAGCACGGGTCCTCCGCCGGCCGAGATCGTCGTGGCACCCGGAACTCCGGGGCGACTGACGAAGACATGCTCGGGGAGGACGGCGAATGCCAGGTCGGTACCGGGTGCGGTCGCGTCGCGGGCGCGTTCGAGCGTGCCGCGCACATCGGTCACGGACACGCCGGTGTCCAGCAGCAGCGCGCCGAGATCGCCGAGTGCGACGTCGGGGGAGATCGGGTCTGACATCACCTGAAATCGTAGGACCTGCGCCGCCCGCACGACGAAGGCGCTCAGAGGGGCGGCCTAGTCTGGAGGCATGCGGTTGTCCTCGACCCGAGCACACGAGCCGCACCCGGCCCGCCGACGCGGGGGTGTCGTGCTCCTGCTGCTCTCGACGCTGCTCGCCGGCGTGGCGTGCGCGCCCGGTGGCTCCTCGCACCGACCCGCCGCCCCGACCACCTCGGCCGCGTCGGCCGCGACTCCCGCACCGTCGTCCTCGGCTGACAATCGATCCCGAGCCCAGGAGATCCTGAGCCGGATGGATCTCGCTCAGCAGGCGGCCTGTGTGGTGATGGGGAACGTGCCGGGCACGGATCCGGCTCCGATGCGAGCGATGATGGGCGGCGGCTTCAGCGGGTTCATCCTGATGGGCTCCAACATGCCCGCCACTCCCGACGAGCTGCACGCGATGACCGCGGCGCTCACGGTCGATCCGGGGCTGCCGCCGTTGATCGCCACGGACGAGGAGGGCGGCGACGTCGTGCGGCTGCCCTGGGACGAACAGCCGGGCGCGGACGTGCTCAAGGCACAACCCGCGGACGCCACCAGGGTCGCCTTCGCCCAGCGCGGGACGCTGCTTGCGCAATCGGGGGTGACGGTCAACTTCGGCGTGGTCGCGGATGTTGCGCAGTCGCCGGAGTCGTTCATCTACGCCCGTTCGTTCGGGACGGACCCGGCCGCGGCCGCCGAACGGGTCGACGCCGCCGTGCGCGGGCAGGCGCCCTGGGTCTCGGCCACGCTCAAGCACTTCCCCGGGCACGGCGCCGCCGAAGGGGACTCGCACCACATGATCCCGAGCACCGGGATGGACCTGGCGACGTGGCGGGCACAGGTCGCGCCGCCGTTCCTCTCCGGAATCAGGGCCGGTGCGCCGATCGTCATGATGGGGCATCTCGCGTACACCGCCGTCGATGCACAGCCCGCATCCTTGTCGCCACGCTGGCATCAGATCCTGCGCGATGACCTCGGCTTCCGGGGTGTCATCGTCACCGACGACCTCGACATGCTGGTCGACTCCGGTGAGCCCGCCTATGCCGATGAGGTGGCCGACGCCGTGCAGTCGGTCGCGGCCGGGAGCGATCTCGTGCTGGCGCTCGACGGCGCGGGGCCGGACACCGCGCAGAAGATCGCAGACGGGCTGGTTGCGGCCGTGCGCAGCGGCGCACTCCCCACCGAGCGCCTCAGCGAGGCCGCCTCCCGGGTGGTCGCCCTCCGGCTCGACATCGCGGATCGCAGCAGGGGGCGTTGAGCGACGGCACGCCGGGGCCGAGTGCACCTCGCTCACTGGTCGCAGATTGCGGCTCAGCGTCGAGGAGAACGACAATTCGCGACAAGTGAGCAGGGGAGAAGACCGAGGGAGCACTCCTGCGGGGGTGCGGGTGAAGGAGCTGAGCGGGAAGGCGTCAGCCCAGCCAAGCCTCGAGGATCCGTGCGCGCAGAGTGTTGCCGCGCTCGGCGAACTCGCGCTGCCGGCGCACGTACTCGGCCTTGCCCTCCGCCGTCTCGATCCGCACCGGCTCGACGCCCCAGTCGCTCAGGTCGTACGGGGCGGCCTCCATGTCCAGGATCCGGATGTCGCGGGCCAGCTCGAACGCGTCCAGCAGGATCTCGCCCTCCACGAGCGGTCCGAGCTTCATGGCCCACTTGTAGACGTCCATGCCCGCATGAAGGCATCCGGGCTGCTCGAGGAGCGGCTGTGTCTCGCGGGTCGGGGCGAGCCGGTTGCGCGGCACCGCCCCCGGCGTGAAGAACCGGTACGCGTCGATGTGCGTGCAGCGCAGTTCGCCCTGCTCCACAACCGCATCGGTGCCGGCCTGGCCCAGACGCAGCGGCACCTCATGCCGGTGCTCCGGCGTGCGATAGACCATTGCCCATTCGTGCAGGCCGAAGCAGCCGAACTGGCCGGCACGGGCGGCGGTACGCGCGAGCATCGCGTGCACGAGACGCGCGAGCTCAGGCTTCTCCGCGGCGAAGGCCGCCGCGTCCGGCATGACCGCGGATCCGGGAACCGTCGCCGGTGCGGGGGAGTACCAGCGCCACTCCGCACGCTCGGAGGCATCCCCCAGCACGACGCCCGCCCCGGGGTGCCACCGGCGCAGCTGTCCCGGCTTGTAGCCGTAATACGTGAACAGGAAGTCATGGACCGGGTGCTTCTCGCGGCGCGCCTGGCGGGCGCGGTGCTCCGCCGTCAGCGCGTCGGCGCGCTCGGCATGGGCATCGGCGCGGGCGGACCAGGTCCCGCGGTCGAGACGGGCGCGCACGACCGTGGCGGCGATCGCGCTCTCCGAAGTCGGGGGAACCGAAGTCGGGGGAGCAAGGGCCGGTGTCCCGGCGGCGCGGCTCATGACTCGGAATGCACGACGCCGACGTCGATGAGCTCGTCGAGGATCCCGGCGCCGTCCTCCGCGCTCACCCAGGGGGCGAGGTCCTCGTCGCGCGCCTCGGCATCGGCCGCGTCACCGTCGGCGCGAGCCGCGGCGCGGCGGCCGGCGAGCACGCCTTCGGCCGGAAGCAGCCGACGGATCGCGACCGCGGCGACGTTCTCGGGGTGGTCGACGAGGAACTGCCCGTAGATCGCCTCGTCGTGCTGCCCGTCGTCGCCGATCAGCAGCCAGCGCATGTGCGGGAACTCCTCGGCGAGTCGCCCGAGGTTCTGCAGCTTGTGCTCGCGCCCGCTGCGGAACCAGCGCTCGTGGGTGGGGCCCCAGTCGGTGAGCAGCATGGATCCGGCCGGGAACAGATGCCGGGAGAGGAAGCGGTTCAGCGTCGGCGCCACGTTCCAGGCGCCCGTGGAGAGGTAGATCATCGGCGAGCCGGGGTTGTCCCGCATGAGCCGTTCGAGCAGCACCGCCATGCCGGGGACCGGGGTGCGGGCGTGCTCGTCGACCACGAAGGAGTTCCACGCCGCGATCAGCGGACGCGGCAGGGCGGTGACCATGACCGTGTCGTCGACGTCGGAAACCACGCCGAATCTCACGTCCTCTGCGACGACGAAGATCCGTGCGGGGGTCGCTTCCTGCCCTTCGACTGACATCGTCACCTGCTGCCACCCGCTGGGCAGGTCAGCCTCGATCCGGCAGTCGATGACCCCGCCGCGATCGGCCGCGACCTCGTGCGTGCGTCCCGCCACGGTGATCGTGACAGTGGCGAAGCTCACCGGAATGCCCACGAAGCTGCGCCAGCCGCGCACGCTCGCGTCCTTGCCGCGCCCACGCGTCTTCGGCAGGATCAGCACTCGGCCGACCACCCGGATCCAGCCGGGTCCGCCGTAGCCCGGGAACGGCACCACCGTGGCGGTGCGGCCGCGCTTGCGGGCGCGCCGTTCGCGCCACGCGTGGAAGCGGTGCTCCAGGCGGGCGAACCAGTGGATCCGCACCGGTCGTGATGAGGGCGAGGGCATAGCGCGTCTAGTCTTTCACGTCCGCACCGCGATGCACGCTCCGGGCGCGGAACGCCGCCCCTCACGGGCTGGGATAACCTGGAGGTTGCCCTGTTCGGGGCATTCTTTTCCCTGCCACAGAGAATGGTCGTCGCGTTGTCTGAGAACCCGTCCCACACCGCATCCCCGTCGAACGACGGCGAGCCGCTGTCGGCCGCGGAGCAGGCACACGCGCTTCAGGCCAAATGGCAGAAGTACTGGGCGGAGAACGAGACCTTCCAGGCCGGCGGGGCCGAAGACGTGCGCCCGCGCAAGTACGTGCTGGCGATGTTCCCGTATCCCTCGGGCGATCTGCACATGGGCCACGCCGAGAACTACCTCTACTCCGACATCGTGGCGCGCTTCTGGCGGCACCGCGGGCACAACGTGCTGAACCCGATCGGTTGGGACTCGTTCGGCCTGCCGGCCGAGAACGCGGCGATCCGTCGCGGAGCGGATCCGCGCGAGTGGACGTACCAGAACATCGCGCAGCAGAAGGCGGGCTTCCAGGCCTACGGGGTCTCGTTCGACTGGAGCCGTGTGCTGCACACCTCCGACGAGGAGTACTACCGCTGGAACCAGTGGCTGTTCCTGAAGCTCTACGAGCGGGGCCTGGCCTACCGCAAGAAGAGCCCGGTGAACTGGTGCCCGAACGACCAGACGGTGCTCGCGAACGAGCAGGTCGTCGACGGGCGCTGCGAGCGCTGCGGTGCGGAGGTCGTGAAGAAGAACCTCACGCAGTGGTACTTCAAGATCACCGACTACGCCGATCGTCTGCTCGACGACCTGAACCAGCTCGAGGGCTTCTGGCCGCACAAGGTGCTGCAGATGCAGCGCAACTGGATCGGCCGCTCCGTGGGCGCCGACGTCGACTTCGCGATCGAGGGGCGCGAGGGCGTCGTCACCGTGTTCTCCACGCGTCCTGACACCCTGCACGGCGCCACCTTCATGGTCGTCGCGCCCGACTCGGACCTGGCCGCGGAGCTGGCCGCCGGGTCGTCGGCGGAGGTGCAGAAGCGCTTCTCCGAGTACCTCGCGCAGGTGCAGAAGACCAGCGAGATCGACCGGCAGGCGACCGACCGGCCGAAGACCGGCGTGTTCCTCGACCGCTTCGCGATCAACCCCGTGAACGGCGAGCGGCTGCCGATCTGGGCCGCCGACTACGTGCTGGCCGACTACGGACACGGCGCGGTCATGGCTGTGCCCGCGCACGATCAGCGCGACCTCGACTTCGCCCGCGCCTTCGATCTGCCGGTGCGGGTCGTGGTCGACACGACCGCCCCGATCACCGGCGCGCTGCCCGTGATCGAGGTGGACGAGGACGGCGTGCCGATCGAGCCGCTGGAGTCGCTGGACGACCAGCACCCGGCGAAGACCGGCATCGCCCTGACCGGCGACGGCCGCATGATCAATTCCGGCGAGCTGAACGGCCTGTCCAAGCGCAACGCGATCGCCCGTGCGATCGAGCAGCTGGAGGCGGCGGGTCGAGGCCGCGCCGCCAAGAACTACCGCCTCCGCGACTGGCTGATCTCGCGTCAGCGGTTCTGGGGCACTCCGATCCCGATGCTGCACACGCAGGACGGCGAGATCGTGCCCGTGCCCGAGGAGCAGCTGCCGGTGCGCCTGCCCAGCGTCGAGGGGCTGGATCTGTCGCCGAAGGGATCCTCCCCGCTCGGAGCCGCGACCAGCTGGGTGCAGACGACCGTGCCCGGCACCGGGGAGCCGGCGCTGCGCGACCCGGACACCATGGACACCTTCGTGGACAGCTCCTGGTACTACCTGCGGTTCCTGTCGCCGCAGAGCGACACGGTCGCGTTCGACGTGGACGAGGCGCGCCGCTGGGCGCCCATCGACTCCTACGTCGGCGGCGTCGAGCACGCGATCCTGCACCTGCTGTACGCACGCTTCATCACCAAGGTCCTCTTCGACATGGGCCTGATCGACTTCACCGAGCCGTTCTCGAGCCTCATCAACCAGGGCATGGTGATCCTGGACGGCGCGAAGATGTCGAAGAGCAAGGGCAACCTGGTGCTCTTCCAGGAGGAGCTCGACGCCTACGGCGCCGACGCGCTGCGTGTGGCCCTGGCCTTCGCAGGGCCCGTGGAGGACGACAAGGACTGGAAGGACGTCTCGACCACCGGCGCCCAGAAGTTCCTGGCCCGCGCGCTGCGTGCGGCGCACGATGTCGCGAGCCCGGTCGATGTCGTCTTCGCCGGCGGCGATGCGGCGCTGCGCCGCGCCACCCACCATCTGCTGGCCGATGCGCCGGCGCTCGTGGAGCAGACCAAGTTCAACGTGCTGGTCGCACGCCTGATGGAGCTGGTGAACGCGGTCCGCAAGACGATCGACACCGGAGCCGGTCCCGCCGACCCCGCCGTGCGCGAGGCCGCCGAGACCGTCGCCGTCATGCTCGATCTGGTCGCTCCGCACACGGCCGAGGAGATGTGGGAGATCCTCGGGCACGAGCCGTCCGTGGGCCTCGTCACCTGGCGTCAGGCCGACCCGGTGCTGCTCGTCGAGGACACCGCCACCTGCGCCGTGCAGGTCAACGGCAAGGTCCGTGCGACGCTCGAGGTGCCGGCCAAGATCGGCGACGCGGACCTCGAGACGCTGGCCCGCGCCGACGAGAAGGTGCAGCGCGCCCTGGACGGCAAGGAGATCGTGCGGGTCATCGTGCGGGCGCCGAAGATCGTGAACTTCGCCGTCAAGGGCTGAGATCCATTGCGCTCCGGGGGGAAGGGAGCGCGCGCCCTCAGGGTGATGCGGCGCGTGCTCGGCACGGTGGCTCTGGTCGCTGTGCTCGCCGGTGCGGGCCTGCTGCTGGCGTGGCAGCTGCCGCGACCGGTGAGCGACACCAGCGCGATCGGCGTGCTCTGGCACCAGCACGACGCTGAGCTCGGCGCTGCATGGAACCGCGAGACGTGCACAGGCGGAGTGTGCCGGCAGGATTTCCGTGCGGGCACGATCTACGCGGCCGCGAACGGCTCTGCGCATGTCGTGCGTGCGAACGCGGTCGGCGGGGCCTTCGACGAGTTCGGCGGCATGGCGTCGCTCGGCCTGCCGATCGCGGAGCAGAGCGGATCCGCCGACCGGCCGTGGCAGGCTTTCCAACGGGCGGGGATCTTCGCGGACGGCGATGGCGATCCGATCCTGGTGCGCGGCGCGTTGTGGCGGTCGTGGTTGCGCTACTCGCAGGAACGCGGCGGACTCGGCTTCCCGAAGGGCGCCGAGCACGCGGATCGGCGGGGCACCGTCGTGCAGGAGTTCGTGAACGGCACGATCTATGTGCGCGACGGCAAGGCGGTGCCTACCGTCTCGGACATCGCAGAGGCCCATCGTCGCGCAGCGGGGGCCTTCGGACCGCTCGGGTACCCGAAGGGCATCCAGCGAGCGGTCGGCGATCGCCTGGTGCAGGAGTTCGACGGCGGCGAAGTGTGGTGGTCCGGCGGCACCGGGGCGGCATCGGTGCAGCCGCCGTTCCTCGCGGCGTACCACGATCGCGGCGGAGCGGGCGGCGCGCTCGGCCTGCCGACGGCCGAGGCGTCGAAGCTCGCGGGCGGCGCCATGCAGTCGTTCCAGGGCGGCGCCCTGTACCGCTCGGACAGCGATGGGGCGATCCTCGCGACCACGGCGGGCGACATCCAGAACCGGTACGAGGAGCTGGGCGGCCCCACGGGCGAGCTCGGCCTGCCGGCGGGAGAGAAGGTCGACGTCACGGGCGGTCGCTATCAGGCCTTCGCCGGTGGCGTGCTGCTGTGGCATGAGGGCGTCGGGGTATTCCGTCTCGATGCGGAGGACTTCGCGATCTGGGCGGCGGATCCGGCCCGTTTCGGCTGGCCGATCAAGGACTCCTGGACGGATGACCGCGGCGCGCATCAGGACTGGGAGAAGGCGCAGACGGTGCTGCGGGCGGGCCGTCTTCTCACCGTCCCTGGGACGCCGGTCGACGGATCCACGGCCGTGCTCATCTGCGACTCCCAATGCTCGGGCGACTCATGGATCGACCAGGGGGCGCGGGGCGCAGGCTTCTCGAACATCGCGAAGTTCGGGTATCCGGGATCCGGATACCTGGCTCCGATCGGGGGCAGTACGGCGGGGGTCGTGGAGAGCGTGGCCCGCAACCGCGTGCTGCTGCCCGAAGGGGACCCGGGGGTGGTGATCGTCACCCTGGGCGGCAACGACACCGCGCAGAAGCGCCCCACGGCAGAGGTCACCGCTGCGGAGGGCCAGCTGATCGGCCTGCTGCGGCAGGCGTACCCGAACACTCCGATCGTCGTGAACGGCGTGATGAGTCGCAGTGACGCGGCGCACGCGGCACGACGGGCGATGGATGCGGCGGTCACCGAGGAAGCGCGGACCCAGGGCGTCTCGGCGATCTCGGTCGCGGGCTGGGTCAGTGACTACTCGGCGCCGCAGGCGGACGCGGTGCACCTGACACCCGTGGGGCATGCGAAGATCGCGCCGCACTACGCGGAGGCCCTGCGCGCGGTGCTCGGGCGCTGACCGACTGCGGGTCAGATCCGCTCGAGCGGGTTGTCGGCGAGCTTGCCCAGCAGCCCGCCGTCGACGAGGCGGCGCGCGTGGCTGTGCGGCTTGCGCGCCGACTGCTGCTGCACGCAGTCGCCGAACTCCGCGGCGAGGCTGAGTCGGGGGTAGGCGGCGAGCACCTCGCGGCGGAACTCGAGGGGGATCTCCTCGTCGCGGCGCCCAGAGATGTCGAGGCCGGTCGAGGTCTCCAACAGGTACCCCTCGACGTCGTCGGCCGGATCCACGGACGGCCAGTTGTGTCGCACGATGATCTCGTTGACGCGGCGCTGACGGCCGGCGGACCATCCGGCGCCCGCCGTCAACGCCTCGCCGACGAAGCCGCCCGCCTCCTCATAGCCGAGGACGTGATTGTCGTACGCAGGAGCGAGTCCGATGTCGTGCAGCACGGCGCCTGTGTAGAGCAGCTCGTGGTCGATGCCGCGGTGCCCCTCCACGAGCGCGAACGCCTCCGCCCACAACCAGCTGCGCAGCACGTGGTTGAGCAGCGCGGGGGACTGGAACCGCGTGACGATCTCGCGCGCTCCGCGGGCTGCGGCGGTGTCGGGCGGGAGGAAGTCGTGCAGGCGCATGGCGGCTCCGGGTCGTTCGGACGGTGGGATCAGCGTATCGGTCGGGGCGGCTCGAGGTCGCCGCGTTGCGGTCGTCCTTGTCCTCCACAGCGTCGGGGCGCCCCGGGTTGTGCACGGATTGCGCGGACCCGGATCTGCGCGTCCGCCTGTGCGCCTAGCGTCGGCGTGTGAGCGAGCAAGCGGAGTCGGAGGGCGCGGTGCCGACTGTCGTCGTGCGTGCGCCCCGACGGCTCCGCCTCGGACTCGGCGCGGCCGTGGTGGTGGCGCTCGTCGCCGTCTCGGTCACCGTCGGCATCGGCCTGCTGAACCGGTCCACGGCGCCGGAGAGCATCTCCGTGACGCCGCAGCCCAGCGCGAGCGGATCCGCGATCTCCGCGGGGTCGGTCTACGTTCACGTGCTGGGCGAAGTGGCGAGGCCGGGCCTGTACGTGCTCGACGACGGCGCGAGGGTCGCCGAAGGGCTCGCCGCGGCCGGCGGCACGCTGCCGACCGCGGATCTGACCGCGGTGAACCTCGCCCGGCCGGTCGCCGACGGGGAGCAGATCCTGGTCCCCGCCGTCGGTGCCGCAGCCACCGCCCCCGGCGCGGCTGCCGGCGGATCCGGTCCGGCGGGCGGGGGCGCCGCGGGCCAGGGACCCGGAGGCCTCATCGACCTCAACACCGCGGATGCCACCGCGCTCGAGGAGCTGCCGCGGGTGGGTCCGGCGCTCGCGCAGCGCATCATCGAATGGCGTACGACCAACGGGCGGTTCACGAGCGTGGACGACCTCCTCGGTGTCTCCGGCATCGGCGAGAAGATGCTGGCCGGGATCCGCGACCTGGTGCGGGTATGAGCCCGCCCGAGCACGGCACTCCGGCAGCGGCCCGGAGCGGCGTCGTTCCTCCGGAGACCCGCTCGGCGGACGCTGCTGCGCCGATCCGGCGTCGGCTCAAGGACGTGCGCATGGTGCCGGTCGCCGTCACCGCCTGGGCGATCGCGCTGGCGGTCTCGTTCCTGCCCGGAGTCGCCGGAATCGTGATCGCTGCGGCCGCGACCGGCATCGTGACCCTGCTCCTCGTCCGTCACTCGTCGGCTGCCGTGCCCGCCTCCGCAGCGCCGAGTGGTGCGCTGTCGCGTGGCGTGATGTCGCGCCGAGCGAGGACGCGTGGCGCCGCAGCCCGAGCGGCGCCCCTCGCGATCGTGTGCCTCGCGGTCGCGGCCGCGATCGGCGGCGCTGCAGCGGCGACGGCACCGGCCCGCGACCAGGCTGCGGCGCTGGCCGGACATGCGGTGACCGCGGAGGTGAGCGTGCGGTCGCTGCCCTCGCTCGGCGCGGACGGTCGGCTCTGGGCCGATGCAGACACGTCCCGGCTCGGGCCGGGCGACAATCCCCGGCCGCTGCAGGTGCCGGTGCGGATCGGGATCCCTCCCGATGCGCACGCCGCCACGCTCGGCCCCGGGACCGTGCTTCGGCTCACGGCAGAGGCGAAGGGCACCGACCCCGGGGAGCGTGCCGCCCTCGTGCTGTTCGCGAAGGGCGCTGCCGAGCAGCTGTCGCGCGGCGGCCCGGTCGAGCGTCTCGCGGGGGACGTGCGGGCGGCCTTCATCGAGCGCACTCAGCGCCTGCCCGAGCCCGGTTCCGAGCTGCTCCCGGGACTCGCTGTGGGAGACGTGCGCGCGGTGAGCGACGACCTCGACACGGCAATGAAGGCCAGCGGGCTCTCGCATCTGACGGCCGTGTCCGGCAGCAACCTCGCCCTCGTGGCCGCGGCTGCCTTCGGGATCGTCGCGCTCTGCGGCGGTGGCAGAGTGTTCCGCATCACGGTCGCGGTGCTCGCTCTCGCCGGGTTCGTGGTGCTGGTGACACCACAGCCGAGCGTCATCAGGGCCGCGGCGATGGCCGGGGTGGCCATGGCGGCACTGCTGCTCGGGCGCCCGCGCGCCGGCCTCTCGGTGCTGCTGCTCGCGATCACGGTGCTGCTGCTCGCGGATCCGCGTCTCGCCGCGGCCCCCGGCTTCGCACTGTCGGCCGCCGCCACAGCGGGCCTCATCGTGCTCGCTCCGCCGCTGGCAGCCGGGCTCGGACGCCGGCTTCCGAGGCCGGTGGCGTTGGCGATCGCGGTCCCGCTATCGGCGCAGCTCGCCTGCGGGCCGATCATCGCCCTGTTCGCGACACGGCAGTCGCTGGTCTCCGTGGTCGCGAATCTCCTGGCCGAGCCCGCCTCGCCGATAGCGACGATCCTGGGCCTGCTCGCGTGCCTGGCCATGCCTGTCCCCGCGCTCGCCGACCTGTTCGCCGCCGCGGCCTGGCTGCCCTCCGCGTGGATCGCGCAGACCGCCGTGACCACGGCCGCACTGCCGCTGGCCACGATCGAGACCCCGGCCGGCATCGGCTCGGCCCTCGCCGTGGCGGCGCTCAGCGCGTGCGCCTTCTGGGTGATCGCGCCGCATCGCCCGCTGCGCGCTGGGTGGCGGGCGATCGTGGGGGGTCTTGGGGCGGTCGTGATCGGCACGGCGGCGGGCTGGGGCATCGTCACCGGACCGGTCTCCCTGCTGCAGCGCCCCGCGGACTGGGGGATCGCGATGTGCGACATCGGACAGGGCGATGCGGTGCTGGTGCGTTCCTCCGGGCACACCATGCTCATCGACACCGGGCCGGATCCGGATCCGCTGCGGCGCTGTCTCGACGACCTCGGCATCACGCGACTCGATCTGCTGGTGCTCACCCATTTCGATCACGACCACGCCGGCGCATCCGACGCGCTCGTGGGCCGAGCGGACGCCGTGCTGCACGGACCCGTGGACACGGCGGCACACCAGCACCAGCTCGATCGACTCGAGCGCGGAGGTGCGCAGATCATGGATGCCGCTGCGGGCATGACCGGACGGCTGGGTGGGGCGGACTGGCGCGTGCTCTGGCCTCGCCGCGATGAGAAGGTCTTCCCACCGGGCAACGACGCCGGGGTGATCCTGCAGGTCACCGGCGGCGGCGTGCCGCGGAGCCTGTTCCTGGCCGATCTGTCGGCCGAGTCGCAGGGCATGCTACGACGGCTCGCGCACCCGCACGACGAGACCGTCGTCAAGGTCGCGCATCACGGCAGTGCCGATCAGGATCCGCAGCTCTACGCCGATCTGGATCCGGCGCTGGCCCTGATCTCGGTGGGCGAGGGGAACGACTACGGGCATCCGCGTGTGCAGACTCTGGACATGCTGCAGGCCCTGCGCACGCCGATCTTGCGGACCGACCAGCGTGGCACCATCCTCGTGTCCGAGGGGGAGGAGGGGCTGCGCGTCTGGACCGAGCGCCCGGCCCCGGCAGGCGACGGGCGGTCGACACCGCACCCCCTGCCGACGTCGACGGCACGGGCGCCGTGAACGTCCGCACCCGCCGGTACGCTGGTGGTATGCCCGCACCGCGCTCCACCTCCGCCGCACGACGTGGAGGGAAGGCGACGAACATCCCGCAGGTGTCCTGGCGCGAGCCGCGGCCGGCGCCGATCGTGCTGGTGTCCGGGCCCGAGGAGATCTGCGCGGAGCGTGCGATCGCGGGAGTGCGCGCCTACCTGCGGGCGGAGGATCCGGCGCTCGAGGTCAGCGACCTGCGCGCCGATGACTACGAGTCGGGCAGCCTGCTCGGCCTGGCCTCGCCGTCGCTGTTCGGCGAGCCGCGCCTGCTGCGTATTTCGGGCGTCGAGCGCTGCACGGACGCGTTCCTCGCCGAAGCCGTCGCGTACCTCGAGCATCCACAGGAAGGCGCGACCGTCGTGCTCCGCCACACCGGTGCGACCGTGCGCGGCAAGAAGCTGCTCGACGCGATCCGCGCCGGCACCGGCGGGGGGATCGAGATCGCCTGCCCGGCCATCAAGCGCGACGACGAGAAGGCCGACTTCGCCGCGGGGGAGTTCCGTGCCGCCGGTCGGCGTATCCAGCCGCAGGCGTTGCGCGCACTGGTCTCCGCCTTCTCCGACGACATCACCGAACTCGCCGCCGCCTGTCAACAGCTCATCAACGACGTGCAGGGCGATGTCACGCCTGACCTCGTCGAGCGCTACTACGGCGGGCGCGTCGAGGTCTCCGCGTTCGTCGTCGCCGACACCGCGATCGCCGGGCGTCTGGGCGAGGCGCTCATCGCGCTCCGGCACGCCCTGTCCTCCGGGGCCGACCCGGTGCCCATGGTCGCAGCGTTCGCGATGAAGCTGCGGTCGATGGCGCGCGTCGCCGGCTCCCGGGAGTCGAATGCGGCACTCGCCGCCCGCCTGGGCATGAAGGACTGGCAGGTGGACCGGGCACGCCGCGATCTGAGCGGCTGGAACGAGCGCACCTTGGGGCTCGCGATTCAGGCGACGGCGCGCGCGGACGCTGACGTCAAGGGCGCGGCCCGCGATCCGATTTTCGCGCTCGAGCGCATGATCACGGTGATCGCCACACGCGCGCCCTACGGCGAAGCAGTCCGCTGAGCGAGCACGCCACCCGGGGTGGTCACCTCCGTGGACGTTGAGCGAGGACGGCGAAGCCGACCGAGACGAAACGCGGTGCTCTCGTGAGTGACGGCGTTTCGTCTCGCGCCTCGCTGCGCTCGGTGCTCGCTCAACGACCCCGGGGGTGCGACCATCCGGACACGACGAAGGCCCGCCCCGGATCGGGACGGGCCTTCGGAAGTTCCGGCTCAGAGAGCGGAGACCTGCTTCGCGATCGACGACTTGCGGTTCGCGGCCTGGTTCGAGTGGATGACGCCCTTGCTGACGGCCTTGTCGAGCTTCTTCGACGCCGTCTTCAGCGCGGCCTCGGCGGCAGCCTTGTCGCCACCGGCGATGGCCTTGCGGGTGTTGCGGACGGCGGTCTTCAGCTCGCTCTTGACGGCCTTGTTGCGCTCGTGCGCCTTCTCGTTGGTCTTGTTGCGCTTGATCTGCGACTTGATGTTCGCCACGGATGGAACCTTCGTTCGAGTGATGGATGGTTATGCCGGCCTGGCGGTAGAGGGGCGCCTCCGGCAGCGTGCAGGGGTGGGACCTGACACGCAAGCCAATCACCGATCTTATCAGGGATCCGGTCTGATGCCGAACCGGTGGATCGGGTCCCGGCGGTTTCGGCATCATCGTGGGACGCGGTCTCGTTCCTCATGACACGCCGTCGCGTTCGGGGCGAGGCGTCGGTGTAGGGTGTGCACGCTGGCGAAGGACCCGAAGGAGTCGTCCATGCCCGAATCCGTCATCGCTGACGTGCCTGCGCTCGAGCGTGGGCTGCTGCGCCGGCTGCGCTTCTCCGCCGCGACGGCGGCCTTCCAGATCGAGGGGGCGAGAGCCGAGGACGGACGCGCCAGATCCATCTGGGACGACTTCGTGGACACCCCCGGCCGGGTGCGCGATGCCAGCACGGCGGATTCAGGACCGGACAGCTACCACCGTGTCGCCGAGGATGTCGCGCTGCTGGCACGACTCGGCGTCGACGAGTACCGGTTCTCGATCTCCTGGGTGCGCGTGCTCCCCGACGGACGGCCGAGTCCGCAGGGGCTCGCCTACTACGACCGGCTCGTCGATCGCCTGCTCGACGCCGGGATCGCGCCGACGCCGACCCTGTACCACTGGGATCTGCCCTCCGCGCTGGAGGAGGACGGTGGCTGGCTGAGCCGCTCCACCGCCGAGCGGTTCGCGCAGTACGCGGAGGTGGTCGCGGACGCGGTCGGCGACAGGGTGCGGCAGTGGTACACGATCAACGAGCCCGTTTCCACGACTCTGCAGGGCTATGCGATCGGAGAACTCGCGCCGGGTCGCACGTTGCTCTTCGACGCGCTGCCGACGGTGCATCATCAGCTCCTCGCGCACGGATACGCGGCGCGGATCCTGCACGCGCGCGGTGCGACCAGCGTCGGCATAGTCAACAACCACACGCAGGTGCTGCCCGCAACGGACTCGGAGGCCGACCAGCGGGCCGCGTACCTGTACGACCTCATCCACAACCGGATGTACGCGGATCCGGTGCTGCTCGGGCGTTACCCCGACCTCGAGCCGCTCGGCGTGACGCTCCCGGTGCAGGACGGCGATCTCGCGCTGATCAGCGCCCCCTGCGAGGTCTACGGCGTGAACTACTACAACCCGACGACCGTCGCGACATCGGCGGGACCGATTCCGTTCGAGGTGGTACCGACCCCCGGCGCCCCGGTCACCGGTTTCGGGCCGTTGTGGCCGATCGTGCCCGAGGCGCTGACCACCTTCCTCATCGATGCGAAGGAGCGCTACGGTCTCGCGCTGCCGCCCGTCGTCATCGCGGAGAACGGCGCGTCGTTCCCCGAGCCGGACCATGTCGACCAGCGGATCGAGGACGCCGCGCGCGTCTCCTATCTGCGCGGCCACCTTGCCGCGGTGCTCTCCGCGATGCGCGCCGGGGTGCGCGTCGATGCCTACACGGTGTGGTCGCTGCTGGACAACTTCGAATGGGCCGACGGGTACACGCAGCGGTTCGGGCTCGTGCACGTCGACATGGACACGGGGCAGCGCACCCCGAAGGCCTCGTACGCCTGGTACCGCGCGCTCATCGAGGAGGCACGCTCATGACCGATCACTCCGACGCTGCCGCTCCGAGTGCGCGGAAAAGGGTCGGCCCGCTCTGGATGACGCTGTTCACGCTCGCCTGGCTGGCGATCTGGACGGTCCAGTTGACCCCCATCCAGCTCCTGCTGCCGCTGCAGCTCGACACCGGCGCCCCGGGCGAGAACTGGATCGCCGGCGTCGTGTGGGCGGGCGTGGTGCTGTCAGTGGGCGGGCTCGTCGGCATCATCGCCGCGCCCGTCTCCGGTCGCTGGTCGGATCGCACCCGCTCGCGGTGGGGACGCCGCCGGCCATGGGCGATCGGCGGATCCTTGCTCGCCGCGGTCGGGCTGGTGCTGACCGGCATCGTGGCCGGTCCCGTCGCCGTCGGCGGTGCGTGGATCGTCGTCTCGGTGGGCGTGTCGGTCGCCTCGGCGGCTCTCACGGCGATGATCGCGGACCAGCTCACCACTCAGCGCGGCGCGGCCTCGGCCGCGGCGAGCTCGGCCCAGGCGGTCGGCATCGTCGTCGGCGTGGGGGCCGTCGTGCTCATCGGGCTGAACGTGCAGCAGTCCTACTATCTGATGGCCGCGATCATCGCCGTGATCGGATCCGGCACGGCCCTGCTGCTGCCGGACGCGCCGGCGCACGAGCTCGCCCTTCCCGCTCCGCGCACCGTCGCCCGCACGGCGTCGTGGCGCGACCGGGACTTCCTGTGGCTGCTCGTCAGCCGCTTCGTCGTGAACATCGGCAATGCCTTCGGCACCTCGCTGCTGCTGTTCTTCCTGCTCTACGGCGTCCGCGTCCCTTCGCCGCAGGCGCAGGACGATCTGCTGATCCTGATCGTGATCTACACGGTGTTCGTCGTGATCGCATCGATCGTCGCCGGCATACTCTCCGACCGCGCCTCGGCGAACCCGCTGCGGGTGCGCCGGACGATCACCGCGGTCTCCGCGGTCGTGCAGGCGGTCTCCGGCGTGGTGATCCTGATCAGTCCCTCGTTCGAGATGACCGCGGTCGCCGCCGGGATCATGGGAGCGGGGTACGGTGCGTACATGGCGGTGAGCCTCGCGTTCGCGACGGATCTGCTGAAGGATCCGGACGACCACGCGCGCGACCTCGGGCTCGTGAACGTCTCGGCGCAACTGGGGCAGCTACTGGGGCCGTTGCTCGGTGCGGGCCTCGTCGCCCTGGTGGGCGGGTTCGGGCTGCTGTTCGGCGCCGCGGCCGTGCTGTCGCTCGTGGGGGCGGCGATGACCTATGCGGTCAGGGCGCCGTCTCCAGCGTCGCCAGTGCCAGCTGCAGCACCGCGTTGAACACTCGCGGCCTCATCGCGGTCACCAAGTGCGTCGTGCGCGGCACGATGATGAACTCCGCGTCGGGCGCGAGCCGGCGGTACAGCGTCTCGTGGGTGCGGAGCTGGTCGAACTGCCCATTCACGAACCAGGTGGGCACCGGGATGCGGGGCACGGCGGCGACGAGATCCAACTCGACGAGCGAGCGCAGCGCCTCGTCCTGCGTGGCCATGGCGTAGCCGCCGGCGCCGAAGTCCTCGCGCGTCGAGGCGGGCAGCGTCGCGTCCAGCACCTGACGGCTCAGCCACATGCCGCGATCCGGCATGGCGTTCAGCGCGCCCGCCAGCACGCGATAGGCGGCGAGCCCCGCGCCGCGGGGGAGCGCGGTGCACGAGGCCCCGACGAAGCCGGCGATCGGCGGCGTCGGATCCGCCCCGGCATACGCGGTCGAAAGCAGCCCTCCCATCGAGTGCCCGACCAGCAGCACGGATCCGTCGGCGTCGCGCACCGCGGCGTCGACCGTGCGCATCGCCTCCTCGAGGGCGAACGGCTCGTCCATGCGGGTGCCGTGGCCGGGCAGATCCACGGCGACCGCCGGGTTGCCGCGTTCGGCCAGGAACTCCTCCTGCGCGCGCCACATCGTCGACGAGGTGCGGATCCCGTGCACGAGGACCACGGACACGGGGGAGCGGCTCATGGCCGCCAGTCTAAAAGGTGCGACCGCCCGGGCCGCGCGTGTGCAGCAGGCGCAGAACGACGAAGCGGGGTCGGTGGCGAACCACCGACCCCGCTCCAGAATTGCGGCGGGTGCTTACTTCTCCCAGCCGACGTTCTCGACGGGACCGACCCGGTAGAGGTCGAGGCCCACGTAGGTCTCGGGGGTCAGGTTCGCGAGACCCTTCTTTGCGACCTGGATCGAGGGACCGTTGTAGAGCGGGATGACGCCCCAGGTCTCCTTGATGATCTCCGGCTCGAGCTTCATCGCAGCCTTGGTCCACGACTCGGTGGTGGTCTGCGACTCGACGTCGCCCTTGATCTTCTTGTCGATCTCAGCCGTGCCGGTGCTCGACAGGTTCAGGTTGCTGTCAGAGCAGTACATCTGGCAGAACCAGGCCGGGCCGAACGGGTCGGAGTCGGTGAACCGGAGGCCGAGGGCGTCCCAGTTCTTCGTGGCGACGTCGTTCGAGAAGTTCGACGGCGCACGCGTGTCGATCTTCAGGTCGATGCCGACAGCCTTCTCCTGCTGCTGCAGCGCCTTGGCGAGAGCGGCCTGGACGGGGCTGTCGCTGAACACCGGGTAGGTGACGGTCAGCTTGACGCCGTCCTTCTCCCGCACGCCGTCCGAACCGGCCTTCCAGCCGGCGTCGTCGAGCAGCTTCTTAGCGGCGGCCGTGTCGAACTTCAGGCCGGCAGCCTTGAACGAGTCGTCGTAGCCCTTCTGGAAGGGGTAGAGGATCAGCGAGCCGGCTGTCGGCTCGGTGTAGTCCAGACCGTTCCAGGCGATCTTCTTCTGCTGGTCGATGTTGATCGCCATGAAGAAGGCCTGACGTACCTTCGGGTCCTTCAGCTGCGGCTTGGATCCGTCGAGCTGGATCACCGTCTTGGCCGTCTGCTGGGCGCGGTAGATGACGGCGTCCTTGACGTCCTTCACCTGCTTGATCGCGTCTGCCGAGGCGGTCTCGACCTGGTCGATCTCGCCGTTCTTGAAGGCGTTCAGCGAGGCAGCGCGGTCCATGCCCGAGAAGGTGACCTTGTCGAGCATGGGCTTGTCACCCCACCACTTGTCGTTCGGCTCGAGGGTGACCTTCTGGCCGTTCACGTCGAAGTTGGTGATCTTGTACGGGCCGGCGCCCCACTCGGGGTGCGCGTTGCCGTTGTACGCGTCGTTGTACAGCTCCGGCGTGTTCACCTTGGGGTTCAGGATGCCGGTGAGGAACGGCATGGCCGGCCAGGCGAACTCGCGATTGAACGTCACGATGACGTCCTTGTCGGTGTCGCCCTTCGTGACGGACTCGATGTCCTTGTAGCCGTCGGTGGCGCTCGCCTTGAAGTCGGGGTTCGACCCGTTGTTGTCCTTCCACGTCGTCTCGAAGGCGGTCCAGTCGATCGGAGAGCCGTCGTTCCAGACCGCCTTCTCGTTGATCTTCATGGTGACGACCGTCTTGCCGTCCTTGACGGACGTGTCCCACTTGTCGAGGTAGGCGGGGTTGGCCTTGACGGTGCCGTCCGGATCCATCAGGAACACCTGCGGGGTGTACCAGGCAGCCAGGCGCGAGGTGTCGGCCGTGCCGTCACCGTTCATGAAGTTCATCTGCGCCGGAACTTCGCTGATCCAGAAGTGCGCCTCTCCACCCTGCTTGAGGTTCTCGCGCGGCTGCGGGTTGTAGTCCGCGGTCTTGGTCTCGGCGGGCTTGTCGGTGCTTCCGCCGGTGGATCCTCCGGTCGCCGAGCAACCGCTGATGGCGATTGCCAGCGCCCCGCTGAGGGCGACGACGCCCCACAGCTTGTGCTGCCTTTTCATGGTTCTCCTTCGATGCCTTTCGGCTATTTGGGGACAAGGGACAGTTAACCGGCGTGAACCGAAGCTCCCCGGTATATCGAGACAAACCGTTACCGTTTCGAGTTCAACGGCTGCCGTTCGGTCACCGCCAGTGGCAGGCGTTCACGTGCGACTCCGGACCGTGCAGCTCGGGGACCACGGTCTCGCACCGGGTGCGCTGATTCTCCGGGAGCATCTTGTACAGCGGGCAGCGCGAGGTGAAGGAGCAGCCGTCGCGGCGGTCCGCCGGACTCGGCAGATCGCCCTGCAGGACGATGCGCTCGCGGGTGCGCTCAATGTCGGGATCGGGGACGGGGATGGCCGACAGCAGCGCCTGGGTGTACGGGTGCTGTGGATCGTCGAAGATCTCGTCCACGTCGCCGTGCTCGACGAACTCGCCGAGGTACATGACTCCGACGCGGTCGGCGATGTGCCGCACCACAGAGAGGTCATGCGCAACGAAGAGGTAGGAGAGCCCCAGCTTGACCTTGAGCTCGTCGAGCAGGTTGATCACACCGGCCTGGATCGAGACGTCCAGCGCCGAGACGGGCTCGTCGAGGACGACGATCTTGGGGTTGGTCGCGAGCGCGCGGGCGATGCCGATGCGCTGACGCTGACCACCGGAGAACGCGCCGGGGAACCGGCTCGCGTGCGCCGGGTCGAGGCCCACGAGGTCCATGAGCTCGTCCACCCTGAGGTCGGCTTCGGCTCGTGGCACGCCGATCGCGCGCAGTGGCTCGGCGATCACGTCCGCGACGGTGAGGCGCGGGTCGAGCGCTCCCATCGGATCCTGGAAGACGATCTGCAGATCGCGTCGGATGGTCCGCTCCGCCTTGCCGCCGTGCAGCTCCGACACCTTGGTGCCGGCGATCGTGATCTCGCCATCGGTCTGCTTCACCAGGTCCATGATCTGGAGCAGGGTCGTGGTCTTGCCGCAGCCGGACTCGCCGACGATCGCCATCGTCTCGCCCTCGCGGATGTCGAAGGTCAGTCCCTTGACGGCGTGGACCTCGCCGACCTTGCGCTTGAGGAAGGCGCCCCGGGTGAGCGGGAACGTCTTCTGCATGTTGCGGACGTCGAGGGTGACCGGTCGCTCTTCTCGCGGGATGCGATCGAGGGCGCTGGTGGGGAGCTCCGGGACCGGATACACCGGCACCCCGCCGATGAGGCCGTTCTCGATCTCGTCGGCGCGCACGCATGCGACCCGGTGTTCGCCGCCTTCGCTCGTCTTGATCGCCCGCAGCTCGGGTTCCCTGGTGCGGCAGGCCTCGGTGGCTATGGGGCAGCGCGCCACGAACGGGCACTCGTCGGGGAGGTTGATCAGTAGCGGCGGGTTGCCCTTGATCGGCACCAGCGGCTGCTTCTGGGCCTTGTCCACGCGCGGGATCGCGCCGAGCAGGCCGATCGAGTACGGCATCCGGGTTTCGTGGAACAGCTCGCGCACAGGAGCCTGCTCCACGGGCTTGCCGGCGTACATCACCAGCACGTCGTCGGCGGTCTTGGCGACCACGCCCATGTCGTGCGTGATCATGATGACCGCGGCCCCGGTCTCGCGCTGCGCCGTGGCGATCAGGTCGAGGATCTGGGCCTGGATCGTCACGTCGAGGGCCGTGGTGGGCTCGTCGGCGATGATCAGCTTCGGGTTGTTGGCCATCGCGATCGCGATCACCACGCGCTGGCGCATGCCGCCGGAGAACTCGTGCGGGAACGACTTCAGTCGCCGTTCCGGGCTCGGAATGCCGACGAGCCGGAGCAGCTCGACCGCTCGCGCGGTCGCGTCCGCGTGCGACATGCTGCGGTGCACGGTGAGTGCCTCGATGAGCTGGTCGCCGACGGTGAACACCGGGGTGAGCGAGGTGAGCGGATCCTGGAAGATCATCGCGATGCCGTTGCCGCGCAGTGCCGAGAGTTCCTTGTCGCTCTTTCCGACGAGCTCGATGCCGTCGAACATGATCGACCCGCCGACCTTCGCGTTCTCATCGAGCAGACCCATGATCGCGAGCGAGGTGACCGACTTGCCGGAGCCGGACTCGCCCACGATGCTGAGCGTCCGCCCCGGCTCGAGGTCGAACGAGACACCGCGGACGGCGTCGACACGGCCGGATTCGGAGGCGAAGCTGACGTTCAGATCGCGGACGGAGAGAAGAGGAGCGGTCATGCGCGGCCTCCCGCCGCCGAGGTGGGGTCGAGGGCGTCGCGGAGGCCGTCGGCGACGAGCGCCATGGAGACGGTCAGCAGCGTCAGCGCGAGGGCGGGGAAGTAGAACGTCCACGGGGCGCTGGCGAGGGAGTTCGCTCCGATGCCGATGAGGGATCCGAGCGAGACGTCGGGGATCTTGACGCCGAAGCCGATGAAGGACAGGCCGGTCTCAGTGATGACCGCGCCGACGACGCCGAGCGTGAAGTTGATCACCAGGAGCGAGCCGATGTTCGGCAGCAGGTGGCGCAGCACGATCTTCATGCCGGGGACGCCCATGTAGCGCGCGGCGTGCACGTACTCGCGCTCACGCAGTGACAGCGCCATCGTCCAGATCACGCGGGCGGGGAAGAACCAGCTGATGAAGATCATCGCGGCCGAGATCACGCGCCAGTCCCCGCCGGCGTTCGAGGAGACCAGGGCCAGGATGAGGAACGTCGGCACGACCATGAGGAAGTGGATGATCAGCAGGATGATGCGCTCGGTCGTGCCGCCGAAGTAGGCGGCTGCCGTGCCGACGATCGCGGAGATCACCGTGGTACCGATCGAGACCGTGAGTGCGATCATCAGCGACCGCTGCAGGCCCACGGCGGTCTGCGCGAACAGGTCCCCGCCGTCCGCGGCGGTGCCGAACCAGTGCGTGCCGTCCGGCGGAGTGCCGAGCGCCAGGAAGTCGAGTTCGCTGAAGCTGAAGTGCGCGATCAGAGGGCCGAACACCGCGAACAACGCGAGGAAGGCGAAGATGAACACGCCCGCGACCGCGGGACGGTTTCGCACGAAGCGGCGGTAGTAGAGCCGGAAGGTGCCGATGCGCTTGCGCGGGATCCGCGCGGCGGTGGTGTCGGGCCCGACGGGGGGCTGGACGGTCTGGGAAGTCATGTCAGCTCACCCTCACTCGCGGATCGAGGACCACCACGGCGATGTCGGCGAGGATGGCGCCGATCGCCGTGAGCACGGCGCTGAAGGCGGCGATCGCCACCACGCCGTGGACATCGTTGGTGCCGATGGTCTGCACGAAGTACCGGCCCATGCCGTTCCACGCGAAGATCGTCTCGGTCAGCACCGCACCGGTGAACACGGTGGGGATGCTGAAGGCCAGCTGGGTCGCGACGGGGATCAGCGACGTGCGCAGCGCGTGCTTGCGGATCGCTTGCGGCTTCGTCAGGCCCTTTGCCCGCGCGGTGCGCACGTAGTCGGCTTTGATGTTGTCCAGCAGCAGGGAGCGCTGCAGGAAGTGGTAGCTGGAGTAGCCGATGAACACCAGCGCGATGGTCGGAAGGATCAGATGCTGCAGGGTGTCGATCAGCACCGGGAAGAACCCCGTCACCCCGTCGCTGCGCGCCCCCGTGACGTAGAACAACCGGAAGCCGAGCGCGTCGTTGATCGCGATCGCGATGATCACGATTCCGAGCGCCGCGACGATGATCGGGATGTTCATGGTGACGATGGAGATGCCCTGCCAGACACGGTCCGCGACCTTGTACTGCCGAGAGGCGGTGTACACGCCGATGGCGATGCCGAGCACCGCCGTGATGATCGTCGCGCCGAGCACCAGTTCGCCGGAGACCCACATGCGATACGCGATCTGGTCGTTCACGGACTGTCCGACCGGGCTCACTCCCCAGTTCCAGTGCAGGACGATGTCGGTGAACCAGTGCCACCAGCGCTCCAGCAGCGGCACGGTGTCGCTGAGGTTGCGAGGTTCGAGGAGGCGGTTGATCTGGTCTTCGCTCAGCGGAGGGCGACGACCGACGTAGTTGCTGCGCGGATCGAGGAAGGCCCACGCGAGGAAGTACGTGACATTGGTCGCCACCACGATCATGAGGAGCCAGCCGAGAGCCCGGCGCAGCAAGTACTTGATCAAGATGGTTTCTCTCTCTGGTCACAGGCGCAGCGCGGGATCTCCGACGCAGCGCTGGGTCGATGCCATATCAACACGACCCGAAACCGGTGACGCGGTGCTCCGGCACGCGCAGCGCGAGACGGAGTGTTGCTGCCGCTGACACCCGGTTCCGGGGAGCGGCAACTTCGCGAGACTATCATCGGCCGGGCGTGATGCCGTATATCGGGCTCGCCTGCCGCGGAACCCGCCCGCGGGGAGCGGCCGCCTCCGCGGGCATCCGGCACTCCCGTAGAATCGTAGGGATACCCGTTTCGCCCGGGTCAGCCCGATCCGCCCGCCGGACCCCGCATCGTTCAGGACCCCATGTCACCTCGCGCACTCACTCCGCTGCAGCCGGCCGCCACGCCCCCGCAGCAGATCCGCAACTTCTGCATCATCGCCCACATCGATCACGGCAAGTCGACGCTGGCCGACCGGATGCTCCAGATCACCGGCGTGGTCTCCGACCGCGACATGCGCGCGCAGTATCTGGACCGCATGGACATCGAGCGCGAGCGCGGAATCACCATCAAGAGTCAGGCCGTGCGCATGCCCTGGCAGGTCGACGGCGAGACGGTCGCGCTGAACATGATCGACACCCCGGGTCACGTCGACTTCACCTACGAGGTGTCGCGCTCGCTCGCTGCCTGCGAGGGTGCGATCCTGCTCGTCGACGCCGCGCAGGGCATCGAGGCCCAGACTCTCGC
Organism: Microbacterium sp. 10L49; assembly: GCF_056395125.1. NCBI lineage: Bacteria > Bacillati > Actinomycetota > Actinomycetes > Micrococcales > Microbacteriaceae > Microbacterium > Microbacterium sp. 10L49. Next base: position 267,959 of record NZ_JBFTIW010000001.1, read on the forward strand.
GAACCTGTACCTCGCGCTCGAGAACGATCTCACGATCATCCCGGTGCTGAACAAGATCGATCTGCCCGCCGCCGAGCCCGAGAAGTATGCCAAGGAGCTCGCCGATCTCATCGGCGGCCGCCCCGAGGATGTGCTGAGGGTCTCCGGCAAGACCGGCGTCGGCGTGGAGGAGCTCCTCGACCGTCTCGTGCAGCAGATCCCGGCGCCGTCCGGCGATGCGGACGCCCCGGCGCGCGCGATGATCTTCGACTCGGTCTACGACTCCTACCGCGGCGTGGTCACCTACGTGCGGATGGTGGACGGCAAGCTGTCGCCGCGCGAGCGGATCCAGATGATGTCCACGGGAGCCAATCACGAGCTCCTGGAGATCGGCGTCTCCAGCCCCGAGCCGGTGCCCTCCAAGGGCCTCGGCGTCGGCGAGGTGGGCTACCTGATCACCGGTGTGAAAGATGTGCGCCAGTCGAAGGTCGGCGACACGATCACCAACGCTCGCAAGCCCGCGACCGAGGCCCTGGCCGGATACACCGACCCGAAGCCCATGGTCTTCAGCGGCATCTACCCGATCGACGGCAGCGACTACGCGGAGCTTCGTGAGGCCCTCGACAAGCTCAAGCTCTCCGACGCGTCGCTGCAGTACGAGCCGGAGACCTCGGTCGCACTCGGCTTCGGGTTCCGCTGCGGCTTCCTCGGCCTGCTGCATCTGGAGATCATCACGGAGCGGCTGTCCCGCGAGTTCGGCCTCGACCTCATCACGACCGCACCGAGCGTGATCTACGAGGTGCTCACCTCCGACACCGGCGAGACGGTCACCGTCACCAACCCCAGCGAGTACCCCGACGGGCGGATCGGATCCGTCTCCGAGCCGATGGTGAAGACGGCCATCCTGCTGCCCAAGGATTACGTCGGCACCGTGATGGAACTCTGCCAGTCCCGCCGCGGCACCCTGCTGGGCATGGAGTACTTCTCCGAGGAGCGCGTCGAGCTGCGCTACAACATGCCGCTCGGCGAGATCGTGTTCGACTTCTTCGACCAGCTGAAGTCCAAGACGCAGGGCTACGCCTCGCTCGACTACGAGCCCTCGGGATCCCAGGAGTCCGACCTGGTCAAGGTCGACATCCTGCTGCAGGGCGAGAAGGTCGATGCGTTCAGCTCGATCGTGCACCGCGACAAGGCCTACGCCTACGGGACGATGATGGCCGAGCGGTTGCGCAAACTGATCCCGCGTCAGCAGTTCGAGGTGCCGATCCAGGCTGCGATCGGCGCACGCATCATCGCCCGCGAGACCATCCGCGCCATCCGCAAGGACGTGCTCGCCAAGTGCTACGGCGGTGACATCACCCGTAAGCGCAAGCTCCTCGAGAAGCAGAAGGAGGGCAAGAAGCGGATGAAGATGGTCGGCCGCGTCGAAGTCCCCCAGGAGGCGTTCATCGCCGCCCTGTCGGGAGATGTCGAGGGCAAGGACAAGAAGTAGGCTGCGCGCGAAGCACCCCACCCTTGGGAGAACCTGGGCGGGGCGCCGGGGCCAGCAAGTAGGGTGGTTGTCATGCGTCGCGGGACATTCCGAGAAGGAACGGTGGACTATGCCGCCGTGGGGGCAACCCACGCGCCCGACCTGATGCAGTATCCGCCGGAGCGGAGCATTCCCGCCGAGGAGTCGTGGCGGCTGGGCAGTGGCGAAGAGCGGTTCCGCACCGCCGGCGACGCCCTGCTGTCGTGGACGGCGCAGCGTGCGGCGGGTCTTCAGCTCACGGATGTGCGCCCAGCATCGAGCCCCGGGTACGCCGGGGTCAGCTTCGACGCCGAGGGCGCTCCGATCGCGCCGAGCCGCACCGAGGTGGAGCCGCGCTACGACGAGGACGGCACGCCGTGGGTGGGCCCCGGCATGACGCTGAAGCTGCACGGACGGGTGTCGGGCATGCGTGCGGACGCCGAGCTGCGAGTGATCTCCGTGACGGAGCAGACGCACCGTATCGGGTTCGTACTGGGCACTGTCGCCGGATCCGTGGTCAGCGGTGAGGAGTCGTTCGACATCGAGTGGAACGACGCCGACGAGGTGTGGTTCACGGTGCGCGCCTTCGACCGCCCGAACAGCTTCCTGTACCGCAGCTTCCCGTATCTGGTGAAGCGCCGCCGTCGCGAGCTGTTCGCTCGGTACCTGCGGGCGATCTCCCCGCTGTACGCGACGCCCCTCTGATGGGGTCTCTGCTGACGGGGAGGACGGCCTGATGGCCGGCCCCCTGCCGCTCGGGGATCCGGCTCCCGCGGATGGCCGCCTGCCGGATGATCTGCCGATCGATCCTGACGCGCCGTTCTCTGCGTATCTGCACGTGCCGTTCTGCCGGGTGCGCTGCGGCTACTGCGACTTCAACACGTACACGGCGTCCGAGCTGCGCGGTGCGCGGCAGGACACGTACGCCGAAACCCTGATCCAGGAGATCGCCCTCGCCCGCGACGTGCTGGCCGAGCGTGGTCCGCTCCGCCCGCTGAGCACGGTGTTCTTCGGCGGCGGGACGCCCACGCTGCTGCCGGCGGGCGACCTCGGCCGCATGCTCGGCGCCGTGGTCGGCGCGTTCGGCATCGCCGCCGATGCCGAAGTGACCGTGGAGGCCAACCCCGACACGGTGACCCCTGAGGTGGCCGAGGAGCTCGCGGCCGCCGGTGTCACCCGGATGTCGATCGGGATGCAGTCCGCCGTGCCGCACGTGCTCGCGGCGCTCGACCGCACGCACCGGCCGGAGAACGTGCGCACCGCGGTCGACGCGGCCCGCGCCGCAGGGCTCGCGGTCAGCGTGGACCTCATCTACGGCGCACCGGGGGAGTCGCTGGAGGATTGGCGTTCCTCGCTGACGACCGCAATCGCCCTGGATCCGGATCACATCTCCGCGTACGCGCTGATCATCGAGGACGGCACGAAACTCGCCCGTCAGATCCGGCGCGGCGAGGTTCCCGCTCCCGACGACGACCTGCAGGCCGACATGTACGAGCTCGCCGACAGCCTGTTGAGCGAGGCCGGGTTCGACTGGTACGAGGTGAGCAACTGGGCCCGTCGGCCTTCGACCGAGGTCGGTCGCAGTGCCGCGGATCAGCGCTCCCGGCACAACATGGCGTACTGGCGCGGCACGGACTGGTGGGGCTTCGGGCCCGGGGCGCACAGCTACGTCGCCGGCCTGCGGTGGTGGAACGTGAAGCACCCTGCCGCATACGCGCAGCGGCTCGCGGTGGGGGAGTCACCGGCAGCGGGCACGGAGCGGCCCGATGCAGAAGCCGCCCTGCTGGAGCGGATCCTGCTGCGCTCGCGCATGGCGGAGGGCATGCCGCTGGACGCCATCGCGGCCGACGCCCGCACCAGGGTCGCGGGGCTCATCGCCGACGGCCTCGTCGAAGCCGGTCCCGCACTGCGCGGCACCCTCGTGCTCACGCTGCGCGGACGGCTGCTCGCCGACGCCGTGGTGCGCGCGCTGACGGATTGATCCGGCGCAGGCCGTTCACTGGTCGCGAAATGCGCTCATTCGCCGCAGCGAACCGCAATTCGCGACCAGTGAGCGGAGGCGGACGACGCTCAGCCCCTGGGTGCCGGCAGCAGATCCAGCACCGTCTGCCTTCGCTGCGGGCCGATGACGGGCCCTTCGCCTGCGCCATCGAACAGCGCCGCGGTGCGCTGCATGTCGAACGCCGGCCATCCCGGATCGCCGTCGCGGATGAAGCGCACCCAGGCGTCGTGCATCGCGCTGGCCAGGGCCTGCGGGGGCGCGGTGCCCGCGATCTTGGCGCTCTCGGGATCGCGGAGCCGGTCGAACACGAACCCGATCTCCAGGGCATGCGCGGCGCGCAGGTCACGCACCGGACTCGGCCACGAGAACTCGTACACGAACGTCTGCGCGGTGCGGGCGCGCGCGACCCGGGCGGCCGGCGCGCGCAGCAACAGGTCTGTGGCGAGCTGGCCGAACACCTCCCCGGTGCTACCTCCAGGATGGTCGGCACGTACGGCCCTGGCGGCTGCGGCCGGGATCCGCAGGGCGAGCCGCGCGAGCAGGAGCTTCGACGGCCGGATTGCGGCCAGCGCCTCCGGCGGGAACCACAGACGGTACTCGTCGGTGTTGGTGCCGATCAACAGCGGCACATCGACGTCGGCGAGCGCCTCGTGCGGTGATCGCGGCAGCGAATCGGGATCCAGCACGAGCTGGAAGCCGGGGGCACCGCCGAGCGGGGAGGATCCGGCGGACTGCGCGCGCCGTGCCTCGAGCAGGGCATCCGGAGTGAGAGACGTGAATGCCTCGCGCGTCGCCGCGACGCCGAGGCGCTTCGCGAGCTGCTGGGTCACGCGTCCGCCGCGCTCCGGCGTCTGCGCCTCCAGCGGTCCGGACTGCACGATCGCGCCGCGCACCAACGCGCGGGTGTCGGGCCGGGAGAGCAACGCTGCCACGAGCGCGCCGCCCGCGGATTCGCCCATGAGCGTGATCCGATTCGGGTCGCCGCCGAACGCCGCGATCTCGTCGCGCACCCAGTGCAGGGCCGCCGCAACGTCCTGCAGCCCCAGGTTGCGGGGCGCCCCCTCGAGCACCGAGAAGCCCTCGGACCCCAGCCGGTAGCCGACGCTGACGAACACCACCCCGTCGCGGGCGAACGCCGTGCCGTCGTACATCGACAGTGCCGCCGTGCCGCGCTCGAGTGCGCCGCCGTGGATCCACAGCACGACAGGGGCCGAGTTCGCGTCGGCCGGAGCCCAGACGTTCGCCGTGAGGATGCCGTCGCCGTCGATGCGGACGCTGCCGAGGATCTCCGCGGTCGCCCCTGCATACGGCAGTTGCGGGGCCGTCGGACCGAATGTCTCGGCGTCGCGAGGTGCAGACCAGGGTTCCACCGGTTGCGGGGTCCGGAAGCGGAGTTCGCCGAAAGGGGGCGCCGCGTACGGCACGCCGAGGTAGCGATCGATACCGACGTCACGTCGGCCGAGCAGGTCGCCGGAGGAGATCCTGGTGCGCACGACGTCCTGACCCATGGCCACATCCTAAGAGTGTCGTATCCTCGGTCCGCTCCCGGCCCGGCAGGATAGGATTGGCACTCAGGTCGCACGAGTGCCAACGGTGAGGAGGAGTGATGGTCTCAGAACGCGGACTCCAGGTGCTCCGTGCCATCGTCGAGGACTACGTGGAGACGAACGAGCCGGTCGGCAGCAAGTCGATCGTGGAGCGGCACGCGTTCGGCGTGTCCGCGGCCACGATCCGCAACGACATGGCCCAGCTCGAGGACGAGGACCTCATCGCGGCGCCGCACACCTCTTCCGGGCGCGTGCCGACCGACAAGGGATACCGTGTCTTCGTCGACCACCTCGCGCAGGTGCGACCGCTCTCTTCGGCACAGCGCAACGCGATCACGGCCTTCCTCGCGGATCCTGCCGACCTCGATGACCTCATGGTGCGCACGGTGCGCGTGCTCACACGCCTCACCGGCCAGGTCGCGCTGGCGCAGTATCCGTCTTTCGCTCGTGCGCACGTCACGCACGTCGAGCTCGTCGCCCTCGGCCCCAGCCGGCTGCTGATCGTGCTGGTCACCGACGCCGGCGGTGTGTCGCAGCGGATCGTGCCGCTGCCGGTCGAGCTCGACGAGCCAGAGCTCGGCGTGCTCCGCGCGGTCATCACCGAGCTGTTGACCGGCCGTTCGGTGCGCCGCGGTGCCGAGCGCGTGGAGGCGGCGGCGGAGACCTCGTACGGCCCTCGGATCGACGCGGCCCTCGGTGCGCTGCTGCGCGCCGTTGCCGAGGAGCTCGCGGAGTTCCGGCAGGAGCGCCTGGTCATGGCGGGGGCGGCGACCCTGGCCCGCCGGGAGCACGACTTCCGCGGCAGCATCCATCCGCTCCTCGAGGCCATCGAGGAGCAGGTGACGCTGCTGCGCCTCATGAGCGAGATGCACGTCGACGAGCACGGACTCGCGGCGAGCATCGGCACGGAGAACGCCGCGTTCGGCCTCGGCGAGGCCTCGATCGTGGCGAGCGATTACCTGACGCATGGCGGTACCGCGCGCGTGGGCGTGATGGGGCCGACCCGCATGGACTATCCGAGCAACCTCGCGGCGGCGCGGGCCGTGGCCCGCTACCTGTCGCAGCTGCTCGAAGAGGATGAGACCGGCCGTTGATCGGCCGCACGAACACGCATGCCGCCGACGGCGGCCCGGAAAGGCGATGGTGACGGATCACTACGAGGTTCTCGGCGTCTCGCGCGATGCGAGCGAGGACGAGATCAAGAAGGCGTATCGACGGCTCGCGCGTCAGCTGCACCCCGACGTGAACCCCAGTGAGGATGCGGCGGAGCGGTTCAAGCTCGTCACGCACGCCTATGACGTGCTGAGCGACGCCGACTCGCGGCGCCGCTACGACATGGGCGGCGACCAGAACGGCAACGGCGGTTTCGGTGGGTTCGGTGGCTTCGGCGACATCTTCGAGACCTTCTTCGGGGGCGGAGGGGCGCGCGCGGCCCGGCCGCGTTCGCGCCGGGAGCGGGGCCAGGACGCGCTGGTGCGGGTCACGCTCGAGCTCGGCGACGTCGTGTTCGGTGTGCACCGCGACATCGACGTGGACACCGCCGTGCTGTGCGAGACGTGCCAGGGCTCCTGCTGCCAGGAGGGCACCTCACCGGTCACCTGCGACATCTGCGGCGGATCCGGACACGTGCAGCAGCAGGTGCGCAGCCTGCTCGGCAACGTCATCACGACCGCGCCGTGCGGCTCCTGCGAGGGCTTCGGCACGACGATCCCGTTCCCGTGCCAGACCTGCAACGGTCAGGGACGGGTGCGTTCGCGCCGTACCGTTGGCCTCGACATCCCCGCCGGCGTCGAGACCGGCCTGCGCCTGCAGCTGCCCGGATCCGGCGAGGTCGGCCGCGCGGGCGGCCCGAACGGCGACCTGTACGTCGAGGTCACGGTCTCCCCGCACGCCCGCTTCAGCCGCGACGGCGATGACCTCCTCGCCACGCTCGAGGTGGCCATGAGCGACGCGATCCTCGGGACCACCACGACCATCGAGTCGCTGGACGGACCCGTGGATCTGGAGATCCGCCAGGGTCTGCAGTCGGGGGACGTCCTGACGATCAAGGGCCGCGGCGTCACGCCGCTGCGCGGAACCCAGCGCGGCGACCTGCGCGTCGGCGTACAGGTGCTGACCCCGACCAAGCTCGACCATAAGGAGCGCCAGCTCATCGAGGACTTCGCCAAGCGCACCAAGGCACCGGCGCCGAAGCTGGCCGAGTTCCACCAGGGGCTGTTCTCCAAACTGCGCGACCGCTTCCGGGGCTGACCCGCGATGGCCCTGCACTTCGTGACGCCCGACGCGACGGCGGCCGCGGCCGGTTCGGTCCTCGCCCTCACCGGCGCCGAGGCCAAGCACGCCGCTGTCGTGCGCAGGGTGCGGATCGGGGAGCCGATCACGCTGGGAGACGGGGCGGGCGTCTGGCTCGAGGGCGAGGTCGCGTCCTCGGCCCCCGGCCTGGTGGAGGTGCGCATTCTGTCGCGCAGGGAGGATCCGAGACCGGATCCGCGGATCCTGCTCGTGCAGGCGCTGGCGAAGGGCGACCGCGACGAGCTCGCCGTGCAGGCCGCGTGCGAGCTCGGCGTCGACGAGATCGTTCCGTGGCAGGCGGCGCGCAGCGTCTCCCGGTGGGAGGGGGCCAAGGCGGTGAAGGGCCGGGAACGCTGGGCCACGATCGTGCGCGAGGCCGCCAAACAGGCCCACCGATCCTGGATCCCGGAGGTCGCATCCGTCGAAGCGACAGCCGACTTGGCACGCCGTGCGGCGACGCAGCGGGTGCTGATCCTGGACCCGACGGCGCCTGCGGCGCTGTCCGCACTCGTCCCGGACGAGCGCGACATCGTCCTGGTCGTCGGCCCCGAGGGCGGGATCGCCCCCGAGGAGATCGAGCGCCTCGTCGGCGCCGGTGCGGAACGCGTGCTGCTGGGCGACACCGTGCTGCGCACCTCGACCGCGGGCCCTGCCGCCATCGCGGTGCTGAACGTGGCGCGCGGGCGCTGGTAGCCCACGCTCGCCGGCACCGCGCGGATAGACTGATTCCATGAGCGAACCCTCGATCTTCACGCGCATCCTGAACGGGCAGATCCCCGGCGAGATCCTGCTGGAGACCGAGGATGTCTTCGCAATCCGCGACATCAACCCGCAGGCGCCTCTGCATGTGCTCGTGATCCCCAAGTCCGAGCAGTTCCGCGACGTCACCGAGCTCGCCGCAGGCGACCCCGGACTCATGGCGAAGATGGTCGCTGCGGCGAAGGAGATCGCCGACGAGCACGCGAACGGCGAGTACCGCCTGATCTTCAACAACGGCGCGAGTGTCGCGCAGTCCGTCTTCCACGTGCACGCCCACGTGCTCGGCAATCTCGAGGAGAACAAGCTCGTTGGCTTCTGACGACACGGCCGAGGGCGTCGCGCCCTCCCAGTCCGTGACCTCCGCCCGCATCGAGGTGGACGGGGTCGCGATGGTGCAGCTGCTCGGACCACAGGACCGGCTGCTGCGCATGCTCGAGAAGGAGCATCCGGCTGTCGACGTGCTGGTGCGCGGCAACGAGGTCACCCTGACCGGTGAGCCCGCCGCGGTGCGCTCGGCGCAGAAGCTCGTCGATGAGCTCATCGAACTGACGCGGTCCGGGCATGCACTCGCCCCCAGCGACATCGCGCAGTCGGCGCGCATGCTGGAGCGCGAGGGCGTGCGCCCGAGCGAGGTCCTCGGCGAGGCGATCCTGTCCACGCGCGGACGCGTGATCCGGCCGAAGACTCTCGGTCAGAAGGAGTACGTCGACGCGATCGATCAGAACACGATCGTGTTCGGCATCGGCCCCGCCGGCACCGGCAAGACCTACCTCGCGATGGCGAAGGCGGTGCAGGCGCTGCAGCGCAAGGAGGTCGAGCGGATCATCCTCACCCGCCCGGCCGTCGAGGCCGGGGAGCGGCTCGGATTCCTGCCGGGCACCCTCACCGACAAGATCGATCCGTACCTGCGCCCGCTCTACGACGCGCTGAACGAGATGATGGATCCCGAGATCGTCCCCAAGCTCATGGCGAGCGGCACGATCGAGGTGGCGCCTCTGGCGTACATGCGCGGGCGTACTCTGAACGACTCGTTCGTCGTGCTGGACGAGGCGCAGAACACCACGCCCGAGCAGATGAAGATGTTCCTCACCCGGCTCGGGTTCGGCACGCGCATGGTCGTCACAGGCGACATCACCCAGATCGATCTTCCTCAGGGCGCCTCCGGACTGCGCGTCGTGACCCGGGTGCTGAAGGACATCGACGACATCCACTTCTCCCGGCTCACGAGTGACGACGTCGTGCGCCACTCGCTGGTGGGCCGCATCGTGGATGCGTACACCGAATACGACGAGCAGCGCACCGCGGCCCGCACCGAGCGCGAGCAGGCGGCGGAGTTCGCCAACCGCGCCGAGCGCCGTGCGGGGCAGCAGCGCCCGGGACCCCGAGACCGCATGCCGAAACGAGGCCTGAAATGATCGAGATCAACAACGAATCGGCCATCGCGATCGACGAGACGGTGCTCCTGCGCCTCACCGAACGCAACCTGGGCCAGCTGAACGTGAGCGCGGATGCGGACGTCGCCATCGTCCTCGTCGACGAGGGCGCCATGGAAGCGCTGCACGTGCAGTGGATGGACGAGCCAGGGCCGACCGACGTGCTGAGCTTCCCGATGGACGAGCTGCGTCCCGGCACCATCGACCGGCCGACACCGCCCGGCCTGCTCGGCGACATCGTGCTGTGCCCCCAGGTCGCGGAGACCCAGGCGGCCGCAGCCAAGCACACGCTCATGGACGAGCTGATCCTGCTCACCACGCACGGTCTGCTGCACCTTCTCGGATTCGACCACGCCGAACCCGAGGACGAGAAGGAGATGTTCGGCCTGCAGCGCGAGCTCATCGCCGGTTTCGCCGCCGATGAGCGCTCCCACGGTCGATGACGCCATTCCTGCTGCTCGCCGCCGCGATCCTGCTCGTCGCGTTCGGCGGCCTGATGGCGGCGATCGACGCGGCGCTGTCCGTGACCTCGCGGGCGGATCTGGAGGAGATGGGATCCGAGGGGCGCAATGCGCCGGCCCTCGCCAGGATCGCCGCGGATCCGGAACCGCACGCGAATGCGGTCGCCTTCATGCGTGTGTTCGTGGAGACGGCGGCCGCGGTACTCGTCACGGTCGCCCTGGTGCTGCTGTTCGACGATCAGATCTGGTGGGCGATGCTCGCCGCCGCGGTGATCATGACCGGCATCACCTTCGTCCTCGTCGGGGCGAGCCCGCGATCCTTCGGTCGCCAGCACGCCGACGCGATGCTGAGGGTGTGCGCTCCCACGGTCCGCGCCGTCCGGGTCATCCTCGGCCCGGTCGCGCAGGGGCTCGCGGTCTTCGGCAGCCGGGTCACCCCGGGGGCGGGGCGGAGCACGTTCGCGACCGAGACGCAGCTGCTCAGCATGGTCGACGAGGCGGCCTCGCACGACCTCATCGAGGCGGACGACCGCGAGCTGATCCACTCCGTCTTCGACTTCACCGACCAGTTCGTGCGCGCGGTCATGGTGCCGCGCACCGACATGGTCACCGTCGACGCCGCTGCGACCACATCCGAGGCGATGGATCTCTTCCTGAACCGCGGCGTCTCGCGTTTGCCCGTCGTCGATGACGAGGCCGATGATGTCGTCGGCGTGCTCTACCTCAAGGATCTGGTGCAGTTCGCCTACCGGGACGACCGCAGCTGGCGGGCCGCCTCGGTGCGCCGGCTCGCCCGGCCCGCCGTGTTCGTGCCGGAGTCCATGCGTGCGGAGACGCTCCTGCAGCAGATGAAGCGCGAGGCCGTGCACGTGTGCATCGTGATCGACGAGCACGGCGGGATCGCCGGGCTCGTCACGATGGAGGACCTCATCGAGGAGCTCGTCGGGGAGATCTCCGACGAGTACGATCGGCCCGGCTCCGAGGTCGTCGAGCTCGAGCCGGGGCACTATCGGGTGAGCGGGCGGATGAGCCTCGAGGACGTCGGCGAGTTGTTCGGCGTCGAGCTCGAGGACGACGACGTGGACTCCATCGGCGGCCTGCTGGGCAAGGAGCTCGGCCGCATTCCGACTCCCGGCGCGACGGCCGTCGTGCGCGGGCTTCTCCTCACCGGCGGGGCCTCACGGGGTCGCGGCCGCGGCATCGAACATGTCTTCGTGGAGCGGGCCGAGGAGCCGCTCGCGGGGGATCAGAACAAGGAGAACCACGATGAGCGATGAGCGCGACACCGAGACCCCGACCCCGCACCGCAGCGGGTTCGTGACGTTCGTGGGTCGGCCGAACGTCGGCAAGTCCACGCTGACGAACGCGCTGGTCGGCGAGAAGATCGCGATCACCAGTGAGAAGCCGCAGACCACGCGGCGCGCGATCCGCGGCATCGTGAACCGCCCCGACGGACAGCTCGTGATCGTGGACACCCCGGGCATCCACCGCCCCCGGACCCTTCTGGGCGAGCGCTTGAACGACCTCGTCGGGCAGGTGCTCGGTGACGTCGACGTGATCGGCTTCTGCGTGCCGGCGACCGAGAAGGTCGGCCCCGGTGACAAGCGCATCGCGGCGTCGCTGGACGGCTATCCGCGGGCGAAGAAGGTCGCGATCGTGACCAAGGTCGACATCGCGGAGCGCGACGAGATCACGGAGCGGCTCATGGAGGTCGACTCCCTGCGCGAGGACTGGGCGGCCGTGATCCCGCTCTCCGCACTCACTCGGGTGCAGCTGGACGTGCTGGCGGACGAGGTGCTCTCGCTCATGCCGGAGGGCCCGTCCCTGTACGAGGACGACATCGTCACGGACGAGTCCACCGAGGACCGCATCGCCGAGATGATCCGCGAGGCGGCCCTCGAGGGCGTCCGCGACGAGCTGCCGCACTCGATCGCCGTCGTGGTCGACGACATCTCACCGCGCGAGGATTCCGACCTGACCGATGTGCACGCCTCGATCGTCGTGGAGCGAGACAGCCAGAAGGCGATCATCATCGGACGCAAGGGCACTCGGCTCCGCGATGTCGGCGCGACCGCCCGTGCGGGCATCGAGGAACTGCTCGGCACCCGGGTGTTCCTGGGTCTGCACGTGAAGGTCGCCAAGGAATGGCAGCGCGACCCGAAGCAGCTCGGGCGGCTGGGGTTCTGACATGAGCGTCGCCGCGCGGCAGTGGATCGCTCCGGAATGGGGCGGTCCGGAGCGGTGGCGGCTGGCCGACACGACGGCACCGGATCCGCAACAGGGCGAGGTGACGATCCGCGTGCACGCGGCGGGGATGAACCCTGCGGACCGCAAGCACGTCGCCGTGCCGAGGCCGGGCGTCGAGCTGCCGGTGCCGATCGGCTATGAGGTCTCGGGCGAGATCCTCGCGATCGGACCGGGCACGCGGATCGGATCGGGGGAGGCGCGAGTCGGCGACGAGGTCGTGGCCTTCCGGGTCCAGGGCGGGTATGCGAGCGCGCTCACGATCCCCGCGGAGAAGGCCTTCCGCAAACCCGCACGCCTGTCGCACGCCGAGGCGGCGAACCTGCTGCTCGCCGGCACCACGGCCGCGGAGATGCTCGAGCGCGTGCACGCTGAGGAGGGTGAGACCATCCTGCTCCACGGCGCCTCGGGCGCGGTCGGGGTCATGGTGCTGCAGCTGGCCGCACTGCGCGGCATCCGCGTGATCGGCACCACGAGCGAGGCCGGCGCCGAGCGCGTGCGTCGGTTCGGCGGCACCCCCGTGGCTTATGGCGAGGGTCTTCTGGACCGGGTCCGCGCCACCGGCCTGGCCGTGGACGCGGCGCTGGATGCGGTCGGCACGGACGAAGCCGTCGACGTCTCCCTCGCTCTCGTCGGGGACCGTTCCCGGATCGTCACGATCGCGGCACCCGGTCGCGCGGCGGAGCACGGCTTCCGCGCCATCGCGGGATCCCAGCCCGGCAGTGCAGCGTTCCGCGACGGGATCCGTGGCGAACTGGTGCGTCTCGCGGACGAAGGACGGCTGGTGGTGCCGCTCGCGCGCACCTATCCGCTCGCCGAGGCCGTCGACGCCACTCGTTTCCTCGCCGAGGAGCATCCGGGCGGCAAGCTCGCGCTGATCCCCTGACGGACAGCGGCGATCTCGAGCGCGGTCTCCGCAGACTCCGCGCATCGGGAGGGCGCCGGTATCACCAGCCGCCGGAGGATCCGCCTCCTCCGCCACCGCCGGAGAACCCGCCGCCGAAGGAGCCGCTGGAACTCGACGACGAGCTCGGCGTGGGGGTCGGGCTGAGCGAGCTGTTCATGCCGCTGAGCGAGCCGGCGAAATTCGCGCCGGTGTAGCCGTAGTACCAGCCGGGCGTGATGCCGTCGTGCTCGTACTGCACGGCAAGCACCTGCCCCCACTCGCGTTCCATGCCGAAGAGCATCGCGTAGGGGAGCAGCCGCTCGTACAGCACGATGACGTCCACCGTGCCGTCCGCGCGGCGTTCCGCGCCCCGGTACGACTGCAGCATGCGGATCCGGTCCGCCTCGGCCAGCCGGATGTACTCGCGCACCCCGAGCAGGTACTCGCGCGCCTCAGCGCCCTGCGGCGTGAGGACGGCGCGGCGCGGCAGCGACACGAGGATGGCGACGATCGCGACCGCCGATGCGACGATCGCGACGACGAAGGTCGCGATGGCGGCAGGACGGCCCACCGCCATGCCGGGCGCGGCCAGCACGATCGCGCCGAGGCCCGCCGCGAGTGCGATGACGCTCAGGACCACCGCGAGCACCGAGCGCCGCCGGGTGAGCAGACCACGCTCGAACGCGGCGACATGGGCGGACCCGGCGAGGGCCTTGAGCCGGGCGACCAACGGATCGTTCGGCACCTCGAGATGCAGCGTCGTGCCGACAGGATCTCCGGGGAACAGCGCATGCAGAGCCTCCGCGTCGAGCGCATCGGGGGAGCTCGACGGGTCGAGGAGCTCGAGCACGGGCTTGCTCTCGCCGTCAGAGATGCGGATCGCCCTGTGGACGGCGAGGTGCACCATCTCGGCGGAGTTCGCGACGGGCCGTCGACCCTCGATCTCGGCGGCGAGGACCGGGGGAAACGTGTCAGGCACGTCGTACTGGGCGACCACGATGCCGCGGCCGCTGCGCCGTCCGTTCCGGCGCAGCAGTCCGATGCCGAGGATCGGGCCACCGATCGCGAGCAGCACGGCGAGACCCGCGACGGGATACGGCGCGACGTCGGTCATCGGATCCGGCTGGCGTGCTGGAGCCTGGGCGAAGGTTCCCGCCTTCATCGGGAAGGCGACGGTGACACCGGATCCGGCGGGGACGTTCTCCTGCGTCACGGCGAACCCGGTCCCAGAGGCGGGGGAGAGCGTGCAGCGGGTGGTGGAGTCGACGGGCCCGGCGTAGCAGGAGGGGGCGCCGATCATGGCGGCATCGACGTCCGGGGCGAAGGAGAGCTCGGCGGAGAAGTGCGCGATCGGCTGCGCGGAGTTCAACGGGAGCAGGTTCCAATACCACTCGTCGATTGCCCGGTCGGTGGGCCGATGCACGACATCGCGCATCGTGTAGCGGATCACATAGGTGTTGCGTCCGTGCGCGAACCTGTCAGGATCGCCGATCTTCAGTTGCCGCTCGCCGTCGTCGGTCTCGCTGTCGTCGTACGGCACCGCCTTGCCTGCGCCGTCGGTGATCGAGACGACGTGCAGCCCGAGTGGCGCGCCCTCGTACCAGGTGGGCAGGCCTCGGAGGATGCCGTGGTTCTGGTCGAAGTCGGGGAACTCCGCGACGAGCGTCTCGGTCACCGCCAGCATCGCGCGGCCGTCGGCGTCGCGGCTGAGCAGATACCGCGCGTCCCAGGACGCGTAGGAGAAGTCGTTCGTGTCGGCGTGCGCGGCGGGTGCCGCCAGCAGTGGGGCCAGCACGAGGGCGAGGGCGCCGAGCAGGGTGAGCAGCCGGGCGCGCAGTCGAGCCGTCATGCCAGCCAGACTATCCGTCTCACCCGTCGCCCCGAGGTCGTCCGCGAGCGGGCGCGCTGTGCGCGTGCCCGCTCCCGCACGCGAGGATCAGTGCAGCGCACTCGTCTCGATGATCGTGCGCAGCGCCGCCTCGTCGTTCGCGATCTCGGTGACGCGCTGCGGGGCCGCGAGCAGGGCCTGCAGCTCGTCCGACAGCGGCAGCTCGATCCCGAGCGCTTCGGTGATGGTCTCGCCGAACTTCTCCGGCTTGGCGGTCTCGAGCACGAGCATGGGCACGCCGTCCTCGATGAACGTGCTCGCGACCTTCACGCCGTCGGCGGTGTGCGGGTCGATGATCGTTCCGCTCGCGTCGTGCACGGCGCGGATCGTGGCGAGCCGGTCTTCGTGCGTGCTGGTGCCGCTCACGATCCCGAACTCGTCGGCGAAGCGCGGCAGATCCGCGGTGAAGTCGAAGACGCCGGTGCGGGCGAGGTCGTCCCAGGCCCCGACGACGCGCTGCGGGTCGCGGCCGACGAGGTCGTAGATGAAGCGCTCCAGGTTCGATGCCTTGGAGATGTCCATCGACGGGCTCGACGTCGCGAGCGTCTGTGCCGCGCTGCGCGGACGGTAGAGCCCGGTGCGGAAGAACTCGTCCAGCACGTTGTTCTCGTTCGCGGCGAGCACGAGACGGCGGATCGGCAGGCCCATGCCGCGCGCGAAGAAGCCGGAGAGAATGTTGCCGAAGTTCCCGGACGGCACCGCGAAGGACACCTCGAAGCCGTCCCGCTCGGCAGCGGCGAGGCCGTCGGTCGCGCGCAGCCACGCCCAGAAGTAGTAGACGACCTGCGCGGTGATGCGGGCGAGGTTGATCGAGTTGACCGCGCCCAGGTGCTGCGCGTTCTTGAAGTCGAGGTCGCCGGCGAGGTCCTTGACCAGGTTCTGGCAGTCGTCGAAGACGCCGTCCACGGCGATGTTGTGCACGTTCGCGTCCTGCAGCGAGTACATCTGCGCGCGCTGGAACGGGCTCATCCGTCCCTGCGGCGAGAGCATGAAGACGCTGATCCGGTCCTTGCCGCGGAGGGCGTGCTCGGCCGCCGAACCGGTGTCGCCCGAGGTGGCGCCGACGATGTTCAGCACGCCGCCCGTGCGCTCGAGGGCGTACTCGAGCGCCTGCCCGAGGAACTGCATCGCCATGTCCTTGAACGCCAGCGTCGGCCCTTCGGAGAGCCCGACGAGCGTGATCCCGCCGCCGATCGGCGTCAGCGGCACGGGCTCGGCGAACACCGCGGGGGAGTACGCCGCCGCGCACAGCTCCGCCAGATCCTCGCGCGGGATGTCGGTCGCGAACAGGCCGAGCACCTCGGTCGCCAGCTCCGCGTAGTCGAGTGCCCGCCAGGACTCGAGGGTCGCCGCGTCGACCTCGGGCAGCCGCTCCGGGACGAGCAGGCCGCCATCGACGGCCAGGCCCTCCAGGAGCGCCTCGCTGTAGGTCTTCGGCTCCCCGCCACCGCGGGTGGAGATGTACTGCACGAGTTGCTCCTCGATTCTCGGGCGTCTCGGATCCGCTCGTAGGGGGTGCGGATCCGCGTGCATCGATTCTCGCAGGTCCGTCACAGCCCTGACGCCCCTGTGTCGCCGTGCTAGCATGACGGCATGCGCGCAGGCGGTCTGCTCCTTCTTATCTGCCGCGACGAGTCCCGTCTCTGAGGGCCCCACTCGTCGCGGTGTTCGTGTTGGCCCGCTCCCACACTTGAAGCGACGAGAAGAGCAACCCTCATGAAGAACAACCAGCGCCCCACCTCGATGCCGGTCCACAAGTACCGGCCGTACCACGAGCAGATCGCCGTCGATCTGCCCGACCGCACCTGGCCCTCGGCCCGCATCACGAAGGCGCCGCGCTGGTGCGCGGTCGACCTGCGCGACGGCAACCAGGCCCTCATCGACCCGATGTCCCCTGAGCGCAAGCGCGTCATGTTCGAGCTGCTCGTCGGCATGGGCTACAAGGAGATCGAGGTCGGCTTCCCGTCCGCGAGCCAGACCGACTTCGACTTCGTGCGCCAGCTCATCGAAGAGGACCTGATCCCGGACGACGTCACGATCCAGGTCCTGACGCAGTGCCGCGAGCACCTCATCGAGCGCACCTACGAGGCGATCGCCGGCGCCAAGCAGGCCATCGTGCACTTCTACAACTCCACCAGCGTGCTGCAGCGCGAGGTCGTGTTCCGTTCCGACCGCGAGGGTGTCAAGCAGATCGCGCTCGAGGGCGCGCGCCTGTGCCGCGAGTTCGAGAAGCGGATCCCCGACACCGAGGTCTACTACGAGTACTCGCCGGAGAGCTACACCGGCACCGAGCTGGAGTACGCCGTCGAGGTCTGCAACGAGGTGCTGGAGATCCTGCAGCCGAGCCCCGGTCGCAAGGTCATCATCAACCTGCCGGCCACCGTCGAGATGGCGACCCCCAACGTCTACGCCGACTCGATCGAGTGGATGAGCCGTCACCTGAACCACCGCGAGAACGTGATCCTCTCGCTGCACCCGCACAACGATCGCGGCACCGCCATCGCCGCCGCGGAGCTCGGCTACATGGCCGGCGCGGACCGCATCGAGGGATGCCTGTTCGGCAACGGCGAGCGCACCGGCAACGTCGACCTCGTCGCGCTGGGCATCAACCTGTTCACGCAGGGCATCGACCCCGAGATCGACTTCAGCGACATCGACCAGGTCAAGCGCACCGCCGAGTACTGCAACCAGCTGCCCGTGCCCGAGCGCAGCCCCTGGGCCGGCGATCTCGTCTTCACCGCGTTCAGCGGATCCCACCAGGATGCGATCAAGAAGGGCTTCGAGGCCATGGCCGCGAAGGCCGAGGCTCAGGGCGTCACGGTCGACGACATCGAGTGGGGCGTGCCCTACCTGCCGGTCGATCCCAAGGACCTGGGCCGGTCGTACGAGGCAGTCATCCGGGTCAACTCGCAGTCCGGCAAGGGCGGCGTCGCCTATCTGCTGAAGACGGACCACGCGCTCGACCTGCCGCGCAAGCTGCAGATCGAATTCTCCGGCGTCGTGCAGGGCAAGACCGACGCCGAGGGCGGCGAGGTCACCAGCGAGCAGATCTGGGAGATCTTCACCGACGAGTACCTGCCCGCGTCGGCCGACGACGCCAAGTGGGGCCGGTTCGAGCTGCTCGGCACCCGCACGAACAGCGACATGTCCGGCGAGGTCACCCTCGACGTCGTGCTGCGCGACGACGAGGAGCGCGTAGAGGCCGAAGGCCGGGGCAACGGTCCGGTTGCGGCGTTCATCGAGGTGCTGCGCGAGCGCGGCTTCGACATCGCCCTGTACGACTACGTCGAGCACACTCTGTCGACCGGTGGCGACGCCCAGGCGGCCGCCTACGTCGAGCTGCAGGTCGGCGACCAGCGCCTGTGGGGCGTCGGCATCGACGGTGACATCTCCACGGCGTCGCTCAAGGCGATCGTGTCCTGCGTGAACCGTTCCATCCGTGCGCGGGCCGCCGCCGAGGCGGACCTCGTCAGCGCCTGAGCGCCCGCGCGAAGCTTCTCCGCACCGTCACCCCGTGTGCGGAGGATCCGTCCGCGGCGCAACCGTCCGCGTGACTGCGCCTGCGCCGCGAGTCCGGCAGAACCTGCCGAGCCCGGGGCGCAGGCGTGTCTCAGGGGCGGATGATCGGGATCATCCCGGTCTCGGCGGCGACGCGCCGGCGATACAGGGCGCGCTGCTCGGGCAGCGACAGGTCGAAGACCACGGCGAGCACGCGGATGATCGCGGTCAGGACGATGCCGATGATCGCGGCCGGCACGATGCCCATGCCGAGTGCGTGCGCGACCACGATGAAGGCGCAGCCCGCGCCGGCGGCGACCGCGTAGAGGGAGCCGACGTGCATGATCGACACCGGCAGGCCCATGAGCATGTCGCGGAGGACACCTCCGCCGGCGGCGGCGCAGACGCCGATGAACACAGCGGGGACCTCGGGCAGGCCGAACGCGATCGCCTTGCTCGTGCCGAAGGCGCCGAACATGCCGATCACCACGGCGTCGAGGCCGACGACCACGGCGTTCAGGCGCTGGAAGAGGCCAGCGAGCAGCATGCCGATGAGCGCCGCGCCTCCGGCGGTGAGCAGGTACCAGTTGCTGTGCAGCGATGCGGGCGGCTGGCCCAGCAGGATGTCGCGGATGAGACCGCCGCCCATGCCGATCATGATCCCGATGATGGCCACGCCCAGCAGATCCAGGCGGCGTTCACCCCGGAAGCCGCTCGCGAACATGGCGCCCTGCACGCCGCCCAGGCCCACGCCCAGCAGATCGGCCCACAGCGGGATGGTGAAGGTCGGTTCGGTCACAGCTCTATTGTCCCCGGGAGTGGGATGATCGAGGAATGCCCACCTACCGAGACGAAGCGGTGATCCTGCGCACCCACAAGCTCGGTGAGGCGGACCGGATCGTCACGATGCTCTCGCGTGCACACGGCAAGGTCCGGGCCGTGGCGAAGGGGGTGCGCCGCACCTCGTCGAAGTTCGGCTCGCGTCTCGAGCCGTTCATGGTCGCGGACGTGCAGCTGTACCAGGGGCGTTCGCTCGATATCGTGCAGCAGGCGGAGTCGCTCGGATCCTACGGCGCCGACATCGCCCTGCACTACGACCGCTACACGGCGGCGAACGCCATGGTCGAGACGGCCGATCGGCTGAACGACGCCGAAGCGACGCCCGAGCAGTATCTGCTGCTCGTGGGCGGGCTGCGGGCTCTCGCGCGCGGCGAGCACGCCTCCCGCAGCATCCTGGACTCCTACCTGTTGCGCGTCATGGCGCTGTCGGGCTGGGCGCCGTCGTTCGACGACTGCGCGCGCTGTGCGAAGCCCGGATCGCACACGGTGTTCGTCGCCCAGATGGGCGGCATCGTCTGCGATGAGTGCGCACCCGCGGGCAGCCCGCGCATCCCCGCCACGGCGCTCGATGTGCTGCGCGCCCTGATCGCGGGGGACTGGGAGCGGGTCGACTCCGCCTCCGTCCGCGACACAGCCGCCGCATCCGGCCTCATCGCCGCATACGCCCAGTGGCATCTCGAGCGGGGGATCCGCTCGCTTTCGCTCGTGGAGGGAACCCGTTGAGCCCCAAGCCGTACACGCATAAGGACGCCGTCCCGTACCGTCCCCTGGACTGGACCGGAGTGCAACCGCCCGCGTTCCCGGCCGTGCCGAACCATGTCGCGATCGTCATGGACGGCAACGGCCGCTGGGCGAACCGCCGCGGACTCAACCGTATCGAGGGGCACAAGGCGGGGGAGGAGGTGCTGCTCGATGTCGTCGCCGGCGCCATCCAGGCCGGCGTCAAGCACCTCAGCGTGTACGCGTTCTCCACCGAGAACTGGGCGCGTTCTCCCGAGGAGGTGCGCTTCCTCATGGGCTACAACCGCGACGTGCTGCACCGTCGCCGCGACCAGCTCAACGAATGGGGCGTGCGGATCCGCTGGGCGGGGCGCAAGCCGCGCCTGTGGGGCTCCGTCATCAAGGAGCTGGAGTACGCGTCCGAACTGACGCGCGGCAACGACACCCTCACGCTCACGATGTGCATCAACTACGGCGGACGCGTGGAGCTCGTGGACGCGATGCGCGCGATCGCCGAGGACGTGAAGGCAGGGCGGATGCGCCCGAGCGCGATCACCGAGAAGGCGATCCGCCGGCACCTGTACATCCCGGACATGCCGGATGTGGACCTGTTCCTGCGCAGCTCGGGAGAGCAGCGCACCTCGAACTTCCTGCTGTGGCAGTCGGCCTACGCCGAGATGGTGTTCCTCGACACGCTGTGGCCGGACTTCTCCCGCGAAGAGCTGTGGCGTGCGATCGGGATCTACCTCGCCCGGGACCGTCGTTTCGGCGGTGCTGTCGACACGCCGGATGAGGTCGTTTCCGGTCGGTGAACCGGGGAGGGGAGCGCCGTCGCGAACCGTGCTCGGTCGGGATCCGGTAGAATAGACCCTGCGAAGGGGAGTATTCCGACTTCACGCGATCGTCATCACGAGGCCCGCCGCCGGGCCTCCGGGCGCGTGACCGCCGTTCGGCGGGGAAGAGACTTTCGGCCGTTGACCGACCCCCTCGAAAGGCCCTTGTGGACGTTCCCGTCTGGTTCGAAGTCGTCTCGCTCGCCGTCCTGCTGCTGATCCTGATCGGCGACCTGCTGATCGTGCGCTGGCGCCCGCACATCCCCTCCACCAAGGAGTCCACGCTCTGGGTGGTGTTCTACGTCGCGTTGGCGCTCGGTTTCGCGGGGCTCCTGCTCGCGGTCGCGGGCGGCCAGCATTCGGGGGAGTTCCTCACCGGCTGGGCGCTGGAGTACAGCCTCTCGATCGACAACCTCTTCGTGTTCGTGCTGATCATGGCCCAGTTCTCGGTGCCGCGGAAGCTGCAGCAGGAAGTGCTGATGGTGGGCATCATCATCGCCCTGGTGCTGCGCGGCGTCTTCATCCTGCTCGGCGTCACGATCATCGAAAACTTCGCTCCGGTCTTCTACCTCTTCGGCGCCTTCCTCATTTGGACCGCGATCCGTCAGGCGATGCCGGAGAAGGCACAGGAGGACGAGACAGCCGCGAAGGAGAGCTTCGCCGTCCGCCTGGTGCGCCGCATCGTTCCCGTCAGCGATGAGTTCGACGGTCCGAAGCTGCGCACTATGGTCGACGGCAAGCGGGTCTGGACGCCGATGATCATCGTCTTCGTCACGATCGGCGTGACGGATCTGATGTTCGCGATCGACTCGATCCCGGCGATCTTCAGCATCACGCAGAACAGCTTCCTGGTGTTCACCGCGAACATCTTCGCCCTGATGGGGCTGCGCCAGCTCTACTTCCTGCTCGGCGACCTGCTCGACCGGCTGCGCTACCTGCACTACGGCATCGCCGTGATCCTCGCCTTCATCGGCGTGAAGCTCGTGCTGCATGCGATGCACGAGAACACCGTCCCGTTCATCAACGGCGGCCAGCACATCGAGTGGGCGCCCGACGTGCCGATCTGGCTGTCGCTCACCGTCATCGTCGTCGCGATGCTCGGCGCGACCGGAGCGAGCCTGATCGCGTCGGGGCGCGAGAAGCGTCAGGAGCGCGCGCTCGCGGAGTGACCCGTCCGGTGCTTCGCCCGGCTCAGGGTGGGTGGGAAACACCCACCCTGACCGGGGGTAAACTCGTTGCCATGCAGGCGGTGCAGCTTCTCCTTAGCAGCCGCGGCGAGACCTCGATCTAGGCCTCTCTCGCCGCGGAGTCTCGCGTGGGCCGCACCTTGACCCTCTGGAGAAGCAACGCATGAATGACGCAGCCCCCCGCCCCCGGACGCTGGCCGAGAAGGTCTGGGACGACCACCTCGTGGTGAAGGGCGAGAACGGCGAGCCCGACCTCATCTACATCGACCTGCACCTGGTGCACGAGGTCACCAGCCCTCAGGCCTTCGACGGGCTGCGGGCCGAAGGGCGCCCGCTGCGCCGGCTCGACCTGACGATCGCCACGGAGGACCACAACACTCCGACGCTGGCCATCGACAAGCCGATCGCCGACCTCACCAGCCGCACGCAGATCGAGACGCTGCGCCGCAACGCTGCGGAGTTCGGTGTCCGCTTGCACTCGCTGGGCGACGCGGAGCAGGGCATCGTGCACGTGGTCGGACCGCAGCTGGGGCTGACCATGCCCGGCATCACCGTGGTCTGTGGCGACTCGCACACCTCCACGCATGGAGCATTCGGCGCCATGGCGTTCGGCATCGGCACCAGCGAGGTGGAGCACGTCATGGCCACCCAGACGCTGCCTCTCAAGCCTTTCAAGACCATGGCGATCACCGTCGAGGGAACGCTGCGCCCCGGCGTCACCGCGAAGGACATCATCCTCGCCGTGATCGCCAAGATCGGCACGGGCGGCGGACAGGGCTATGTGCTCGAGTTCCGCGGCAGCGCCATCCGCGCCCTCTCCATGGAGGGGCGCATGACGATCTGCAACATGTCGATCGAGGCCGGCGCCCGCGCGGGCATGGTCGCCCCGGACGAGACCACCTTCGCGTACGTGCAGGGCAAGCCTCACGCGCCGCAGGGGCAGGACTGGGATGACGCGGTCGCGTATTGGCGCACGCTCCCGACCGATGAGGGGGCGACGTTCGACGCCGAGGTGTTCATCGATGCCGACGAGCTGGAACCGTTCGTGACCTGGGGCACCAACCCGGGCCAGGGCAGCTCGCTGTCCTCCGCGGTTCCGGACCCCGCGCAGATCGCCGATGCCAACGAGCGCAGCGCGGCCGAGCGGGCTCTCGAGTACATGGATCTGACGCCGGGTACTCCGCTGAAGGACGTGAAGGTCGACGCCGTGTTCATGGGATCCTGCACGAACAGCCGGATCGAGGATCTGCGCGCCTTCGCGTCGGTCATCAAGGGCAAGAAGAAGGCCGAGGGCGTGCGCGTCATGGTCGTGCCCGGATCCGCCCGTGTTCGCCTGGAGGCCGAGGCGGAGGGTCTGGACAAGGTCTTCACCGAGTTCGGCGCCGAATGGCGGTTCGCGGGCTGCTCGATGTGCCTGGGCATGAACCCCGACCAGCTCGCGCCCGGTGAGCGCTGCGCGTCGACGAGCAACCGCAACTTCGAGGGCCGCCAGGGTAAGGGCGGGCGCACTCACCTCGTCTCGCCCCTCGTCGCGGCAGCCACCGCCGTGCGCGGCACGTTGTCCAGCCCGAGCGACCTGGAGGTCGCCGGATCAGTCGAAGCGCCCGTCGCGGCCGGATCGGAGGCCTGAGCATGGAGAAGTTCACCACCCACACCGGTGTCGCAGCGCCGCTGAAGCGATCCAACGTCGACACCGACCAGATCATCCCGGCGGTCTTCCTCAAGCGGGTCACCAAGACCGGCTTCGAGGACGCGCTCTTCCACGCCTGGCGTCAGGACCCCGGGTTCGTGCTCAACCAGGAGCCGTTCCGGAACGCGTCCGTGCTCGTCGCAGGCCCCGACTTCGGCACCGGATCCAGCCGTGAGCACGCCGTCTGGGCGCTGCGCGACTACGGATTCAAGGTCGTGCTGAGCCCCCGTTTCGCGGACATCTTCCGCGGCAACTCGGGAAAGCAGGGTCTGCTCGCCGCGACCGTCGACGAGGCCGACATCGAGCGGATCTGGGCGCTGATCGACGAGGATCCCGGGAAGGAGATCACGGTCGATCTGGAGGCGCGCACCGCCACGATCGGCGACTTCCAGACCTCCATCGGGATCGACGATTACACTAGATGGCGGCTCCTCGAAGGGCTCGATGACATCGGGCTCACGCTGCGCAACGAAGACAAGATCGCGCAGTTCGAGGCCCGTCGCGAGTCGTGGCGGCCACGTACGCTTCCTGTTCTCTGAATCGGACGCGGCCGTGAGCCTAGGGCATCCGCCCGGCGGCTCCGGCCGCGCTCGTTCCACAAGAAGAGGCCCTGAATGACGACACCGCTGCACGAGACCACGCTCGCTTCGAAGCCTTCGGGCGATGTCCTGGCAATCCGCGGCGGACGTCCACTGCACGGCAGGGTGGACGTGAAGGGCGCGAAGAATCTCGCGACCAAGGCGATGGTGGCCACCCTCCTCGGCGAGACCGCGAGCACCCTGCGAGACGTCCCCGACCTCTCCGACGTCGCCGTTGTCCGCTCGCTGCTCGAGGTGCACGGCGTGCGCGTCACCGAGGGCGACGAGCCCGGCGCGCTGATCTTCGACCCGAGCGACGTCGAGTCGGCGCACTTCGAGGAGATCGACGCCCACGCGGGCGCCTCCCGGATCCCGATCCTGTTCTGCGGCCCGCTGCTGCACCGCCTGGGCCAGGCGTTCATCCCCGACCTCGGCGGCTGCCGCATCGGCGACCGCCCGATCGACTTCCACCTCGACGCGCTGCGCAAGTTCGGCGCGACCGTCGAGAAGCTGCCCAGTGGCATCCGCCTGTCCACGGGCGGCAGCCGTCTGCACGGCGCCAACATCCATCTGCCGTACCCGAGCGTCGGAGCGACCGAGCAGGTCCTCCTGACCGCGGTGCGCGCGGAAGGCACGACGGAGCTGCGCAACGCGGCCATCGAGCCGGAGATCATGGACCTGATCGCGGTGCTGCAGAAGATGGGCGCGATCATCTCCTACGAGCCCAACCGGGTGATTCTCATCGAGGGCGTGGAGAAGCTGCGCGGTTACGATCACCGCTCGATCTTCGACCGCAACGAGGCTGCGTCCTGGGCGTCGGCGGCGCTCGCGACCGACGGCGAGATCTTCGTCGGCGGCGCCAAGCAGCAGGAGATGCTGACGTTCCTCAACGTCTTCCGCAAGGCCGGCGGCTGGTTCGACGTACGCGAGGACGGAATCCTGTTCCGCCGCGACGGAGAGCTCAAGCCGGTGATCGTCGAGACCGACGTGCACCCGGGCTTCATGACCGACTGGCAGCAGCCTCTCGTCGTCGCGCTCACGCAGGCGAACGGTCGTTCGGTGGTGCACGAGACGGTGTACGAGAACCGGATGGGCTTCACCGGCGCACTGATCAAGATGGGCGCAGACATCGTCGTGCACCCGCACGGCCTGCAGGACGGCCCGCGACGCGTTGCGCGCCGCGACCTCGAGCAGGCGGCGGTCATCACCGGCCCGACCCCGCTGCACGGCGCAGACATCGTGGTGCCGGACCTGCGCGGCGGCTACAGCCACGTCATCGCCGCGCTCACCGCGACCGGCGAGTCGAGGGTCTCCGGCGTCGACATCCTCAGCCGCGGCTACGAGAAGTTCCTCGACAAGCTCACCGCACTGGGCGCCGACTTCGACGTGATCGGCTGACATGCGCGCGACCGCCGAGAAGACACGCCCGAGCCTGTTCTGGTTCCTCGGGGTCTTCGTGGTGCCGTTCGTCTCGTTCCTGGCGAAGATCCGAATCCGCGGCGCCGAGAGGCTGCCCCCCGAAGGCGCCTTCGTGCTGGCGCCGAACCACTACTCGGAGTTCGACCCGCTGATCGTCGCGGTCGCCGTGTGGCGGCTCGGCCGCGCGCCCCGTTTCATGGCGAAGGAGAGCCTGTTCCGCGTGCCGGTCCTGGGCTGGGCGCTGCGCGGCACGGGGATGATCCCCGTGGCCCGGGCCTCGTCCGCAGCGGCGGCGAAGCAGACGCTGGTGCAGTCCGAGGAGCTCGTGAAGCACGGACGCGGGGTCATCGTCTACCCGGAGGGCACGCTCACCCGGGATCCGGAGCTGTGGCCGATGCGCGGCAAGACCGGTGCCGTCCGTCTCGCCCTCGCCGGCGAGATCCCGCTGATCCCGATGGCGCAGTGGGGCACGCAGAACATCATGGGCCGCTACCAGAAGGGCCTCCGCTTCTGGCCGCCGCGCAAGAAGGTCGACGTGCTCATCGGGGATCCGGTCGACGTCTCCGACCTGTACGGTCGAGGAGGCGAGCGTGCCGCGCTCGTGGAAGCGAACGACCGGCTCATGGCCGCCATCACGGTGCTCCTGGAGGAGCTCCGCGGCGAGAAGGCTCCCGCCGAGCGGTGGAATCCGACCGAGCACGGCCAGAAGGAGACGGGGCGTCTTGACTCCTAGGAACGCGGCCCCGCGCACCGCCTCGATCCCGCTCGGGCCGCGCGTGACGGTGATCGGTGCCGGGAGCTGGGGGACCACCTTCGGAAAGATCCTGGCCGACGGCGGCGCGCAGGTGACGATGTGGGCGCGCCGACAGGAGCTGGCCCACGAGATCGCCGAGGCGAAGCGCAACTCGCAATACCTCTCTGGCATCAACCTGCCACGATCGATGACGGCCACGCATCACCTGGCCGAGGCGATCCAGGGCGCCGAGCAGGTGTACCTCTCGGTGCCGAGCCAGACGCTGCGGGAGAACCTCAAGGCACTGCGTCCGCTGTTGCAGAACTCCGACGTCCCCGTGGTCAGCCTCATGAAAGGCGTCGAGAAGCGCACCGGCCTGCGGATGAGCCAGGTCATCGAGCAGGAGCTGCGCTGCGACCCCGACCGGATCGCGGTCGCGAGCGGCCCCAACCTGGCGCTCGAGATCGCGCGCGAGCAGCCCACCGCGGCCGTCATCGCCTCCAACAGCCAGGAGACGGCCGACATCGTGGCGCGCACCGCGCGCAACCACTACTTCCGCAGCTTCGTGAACACCGACGTGATCGGCACCGAGTTCGGCGGCGTGCTGAAGAACCTCATCGCCGTCGCCATCGGCATCGTCGACGGCGTCGGCTACGGCGAGAACACCAAGGCGTCGATCATCACGCGGGGTCTGGTCGAGATGACCGACTTCGCGGTGGCGAACGGCGCACAGCCGGGGACCCTGCAGGGTCTGGCCGGCCTCGGCGATCTGATCGCGACGTGCCAGTCGCCGCTCAGCCGCAACAACACCGCCGGGCGCCTGCTCGGTCAGGGATACAGCTTCCAAGACGTGGTCAAGCAGATGCAGCAGACAGCCGAGGGACTCGCGTCCGTCGCGCCGATCCTGCAGCTGGCCCGCGCCGCCGGCGTGGAGATGCCGATCGTCGAGCAGGTGAAGATGGTGCTGGACGGCACCATGGATCCGCGCGACATCGCCCCCCATCTGACCACCGACGACGACACCCCGCAGGGGGAAGGGACGGGCAATGGACAAGCAGACGGTGGTGGTGCTCTTCGGAGGGCGCTCCAGCGAGCATTCGATCAGCTCCGCCACGGCGGGAGGGGTGCTGCGCGCCCTTGACCGGGAACGCTACGACGTCATCCCCGTCGGGATCACCCGTGAAGGAGCGTTCGTCCTGGAGGACGACGAGCCGGACAAGTTCCCGCTCGACGCCGCGCATCTGCCCGAGGTCGTGGACAACGGCACTCGGATCCAGTGGCCGGAGCCCGGCGGGATCCGCACGCTGCGCGTGACGCGCGCCGACGGCACGATCGAGGACCTCGGTGCGATCGATGTGGTGCTGCCCCTGCTGCACGGTCCGCACGGCGAGGACGGCACGCTGCAGGGCTACTTCGACACGCTCGAGGTGCCGTACGCCGGCGGCGGGGTGCTGGATTCCGCGCTGTGCATGGACAAGCACTTCATGAAGGTCGCGCTGCAGGCCGCTGGCATCGCCGTGGCGCCCTGGATCACCGTGCGCGCGCGGCAGTGGGCGCAGG
This sequence comes from Microbacterium sp. 10L49, assembly GCF_056395125.1. Taxonomy (NCBI): domain Bacteria; kingdom Bacillati; phylum Actinomycetota; class Actinomycetes; order Micrococcales; family Microbacteriaceae; genus Microbacterium; species Microbacterium sp. 10L49. The sequence goes on from NZ_JBFTIW010000001.1 coordinate 296,018, forward strand.
ATCCCGAGAGCGTGCGCGCTGCCGCGGCCGGGCTCGGATCGCCGCTGTTCGTGAAGCCGGCCCGTGCCGGGTCGAGCGTCGGTGTCTCGAAGGTGACGGATCCCGCGGAGTTCGACGAGGCCATGCGGATCGCTCTGGCCGAGGACGACAAGGTGCTCGTGGAGACCGGAGTGGTCGGCCGCGAGATCGAGGTGGCGATCCTCGAGGGCGCGGAAGGGCCGCGCGCTTCGGTGCCGGGCGAGATCGTGCTGACGTCCCGGGGCTTCTACGACTTCGAGGGCAAGTACCTCGGCGGCGACGGTGTGGACGTGGTCTGCCCGGCGGAGCTGGACGAGGCCGAGATCGTGGCGATCCAGGACGCCGGCGTCAGCGCGTTCGAGGCGGTCGACGGACGCGGTCTCGCCCGCGTCGATATGTTCCTCACCGCCGATGGCGCGCTCGTGGTGAACGAGCTGAACACGATGCCCGGTTTCACGCCGATCTCGATGTTCCCGAAGTGCTGGATCGCCTCGGGGCTCAGCTATCGCGACCTCATCACGGAGCTGATCGAGGCGGGTCTGCGGCGCTGAGCCGCCCTCTTGCGCGCTCCTCGGCGCGGGGGGCATCCTGGCATTCTGCGACGCCCGTGCTGAGGGGAGGATGCGGTGGACATCATCGCGCTGACCTCCTTCCTCGCGGTGGTCCGTCATCGCCATTTCGGGCGCGCGGCGGCGGAACTCGGGGTGTCGATCTCGGCCGTGACCAAACGGGTGCAACGGCTGGAGGCGGAACTCGGGATCCCGCTCATCGAGCGGGACTCCGGGGGCGTGTTCGGGCTCACCGCGGCAGGGCGCCGGTTCCTCCAGTTCGCGCCGCGGGTGCTGGAGGCTGCTCAGGCCGCGCAGCTCGCGGCCGTCGCGGAGCCGGCAGAGCGATTGCGCGTGGCGTTCCCCGCTGGCGTGGATGCGGTGGCCCCGCTGATGCCGGCTGCACTCGCGACGCTCGAACTCGCCCTCTCGCACGCCTATCCCGGCGTCGGGGTCGTGCTCGTGCCGACAGCATTCGAACGGCTGGATCCTGACCTGGCCGACGGCACCGTCGACGCCGCGCTCACGTTCGGCGTCTCGGAGTCCGAAGAGGTGTCCTCGACACGGCTCGGGGAACTGCGGCGCGTCGGCCTGATCCCGACCGGACACCCCTACACCCATCGACGCAGCGTGCCGGTGGCGGAGTTCGCCCGGCAGCCGCTGCTGTACTCTCCGGAGCTGCCGGCGAGCTACATGGATCCGTTCGTCCTCGCGGACGTCCGACCGCTCGCCGACGCGGCGCTGGTCCGGCTGCCGGCGTCGCGAACGTCGGACGTCGCCGGGCAGCTGCTCGTGGGGCCCGGGATCACTGTGGTTCCTGCTGCCCTGGTCGCGGCCCTGCCGCCCGCGTTGAAATGGGTCGAGCTCGACGGTGTTCCCGCGTGCTGGTACTACATGCATCGTCGGTCAGCGGACGTCAGACCCGAGCTCCTGGCGATGATCGCGCTGTTCGCAGACTTCACCGAGGCGATCACCCGGGCCGCACCGTCCGCGCGACGCTGACCGATGCCGGGCGTTCGTCCGCTGTTTCCGCAGAGGAAACGATCCCGCGGACCACCGGCTGCCCTGATAGAACGTCAGCATGATCCGGCCGCGATGTGCGGCGCGGCGTCGTGGGGCGCGAGAAGGAGCGGTCATGAACGCGACGAGGCGAACAGGAGTGGTGCTGCCGATCGCGATCGGCGCGGTCGGGGGCCTCGGCTGGGCCGCCTCCATGCGCGGCATGATGGCGCAGCTCGCCGGCTTCGAGTCGGAGTTCCATTGGCTCGGAACGTTCGGCTTCATCCTGGTGCCGGGGACGATCATGGGCGCTCTGTTCGGCTGGGCCTTCGCCCGCCGGATCGTGGGCCGCCGGCGTAGAGCAGCCTGGCTGACGCTCGCGCCGTTCGTCATGCTCGCGGATCCGGCGACCCTGCCGCTGCTGGCGGCGTTCATCGGCGCCGGCTTCCTGTTCTCCGACCGAAGCCGGCCGTGGGTGCGCCGGCTCGCCGGGACCTCCTCGTTCGTGTTCCTGGCCGCGGTGCCGATCGGTGCGGCGTTCGTCATCGGCGTCACGACGCCGCACGGCGCATGGCTGACGATTCAGCTCGCCACGCTGATCTGGATCCCGGCGCTCGCCGAGATCCTCCTGCAGCACCGGCGCGATGACGATCATCCCGCGGTCGATCCGGTACCGACGGCGTCGTTGACGGGAGTGGCGGGCGCGCCCGACTGAACCGTCCTGAGCGCTCGCGTCAGCCGGCCGGAGTCGGAGCCGGTGTCGCCGTGTCCGCCCCGGGCCGATCGGTGCAGGCGTGCGTGGCGGGGATGGTCGCGATCGCCGCAGCGAGGCTCTTATTGCCGATCACGTCATTGGCGCTGACACCCTTGCCCGGTGCATCGGGCTTGCTGTTGATGTAGAGCTGCACGGCGGGCTTGCGGCCGTAGGTGGTCAGCGTGAGATAGGGGCTCTTGGAGTCGTCCACGAGCCAGTCGATGCCCTGCAGGGAGATGCACTGCAGAGCGCTCGTCGGCTCCGCCTCCGGCAGGCCGCAGGTGAGCAGCACCACGGAGGGGTCGCCCCACGCCGCGGTGGCCTGGGCATCCGTCCAGCGCCGGTCGTGCCCGTCGATCGACGGGACGTTGCTCAGCCGCACCGACACGTCCGCGCAGCGCGGGTCGTTCGCGTCGTCCGCGGGGTTCAGATGCACCGTCGAGCTGCACCCGGCCAGCAGCGCCGTCGCGAGCACGAGGACGGTGGCGACGGAGAGACGGCGGGGCATCCCTCCAGGCTACCGTTGAGAGCATGGTGGACCTTTCAGCTCCCGGATCCGATGCGGCCGCGGAGGCTCCGGTGTCCGACGATCCCATGATCGGCGAGGTGAGCGAGGGGCGCGTGCTGCGCACGATCCTGGCGCGCACGCCCGTGGGTCGGGACACCCTGCTCGGCCCGGGAGACGACGCCGCCGTGATCGCGGCGCCCTCGGGGTCCGTCGTCGCGACCACCGACACGCTCGTGGAAGGGCCGGACTTCCGCGCGGCCTGGTCGAGCGGTTACGACCTGGGGTGGAAGTCGGCGGCCGTGAATCTCGCGGACATCGCCGCGATGGGGGCGCGCCCGACGGCGCTGCTCGTGGCGCTCGCGGTGCCGAAGGATCGTCGGCTCTCCTTCGTCGCCGCGATCGCCGACGGCTTCCGCGAGGCGTGCGCCGCGCTCGCTCCGGGATGCGCGGTCGTCGGCGGCGATCTGACCGTGTCGGCGACGCTGATGATCGCCGTGACGGCGCTCGGGGACTTGGAAGGGCGTGCGGCTGTCACCCGGGCCGGCGCCCGAGAGGGGGATGTTCTCGCGATCGCGGGCGAGATGGGCCTCGCCGGGCATGGCCTGTCTGTGCTGTTCCGGCGCTTCCACCCCGACGGCGTGGCGGTGCCGGTGGTCGCCGCCGCCCTGACGGAGGGCGAGGCCGATGCGATCGCCGCCCAGTTGCGCCCCGCGCCGCCGATCGGACTCGGCCCGATGGCCGCGATCGCCGGAGCCACCGCGATGATGGACGTCTCCGATGGCCTGGCCTTGGATGCGGGCCGCATGGCCGAGGCCTCCGGCGTGACGCTCGCTCTGGAGCGGTCTGCCCTGGGGGCGCATCCGCACCGGGCGCTCGCCGGCGGCGAGGACCACGCCCTGCTCGCCACGTTCCCTCCGGGGATGCTGCCGCCGGGCTTCCGGCGGATCGGATCCGTGGTCGCGGCCGTGACCGACGCTCCGGTGCTGTGCGACGGCGAGCCGGTCGGCCCGCTCGGCTGGGACCCTTACCGCGATGCGGGAGCCGACGCTCCGCACTGATCGACGGTCAGGACGCGCCCGGCTCCGCCCACCACAACGCGGTGTCTCCGTAGGCCTTCTCGCGGATGAGGGCGAGGCCGGCGGCGGCGAGATCCGGCGGAGTGGAGCGCTTCGCGCGCTCGATGACGACGACGGCGTCGGGGGAGAGCAGGGGAGCGAGCGCTACCAGGTCGGCGTTCATCTCGGCGTCGGTCAGATCATAGGGCGGGTCGGAGAAGACCAGGTCGAACAGTCCCGTGGCGCGGACGAGGTATGCATGCACGGAGGACTCCTGCACGGTCGTCCTCCCCGCGGCGTCCCCGCCCAGCGCCCTGGAGACGGCAGCCGCATTGCGGCGGATCACGGCTGCGGCGCCGCGTCCTCGTTCGACGAGCACGGTGCTGCGGGCGCCGCGACTGAGCGCTTCCAGGCCCAGGGCGCCGGATCCGGCGTACAGGTCGAGCACGCGCGCATCGGCGATCGCGTCCATGGAGGCGAGAGCGCCGAACAGCGACTCGCGCACCCGATCGCTCGTCGGCCGCGTCCCCTGTCCCGGCACTTCCAGGCGGGTGCCGCCGGCGGATCCGGCGATGATTCTCGTCACCTGTTCACCTTATGCGCCGCGACTCATTCGCCGCGGAGGGCACGGAAGGGAGCAGGATAGGAGCGTGCCCGAGAGCCTCGCCGATCTGACCCGCATGCCGCAGCCGCAGTTCATCGAAGCGGGGGAGGGCGTCGCGATCGCCACCTACGTCTGGGGAGAGCTCGAGGGCCCTGTGGTGCTCATCGTGCACGGCTTCGCCTCCAGCACGCGCGACAACTGGGTGCTCACCGGGTGGATCCGGATGCTGCAGCAGGCAGGCTACGGCGTGCTCGGTGTCGACCAGCGCGGGCACGGCGCGAGCGAGAAGCCGCACGATGCCGTCGGCTACAACGTGCGCACGCTCGCATCGGACGTCGAGCAGGTCCTGGACACCTACCTCGTCGACGACGCATTCTACGTCGGCTATTCGCTGGGAGCGCGGGTGGGCTGGCAGGTCCTTCAAGACCTCGGCGACCGGATCCCGCGGGCGGTGCTCGGCGGCGTGCCGGACGGGATCCCGCTCGGCCGGCTCGATCTGGACCAGGTGCGCCGCTTCATCGACGAGGGCACGCCGGTCACGGATCGGGTCACGCAGAACTACATCGCGCTGACGGAGCGCGTCCCCGGCAACGACCTGAGCGCGCTGATCGCGCTCGCCCAGGGCATGCGGGAATCGGGATCGATGGATCCGGACCCCGCGACGGCGCCGACGCAGCCGGTGCTCTTCGCGACCGGGTCCGAGGACGCCGTGATCGCTGGTTCCGTGCGACTCGCGGAGGCGACGCCGCAGGGACGGTTCTTCGAGATCCCCGGCCGGCATCACTTCAACGCACCGGGGTCGAAGGCGTTCCGGGAGGCAGCCCTGGAGTTCCTGCAGGAGAACTGACCAGGCGCTGCCCCGGGTCGTGGACGAGGGCGGTGTCCGCGCGCCGTTCTAGACTTCTGAGCATGCCGCTCCGTCTCGACTCGCCGCTCGCTGTCGCGGTCGGCGACGGGAATGCGAAGACGCTGCAGAAGGCCTTCGGCATGAGCACGGTGTGGGATCTGCTCTCGCACTACCCGCGCCGGTACGCCAACCGAGGCGAGCTCACGCCGATCCTCGATCTCCCGAAGGGTGAGACGGTCACGATCGTCGCCGAGGTGATGAAGGTCGACGTCCGCGACATGAAGAATCGCCGCGGGGCGATGATGACGGTCGACATCGGCGACGGCGTCGGCCGCATGGTGCTGACGTTCTTCGCCAAGTTCCGCGGACAGCTCGAATGGCGCGAGAAGGAGCTGCGGGTCGGCAGGCGCGGGGTGTTCACCGGCAAGGTCGGCGACTACCGCGGCGTGACGCAGTTCGCGCACCCGCAGTACGAGATGTTCGACGATGAGCTGCGCGCGCGCACTCAGGCCGATGTGCTGGTGACCACGCCGCTGCCGATCTACCCGGCCACGGCGGCCCTCACCACGTGGCAGATCGAGAAGATGATCGGCACGGTGCTGGACGAGCTCGGGCCGGTGCCGGAACCGGTCCCCGATGCGGTGCGCCTCCAGGAGGGGCTCCTCGACGCCCGCGCTGCGCTGGAGCGCATCCACCGGCCGAGCACCAAGGACGAGATCGCTCCGGCGATCCGCACGCTGCGGATGCACGAGGCGCTCACTCTTCAGACGGCGCTCATGCAGCAGCGCTATCTCGTGCGCATGCTCGACGCCACCGCTCGCCCGGCGAAGCCGGGCGGGCTGCTGGAGCGCTTCGACGCCGCGCTGCCGTTCGAGCTCACGCCCGACCAGGAGTCGGTGGGCGAGACGATCGCCGCGGATTTGGTCGGCGGCGCGCCCATGAACCGGCTGGTGCAGGGAGAGGTCGGATCCGGAAAGACGCTGGTCGCGCTGCGCGCCATGCTTCAGGTCGCTGAGACGGGCGGTCAGGCGGCGCTGATCGCGCCGACCGAGGTGCTCGCGGCTCAGCACCTGCGTTCGATCACGAAGATGCTCGGGCCGAAGCTCGCCCCCCTGGTGATGCCGACGCTGCTCACGGGGCAGATGTCCGCGCCCGAACGGCGCAAGGTTGCGCTGCGCGTCGCGGCGGGCCAGGCACTCATCGTGGTGGGCACGCATGCACTGCTCGGGGAGAAGACGACCTTCGCCGATCTGGGGCTCGTGGTGGTCGACGAACAGCATCGCTTCGGCGTCGAGCAGCGGGAAGCGCTGCGCGCCAAGGGCACCAGCCCGCACGCGCTGGTGCTGACCGCCACCCCGATCCCGCGCACGGTCGCGATGACCGTGTTCGGCGATCTCGACATCTCAGTGATCCGCACGATGCCGAGCGGGCGCGCGGGCATCGAGACCTTCGTCGCGCCCCTCGCCGACCACCCCGGCTGGTTCACCCGGGTGTGGGAGCGCGCCGCGGAGGAGATCGAGAAGGGGCGCCAGGTGTTCGCCGTGTGCGCCGCGATCGATACCGATGACGGCGCGGAGGAGGCGGACCAGGAGCACTTCGCGGATGAGGAGCAGGAGAGCCGCGGACCGCGCTGGGGGGTGGTGCAGCTGCTGGCCGCGCTCAGCACGCACCCGAAGCTGGGCGCGGTGCGCATCGCCGGTCTGCACGGCCGTATGGCCGCGGACGAGAAGGACGCGATCATGCAGGCCTTCGCCCGTGGCGAGATCGACCTCCTCGTCGCGACCACCGTGATCGAGGTCGGTGTCGACGTGCCGAATGCCTCGACCATGATCGTGCTCGAGGCCGACCGTTTCGGTGTCTCCCAACTGCACCAGCTGCGCGGCCGCATCGGTCGCGGCGGGGTGCCCGGCCTGTGCCTGCTGGTCACCGAGGCCGAGCAGGGCACGCCGGCCCGCGACCGGGTCGATGCGGTGGCCGCGACGCTCGACGGCTTCGTCCTCGCCGAGGTCGACCTCGACCTGCGCGGCGAGGGCGACGTGCTCGGAGCGCGCCAGTCGGGTGCGAAGTCGTCGCTGAAGCTGCTGCGGGTCATCAAGGACGCGGATCTGATCGCCCAGGCCCGTGCGATCGCCGAGGAGATCATCGAGGCGGATCCCGCGCTGCAGCAGCACGACGGGCTGCGCGCGGCGATGGCGCAGCGCCTCAGCATCGACGATCGTGCCGCCCTCGCCAAGAACTGACTCCTCCCGCGCGGCCCCCTGAGCGCGTCGGAGGGCGCTCGTCGAACGGCGCATGCGGCTGACGCAGAGATCCGCGCCGCTAGGCTGGGCGCATGAGCGCTCGGATCGCCGTCGTCCCCGGTTCCTTCGACCCGCCGACCCTCGGCCACCTGGACGTCATCCGACGCGCCGCCGCCCTCTACGACGAGCTGCACGTGCTGGTGGTGCACAACCCCGACAAGCAGGCCATGCTGCCGGTGGCGCAGCGACTCGCACTGCTGGAGGAGTCGATCGCAGAAGCCGGCGTGACGGGCACCGTCATCGTCGGATCCTGGAGCATGGGTCTGCTCGTCGACTACGCCCGCGATGTGAACGCGGGTGTGCTGATCAAGGGCATCCGCTCGCAGGTCGACGTGGCGTACGAGTCGCCGATGGCGATCGTGAACCGCCACCTCGCCGACATCGAGACCGTGTTCCTGCTGCCGGATCCGGCGCACGCCCTGGTCTCCAGCTCGCTCGTGCGGCAGGTCGCCGCGCTCGGCGGTGACGTGTCCCCGTTCGTGCCGCCGGCCGTCGCGCGCTTCCTCGACACCGGTGCCCGCGGTATCTGAACGGCAGCCCGCCGGTCCCTGAGCCATCGGAGGGCCCGGCCTCCGCCCAGGTGCGCCCAGTAGACTGAACCGGTGAAGACCCGACGCAAAGGACCATTCTCGCTGTCCGCGCACGACATCGTTCGTCGACCCGGTGAGATGCGAGAGTTCCGGATGACGATTCCTCTGCCTGAGCAGTGGGGCGAGGGTCTCGTCTCCGTCGAGAAGGGCGAGGGACTCGATCTCGACGTCCGGCTGGAGTCCGTGCACGAGGGGATCCTTGTCACCGGCGAGGTCGATTCGACGTACCGCGGAGAGTGCGGTCGATGCCTGAATCCGATCGAAGAGCCTGTCGAAGTCGAGTTTCAAGAGCTTTTCGCGTACCCTGGAGAGGAAGCGAACGACTTCGAGGTTCAAGACGACCACGTGGATCTTGAAACTCTGGTCAGGGACGCGGTGGTTTTGGCGCTCCCGTTTCAGCCGGTGTGTCAGCCGGATTGCCCTGGACTCGACCCCGAGACCGGCGAGCGGCTGACCGGAAGCGCCGGGAAAGAGCAGGACGCTCCTGTCGATCCTCGATGGGCCGCGCTCCAGCAGATCACAGACCACGACGGCACCGTCGAAAAGCAAGCAGCGGAATAGCTGCGCGCCCAGAGCACAGAAAGTAGCAAACCATGGCCGGTAACCCCCCGAAGCGCAAGGTCTCCCGTTCGAACACCCGCTCGCGTCGCGCGCAGTGGAAGGCGGAGGTTCCTGCCCTCGTCAAGACCATCGAGAACGGCAAGGTCGTCTACAGCCGTCCTCACCAGGCGAAGGTCGTCACGGACTCGCAGGGCACCGAGCTGTTCCTCGAGTACAAGGGCCGCAAGGTCGCCGACGTCTGATCGATCCGTCGATCATGGCAGAAGTCCCCGTGGGGACGCGCCCGCTTTCTGAGCAGCTCGGGGTCGACATCGACCCCGAGCTGCTTCAGCTTGCGCTCACGCATCGCTCGTACGCGTACGAGAACGGCGCCATCCCGCACAACGAGCGTCTCGAGTTCCTCGGCGACTCCGTGCTCGGCCAGGCTGTGACCGTCATGCTCTACACGACGCTCCCGGACCTCGACGAGGGGTCCCTGGCGAAGCGGCGGGCGAGTGTGGTGTCGACCGTCGCGCTGGCAGAGGTCGCCCGTGGCATCGGCCTCGGCGCGCACATCCTGCTCGGAAACGGCGAGGAGCGCACCGGCGGTCGCGACAAGGACTCGATCCTCGCCGACACGATGGAGGCGGTGTTCGGGGCCACCTACCTGTCCGCAGGTCCCGAGGCGGCGACGGCGCTCGTGCTGCGGCTCATCGAGCCGCTCTTCGCCGACCCGGAGCGGTACGGCGCGGCGATGGATCCGAAGACCGCGCTGCAGGAGCTGTCCGCGCATCGCGGTCTCAGCGCTCCCGTGTACGAGGTGGTCTCGACCGGTCCCGATCACGACCGTCGCTTCACCGCGACTGTGACGACGGGCGACCTGGCCAGCACAGGCACGGGCACGAGCAAGAAGACGGCCGAGATGGCCGCGGCGCTGGCCGCCTGGCACGCGCTCAGCGACCGTGCCTGAGCTCCCCGAGGTCGAGGTCGTCCGCGCCGGCCTCGCTCCGGCGATGACCGGCGCACGCATCGTCTCGGTCGCCGTACACGACGAGCGTGCCCTCACGCGGCACGTCGCAGGCGCCGCCGACTTCGTCGCGCGGCTGGAGGGTACCGAGGTCGCGACGGTGGCTCGCCGGGGGAAGTTCCTCTGGATGCCGCTGACGACCGACGGCACCGACGGACGCTCGGCGATCGTCGGGCATCTCGGCATGTCGGGACAGCTGCTGCTGCGCCGTCCGGACGCGGCCGCCGAGCGGCACGAGCGGATCCGGCTGTTCATCGAACATCCGCAGCACGGCGAGCTGGCCGTCGTCTTCGCCGATCAGCGCACCTTCGGATCTCTCGCCGTGGATGAGCTGGTGGCGACGGCCGATGGACGAGCCGCGGGCTGGGGGAGTGACGCAACGCTCCTTCCGTCGCAGGTCGCGCATATCGCGCGGGACCCCATGGATCAGGCGTTCCAGGGTCAGGTGTTCCGCAGCGCGCTGCGGACGCGATCGAGCGCGATCAAGCGTGTGCTGCTGGACCAGAACCTCATCAGCGGTGTCGGCAACATCTATGCCGACGAGTCGCTCTGGGCTGCCCGTATCCATCCCGAGACCCCGGCCTCCGCACTGTCCACTGTGGCGGTGAACCGCCTGTTGGCCGAGGTGCGCGCAGTGCTGGGGAAGGCGCTGGCCGAGGGCGGCACCAGTTTCGACGCCCAGTACGTCAACGTCAACGGCCAGGCCGGTTACTTCGCGCACTCGCTGAACGCCTACGGTCGTACGGGTCAGCCGTGCCCGCGCTGCGGGGGCCCGATCCGCCGCGACGCCTTCATGAACCGCTCGAGTCATTTCTGCCCGCGATGCCAGAGGAAAGCTCCCACCCCGAGCGCCTGACGCGCGCGGGGTTCCCTCGCTGAGGTGCTCGAGTCTGTGGATGCGGGTCAAGCGCGTCGAGCGCCGGGGCGTCGCGCATCGGGCTCTCTCTGATTTCCTCTATCGACTCCCGATATAGCAGAATAATCCTCGAAATTCGTTGTGCTCCGCACCAAGCTCCAACCCAGATCGAAAGGTTCACGCTCATGCGGTCCATCAAGAATTCCGGATCTCGCGCCGGCAGCCGGCTCTCCCGCACGGCATTTCGCGCTGCTCCCGCTCTCGCCCTGGTCGCCGTGTGCACGCTGGGTATCGCTGCGCCCGCGAACGCAGTTCCGGCCTCGGGGTCTGCGCAACTGACGGCATCCGTGCACACGGGGAAAGGCCCGTCCAAGCCGGGTGGAGGAACCACGACCTCAGCGGTGAAGGCTTCTCTCTTCGCGACGAACAGCGATGCGAAGGCAGTCCCGAGCTGGGTCGGGACGCAGAGCACGTTCCACTCGGGGATCCACGACCTGGCCGTCGCCGATGGCAAGGTCTTCGCCGGCTACGGCGATTACAACATCAACACCGGGCCGGTGAGCCTGAACTCGTACTCGATCGCGACCGGAGCCGAGAAGCACGAGGTCACGGGCATGCCGGCCGAGGAGATCCACACCCTGCGGGTGTGGGACGGCAGGGTCTACGCCCCGAACATGGACCCGCGGGTCAGCTGGACGTCGCCGGCGAACTACGGCCTCTACGACTCGGCGACGCATCTCGGCAGCTATGTGGCGAACACCCCGTTCGTGCACGTGTTCGACTCCGCCGAACTCGGAGGCGAGCTGTTCCTGGCCGGTTCGATTCAGAACCCGGACAAGGCCGAGTACGGGCCGACGAACACGATCGCCGCGATCAAGAAGTCCGTCGACGGCGGCGCGACCTGGACCATCGAGCGCACCGCGGCGGACGATCCCACGGTACTGGCGACCTATCCCGGTGACGGCGAGTACGCCCGCTACTACTGGATGTCCGTCGTGGGCGGGAAGCTCTACACGCGGGCGAGCACGATGTCGGCCACGGGTGCCGCTTCGCTGGCGTTCCAATACCCCGGCAAGGACGGCGTGCAGCACACGGCGTACAACAACACGGGGCTCGACGTCTACACGCCCGGATCCGGCTGGAGCACGGTGGACCCGGGCCCGGTCATCGCCACGCTGCCGCACCCCTACCACGCGGATGCAGTGGGCTCGAAGATCGTCTTCTCCAAGTCGACGCTCCGCGGCGACGTGGTCTCAGTGAACGGCTCGGCCGGCCTCGCGGCCTTCGACACGACCACGGGGAAGTACACCACCATCTCGGGCCCCGGACTCAGCGCCGTCCTGGACACCTACCAGGATGGCGGCACCACGTACATGCTGGCGAACTCGCTGACGGCTCCGGCCGTCTACTCGTCCACGGATGGGTCGACCTGGACGAAGCGGGCGGATGTGAGTGGGATCACCGGCAATGCCGAGAGCATCGCCGTCTCTGGAAGCACGGTGTTCATCGGTACGGGGGCGGCGACCATCTACAAGGCGACTCTGCCGAACTGAGGGTCCTGAGACAGATCCAGAACCGTGGTCAGCGGAGAAGAGCGCTCCTGGGACAGCTAGTGCGTGCCCTTGATGACGAAGTAGGAACCGCGGATCTCGCCCGCGAGCTTCGACCGCTGCCGGGCGAACTTGAAAGCCGACAGCTCTTCGGGGATCTCCATGCCGAGCGACAGCTTGAAGCCGACCGCGCGCTTGCCTCCGTCGGCGATCGTGTACATCACGTTGATCGCGAGCCCCGAGGCGTAGAAGACGTAGCCGAATCGGATCCCGTCCGCCTCGAAGCCGCTGACCTCGAGTGCGGGACTCGCGATCACGATGCCGCGCTCGTCACGCAGGATCTCGGTGACCCAGTGGAGCGTGTCCGGATCCTCCTCCGGCGTGCTCACGGTGAAGGGCGTGCCGTACTTATTGGTGATGTACCGCGCCTCGTTCGCGCGCAGGCCGGCCAGCGCCTCGGCGATGGGCGAGGACTCGAGGCCCGCGGTCGAGACGCTGACGAAGTCGACGATGCTGCTCATGGGGTGCTCCTCGGGTCGCTGGCGGGACGGATCCATTCTGGGCCCCATCCGCATCGCGTGCATCCGGTGCCGGTGCCGGTGCCGGAGCGGGGAGCGGGGGAGCGCTCCCCATCGTCATCGTGGCACTCGTCGCCTAGCGTCGAGGTATGACGCGGAACAAGACCTGGATCCTGTTCGACATCGGCGGAGTGCTCGAACTCGTCGACGACGGACCCTGGCAGGAAGAGCTCAAGAACAGGTGGGGCGGCCCGGGCGGACCTCACCCGGCCGGAGTACGACGAGCGTCTCGCCGCCGCCGGGCTTCCGCGCATCGACATCGAGCAGGGCCGGGCTGCAGAGTACTGGGACGGCTTCGCGCGAACGCTGGGGTTCACTCCTGCACAGCAGGAAGTCGCGCTCGCTGAGATGTGGGACGCCTACTGCGGGGAGGCGAACACGGCGCTGATCGACTACGCGCGCGGGCTGCGCGGCCGCGCCGGAGTCGCGATCCTCTCGAACTCGGCGGACGGCGCTCGCGAAGAGGAGGAGCGCCGCCATCGCTTCTCCGCCGTCTTCGACTCGATCTGCTACAGCCACGAGATCGGCGCCAACAAGCCGGATCCCGAGGCCTACACCGCGGCGCTGACCGCCATGGGCGCCGACCCGGCCGACGTCTTCTTCATCGACGACCGCCGGCAGCAGATCGACGGCGCCGCCCGCATGGGCATCCGCGGCATCGTGCATGTCGACAACGCGACGACGATCGCGGCCATCGAGGACTTCCTGACGGCCGCGACCGGATCCTGAGATCAGAGTGCTCAGCCCACGAATGCCCGCATGAGCAGCGGTCGGGTGAGCCTGGTCGCGATCCACACCAGGGCGATGCCGGCGGTCAGGACCGCGGCGATCGTCGCGATGGACAGCGGTGCCGTGATCAGCGCCATCCCGAGCAGCGGGAAGATGAGCACGGCCGCGCAGAGGGCGGAGCCCAGGGTCGTGATCAGCAGCGGCGACATCACGGCGCGGCGTCGTGCGGCGTCAACCGTGTCGGCCGGTACACCGAGGTAGTGCAGACTGCGGTGCAGATCGCGCTGGTCGAGGATGTCGGAGGCCTGCGTCACGGCGACGGAGCAGCCGACCATGAGGAACGACGCGACCAGGGTGATGACGAGGCCCGTGCGCATGTCCGTGACCAGCATCAGCTGTTGTTCCGACGGGTCGCCCGAGCTGATCACATCCATCAGGGCGACCCCGGTACCGGCGAACACGGCCATGAAGCTGGCCATCGCCACCCCGCTGACCTGACGCCATGCCCCCTTCGGTTCATCCAGCACGATGCGCGCCGCGAGCAGCCGCGACGGGGTCTTCGCCCCGCGCAGCTGCACCCGGGCGCCGACTTTCAACACCCACGGACCGATGAGGTTCAGCACCAGCAGCCCGGCGCCGAAGATCGCGACGAGACCGGTGATCATGGCGATCGCGCCGCCGATCCCGGGGACGATCCGGCCGGCGACGAATCCTGCCGCGACGACGGCGATCGCGATGACGGCGCGCACCCCGTGCGGCGTCGGCGGTGTGGTCCTGGTGCGCACGCCGAGCGGTGAGATCACCACGCGGCGCAGCCCGACGATCGCGCTCACCGTCGCGAGCAGCACCGTGCCGGCCGCGATCGCCGCCATCAGCCCCGGCGACAGCAGCACAGCCGAGCCCAGTGGCGCGCCGCGGAACGGGATGAAGCCGACGAGCGGCGCGAGACCGAGGGCCAGCACCACGCCGCCGAGAACGCCGATCACCGCGACCAGGGTCGACTCGACCACGGCGACGACGCCGACGCCGAACCCCGTGACGCCGAGCAGGCGCAGCGTGGAAAGTCGCTCGTCACGGCGCCGGGCGGAGAGCCGGGCCGCGGCACCGCCCAGGGTGGCGAGCGGCAGCACTAGCAGCACGAGGGCGACCGCTGCAAGGATCTGGTAGATCGTCGCGTCCTGGTCGGTCCACCGCCAGAACGCCTGCGCGCCGCCGACAACGGTCAGCACGAGCGCGGACACGACGGCGAATGCGATGGCGGGGATCACCACGACCGCGGCGGAACCCGGAGCGGGCCGCAGCAGCAAACGCAGCGTCGCGGCGTTCATGCGTTCACCACCGAGCCCAGCACTCGCCCGTCGCGGACGGCGATCGTGCGCGAGCAGCGCGCCGCGACCTGGGGATCGTGCGTGACGACGATGAGCGTGCGCCCCTGCCCCGTCGTCGACCAGAGCAGCGCGTCCATGACCTCCGCCGAGGTCGCTGAGTCCAACGCGCCGGTCGGCTCGTCCGCGAACACCACGCTCGCTCCGGTGACCTGGGCGCGGGCGATGGCGACGCGCTGCGCCTGCCCGCCCGAGAGCTCGCCGATGCGGCGGTCCTTCATGCCCTGCAGCCCGAGCGCTGCGAGCCACCCCGCCGCGCGCTGTGTCGCCTCCGCACGCGAGACCCCCGTGATCATCGCCGCGAGCGCGACGTTCTCCACCGCGGAGAGCTCGGGCATCAGCAGCCCCTGCTGAAACACGAATCCGAACGACTCGCGACGCAGGCGGGATCGCGCGGACTCGCCCAGCGCACTCACCTCGACGGAGCCACCGGCGGGCGGCAGGAACATCACTCGGCCCCCGTCGGGCCGGGTGATCCCGGCGAGCGCATGCAGGAGAGTCGTCTTGCCCGATCCGGATGCCCCCATGATCGCGACGGATTCCCCGGAGGAGATCCGCAGGTCCACTCCGGCCAGGGCGCGAGTGGATCCGAACGACTTGATCAGGCCATGTGCTTCGATGACTGCTGTGCTCATGCCTCCAGCCTGGTCGGCGAGACCCGATGGATCATCGGCCCCCGGAGTGAGGATCGCGATGCGACGTCATCCTCCGGGATGATCCTGGACCGAGGATCAGTCCAGGACCTTCTTCCACGCACCGCCGTGGGCGATCGGGACGAATCCGAGCTGCTCGTTGATGGACAGCATCGGGCGGTTCTCCTCCGCGTTGTAGGTGACCACGCGGGCCGACCTCGGAAAGCGCTCATGCCAGGAGAGCAGGCCCGCCGTCTTCACGAGCAGGCCGAGCCGATGGCCGCGGTGCGCGGCGAGCACGAGGGTGTCGTTCTGCTGCGTGACGCTGTCCTCCGGCCCCTTGAGGGAGAGCTCGTTGTATGCGCAGAGCTCACCAGTCGCGATGTGCTCGGCCACCGTCACCTGCACAGTGTGACCCATGTCGAGCCAGCGGGTGTCCTGTTCGCGGACGCGATCCGCGTCCCAGGTCTCTTCGGGCGAGCCCATCGCCGCGTCCGGCGCGTCGGTCGACATGCGGGACTTCATCCACGCGTACCCGTCGAGCCGTTCGTCTGGGGTCGGCAGCAGCCACTGCACGACGCGGTATCCGGATGCGGCCTCCTCGGCGGCGGCGCGCAGTGCCGGCAGGTGGTCGTCTTCGCCCCAGCGATACTCGCTGACGCGATCGACCTGCTCCAGGGTCCAGCCCTGTGCGAGCAGGAAGCGTGCGGTGTGGTCGCGCGGGACGCTGCCGAATCCGGTCGGCGATACCAGCGCAGGCTCGTCCGCCGGGAGATGCTCCGTCCACACCTGCAGCGTGTGGACGCCGTCGGCGCGGGCGAGCTGCTCCAGGTGAGCGGCGACCGCGGTGGCGAGGCCTCGGCCCTGCTCCTCGGGGAGCACGCTGATCGCCATCGTGGCGGTGTCGCCTTCGCCGTCGCGCGAGATGTTCAGGAGAGCCACGCCGACCGTGCGCGGCCCGATGACGATCCGCCATTGGCGTCGCTGCGAGTACGCGTCCGAGGTGAGCAGCGGCAGCAGCTCCTCCGGGGTGAAGCTGTCGTCATCCCGGCCCGATGCCGCTTCGAGGCAGCGATTGCGCACCTCGGCGTAGTCGCGGAACGGGCCGGGCGAGCCCGCATCCGCCCGTGCGGGGAGCACGAGCGGATGCAGGGTCGCACCGGCGGGCAGGGAGATGATCGGGTCGTCGATCCGAGAGCCGGTCATCAGAGGACCTGCCGAGTCGCCGTGCGAGCCAGGCGGTCGGCCTCGTACTGCTCCAGCATGCGGAGGCGACGTGCCTCGGCCTGGGCGGCGTGAGCCCGGTCCTGCATCGACGGCCGTGACCGCACGATGAGGTGCAGGGCGACGCGCAGGGCCACACGCTGGGTGAGCGACAGGTTGCGCAGCTCCTCCTCGCGGGGGAGCTGGATGGACAGGTCACGCTCGGGGAGAGCGCGCTGCTTCGACTCGGTGGGAGGCGAAGCGTGCAATGCGGTATTCACGGTGATTCGCTTTCGTTGGTCGTGCCGGAAAGGCGGTTTCGCTCCACGGCAGGGTCGTCCGGTGGGACGCCGCGACGTGTCACGGGTGAGGGGACGGATCCGAGACGAAATGTCCGGATCTGCACGGATCCAAGGACACGGTGTCCCGGATCGGGTGGGCGATCGAAGATCGACGCGGAAATCGCGGATCGGATCGCAGACGCACGGAGCGTCAGGCCGGCCTGTGGCCGGGGCGAGGGGAGAGGCGCCTACTACGCGGCGAAACGCTCGCGGAGGCCGGCGGAAGTCGCCGAGGACGCATCGATCCCACGTGCTGGGTTGATATCAGTGCGAGTAATCATGTCGGCAACCTCCTTTCTCGGCTCGGGTTGTCACGCTAGCGGAGCTTCACAGAAGACGTCAAGCCGACACTCAGAAATCCCTGGACCTCGGGCGTTTCCCGCGCGGCCGCAGGGAGCACCGCGATAGCGTAGACGCCGTGAACTCCGCCGATCCCCGAGCGTGCCCATGCACCTGAAGAGCCTGACCCTCAAGGGGTTCAAGTCCTTCGCGCAGCCGACCACGTTCGCCTTCGAGCCGGGCGTCACCTGCATCGTCGGGCCGAACGGATCCGGCAAGTCGAACGTCGTCGACGCGCTTGCGTGGGTCATGGGGGAGCAGGGGGCGAAGACTCTCCGCGGCGGCAAGATGGAGGACGTCATCTTCGCCGGCACGTCTACGCGTGGTCCGCTCGGACGCGCGGAGGTGCAGCTCACGATCGACAACAGCGATGGGGCTCTGCCGATCGAGTACGCCGAGGTGACGATCAGTCGCGCCCTGTTCCGCAATGGATCGAGCGACTATGCGATCAACGGCGAGAACTGCCGCCTGCTCGACGTGCAGGAGCTGCTCAGCGACTCGGGGCTCGGCCGGGAGATGCACGTCATCGTCGGTCAGGGGCGCCTGGACACGGTGCTGCAGGCCTCGCCCGAGGATCGGCGCGGCTTCATCGAGGAGGCCGCGGGCATCCTCAAGCACCGGCGCCGCAAGGAGAAGACCCTCCGCAAGCTCGACGCGATGGAGACCAACCTGACCCGGCTCAGCGACCTGGCGGGGGAGATCCGTCGCCAGCTGAAGCCGCTCGGTCGTCAGGCCGAGATCGCTCGCGAGGCGCAGACCATCGCGGCGGTCGTGCGCGACGCCAAGGCACGGATCTTCGCCGACGATGTGGTGACGCTGCGCACGGCGCTCGCCGACCATACCCGCAACGAACACGAGCGCCATGCCGAGCGCGTGGTGCTGAGCGAGCAGGGTGACCGCGTCCGGGCCGAGATCACCCGGCTCGAGGCCGTGCAGAACTCCGTGGCGGTCGACGAGGCGCGGCGGATCTCGTTCGGTCTGGAGCAGGTGCAGGAGCGCATGCGCGGTCTGTTCACCCTCGCGAATCAGAGACTCGCGCTGCTCGGATCCGACGACGATGATGCCGCAGTCACGGCCGTCACCGTCACCCAGGCCACGATCGACGAGGCGAAGCACGAGGCCGAGGAGATCTCGTCGAACATCGGCCGCGCGCAGGACGCCGTGCACGAGGCGACCCGCGAGGTCGCGAATGCGCGGGCGGAGCTGGACGCGCTCGATGTCGACATCGCAGAGCAGAGCGCGCTGGTCTCTGCGCACGACATGCGTCTGACCACCCTGCGCGGGCAGGCGGAGGCCGCCGCGTCCGCTTTGGCCGCCGTCCGCGGCGCGGTGCTCCGGCAGGAGAACGCGCTGGAGGCCGCGCACGAACGCCGTCGCGAAGCCGCAGAGGCACGTGAGCGGATCGAGGAAGGTGAGGCGCCCGAGGGCACGGCCTCGGAGCACGCCGAGACCTATGAGCGAGCGCAGGCCCGGGCTGTCGCGGCCGAGACCGCGCTCGGCGAACTGCGCGAGCGGCTGCACGCCGCCGAACGCGAGTCCGAGGCGCTGACGGCGAAGGCCGCCGCGCTGAGCAGCGCCATCGCGGTCACGGGCGGCGCCGCGGAGATCGTCGCCGCGGGATTCGCCGGCGTGCGAGGGGTCGTCGGCGACGCGGTGCAGGTCAAACCGGGGTTCGAGGCCGCGATCGCCGCAGTGCTCGGTCCGCTCGCCGAGGGCGTGCTCGTGGACGACGTGGCGGCGGCCTTCGCCCTCGCCGGGGACGACGCGACGGCCGGCGTCTACGACTTCGTCATCGCCGAAGGAGCAGCCGTATCCGTCGTCGACGCGGGGATCGCGGGGGCGACGCCCGCGGTGCAGGTCGTGACCGCTCCGGCCGGCATCATCGGCGTCCTCTCGCACGTCGTCGTCGTGGAGGATCTGGCGTCCGCCCGTGCCGCGCATGCGGCCGCCACGGCCGCCGCCGGCGTGCCGCTCACGATCGTCACCCGCGCCGGCGAAGTGCTCACGGCGCACACCCTGCACACCGGATCCGGAGGGGAGCGCTCCCGGCTGGAGCTCGTCGCGGAGCGCGATGCGGCCGTGGAGCGCCTCGACGAGGTACGGGTTGTCGTCGACTCGTTGCGCGAAGCTCGCGAGGATGCGACCGAGACGCTGGAGACCGCGCGACGTACGTCCCGCGACGCGTTGCGCACGCTGCGCGAGCACGATGCGGCGCTGGCCGCGCACACCGAGCAGGTCAACAGGGTGGCCGTGCAACACGAGTCGGCCATCGCCGAGTGCGAGCGCCTCGAGTCGGGGCTCGCTCAGGCGCAGTCGGCTGTCGCCGACGCGGAGTCGAACGCGGATGCGGCGAAGAACGCGCTCGCGGCGGCCGAGGCTGCACCGCGCCCCGTCCTCGACGCTTCGGCACGAGACGGCCTGCTGGAAGCGCTCGAGGCCGCGCGGGAAGCGGAGATCGAGGCGCGCCTCGGTGTCGAGACGATGCGTGAACGCGTGCGCGCCGCCGAGGCGCGGGTCGCGTCGCTGGAACGGCAGCGCGAGCGGGAGCGCGAGGCAGCGGCGGAGGCCGCACGACGCGCCGTGGTGCGTCGTGCCCAGCGCGAGACGGCCTCCGGGGTCGCCGCCGAGCTGCCGCGCATCATGGACTCCGTGGATCGCTCGGTCGCGGAGGCGCGTCTGGCGCTCGCGGCCGCGGAGTCCGCCCGTTCCGCCCAGAACGAGGAGCTGGGCGAGCTGCGCCGGCAGGATTCCTCGATCCGGGAGCGCCTGGCGGGCCTCACCGAGAGCGTGCACGGCCTCGAGCTGCAGATCCACGAGAAGAAGCTGCACCTGTCCAGCCTGCTCGAGCGCGTGCAGTCCGAACTCGCTCTCGACGAAGATATTCTGATTGCGGAATATGGTCCTGATCAGTTGGTTCCGCGCGATTCAGGTGCGGCGGGCGATGCCAAGAGTCTGCTCGCGGCCGCCGTGGCCGAAGAGGCAGCGCAAGGCGCCGAAGGAGATGAGATCGGCGACGAATCCGTCCGCGACGTGAGCGCGCCGACCGCGAGCGGCATCCCGTTCGACCGTCGTATCCAGCAGCGCCGGCTGCAGGAAGCGGAACGCAAGCTCGCCCAGCTCGGCCGGGTGAATCCGCTCGCCCTCGAGGAGTTCGCGGCGCTCGAGCAGCGGCACGCCTTCCTCACCGAACAGCTCGCCGACCTCACCAAGACCCGGCAGGATCTGCTCACGATCATCACCGAGCTCGACGAGCGGATGCAGACGATCTTCGCCTCTGCGTTCGAGGACACGCGGCAGGCGTTCGGCGAGGTCTTCCCTTTGCTGTTCCCGGGCGGCGCGGGGAGCATCTCGCTCACGAATCCCGACGATCTGCTGAACACCGGCATCGAGGTCGCGGTCCGCCCGGTCGGCAAGAAGATCGAGCGGCTCTCGCTGCTCTCCGGCGGGGAACGGTCGCTCGCCGCCGTCGCTCTGCTCGTGGCGATCTTCAAGGCCCGCCCCAGCCCGTTCTACATCCTGGACGAGGTCGAGGCGGCGCTCGATGACGCCAACCTCGGTCGGCTGCTGACGGTGTTCGAGCAGCTCCGCGCCAGCTCGCAGCTGCTCGTGATCACGCACCAGAAGCGCACCATGGAGATCGCCGACGCGCTGTACGGCGTCTCGATGCGCCAGGACGGTGTGTCGGCGGTGGTCGGACAGCGCGTCGGGGATCGCGCGGCCGCTGCCGTCTGAGCCGAGACGCTGAACAGCGGGCCGCGCCCTCGGCGAACACGCCGCGTTCGCCGGGTCGCTCCCCGTAGGCTGGAGCCATGGCGGAGAAGTCCTGGTCCCTCGGTCGCGCATTGCGCGGCATGTTCGTCAAGCCCACGATCGACGAGGAGACCTGGGACGATCTTGAGACCGCGCTGCTGACCGCCGACTTCGGCCCGGACATCACCGAGCGACTGGTCGACGAGTTGCGCGCCAAGGTCGAGAAGTACCGCACCACGGATCCGAAGGATCTGCAGCGCATGCTGCGGGAGACGCTCGAGGAGCATTTCGCGAAGTTCGACACCACGCTCAAGCTCACGGAGCGGCCGGCGGTCGTGCTCGTCGTCGGCGTGAACGGCGTGGGCAAGACCACCACGATCGGCAAGTTCACGAAGTTCCTGCGGGGCTACCAGCGCTCGGTCGTCGTGGGCGCCGCCGACACCTTCCGAGCGGCGGCCGTCGAGCAGCTGGCCACCTGGGCGCAGCGCGCAGGCGCCGCGATCGTGCGACCGCAGCAGCACGGGCAGGATCCGGCTTCCGTCGCGTTCCAGACCGTGGACTACGCCAAGCGCGAGGGCACGGAGATCGTCATCATCGACACCGCGGGGCGGCTGCACACGAAGGGCGGGCTGATGGACGAGCTGTCCAAGATCCGCCGTGTCGTGGAGAAGCAGGCGCCGATCAGCGAGGTGCTGCTCGTGCTGGATGCGACGACGGGCCAGAACGGGGTCATGCAGGCGGAGGCCTTCCTCGAGCACGCCGGTGTCACAGGGCTCGTGCTCACCAAACTCGACGGCTCCGCGAAGGGTGGATTCGTGCTGGCGGTGCAGGAGCGCACAGGCATCCCGGTCAAGCTCCTCGGCCAGGGCGAGGGCATCGACGACCTCACCGGCTTCACCCCGCACGTGTTCGTGCAGGCGCTCGTCGGGTCCTGATTCCACGATGGCGAAGAACCTGTCGGCGGCACGCGCGCCACGGACTACCGCCCCGCGCACAAGGCTGGTTTTATAGCGGTATGGCGATCGAACACGACTTCTTCGGACTGCTGTCCTCAGGACCGGACGGATCGATCTTCTGGTCCGAGACGGTGGAGTTCGGCGACCATGCCCTCACCGTAGACCTGACCGCGCCCGATCAGGAGGATGTGTCCCCGGAGTCCCTCGACATCGCGGCCGCGTTCGTGTCGGGCCTGGAGGCGATCGACGACAAGGCCCGCCGCGGCATGCTCGCCGAGGTCGACGACCGCACCAGCGAGGTCACCGAGTACATCCTGCAGCAGCAGGAGGAGTACGGCGACGAGCTCACCGACTATCTCGTCGATGTGAGCGGCGACGCCGCCGTCGACATCATCCGCTCGCTCCGATTGATGAGCATGACGCTGCTGGTCGACGAGCACGGCGGGAGTGAGCCGTTCGCTGTGCTCGAATACGCCCTCGACGCGGACGGCGCGGACGACGTGCTGCTGGTGAACTTCGGATCCGACGGCTCGGTGCTGTCGGTCATGAGCGCCGACTGAGCCCGAGCGCCGGCCGGGCCGGTCGCCCTCCGAAGGGGGGAAGTACGGACCGCCGGACGGGAGTGGCCCCCCTGCTCCCCGCCCGGCGATCCGCGTCTCAGACGGCCTGCGCGAAGCCGAGGTCTGCGCTGGCGGCGATGTGAGCCAGGTGCGGCGGGATCTCGCGGCCCTTGGACACCATGGACTGCGCCCAGAGCCGTCCCGCGCGGTAGGACGAACGCACCAGCGGGCCGGCGAGCACGCCGAGGAAGCCGATCCGCTCCGCCTCCTCCTTGAAGGCGACGAACTCGTCGGGCTTCACCCACCGCGACACCGGAAGGTGGCGGGGAGTGGGGCGCAGGTACTGGGTGATCGTGATGATGTCGCAGCCGGCGTCATGCAGGTCCTGCAGCGCCTGCACGACCTCCTCCGGCTCCTCGCCCATGCCGAGGATCAGGTTCGACTTCGTGATGAGACCGGCCTCATGTCCCTGCGTGATGACGTTGAGGGAGCGCTCGTACTTGAACGCCGGGCGGATCCGCTTGAAGATGCGCGGCACCGTCTCGACGTTGTGCGCGAACACCTCGGGACGCGCGTCGAAGATCTGCCCGAGGAAGGCCGGATCCGCGTTGTGCTCGTTCGCGAGCAGCTCGACACCGGTGTTCGGGTTGAGTTCGTGGATCTTGCGCACCGTCTCGGCGTTGAGCCACGCGCCCGTGTCGGGCAGATCATCGCGGGCGACACTCGTGACCGTGGCGTAGCGCAGACCCATCTGCTGCACGCTCTCGGCCACGCGGCGCGGCTCGTCGGTGTCGTAATCGGCGGGCTTGCCGGTGTCGATCTGGCAGAAGTCGCAGCGCCGCGTGCATTGCGAGCCACCGATGAGGAAGGTGGCCTCCTTGTCCTCCCAGCACTCGAAGATGTTGGGGCAGCCGGCCTCCTGGCACACGGTGTGCAGGCCCTCGTCCTTCACGAGCGAGTGCAGGGCCTTGTACTCCGGCCCCATCCTCGCCTTGGTCTTGATCCACTCCGGCTTGCGCTCGATCGGGGTCTCCGCGTTGCGGATCTCCAGGCGCAACAGCTTGCGGCCCTCGGGAGTGGCGCTCATGCTGCCACCTCCGTCGCATACTCCGCAGCGAACGCCATGGCGACCGCGTCGGCGATGTCCGCCGGCGCGATCTCCCGCCCCACCACCTCGCTGACCGTGGTGACGCCGGCATCGGTGATGCCGCACGGGATGATGCCGCGGAAGCCCGCGAGCGTGTTGTCGCAGTTGATGGCGAAGCCGTGCATGGTCACGCCCTGCTGCACGCGCACGCCGATCGCCGCCACCTTGTCCTCACTGAGCGGCCGGCGCACCCACACGCCGCTGCGACCATCGACCTGGTATCCGTCCACGCCGAGCGGGCGCAGCACGTCGATGAGCAGGCGCTCCAGGCGGCGGACGTGGGCGAC
This sequence comes from Microbacterium sp. 10L49, assembly GCF_056395125.1. NCBI lineage: Bacteria > Bacillati > Actinomycetota > Actinomycetes > Micrococcales > Microbacteriaceae > Microbacterium > Microbacterium sp. 10L49. Next base: position 320,121 of record NZ_JBFTIW010000001.1, read on the forward strand.
CACGTCCATGGGCTCCGGCAGGCGGACGATCGGATAGCCCACCAGCTGGCCGGGGCCGTGCCAGGTGATCTTGCCGCCGCGGTCGACATCGACCACGGGAGTGCCGTCCTGAGGTCGCTCCTGGGGCTCGGTGCGCTTGCCGGCCGTGTAGACGGCCTCGTGCTCGAGCAGCAGCAGCGTGTCGGGGCGGGTGCCGGCGACGACCTCGGCATGGATCCGGCGCTGTAGATCCCAGCCGTCGAGGTAGGGGACGAACGCGGGGGCGAGGCCCACCGTCTGGATGTCGAGCATGGCCGATCCTTCTGATCGAGTTGTTGTATGCGGTTCAATAATAGGGGTGAATGGTCGGATGAGCGCATCGCGATACGGTGTGGTGGTGACCACCCCTGCCCGCGGCGTCGGCCGCCCCCGGGTCTCCTCACGCGAGACGATCGCCGAGGCGGCCTGCGAGCTGTTCCTGGAGTCCGGGTACGAGGGGACCTCGATCGCCGGCATCGCACAGCGCGCAGGCGTGAGCCGGTCGAGCTTCTTCAACTACTTCTCCTCGAAGAGCGATGTGCTCTGGTCGGGTTTCGACGAGCGCCTGGATCGGGCCGTCGCGGCGCTCGCGGAGCCGGATGCGGGAGCGGACTCGGCCCGGATCGAGACGATCCTGACCGCGATCCTGCAGAGTCTCGAGCCGGATCCGCTGGCGCTCGCGTTCGGCAACGCACAGGCCATGGGTCTCGGCGATGAGCTGCAGCGCGAATCCGCGCTGCGTCAGGGCCGGCTCGCCGCCGCGCTCTCCGAAGCCGCGCGTGGTGCCGGCGTCGAGCGGATCCGCGCCGACGTGCTCGGCGCCGCCTACGCGGTCGTCGTGCTGTCGTCTCTGCGCGTCTGGGCAGAGGGTGGCGCGGGCCACGGATCGCCGCTCGCGCAGCTGCAGCACGCGCTGCCGCGCATCGCCGACCTGCACTGGGGCTGACGCGCCGCGGACGGGGGATCCGCTCGCGTAGAATCGGAGCACCATGGCTACATTTGGCACGCTCTCCGATCGGCTGACCGAGACCTTCCGCAACCTGCGCACGAAGGGCAAGCTGTCCGCCGCCGATGTCGACGGCACCGTCCGCGAGATCCGTCGCGCTCTGCTCGACGCCGACGTCGCGCTTCCCGTCGTGAAGGACTTCACGGTCAAGGTGCGCGAGCGGGCGCTGGGCGACGAGGTCAACAAGGCGCTGAACCCCGCGCAGCAGGTGGTGCAGATCGTCAATGAGGAGCTCATCGCGATCCTCGGCGGTCAGCAGCGCCGTCTCGAGTTCGCGAAGAACCCGCCGACTGTGATCATGCTCGCCGGCCTCCAGGGATCCGGAAAGACCACGTTCGCCGGAAAGCTCGCCAAGCAGCTGCAGGGCGAGGGGCACACGCCATTGCTCGTCGCCGCCGACCTGCAGCGTCCGAACGCGGTGACCCAGCTCACCGTCGTCGCGGAGCAGGCGGGCGCCACCATCTACGCCCCGGAGCCCGGCAACGGCGTCGGCGACCCCGTGCGCGTGTCGCGCGACGGCGTCGAGCACGCACGCCGCCAGCAGCACGACATCGTCATCATCGACACCGCCGGACGCCTCGGCGTCGACGCCGAGCTCATGAAGCAGGCCGCCGACATCCGCGCCGCGGTGAACCCCGACGAGGTGCTGTTCGTCATCGACGCGATGATCGGTCAGGATGCGGTCAACACCGCCAAGGCGTTCCAGGACGGCGTGGACTTCACCGGCGTCGTGCTCTCCAAGCTCGATGGCGATGCCCGCGGTGGTGCCGCGCTTTCGGTCGCCTCGATCACGGGCCGGCCGATCATGTTCGCGTCGACGGGCGAGGGTCTCGACGACCTCGAGCCGTTCCATCCCGACCGCATGGCGAGCCGGATTCTCGACCTCGGCGACATCCTCACCCTCATCGAGCAGGCTCAGAGTGCGTTCGATGAAGCTGAAGCGCTCAAGGTCGCTGAGAAGCTTGCGACCGAGACCTTCACGCTCGAGGACTTCCTCGAGCAGATGCAGCAGCTCAAGAAGATGGGCTCGATGAAGAAGATGCTCGGGATGCTCCCGGGCATGGGCCAGATGAAGCAGCAGCTCGAGGACTTCGACGAGCGCGAGATCGACCGCACCGAGGCGATCATCCGCTCCATGACGCCGGGGGAGCGCCGCAACCCCAAGGTCCTCAACGGCTCCCGGCGCCTGCGCATCGCGCGCGGTTCGGGCATGACCGTGACCGACGTGAACCAGCTCGTGCAGCGGTTCGAGCAGGCCGCGAAGATGATGAAGACCGTCGCCCGCGGAGGCACCCCGAACATCCCCGGCATGGGCCCGGTGCCCGGCATGGGGCGCCCCGGCGCCTCTTCGAAGCGCGGCAAGAAGGGCAAGGGATCCGGATCCCGCTCCGGCAACCCGGCCAAGCGCGCGGCAGAGAACGCGGGCATCGCCACCGGCGAAGCCGGGACCGGATCGGGATTCGGTCTGGGTGGCCGGCCGGCGCCGAGCGAGGCCGACATGGCTGAGATCCAGAAGCTCTTCGGCAAGAACTGACGTCGACGCTCGCGGGCGCCGTGGCCGATGCGGCCCGGCGCCCGCGGCGTGTCCGGCGACGGCGGCGGATACCCAGAACCTCGCATCGTTGTGCGCCGCGACCACCGACGCGCCGGATTCGAGCTTCGCATCCGAACACTAAAGCGTTATAGCCTGGACGCGGCTTCGCGTCTCCAGTGACGGGACGCGGATCCGCCACGCAACGGAGCGCAACCTGGAGGGTGCATATGGCTGACCTGAACCGCAGAACATTCCTGACCGTCGGAGGTGTCGGGCTGGCAGCGCTGCTCGCCGGGGCGCCGGGGATCGCCCACGCGGCGGCGCGTCCGGCCGCGGGAACCGATGCCGCCGCACCTGTGCCGGCATCCGGGGGAACGCCGCCCGGGCCCTATACGTTCGGCTGGGCCGCTGATGATCTGCTCGCCTTCGACCCCGGCACGACGCCGTGGGCGCGGCACCTGCGCTGTCTGATCCCACGGGCCACGCGCATCGCGCCCTTCGCCGCCACGCAGGCGCATCCGGATCTCGACCCCGCCGTGCAGCTGTCCACGCTCACGATCGACGACGCGGGGAGCATCTACGAGGGCCACAACCAGGCGATCGGCCTGGAGGCGCAGGTGTACACCCAGCGGTACTGGTCGTACATCGACATCTGGGGCACCTGGCACGGACAGGTCAAGGGGCCGGCACCCATCGAGATGATCGATGGGCAGCGTGCCCCCGGACGTCCGTACGGCGTGATCGACATCCCGAATCCCGGCTGGACCGAGGCCGCGCATAAGAACGGCGCGCGCTCCATCGGTGGCTGGTTCTGGCCGCGCCCCGTCGACTTCGACGCATTCCTCGTGCAGTCCGGCGACGGATCCTTCCCCGTCGCGGACAAGATGATCGAGATCCGGAAATACTTCGGATTCGACGGCCTGTTCCTCAATCAGGAGGGCAGCGTCAGCGCGGCGCAGATCAAGAAGTTCCAGGACTTCCTGCGTTACCTCAAGCGCGCGGATCCCGATTTCTATCTGCAGGGCTATGACTCGGCGGACTTCGACAGCGGCGAGGTCAGTTATGAGAACAGGCTGAGCGAGAACAACCTGCGCTGGCTGGGCACGCCGGACGCGCCCATCTACGATTCCCTGTTCATGAACTACTGGTGGCAGGCGACCACCGGCGGCGCAGACCGCGATCTCAGCAAGAGCGCCGCATCAGCCGTCGCCGCGGGCTACGACCCTCGCATGGTGGGCTTCGCCGGCGTCGAACACCAGAAGGGCGGGTTCCGGCCCGAAGAGGACTTCGGCAGCGTGGCGGGCCCGGGTCGTCCTGCGCCGACCTCGGTCGCGCTCTTCGTGGACTCCCAGATCTGGCTGAACGGATCGTGGGACGGCACCACGTCCACCGCGGAGGGGCGCGCGACGTACCGCGACTTGGAGCAGCGGTTCTGGTCCGGCCCGACAGGGAACCCGGGGACGTCCGGACGGCTCGAGCCCCGCACGCCCCCGTATCGCACCGACACCCTCGACTACCGGCAGTGGGATGGCATCGCGCACTGGATCACGGAGCGTTCGCCGTACGGCAGCCTGCCGATCGCCACCGACTTCAACGTGGGCGCCGGATCCGCATTCTTCCTCGACGGAACGAAGGTGCGTGACGGCGGCTGGGACAACATGGGCTGCGCGGATCGGGCGCTGACCTGGCAGTACTGGACCGAGGGTGACCTCGTCGTCACGCTGGACGAGTCGGCCAGCTACGGCAGCGGGCACAGCCTCGCTCTGCGCGGCGGGGGCGTGATCCACCTGTTCAAGACCGACCTGACGGCCGCGAAGGCGATGTCGGTCGACGTCCGCGCGCAGGGGTTGCAGACCATCGACATCGGGATCACGTGGCAGGATGCACCGTCCGAGATCGACTGGCAGTCGCTGGCGAAATCGGCGTCCGCGGACTGGGGCGGCTGGACCGGCGGGATCGAGATGCACGGGAGACGCGTCGCGCGGATCTCGCTGCGCACCAGTGGCGATGGCCGTCTCGGACGCGTGTCGCTGCGGGAGGCCGGCAAACCGCTGAAGCCATTGACGCCGACCGGCTTCCAGGTCGCCGACGCGGGGGATGCCGGAGACGGGCGACGGCATCTGAGCTTCGCCTGGGATCTCCAGGCCGATGCCGTCGGCTACGACGTGCTGCAGATCGGGGACGGCGGCACCACCTGGCTGGGCCGCGTGCACCGCGACGTGTTCTTCGCCGAGGCGGTGGATCTCGCCGGAGGGCGGCAGTTCCAGCTCGTCGCATTCGGCGGCGACCTGCACCGCAGTGCTCCCGTGAAGGCCGCGTTGACCCCCTGATCCATCCCGTTGGAGACATGAGAAAGGCGGGCCCGGAGGATCGTTCCTCCGGGCCCGCCTTTCTTCGTGCGTCAGATCACTTCACGTCGTCGTCGACCCAGTCCATCGACTTGGTGACGGCCTTGCGCCACAGCCGGAGCTGTCGGTCGCGCTCCGCGGCGTCCATGCTCGGCTCCCAGCGACGGTCCTCCTGCCAGTTGGCGGAGAGGTCGTCCAGGCCGCTCCAGAACCCGACCGCGAGGCCGGCCGCGTAGGCGGCGCCCAGCGCGGTCGTCTCGGCGACCACGGGGCGGACCACCGGGACGCCCAGCACGTCGGCCTGGAACTGCATGAGCGCGTCGTTCGCGACCATGCCGCCGTCGACCTTGAGCTCGGTGAGGTCCACTCCGGCGTCGGCGTTGACCGCGTCGAGCACGTCGCGGGTCTGGAACGCCACCGCCTCGAGCGCGGCGCGCGCGATGTGGTTCTTGTTCGCGTAGCGGGTCAGACCCACGATCGCGCCACGGGCATCCGGACGCCAGTACGGCGCGAACAGACCCGAGAACGCCGGCACGATGTACACGCCGCCGTTGTCCTCGACCTGGCGGGCCAGCTCCTCCACCTCGGGGGCGGAGTCGATGATCCCGAGCTGGTCGCGCAGCCACTGGATGAGGGATCCGGTGACCGCGATCGAGCCCTCCAGCGCGTAGTGCGTCGGGCCGTCGCCGAGCTTGTAGCCGACGGTCGTGAGCAGCCCGTTCTTCGAGTGGACGATCTCCTCGCCCGTGTTGAAGATCAGGAAGCAGCCCGTGCCGTAGGTGTTCTTGCTCTCGCCCGTGTTGAACGCCGCTTGTCCGAACGTCGCCGCCTGCTGGTCGCCCAGGATGCCCGCGATCGGGGTCTCGCGCAGCAGCGACGAGTCCTCGGCAGCGCCGTACACCTCGGAGGACGAGCGGATCGACGGCATCATCGACTTCGGCACGCCGAAGGCCTCCAGGATGTCGTCGCGCCACTGCAGCGTCTCCAGGTCCATGAACATGGTCCGTGACGCGTTGGTGACGTCGGTCGCGTGCACGCCGCCGTTCACACCGCCGGTGAGGTTCCACAGCACCCAGGAGTCGGTCGTGCCGAAGAGCAGGTCGCCGGCCTCGGCCTTCGCACGTGCGCCCTCGACGTTCTCCAGGATCCAGGCGATCTTGGTGCCGGAGAAGTAGGTCGCCAGCGGCAGACCGACGATCTGCTTGAATCGCTCGACGCCGCCGTCGGCCGCGAGGCGGTCGACGATGGGCTGCGTGCGGGTGTCCTGCCACACGATCGCGTTGTACACCGGCTTGCCGGTGGTCTTGTCCCAGACCACGGCGGTCTCGCGCTGGTTGGTGATGCCGACCGCGGCGATGTCGTGGCGGGTCAGGTGCGCGCGCGTCAGAGCGAGGCCGATGACCTCCTGGACGTTGGCCCAGATCTCCGACGCGTCGTGCTCGACCCAGCCGGCCTGCGGCAGGATCTGCTCATGCTCCTTCTGACCGGTGGCGATGATGCTGCCCTTGCGGTCGAAGATGATGGCGCGGCTCGAGGTCGTGCCCTGGTCGATGGCGATGACGTAATCAGCCATGTGCAGTTCTCCTTTGAATAGCGGTTCGGGTTACTTCGCGAGGTGCAGGAGCACCGGAGCGAGGAGAGCGGCGATGGTACCGCCGATGAGCGGGCCGACCACCGGAACCCACGAGTACGCCCAGTCGCTCGAGCCCTTGCCCTTGATCGGCAGGATCGCGTGAGCGATGCGCGGGCCGAGGTCACGGGCCGGGTTGATCGCGTAGCCGGTCGGGCCACCGAGCGAAGCGCCGATCGAGACGACGAGCAGGGCGACGGGCAGCGCCGTCAGCGGGCCGAGGCCTCCCGGCGTGCCGACCTTGACGTCGCCGTAGTCGGCGAACGCGAAGATCACGAACACCAGGACGAACGTGCCGATGATCTCGGTGACGAGATTCCAGCCGTAGGAGCGGATCGCAGGGCCCGTCGAGAAGACGCCGAGCTTGTTCGCCGGGTCGGGCTCCTCATCGAAGTGCTGCTTGTACGCCAGCCAGCACAGCACGGCACCGATGATCGCACCGAGCAGTTCCGCGCCCGCGGCGACGGCGAACTGAGCGAACGAGATCTTGTTCGCGACCAGAAGTCCGATGCCGACGGCCGGATTCAGGATGGCTCCGGAGTAGGCGGAGACGAGCACGCCGGCGAAGACCGCCAGGCCCCATCCCCAGTTCACCATCAGGAAGCCGCCGCCCAGACCCTTGTTCTTCGCCAGGGCGACGTTGGCGACGACACCGCATCCGAGGAGGATCAGCATCGCCGTTCCGACGAGTTCGGACAGGAAATAGAGCCCCATATTCACTTCAGGCATGTCTCCATTGACCTTTCGCAGAGCATCGGCCCCTCTGCCGATGCGGTGTTCGAGTAGACGCCGAGGAGGGCGGCGGCGGAACCCCGTTACCCGCGCGTGCGGGCGACGAGGGACAGTCCGTGCCGGGTGTTCAGCAGTTCCCGGGTCAGTTCGATCTCGTGGGCAGCGCGTGCGCGGTCCCAGCCCTGCAGCGGCGCGAGCGCCTCGGCGACCTCTTCGAGGATCTCCTCGGTGACGTCGCCGGTGAACGCCAGGCTGGTGCGGCGCAGGATGACATCCTCGAGGCGCACGATCAGCTCGTTCTGCACCATCCATTCGAGTTCGCGCGTCGAGAGCTGCCCACCGGCAAGCGGGGCGTCCGGGCCCTGCTCGACGAATGTCCACACCTCGGCGGCGCGGGTGCCATAGCGCTTCAGCAGCTGCTCGGCGCGCTCGCCGGCGCCGGGCAGGTTCTTCGCGATCCAGGCGACGCGCGCCGCGTCGTCCTGCGGGTAGTCCTTGCCGCCACCGATCGCCCGACCCAGGGTCGACACGACGCGCGTGCGACCCAGCAGCTCCAGGATCCGGTCGGAGAGCGACTCGCCGAGGGCGCGGAACGTGGTCCACTTGCCGCCGACCAGGCTGAGATGCGGGACGGCGCGGCTGTCGTCGACCTCCACGCGGTAGTCGCGGGAGACGAATCCGGGGGCGGTGTCCTCATGGCGGGGAAGGGGGCGGATCCCACTGAAGCGATACACGATCTGATCGCGGTTCACGTCGATCGTCGGGAAGACGTGGTGCACGAGGTCGAAGAAGTAGTCGATCTCCTCCTCGGTGCACAGCGGCACCTCGCGGGGGTCGGCGTCGATGTCGGTGGTGCCGACCATCACCTTGCCCTTGAGGGGGTAGATCAGCACGATGCGGCCGTCGGAGTGCTCGAAGAAGATCTCACGGCCCCGGGTCGCGGCGTGCAGCTCGGGGTTGTCCAGAACGATGTGCGACCCCTTGGTGCCGCCCATGAAGCGGGTCAGCTCGCCCATGGCCTCGTTCGTGAGGTCGGTCCACGGGCCCGAGGTGTTCACGACGACGTCCGCGGCGATCGGGAACTCGGTCCCGCTCTCGCGGTCGCGCACGAGCACCGCGTCCCCTTCGTGTCCGATGGCCTCGACATAGTTCAGCGCCACTGCACCGGGGTGCGCCGCACGACCGTCCTGCAGCACGTCCAGCGCGAGGCGCTCGGGGTCGTGCATGGAGGCGTCGTAGTAGGTCGCGGTGTACTTGATCTTCGGATCCATCGAGGGGAGCTCGGCGAGCGACTTCTTGCGGCCGAGGAACTTGTGCCGCGGGACCATGCCGCCGTCGCGCGAGAAGGTGTCGTAGATGGTCAGGCCCATCTTGATGAGGAAGGCGCCGCGCTCCTGCGGCTTTCCGGACTTGTGCGTGAGGAACCGCAGCGGCGCGGACAGGATCCCCGAGAAGGTCGAGTAGATCGGGATCGTCGTCTCGAGCGGCTTGACGTAGTGCGGGGCGATCTTGAGAAGGCCGTTGCGTTCGGTGACCGACTCCTTGACGAGGCGGAACTCGCCGTTCTCGAGGTAGCGGATGCCGCCGTGGATCATATGGCTCGAGGCGGAGGACGCTCCCGAGGCGAAGTCGCCGCGCTCGACGAGGACCACGTCGACTCCCTGCAGAGCGAGGTCGCGGAAGGTGGAGATCCCGTTGATCCCGCCGCCGATCACCAGCACGGTGGTGCGGCCCGCTTCGCGGACGCGAGTCACCTCGGGGCGTTCTGCGGCATTGTGGACGTGGTCGGTCATCTTCGTCTCCTTCCGGATTTCTCACAGCATTCCCCCAGCCGCCCGTATGGTCAAGCGCCGTGCACGAATGTGCAAGAATCGGTCGAATCGATACGCGAAGGGCTCGAAATGGTTGAACGGAAGCGCCAGTCGAAGGCGGTCGCGGCCCTCACCGCAGCCCGGCTCTACTACCTCCAGGACAAGACGATGGATGTCATCGCCGACGAACTCGGGACCTCCCGTTCCTCGGTGTCCCGCCTGCTGAGCTATGCACGTGAAGTGGGGCTCGTCGACATCCGCATCAACTCTCCCCTCGAACATGCGGGGGAGCTCGAGCAGCAGCTGCACGACCGTCTGCACGTGACCGCGCACGTCGTGCCGATGCCGGAGAGCGTGACCGAGGTGGAGCGTCTCGAACGCGTGGCGCTGACCGCGGGCCGCCTGCTCACGCAGATCATCGACTCGAACATGGTGGTCGGGCTCGCCTGGGGTTCGACGATCAGCGCGGTCAGCCGCGACCTCGGGCAGAAGGAGACCCGCGGCACGACCATCGTCCAGCTGAACGGCGCCGGGAACACGCTGACCAGCGGCGTGGAGTACTCGAGCGAGATCCTGCAGCGCTTCGGTTCCGCCTTCGGCGCTCAGGTGCAGCAGTTCCCCGTGCCCGCCTTCTTCGACGACCCCCGCACACGGGAGGCGATGTGGCGCGAACGCAGCACGCTGCGGGTGCTGGATCTGCAGGCGAAAATGGACCTCGCCGTGTTCAGCGTGGGTTCGCCGAGCGCCGAAGTGCCCAGCCGGGTCTATGTGGGTGGCTATCTGGGCCGGGACGACTATCGGAGCCTGCGCGAGGATCGAGCGATCGGCGACGTGGCGACGGTGTTCTTCCGTGCCGACGGCACCTGGAAGGACATCGCGGTGAACGCCCGTGCGACCGGGCCCGGTCTGGACCGACTGCGCCGCGTCGCGCGGCGATTCTGCGTCGTGGCGGGGGCGCAGAAGCTGCCGTCGCTGCAGGCGGCGATCGGGGCGCGGCTGGTCACCGACGTGGTGCTCGATGAGGGGCTCGCGCGCCAGCTCGTGGAGGGCTGACCTTTCGAGAGCCGCGGCATCGCCGTCGGAGAACCCGGGCTCGTCCCGCTCAGAGCGTCTCGGGGCCCGAGCGGAACTCGCGGATGAGGTGCTCGACGACCTCGTGCAGATCGCCGCCGGTCGCGTCGGCCACGGCGACCTGGCGCTCATAGCTCGCGCCGCCGTGCAGGATGTCGGCGACCCCGCCGAACTGCGCCGAGCACTGCAGATCCGCCGCCACCGGCGCGAGCCGTTCCAGCTCCTCGGTCAGATGCTCCCGCACCGAGCGCTGCGCACCGTCGGCCGACACGATGAGCTCGGCATCGAGTCCGTAGCGGGCCGCACGCCACTTGTTCTCGCGGTGGAACCACGGCGCGAGCGGAGTCAGCGTCCGTCCCTCGTCGAGATCACGGGAGAACGACTCCACCAGCACCTGGGTGAGGGCGGCGACCGCGGCGAGCTCGTGCAGGGTCGACATGCCGTCGCAGGCGCGCACCTCGATCGTGCCCCAGCGCGGTGCGGGGCGGATGTCCCAGCGCACCTCGGTGGCATCGGACATCACCCCGGTGCGCACCATGTCGTCGAGGTAGCCCTCGTAGGCCGCCCAGTCCGGGAGCGGCCAGGGCAGGCCCGCCGTCGGCAGCTGCTGGAACACGAGGGCGCGGTTCGAGGCATAGCCGGTGCGCTCTCCGGCCCAGAACGGGCTCGAGGCGGCGAGCGCCTGCAGATGCGGCAGATACGAGGTGAGTGCGCCGATGATCGGCAGCACCTTGTCGCGGTCTTCGACCCCGACGTGCACATGGATGCCCCAGATCATCATGTTGCGGCCCCACCACTGCGTCTTCTCGATGAGCGAGTGATAGCGTGTCTTGTCGGTGACCTGTTGGTCGTACCACTGCGCGAAGGGGTGGCTGCCTGCGGAGAGCAGTTCGATGCCGGCCGGATCTGTCGCGGCGCGGACGGCCGCGATCGCGGCGGCGATGTCGGCCACGGCGGCGGAGACGGTGGATCCGATGCCGCTCGTGACCTCGATCGTGTTGGTCAGCAGCTCGCCGGTGACGGTGTGCCGCTCGTCCGCGCTCGCCCCCTCCAGATCGCGCAGCAGCTCGGGAGCACGCCCGACCAGATCACCGGTGGCCGGATCGGCGAGCATGAGCTCCCACTCCAGTCCGACCGTGGAACGCGGCGAGGTGGCGAACTCGATCGGCATGGGGCCTCGATTCGGTGCAGGAGGTCGTCGGCCAATGATGGCATGCACGGCGCTAGCATGTGCCGTATGACGTTTTGCGACGGGTGCCGCGCATGAGTGCCGGCTCCATTCTCGTTCCTGCGGAGAGTCTGCGCGAGCAGGTGGAGCGCATGATCGGGGCGCGGATCGTGTCGGGGGAGACGCCCCCAGGAGAGGTGCTGACGGTGCCCACCCTGGCCGGCGATTTCGGGGTGAGTGCCACCCCCGTGCGCGAGGCGATGCTGAATCTCGCGCGGCGCGGCTTCCTCCGGCCCATCCGCAACCGCGGCTTCCAAGTCACCGAAGTCTCCGCCGACGAGCTGAACCAGCTCACCGACGTGCGTCTGCTGCTGGAGGCACCGCCGATGCGGCGCGTCGCCGGGGCGATCGACGAGGCGCTCGAGAAGGAGCTCCGCGAGCTCGCGGAGCGCATCGTGGCGGCGGGACAGGAACGCCGCTTCGAGGAGTACCTCGAGGCCGACACGACCTTCCACCTGCGCATCCTCGCGGTCACGGGAAACCAGAAACTCGTCGACACCGTGCGTGAACTCCGTCAGCAGACCCGCCTTGTGGGGCTCGTGCGATTGGCCGACTCCGACACCCTCATGCCCACCGCGCGAGAGCACGCGGAGCTCGTCGATCTGCTCGTCGCCGGAGACGGCGACGGTGCGGAGGCGCTCATGCGCCGGCACCTGGGCCACGTCGGCGGTGTGTGGAGCGGGCGCGAGGAGAACTGAGCCAGGACCCCCTTCCGCTGAGCCTTCCGTATGAGTAATGTGTCACATGGTATTCACCACGAATGCAATGTCGCATCCAGGAGGTCCTCACATGCACACCCGAACCACACGCGCCCTGCGCGCACTTTCCGTCGTCGTCGCAGCGGGCGCTCTGCTCGCCACCGCCGGCTGCTCCGGAGGTCTCGCGAGCGGCGGCGACAGCGGATCCGGAGGCGGATCCGGACCGATCAAGCTCGGCATGCTCGCGCCGTTCTCGGGCAGCGAGTCGGCGTTCGGCAACTACATGAAGAACGGCGCGCAGCTCGCCATCGACGAGATCAACGCGGACGGCGGCATCGACGGGCGCAAGCTGCAGCTCGAGGTGCAGGACGACGCGTGCGATGCGACCACCGCGGTCGCCGCCGCGAACAAGCTCGTCACCGACGGCGTCGTCGCCTCGGTCGGCGGGTACTGCTCGGGCGCCACGCTGCCGACCCTGCCGATCTTCAACGAGGCGAAGATCCCGACGGTGATCCCGGCGGCGAACTCCAACGAGCTCGTGAAGCAGAAGCTCCCCGGCGTGTTCCTCATCAACGGCACGGGCACCCAGCAGGCCGCGTCGGCGGTGAAGTACGCGCAGAAGTCTGGAGCGAAGACCGTCGCGGCGATCAACGATGCGACCGCCTACTCGAAGGATCTCGCCGATTCGTTCGCGCAGCAGGCGAAGGACGCGGGCCTCACGGTCGACTTCAATGCGGTGATCACGCCCGGTGAGAACGACTACTCCGCCGTGGCGACCCAGCTCTCCGGCGCCAAGCCCGACCTCGTGTACTGGACCGGGTACTACCAGGAGGGCGGTCTGATCGCCCGTCAGTCCAAGGACGCCGGCTTCAGCGGGTCCTTCCTCGTCGGCGACGGATCGGTGGACGCGAAGTTTGCCGAGATCGCGGGCAAGGGTTACACCGAGAACGTGCTCGGCACCTTCACCCAGACGCCCGACATGCTCAAGGGCGCCGAGAAGTGGATCGCCGACTACAAGAAGCTCGCAGGAGCCGACCCCGGTCCGTACTCGACCCAGTCCTACGACGCGGTCAAGGTGGTCGCCGAGGCGATGAAGACGGCCAAGGGCACGAAGTTCGACGGTGTGGTCAAGGCGCTCGAGGGACTCAAGGACTTCAAGACGCTCGCAGGTCCGCTCACGTTCATGCCCGACCACACCCGGTCGGGCGGCGGCTTCGTGATCGTCTCGATCGATCCGTCCTCCGGCCAGTTCGTCCTCAAGGACGACCTCCAGGGCTGAGCCGACCGCGGGGGCGATCTTCGCGGATCGCCCCCGTACGGCCTTCGCTCACCCCGGAAAGGACATCCTCGTGATGCAACTCATCTGGAACGGCCTCATCGTCGGCTCGTTCTACGCCCTCGTCGCGCTCGGATACAGCATGGTCTACGGGATCATCAAGCTGCTCAACTTCGCGCACGGTGACATCTACATGCTCGGCGCGTTCGCCGGCTTCGCGACGCTCTCGGCCTTCGGGATCTCGAATGAGAGCTCGATCCCGCTGCTGCTGGTGATCCTGCTGCTGTCCATGGTGACCACCGGCCTCATCGGAGTCGGCATCGAGCGGATCGCCTATCGTCCGCTGCGCAAGAGCCCACGGCTCGCCGTGCTGATCACCGCGATCGGCGTCTCGTTCACCCTGGAGTACGCCGTGCGGCAGATCTTCGGGCCGAACCCCGAGGCGTTCCCGGTGCGGCTGGAGTCCGCCGGCTTCGACTTCCTCGGCATGCGGATCACCCCGGCGCAGATCGTGCTGGTCATCATCGCCGCGGGCCTGATGCTCGTGCTCGCGCACATCGTCGAGCGCACCCGTCAGGGCAGGGCGATGCGCGCGATCGCGCTGGACCCGCAGGGCGCGCAGCTCATGGGCATCAACGTGAACCGCGTGATCGCGACCGTGTTCTTCATCGGATCCGCCCTCGCCGGAGCCGCCGGCGTGATGGCCGGCGCCTACTACGGCTCGATCGACTTCCTGATGGGATTCATCATCGGTCTGAAGGCGTTCACCGCGGCGGTCATCGGCGGCATCGGCAACCTCTACGGCGCGATGCTCGGCGGACTCCTGCTGGGCCTGCTGGAGTCGTTCGGATCCGCATGGTTCGGCGGCGAATGGCGCGACGTGTTCTCGTTCGCGTTCCTCATCCTTTTCCTCACCTTCAAACCGACGGGGCTGCTCGGCGCCCGCGTCGTCGAGAGGATGTGACATGTCCGGCACCGCAACCCCAGGCTCCGTGACCTCGGCGCTGCGCGACGCGAAGCTGCGCGCGCCCTCGCCGCTGTTCGACCGTCCGTCTGCGCCCCGCGGCGTGCTCTCCTCGCAGCAGGGCTTCCTGCGCGCCCTCGGCGGGGTGTGCATCGTGCTCCTCGCCGTGCTCCCGTTCATCGATGCCTCGCGGTACACGATGTCGATCGCGACCAGCGCGCTGATCTACGTGATGCTCTGCATGGGGCTCAACGTCGTCGTCGGCTACGCGGGTCTGCTGGACCTGGGCTACATCGCCTTCTTCGCAGTCGGCGCCTACGTCTCGGGCATCCTCACCACCGTGGTCGGGCTTCCCATGTGGATGGCTCTTCCGGCGACGATCCTGTGCTGCATGGTGGCCGGCGTCATCATCGGCGCACCGACGCTGCGTCTGCGCAGCGACTACCTCGCCATCGTCACACTCGGCTTCGGCGAGATCATCCGGATCACGGCCAACAATCTGAAGATCACCGGCGGCCCTTCCGGCATCCACGGCATCCCGACGTGGAGCTTCGGCGGCTGGAGCTTCGCCGACGGCCTCACGATCGGCGGACTCGTCTTCCCGCAGCGGGTGCTCTTCTACTACTTCGTCGCGGCGATCGTCGTGCTCGTCGGCGTGATCGGCGCGGGCCGGCTCGCCAAGGGCAAGATGGGGCGCGCCTGGAAGGCGGTCCGCGACGATGAGGACGCCGCCGAGGCGATGGGGATCAACACCTACCTCGCGAAGATCTCCGCCTACATCATCGGCGCGGTGTGGGCCGGTGTGGCGGGGCAGCTCATGGCGACGCACCTCAGCGCGATCAGCCCGAACAGCTTCCAGTTCCTCTACTCGGCGCTGATCCTGATGGCGGTCGTCCTGGGCGGCATGGGTTCCACCCCCGGTGTGATCATCGGTGCGCTGTTCGTCTCGCTCGCCCCGGAATTGCTGCGCGACTTCTCGGAATGGCGCTTCCTCATCTTCGGCCTGCTGCTCGTCGTGGTGATGCTGTTCCGCCCGGCGGGGCTCTGGCCCTCCACGGCGATCCTGCCGTGGCTGAAGAAGCGGAGACCCGTGCCGCCGCCCACCCAGGGCTTCCTGTCGCCGGTGCCGGTCGACGAGGATGAGACGCCGGTCGAGGCGGAGGACGCGACGGCGGAAGAGGGTGAGACGCGATGAGCGCGCTGCTGGAGGTCTCGGACCTGCGACTGCAGTTCGGCGGCGTGAAGGCCGTCGACGGATTGAGCTTCTCCGTGCAGGAGGGCGAGATCCTCGCCGTCATCGGGCCGAACGGAGCGGGGAAGACGAGCGCGTTCAACTGCATCTCGGGGTTCTATCTGCCCACGTCCGGATCCGTCGTATTCGACGGCAACGACATCGTGCGCCAGGCACCGGGTTTCTTGCGGAAGCTGCGCCTGGTGGACCTGCTGCAGAGCTTCGGCCTCTACCGGGTGCTGCCGTCGCGGGTGACGAAGTGGGGGATGGCGCGCACGTTCCAGAACCTGCGGCTGTTCCGCGAGCTCAGCGTGCTGGACAACGTCAAGACCGCCATGCACGCGAACCTGCGCGAGGGCTTCTGGGCGACCTTCCTGCACACTCCCGGTTACCGCCGTGCCGAGCTCGCCTGTGCCGAGGCGGCGCGCGGCTGGCTGGACTTCGTCGGCTTCACGGACGACGAGAACCTCTACGTGACGCAGCTGCCGTACGGCGAGCAGCGCCGCGTGGAGATCGCACGGGCGCTGGCCACGAGTCCGAAGCTGCTGCTGCTGGACGAGCCGGCGGCGGGTCTGAACTTCAGTGAGAAGCAGGCGCTCATGCAGCTCATCCGGCGCATCCGGGACCTCGGCGTCGCGGTGGTGCTGATCGAGCATGACATGGGGCTGATCATGGAGCTCGCTGAGCGCATCGTTGTGCTCAACTACGGCAAGGAGATCGCCGTCGGAACGCCGGAGCAGATCAAGCACGACCCGATCGTGATCGAGGCGTACCTCGGTGTCGAGGACGAGCCGCTGGACGCCACGAAGCTGCAGACCGGCACGGTGGACCTGTCCCGGCTCGAAGGCGACGGCACGACGAAGAAGGGGAAGCGCTCATGAGCTCGCTCACAGTCCAGGCGGCAGACGTCTACTACGGCCGCGTCCACGCGCTGCGAGAGCTCAGCTTCGACGTGCACGAGGGCGAGATCGTCTGCCTGCTCGGCAACAACGGCGCCGGCAAGTCGACCACGATGAACATGCTCTCCGGGCTCGTACGGCCCAAGAGCGGCACAGTGCGCTGGGGCGACATGGACCTCGCCACCGCGAAGCCGTGGGACATCGTGGCCGCGGGACTCGTGCACGTGCCGGAAGGACGGCGGATCTTCTCCACGATGACGGTGCACGAGAACCTTCTGCTCGGCGGCTACACCGTGCGGGACCAGAAGCTGATCGCCCAGCGCGTCGATCAGGTGTACGCGCTCATGCCGAGACTGGCTGAGCGCCGCAAGCAGCAGGGCGGCACGCTCTCGGGCGGCGAGCAGCAGATGGTGGCGATCGGGCGCGCGATCATCGGAGGTCCGAAGCTGCTGCTGCTGGACGAGCCATCCATGGGGCTCGCACCGCTCGTCGTGAAGCAGGTCATGGAGACGATCCAGGCGGTGAATGCGCACGGCACGACCGTGCTGCTCGTCGAGCAGAACGCGCGCGCTGCGCTGCGGATCGCGGACCGCGCCTACGTGGTGGAGACCGGCAGGGCGACGCTCTCCGGCTCGGCCGCGGAGCTGGCCGCCGACGCGCGCGTGGTCGACGCGTACCTCGGCGGCTGAGGATGAGGGTCGTCGTGATCGGCGCCGGGGCGATCGGCGCGGCATGCGCACTCGCCTTGACCGAAGCGGGCGCCGAAGTGATCGTCATCGATCGCAGCGGTGTCGCGGGGGAGACCTCGAGCCGGTGCGAGGGGAACATCCTCGTCTCCGACAAGGAACCGGGACCGGAGGCCGGTCTCGCGATCGAGGCGAACCGCGCCTGGCGCGCCCTGGCCGAGCGCCTGGACGCGGATCGCGTTCCCGGTCAGCCCGCGACCGAGTTCGAGGCGAAGGGCGGCATCGTCGTCGCCTTCCCCGGGGGCGCCGACGCGCTGAGGTCCTTCGCGGTCTCGCAGCACGGCATCGGCATCCGCGCCGAAGCGCTCGAGGAGGCGGCCGTGCGCGCCACCGAGCCGCACCTGAGCCCGGAGATCGCTCTCGGCGTGCACTACCCCGACGATGCGCAGGTGCAGCCGAGCCTCGCCACGCAGGCGATGCTCGCCCGTGCGGTGCACCTCGGCGCGCGGCTGATCGTGGAAGAGGTCGTCGCGGGCGTCGTCGTGGCGGGACGTGCGACGGGGGTGCGAACGGCAGGCGGGCTGGTCGAGGCCGACGCCGTGGTCGACTGCGCCGGCCCCTGGGCGGGAGAGACGGCGGCGCTGTTCGGCAGCGTGCTGGACATCCGGCCGCGCCGCGGCACGATCCTCGTCACGGCGGCGATGCCGCAGCGGGTGTTCCACAAGGTCTACGACGCCGACTACGTGAGTGCAGTCGGATCCGGCGACGCCGCGTTGCAGACCTCGACCGTGGTCGAGTCCACGCCGTCCGGCACCGTGCTGATCGGATCCAGCCGGGAGCGCGTCGGTTTCTCGGGCGACGGCCTGCTCGCGCCGCTGTCCGAGATCGCCGCCAAGGCGACGCGGCTGTTCCCCTTCCTGCGCGACACCATGCTGCTGCGCACCTACTACGGTTTCCGCCCGTACGCGCCGGACCATCTGCCCGCGATCGGCGCCGACGCCACCATCGCCGGACTCTTCCATGCGGCGGGGCACGAGGGGGCGGGCATCGGACTCGCGCCGACCACGGGCGCACTCATCGCGCACGCCGTGCTGGGTACTCCCGCGCCGTTGGATCCTACGCCGTTCCTGCCCTCGCGGGCGAGCCTGCAGGGCTCCGACGGGCGGGGCCAGGGCGGCGTCGAGAGAGGCAGTACGGGCGCACCAGGAAAGGAGGCCGCCGCGTGAGCGTGCAGATCATCGTGGACGGCGCCGCCGTGCAAGGGCGGGACGGGCAGACCATCGCCGGTGTGCTGCTGGGCGCCGGCCGGCGCACATGGCGCACGGCGGCGGGCGAGCCGCGGGGCATCTTCTGCGGCATGGGCATCTGCCAGGACTGCATCGTCACGGTCAACGGCGTGGAGGGCGTCCGCGCCTGTCAGCGCGCGGCGTGCGAGGGCGACGTCGTGGAACGGGAGGGGCGGGCATGAACGCGCGACGCGTGGTGGTCATCGGCGCCGGGCCTGCGGGGCTGGCCGCGGCTGCGGCCGCGGTCGAGGCAGGTGCCGTGGTCACGGTCCTGGACGAGGGGGAGCGCATCGGCGGGCAGTTCTGGCGGCACCACACCGAGATCACGGATCCGCACCTGCAGCACCAGACCGAGCGGTTCGGGTCGCTGAGGGAGCGGCTCGAGGGCGCGCGCGTGCTCTCCTCCGCCTCGGTGTGGCGCATCGAACCGGGGGCTCCGCTGCGCGTGCACGCGCTCATCGGACCCGCGGACGCCGCCCAGCGCCGCGGTGAGACGGTCCTGGCCGACGCCCTGGTGATCGCCACCGGTGCGCACGACCGCGTGCTGCCGGTGCCCGGCTGGACCCTTCCCGGCGTGACCTCGGCCGGCGCCGCACAGGCGCTCGCGAAGCGCGACGGGGTGCGGCTCGGCACGCGCACGGTCCTCGGCGGGGCGGGCCCGTTCCTGCTCCCCGTCGCGCAGAGCATCGGCCGCGTCGGAGGGGAGGTGGCCGAGGTCGTGGAGGCGGCGAGCATCACGGCCGTCGCGCGAGGCTGGGGGCGGCGCCCGTGGGAGCTCGCCGCCGCGACCGCCAAGTCCGGGGAGCTCGCCTCGTATCTCGGCTCGCTCGCGGCGCACCGCACGCCGTACCGCTTCGGCGCGGCGGTCACGCGCATCCACGGCGGCACAGCCGTGGAAGCGGCGACCGTGCAGCGCATCGACCGGGACTGGCGCCCGATCCCGGGCAGCGAGCGCACGATCGAATGCGATTCCGTCGCGCTCGGCCACGGCTTCACCCCCCGGCTCGAGGCGGCGATCCAGGCAGGATGCGAGATCGGATCCGACCGATTCGTGCGCGTCGGGTCCCAGCAGGACACGAGCGTCGAAGACGTCTACGCCGCGGGGGAGATCACCGGCATCGGCGGGGCCGACGCGGCGCTCGCCGAGGGGGCGGTGGCAGGTCTCGCCGCGGCCGGGGTCGCCCCGGTGGACATCCGATACCGGGCGCCGCTGGCCGAGCGCCGTCGCATGCGCGCCTTCGCCGCCCGGCTTCAGACGCATCGGATCGGATCCGGCTGGACCGCCTGGCTGGACGCGGAGACCATCGTGTGCCGCTGCGAATCGGTGCGCCGGCGGACGCTCGACGAGTATGCCGACGTCTCGTCGCGGGGGATGCGTCTCGCCACGCGTGCGGGTCTCGGCGCATGCCAGGGGCGCACCTGCGGCCGCAGTGTCGAGGACATCGTGGGCGCGCTGGTCGGCTACGACCGCCGTCCTGTGCTGTCCTCGGTGCGGATCGGCGAGCTCGCCGCGACCCGCTCGGACCTCGCGGACTGACCCACATGGAGGATCTTGTTCACTCGTTGTAGTGGGTGATATGTTACATACTACCGCGACGAAGACGTCGCGACGCATTTCGGAGTGGTCAGCGACCAGCCGACGAGCAGCACACGGACCACCCACGAGAACCCGGCCACGGCGGCCGGGCACAGGAGAGAATGGACATCGCAATGACTGAGCAGACCATGGACCTCGGCGGCGTCGTCGTCGCGACGACCCTCGCGTTCACCGAGGACTCCTCGGCGCCCGCAGGCCTCGCCGTCGACTACGACAAGTTCGGCGAGCACGTCGACTTCCTGATGTCCAACGGCTGCCGCGGTGTCGGTCCGAACGGCTCGCTCGGCGAGTACTCCTCGCTCACCGACGAGGAGCGCCGCAAGGTCATCCAGGTCGCTGTCGAGGCCGTGGACGGCCGTGGCATCGTCATCGCCGGCGTGCACGGCGTGGGCAGCCACCAGGCGCGGAAGTGGGCCGAGCTGGCTCGCGAGGACGGTGCGGACGGCGTGCTGCTGCTGCCGCCGACCATCTACCGCGCCAACGAGGGCGAGGTCATCGCGCACTACGAGGAGGTCGCGAAGGCCGGTCTGCCGATCATGGCCTACAACAACCCCTTCGACACCAAGGTCGACCTGGTGCCGGCGCTCGTGGCGAAGCTCGTCCAGATCCCAGAGGTCGTGGCCATCAAGGAGTTCTCCGGCGATGTGCGCCGCGTCTACGAGATCAAGGAGCTCTGCGACATCGACATCATCGCGGGGGCCGACGATGTGCTCTTCGAGCTCATGGTGAACGGCGCCGTCGGCTGGTTCGCCGGCTACCCGAACGCGTTCCCGCGCGAGGCGGTCGAGCTCTACAACCTCTGCGCCGACGGCAAATGGCACGAGGCCAAGGCCCTGTACGAGCAGCTCGTCGCCGTGTTCCGCTGGGACTCGCGCACCGAGTTCGTGCAGGCGATCAAACTCTCCATGGACATCTGCGGCAATTCCTACGGCGGCCCCACCCGTCCGCCGCGCGGCCCGCTGAGCGCCGAGCAGCGCGCACAGGTCACCGCCGATACCGAGCGCGCCCTGGCTGCCCTCGCCGCGCGCTCGGCGGTCGTCGCCTGATGCGCACGCCGTCCGTGCTCCGGCGTCTGCACGCCCGGCCCGCCGGAGTCCGCTGATGCGCGCGCGCCGGGTGCTGCAGGCCGTCGACTCGCACACGGAGGGCATGCCGACCCGCGTCGTCACGGGCGGTGTGGGCCGGATCCCCGGCGCGACGATGAACGACCGCCGCCTGTACGCGATGGAGCACCTCGACGGGCTGCGCGGCTTCCTCATGAACGAGCCGCGCGGGCACGCCTCGATGTCGGGCGCGCTCCTGCAGCCGCCGGCGCGCGACGACGCCGACTGGGGCGTGGTGTTCATCGAGGCATCCGGATTCCTGCCGATGTGCGGGCACGGCACGATCGGAGTGGCCACCGTGCTGGTGGAGACCGGCATGGTCGAGGTCACGGAGCCGGTCACCGAGATCCGGCTGGACGTTCCGGCGGGGCTCGTGATCGCGCGTGTCTCGGTCGAGGACGGACGCGCCGTGAACGTCACGATCGAGAACGTGCCCAGCTTCGTGGACCGTCTCGACGAGAGGATCCAGGTGCCCGGGACCGGCGAGATCACCTACTCGGTCGCGTTCGGCGGCAACTACTACGCACTCGTCGACCTCGACGAGGTCGGGCTGCCGTTCGATCGCGCTCGGCAGGGCGACATCGTCCGCGCCGGCCTGCAGATCATGGACGCGATCAACACGCAGGCCCCACCGGTGCACCCGCTGCTGGAGGGGGCGAACCACGTGCACCACGTGGAATTCATCGCGCCAGGATCCGACGCTGTCCGCTCGCGTCACGCCATGGCCATCCACCCCGGCTGGTTCGACCGGTCGCCCTGCGGCACCGGGACGAGCGCCCGCATGGCCGAGCTGCACGCTCGCGGTGAGCTCGCACTGGACACGCCGTTCGTGAACGAGTCGTTCATCGGCACGGAGTTCGTCGGCCGGCT
This sequence comes from Microbacterium sp. 10L49, assembly GCF_056395125.1. Taxonomy (NCBI): domain Bacteria; kingdom Bacillati; phylum Actinomycetota; class Actinomycetes; order Micrococcales; family Microbacteriaceae; genus Microbacterium; species Microbacterium sp. 10L49. The sequence goes on from NZ_JBFTIW010000001.1 coordinate 342,109, forward strand.
GGTCGGCGAGACGAGCGTGGGCGACAGGCCCGCCGTGATCCCCACGATCACCGGCCGAGCCTGGGTGACCGGGCTCGGCCAGTACATCCTCGACGGGGACGACCCGTTCCCCGAGGGCTTCGTCTTCTAGGAGGAGATGCATGTCTGAGAGCACGCCCACCGTGTCCGAGGTCGCCGCGCGGGCCGCGTCCGCGGCCCGCGCCTTCGCCGCCACGTCGCCGACGGATCGCGGCGCCGCGCTCGTCGCGGTCGCCGACGCCCTCGACGCGCACGCGGGAGAACTCATCGCGATCGCGATGGGGGAGACCGGCCTCACCGAGGCGCGGCTCACGGGCGAGGTGAAGCGCACCTCCTGGCAGCTGCGCCTGTTCGCCGACACGATCGCCGGCGGCGCCTACCTCGACGCGCGGATCGACGCGGCGGATCCCGACTACGTGATCGGCCCGCGTCCGGACGTCCGCCGCGTGCTGGAGCCGGTCGGACCGGTGCTGAACTTCGCGGCGTCGAACTTCCCGTTCGCGTTCTCGGTCGCCGGCGGAGACTCCGCGGCGGCCCTCGCCGCGGGCTGCCCGGTCGTGGTCAAGGCGCACTCGGGGCACCCCGAGCTGTCCCGGCGCACAGCCGCCATCGCCGCGGCGGCACTCGAAGGCGCCGGGATGCCGACGGGCGTGTTCCAGCTCATCGAGGGGCAGCAGAACGGCGTCGACCTGCTGCAGGACGAGCGGATCCGCGCGGGGGCCTTCACCGGCTCCACGCACGTCGGGCGTCTGCTCGCGGACATCGCCGCCGCCCGCCCACGGCCGATCCCGTTCTACGGCGAGCTGGGCAGCGTGAATCCGGTGTACGCGACATACGCCGATGCCGAGCTGCTGCAGGGCTTCGTCGCGTCCGTGGCCGGATCCGCCGGTCAGCTCTGCACGAAGCCGGGCTTCCTGTTCGTGCCGGCCGACGCCGACCTGTCCGCGGTCGCACCCGCGGTCGGGGGTGTGGCAGAGCACCGCCTGCTGAACCCCGGCATCGGGCGGGCGTTCGAGGGCCGCAGGTCCGCCGTGCTCGGTGCGGAAGGCACGACCGTCCTCGCCGAGGGCGAGGTCCACGAGGACGAGGAAGGACAGCGCCACGCCACGCCCACGGTCGTCGCCGTTGACCTCGAAACGCTCCGCTCGCACCGAGAGGCACTGCTCGAGGAGTCGTTCGGACCGCTGTCCATCATCGTGCGCTACACCGACGCATCGGCGCTGCCTGCGGTGCACGAGGAGCTGTTCCCCGGCAACCTCACCTCCACCGTGCACGCGCGTCCGGCCGAGCTGGCCGACGGATCCCTGGACGTGCTCGTCGACGCCCTGGCCGCCACGAGCGGCCGCGTGCTGTTCGGCGGCTGGCCCACGGGCGTCTCAGTGACTCCGGCGATGCAGCATGGCGGCCCCTACCCTGCGACGACCACCGATGCGACCAGCGTGGGCACGGCCGGCATCACCCGGTTCCTGCGTGGAGTGGCGTATCAGAACGCGCCGCAGGAGCTGCTTCCGCCGCCGCTGCGCGACGACAACCCGTGGCACGTGCCGCAGACCCGCAGCGAGGCCGGCCGCTCCACCGAGTGGGGTGCGTTCGCCCGCTGAGGCGCGAGCACGAGTGAGGCGGCCGGCCCGACGACGGGCGGCCGCCCCTTCTCCGTCCTCGGCGGATCATCTCTGCCGCCGGCGGATCAGCCGACGGCACGCCCGGCGCGCACCACGAGAGCGCGCGCGTCCTGCTCCCACAGCGCCGAGGGCTCGGCCAGGGGGTCGGCCGTCAGCAGTACGGCGTCGCCGTACGCGCCGAGGCCGAGGTGTCCGGCGCGCTCGTCGCGGATGAGGGCGGCGTTGACCGTGGTCATCGATCGCAGCGTCTCCGCCGCGCCGGCCGCCTCGACCTGCAGACGCACCCCGCAGAGCTGATCGTCCTCGAGCTCGCCCATGAGATCGGTGCCGAAACCGACCGAGACGCCGGCGGCGAGTGCGAGACGCACTGCCTCCTGTCCGTGCGAGAGGACCTCGGCGTTCTTGGCGAGGGAGACGGCGTTGAGGCCGATCCCCGCACCGCGTCGGTCCATGGCGTCGTAGGCGGCGAGCGTGGGAACGAGGAAGGCGCCCGCTTCGGCCATGCGCTGCGCCGTCGGGGAGTCGATGAGGTTGCCGTGCTCGATCGACCGGACGCCGTTGTCGATCGAGTGCCGCACCGCCTCCGCGGAGTACGCGTGGGCGGCGACGTAGGACTGCTGCCGGGTGGCTTCGGCGACGACGGCCCGCAGCTCCTCCTCGGAGTACTGGGGCACCCGGATCGGATCCGTCAGCGAGAACACTCCGCCGGACGTCATCACCTTGATCGCGTGTGCGCCCGTGCGCAGCCGGTTCCGGACGGCGAGGCGCAACGGTTCGACCCCGTCGACGATCTCGCACATGTGTCCGTGCGTGAAGCAGATGTCGATGTGCGCGGAGCGGGGGTCTCCGTGGCCGCCGGTCTGACTCAGCGCGGGACCGGTGAACAGGTAGCGCGGCGCGTCGAAGAGGTCGGCATCGATCGCGCGCGCGAGCCCGATGTCGCCTCCTGCCACGTCGCGCACGGTGGTGAAGCCGCGTCTCAGGGCCGCTCCGAGACGGCGGGTCGCGTTGATCGCGGCGAAACTCAGCGGGCCGCGCTCGTCTTCGAGGCCATCCTGACTGGTCGCGTAGGCATGGAAATGCGCGTCGATCAGGCCGGGGATGAGCCACTGGCCGCGGCCGTCCACGGTCGTCGCACCGTCGGCCGGGCGATCGGCGACCCCGCCGTCGACGATGTGCAGATCGCGTTCCTCGAAGCGCTCGCCGTTCCAGACGGCGGCTCCGAGGATGCTGAGGGATCCGGTGCGCATAGGTGCTCCTTTGCAGTGATCAGGGGGAGGGACGGGACGGCCGGGCCAGGACCCCTCACGACAGGACGGGCCCCGGACGTCAGCGCAGGCTGAACCCGGCGGGCAGCGGGTCGCCCTCGTCGAGCTCGAAGGCGCAGGATCCGACCCGATGCGCGAGGCCGCGCACTTCGGGGATCACGCCGTCCGCGGTGCGCTCGGCGACGCTCGCGTGGAAGCGGGTTCCGAGGATCGAGTCGTGCGTGAGCTCTTCGCCGTCGCCGAGCACGCCGGATGCCGCGAGCAGCGCCACACGGGCGGCTGTTCCGGATCCGCACGGGCTGCGATCCACCTCGCCGTCGGCGAACACCGTCACATTGCGCTGCCAGGGGCCGCGCTCGGTGCGTCCGAGGTCGTCGACCAGGATGGTGCCGTAGACGCCGCTCAGGCGCGCGTCGTCGAGCTGGGCGGCCGGATGCTCGTTCAGCGCCCACTTGATCTCGCGCCCGATGCGGATGAGGTCGGCGGTGTGCTCCGGGAGCACGGACAGGCCGACCGCGAAGGCGGGCAGCGTCGCGTACACGGCGCCGCCGAAGATCAGGTCGATGTCGACCGGCCCGTGCGACGTCTCCAGGGAGATTCCGCGCGCGAGCACCCGCGACTCCACGTTGCGGAAGACCACCTCGGTGATCCGGCCGCCCTGCTGTCGCACGCGGGCCTGCACGCGACCGCTCGGCACATCGATCGTGACCGTCGTCTCGCCGTCCGGATCCGAGGGCACGCGACCGGTGCGCACCGCCCAGGCGCCGAGTGCGATGGTGCCGTGCCCGCACGCGGTGGAGAAGCCGTCCTTGTGCCAGAACAGCACGCCGAAGTCGGCGCCGGCGTCGTCGGGCGGCGTGAGGAAGCCGCCGTACATGTCGTCGTGGCCGCGGGGCTCGAGGCAGAGGAAGCGTCTGACGCCGTCCGCCTCGCCGTTCATCGCGTCGACCCGGCGCTCGGCGACGGTGGCACCGTGGGTCGGCACGCCCTCGACGATCCGGAACGGCTCTCCGGCGGTGTGCCAATCCTCCGTGATCATGGTCATCATCGCTCCTCTCCGGTGCGGACTGCGCGGGCGGCGACCGCCAGATCCTGCCACCCCATGCCGCACGTCTTCACGATCCTCGGCCGGTCCTTGGCGGGGGAGACCTTCCCCGTGAAGAGCTCATGCATCGTGACGAGCTCCTCCGGCCGCAGCGCGCCGGAATCCAGGGCACGGATGACGTCCCCGGCCTCCGTCGCCGCGACGCGACGGCTCTCCACCACGACCTGACCGCGGCCGAGCAGAGCGGGCGGCAGCTCCGCCTTACCGGGCTCGTGCGAGCCGATCGCGACGACGGTGGCGTCTGTGCGCACCGCGTCGGCGGCGAAGAGCGGATCCGTCGCCGTGGTCGCGCACACGATGAGGTCGGCGGCGGCGAGGTCCGCGACGGATCCGACGGCGACATCCGCCTCCGTCGCGAAGTCCCGGGCGTGGGCGACGGCATCCGCGGCCTTGGCCGGATCCCGTCCGATCAGGCGCACCGTTCGGAGCGCGCGCACGGTGCAGAGCGCCCGGACGTGCTGCACGGCCTGAGGTCCGGTGCCGAACACGACGAGGTCGCCGGCATCGGGGCCGGCCAGCGCGTCCACCGCGGCGGCGCTGACGGCCGGCGTGCGCAGAGAAGTGAGAGCCGTGCCGTCCATGACGGCGATCGGCGCGAGCGTCGTGCCGTCCAGCACCACGTAGACGGCCTGGATGCGGTCCCGTCCGTGTGCCGGGTTGTCCGGAGCGACGGAGGCGAGCTTCTGTCCGGCCATCCCGCCGAAGGCGGCGGGCATGAGCAGCAGCTGCCCGTGCGGGATATCGAGGATCGTGCGGGGCAGATCGTCCTCGGGGTCGAAGCCGCCGCGGAGCACCTCGCCGACGGCCCGGATCGCGTCGGCCATGCTCACGCGGGCCGCGAGGGTCGCCGCATCGATGAGGGCGAGATCGGCGATCACATCGGACATGCCCTCACTCTACCCAGTAATATGTCATGCAGTACAGATCGCATGGCAGTCGAACCCACCGTGATCCGCGTCGTTTCGCCTCAGGGCCGCGGATCTGGCAGAATGGACAGCTGGATCACCGCTCGACCCTCTATCCGGCCGTGATCCACCCGCAGAGCTTCCACCGGGTGTGCACCCCACGCTCCAGGTGATCAGTTCGTCTTCCTTCCACACCATTCAGGAGAATCGTGGCTGTCAAGATTCGTCTCAAGCGCCTGGGCAAGATCCGCGCGCCGTACTACCGCATCGTCGTCGCCGACTCGCGCACCAAGCGCGACGGTCGCGTGATCGAGGAGATCGGCAAGTACCACCCCACCGAGGAGCCCTCGTTCATCGAGGTCGACTCCGAGCGGGCGCAGTACTGGCTGTCGGTCGGCGCGCAGCCGACCGAGCAGGTCGCCGCCATCCTCAAGATCACGGGCGACTGGGGCAAGTTCAAGGGTGACAAGGACGCGAAGTCCACCCTCAAGGTCGCCGGCGAGAAGGTGGCCTTCGAGGCCGACTCCTCCAAGAAGTCGGTCATCAAGCCCAAGGTCGAGAAGAAGGAGGCTCCCGCCGAGGAGGCTTCCGTCGAGACCGCCGCCGAGGACGCAGCCGACGCTGCGACCGACGCGGAGTAATCCGTCGTGCTGGCTGCCGCGCTCGAGCACATCGTCTCGGGGATCGTCGATCACCCGGAGGATGTGACCATCACCGCCACCTCGTCGCCCCGCGGCGACGTCCTCGAGGTGCACGTGCACCCCGATGACCGAGGTCGCGTGATCGGGCGCGGCGGCCGCACCGCCAAGGCCCTGCGGACGCTGATCACCGCGCTCGCGGACGGACGTCGCGTTCGCGTCGACGTCGCGGACGACTGAGCGTGGCCACCACCGACCGCCCGTCAGGCCGCAACCAGCTGCGCGTCGGGCGCCTCGTCAAGGCGCACGGCCTCAAGGGCGCGCTCAAGCTGGAGCTGTACACCGACGATCCGGCCGGGCGCTTCGTGCCCGGCGCCGAGTTCACGTTGCAGGTGCCTGAGGCATCTCCGTGGCACGGCAAGTCCATCACCGTCCGCGAGCACCGGGTGATGAACGGCAGCTCCGTCGTGTTCTTCGAGGGCGTCGATGACCGCACCGCGGCCGAAGGCCTGGTCAAGGCGATCCTGTGGATCGACCAGGACGAGACCGAGGAGCCCGAAGACGACGCCTGGTATGACCACCAGCTCACCGGGCTGGACGTCGTCCGCGATGACGTCGTCGTCGGGCGCGTGATCCGCGTCGATCACCTTCCCGCGCAGGATCTGCTCATCGTCCGGCCTGCATCGGGGAACGGATCCGAGATCATGGTGCCATTCGTCTCGGCGATCGTGCCGACCGTGGACATCGCCGCCGGACGCATCGTCGTGACGCCGCCCGCCGGACTGTTCGAGGAGCTCGCGGACGAGGACGCACCCGCCGACGCCTCCGAGCAGGACGCTCCCGGTGCGGATTGACGTCGTCTCGATCTTCCCGTCGTACTTCGACGGGCTGACCCTCTCGCTGCTGGGCAAGGCGCGCGACAGCGGGATCCTGGACCTGAACGTCCACGACCTGCGGGACTGGACGAGCGATCGGCACCGCACCGTCGACGACACGCCCTACGGGGGCGGCGCCGGCATGGTCATGAAGCCGGAGCCCTGGGGGCTCGCGCTCGAACAGCTCGCGGCCGAGCCCGCTCGCACGGCTTCTGTTCCGGAGCCGCTCGACGCTCGCCCCACCATCATCTTCCCGTCACCGGCGGGCGAGGTGTTCCGGCAGTCGACCGCGCGCGAGCTCGCCGACCGCGAGCATCTGATCTTCGGCTGCGGCCGTTACGAGGGCATCGACGAGCGCGTGTTCGAGGAGGCCGCAAGCCTCGGCGAAGTGCGCCTGATCAGTCTCGGCGACTACGTGCTGAACGGGGGAGAGGTCGCCGTCATGGCGATGATCGAGGCGATCGGCCGGCTCATCCCCGGTGTCGTCGGCAACCCTGAGAGCCTCGTCGAGGAATCGCATGAGGATGGCCTGCTCGAGTACCCCTCCTACACGAAGCCGTCGGTCTGGCGCGAGCGCGAGGTGCCGCCGATCCTACTGAGCGGGAACCACGGCGCGATCGCTGCCTGGCGTCGGGAGCAACAGCTCGAGCGCACCCGCCGCCGCCGCCCCGACCTGCTGTCCGACGAGGGCTGAGCGCCGTCCCGCGCTGCCTCATGGCGACCGACCGGAGGCGGATCGGGATCCTGACGGACCTTCTCAGAGCAGGCGCTCTGTTCCGTGGGCGAGTTCGAAGACGATCCCATGCGGGTGGCGCAGCGCGAGCGTGTCCGCATGCCCGTACCCGAGCATGGCGCCGCGCAGCAGCCGGCCGATCATCTCGTGCGTGACGAGCAGCGGTGTCCCTTCACCGGCCCAGGAGCACTCCTCCAGCGCCCGGAGTGCCCGCGGTCGCGCCGACGCGTAGCTTTCGCCACCGGGGAACGCCCATCCGTATCGGTTCTCCGACCGCAGGGCGCGGACACCGGGGTGGGTCTCATCGATCTCATCCCAGGTGCGCCCCGCGAAGGTCCCCAGATCCACCTCCGCGAGTTCGTCGACGACGACCACGGCCACATCGAGGTGTTCGGCGACGATCTCCGCGGTGCGTCGTGCGCGTCCCAGCGGACTCGTGCAGATCAGCCCGACGCCTGAGCTTTCCAGCTGCCGTGCGATCGCATGCGCGTGCTCGATGCCGGCGGAGGTGAGTGGGGAGTCGAGCCGACCTTGCATCCGGCGCTCGAGATTCCACTCGGTCTGGCCATGCCGCGCGAGGAACAGGCGATCCGGCATCCGTGCGGCGAGAGGCATGCCGACAGAATGGCACAGCACCCGCTTCGGCACAGCGGCCGCTCGGCTCCGGGGTGCGCCTCAGCGCGTGCGCATCCGGGATCAGTCGACGCCGAGGAACGTGCGGTCGGTGAGGATGATCGGGCCGTCCTCGGTGATCGCGACCGTGTGCTCCGAGTGCGAGCCACGGGAGCCGTCGGCACTGCGCAGCGTCCAGCCGTCCGGGTCGGTGACGAGCTCGTCCGTGGTCGCGAGGAACCAGGGCTCCAGCGCCATCACGAGGCCGGCGCGCAGCGGGAAGCCGCGTCCGGGCCGGCCGTCGTTGGGCACGTGCGGGTCGCCGTGCATGATGCGGCCGACGCCATGCCCGCCGAAGTCCGTGTTGATCGAGTAGCCCTCGCCGTGAGCGACGGCGGCGATCGAGGCCGAGATGTCGCCGATCCGGTTGCCGACCACGGCCGCCGCGATCGCGGCATCCAGGGCGCGCTCGGTCGTGTCGATGAGGCGAAGGTCCTCATCGCGCGGGGTGCCGACCACGAACGACACGGCGGAGTCGGCGACCCAGCCGTCGACGGAGACGGCGAAGTCGAGGGAGACGAGGTCGCCGTCGCGCAGTGTGTAGTCGTGGGGCAGTCCGTGCAGCACGGCGTCGTTCACGGACGTGCAGATGACCTTCCCGAACGGGCTCGCGCCGAACGAGGGGTGGTAGTCGATGTAGCAGGACTCGGCACCGGCCTTGCGGATCATGTCGTGCGCGCGCCGATCGATCGAGAGCAGGTTCGTGCCCACCTTGGTCTCGGCACGCAGCGTCGCCAGCGTCTCCGCCACGAAGCGTCCGGCCGCCCGCATCTCCTCGATCTCGGCGGGGGTGCGCAGTTCGATCATTCCCAGTCCTCTCGTCTGGTCCATTCTCTCCTACCTCTCTGGCGGCCGACGCCTCTCCGCCGGCGACGCTCACAGCGAACGCGCGGATCCGCGTCGGTGCCCCCGACGTAGCATCGCGGTATGTGGATCCGGCGCGCTTTCTTCTCCTGGCTGTTCCCGGCCGCCCTGGTGCTGCCGCTGTGGCTGTTCATCGGCTGGGGTGTGTTCCAGGCCGGAGGCTGGGCCTTCCTCTGGGTGCTGTTCGTCGCTCTGCCCTCGGTGCTCGTCGGTGAGGTGGCGTTGGGGTTGCTCGTGCGCGCGCGCCCGACCGTCCGAGAGGAGCGCGCGGTCTCCTGGCGCGACGTCATCGGGTTCACCGTGTGGCATGGCCTCACGATCGCCTTGGGCTTCTTCCCGCAGAGCGCGTTTGGCTGGCTGCTGACCGGCACCATCGTGGCGTTCCTCGGCCTGTTCTGGTCGACCCTCTGGCAGCTCTGGAAGGACCTGGCGGAGCGCGGCAGGGCCGCATTCGCGATCGACGGCGAAGCGATGCGCGCCGCGGCATACGGGGATCCTGGCGGCCCTGAGCGAGAGCGGATGTCGCAGCAGGGAGACGTCTTCGTCATCACGGAGACGGACCGTTCAGGGGCCTGACGCCCGGAGCGCGCGGCCGCGGTCTTCCTCGCGCCCCGGGCGCGACCTCTCCGCGCGCTGAGCCGCGGGCCGGGAGGGGCCGATCCCGTTTTGGTGCTGATCCGGTTCCATGGCAGAATGGTTCTTTGTGCCGTGACCCGGTTCTGCCTCAGGGGAACCCGCGGGCGCTCAGCGCTCCGTTCGGCACACAACACTCCTTTCACCCCTTCCTACATGCATGCGACCTGAGGCGAATGCAGAGAGAGACGATCATGCAGATCCTCGACGTCGTCGACGCGGCTTCGCTCCGCTCCGACATCCCCGACTTCTTCCCCGGCGACACCGTCAAGGTGCACGTCAACATCATCGAGGGCAGCCGCTCCCGTATCCAGGTCTTCCAGGGCGTCGTCATCGGCCGCTCGGGCGACGGTGTGCGCGAGACCTTCGTGGTCCGCAAGATCAGCTTCCAGGTGGGCGTCGAGCGCACCTTCCCGGTGCACTCCCCGGTGATCGACCACATCGAGGTCGTCACCCGCGGCGACGTGCGCCGCGCCAAGCTGTACTACCTCCGCAACCTGCGCGGCAAGAAGGCGAAGATCAAGGAGAAGCGCGACGCGCGCTGACCCATCCGCTTTCGAACAAGCGCCCCGAGACACGGTTCCCGGGGCGCTTGTTCGTTCCCTGGACATGAGAAGCTGGAAGGCGCCGTCAGTCGACGGCCGAGGCCTGTGAAGGATGGCGCATGACGGAAGAGCTCGCGGCGGCCGGACCCGCCGACGCGGTGCGGGAGCAGGCGACGCCGCGACGACGCGGCTGGGTGATCTTCCTCCGCGACGTCGTGGTGATCCTGCTCATCGCGGTGCTGGTCTCCTTCCTCGTGAAGACCTTCGTGGTGCGCAGCTTCTACATCCCGTCCGGCTCGATGGAGAACACGCTGCTCGTCAAGGACCGCATCCTCGTCGATGAGGTCACTCCGCACTGGAACGGCTATCACCGCGGCGACGTCGTGGTCTTCAAGGATCCGGGCGGCTGGCTGCCGCCGGCGCCGCCGCAGCCGCCGCGGTCCCCGCTGTTCGAGGCCGGGGAATGGTTCCTCACCCTGATCGGGGTCGCCGCCCCCGACTCGGACGACCATCTGGTCAAGCGCCTCATCGGCCTTCCGGGTGATCATGTCGTGTGCTGCAACTCACTGGGCCAGCTCACCGTGAACGGCGCTCCGATCGACGAGTCGTCGTATCTCAAACCCGGCGTGGGCGACGCACGCGCGTCCAGCATCCCGTTCGATGTCACCGTGCCCAAGGGCGCGGTGTGGGTGCTGGGGGACAACCGCACGCGCTCCGAGGACTCGCGCTATCACCAGGATCAGCCCGGGGGCGGATTCGTGCCGATGCAGAACATCGTCGGGCGCGCATTCCTCACCACGTGGCCGTTCGACCGGTTCGGCCTCGTCGACGGTCACTACGCCGTGTTCAACGGGGTGTCGAAGCCGAAGCCACAGGAGCGCCGCCGTGGCGGTCGTCGAGCCTAGCCTGGTCCTCGAGCGGCGGCTGCTGCGGGAGCACTCCCATCTCATCGCCCTGGACGAGGTCGGGCGAGGAGCGCTGGCCGGCCCGGTGGCCGTCGGCGCGACCGTGGTGGACGCGGCCGCCGCACGACGGCGGGTGCCGCAGGGATTGCGCGACTCCAAGCTGGTGCCGGAGAAGCGCCGGCCCGAGGTCGCCGACCGTGCCGGCGCCTGGGCGCCTGCGAGCGCGGTGGGCTGGGCCTCGAGCGCCGAGATCGACGAGGTCGGCATCATGCGCGCATTGGGCCTCGCCGCGTCCCGTGCGATCATCGCGGCTTGTGGGGACGCCTGGGAGGCCTCGACGGCGCTCGTGATCCTCGATGGCAACCACGACTACGTCTCTGCCGTGCATCCCGGGCGCCTGAACGTGCGCTCGATCATCAAGGCCGACCGGGACTGCGCGTCGGTGGCCGCGGCCTCGGTGCTGGCCAAGGTGGCACGCGATGCCCTCATGGTCGACCTGGCGCCCGAGTTCCCGCACTACCAGTGGGAGCGGAACAAGGGTTACGCGAGCATCGAGCACCGCGAGGCGATCCGTCTGCGCGGGTTGACCCGCCACCACCGCTTGTCCTGGGCGATCGCCGACGCGCCCACGCTGTTCTGACCGCGCGCGAGGATGCGGCCCCGCGGATCCCGCTCTCGTAGGATGGGGGGATCATGGATGACGACGCCTTCGACGACTACGACCGTGAGCTCGAGCTCGCCCTGTACCGCGAGTACCGCGACGTGGTCCTGCAGTTCCAGTACGTGGTCGAGACCGAGCGCCGTTTCTACCTCGCCAACGAGGTCAACGTGGTGCGCCGGGACACCGAGCATGACTTCTACTTCGAAGTGTCCATGAATGACGTCTGGGTGTGGGACATCTACCGCGCCGACCGCTTCGTGAAGTCCGTGCGCGTGCTCACGTTCAAGGACGTGAACGTCGAGGAGCTGTCGCGCCGCGAGTTCGAACTGCCGCAGGAGCTCTCACTCGACGGCGAGTGATTCATGCCGTGGCGGGCGCCCTCTGGCCTGACCGCTGCCCCTCCCGCGATCTTCCTCCCCAGGCGGATGATCCCGCCGATTGCGCACGGGTTGCGTGAACGGCGCTCCACGACGCCGCAGCGGCGGTCAGGCTGTCGATCATGGCAGCCAAAGACGATCTCGGACGCGCGGGGGAGGACCGCGCCGCAGCGCACCTGACCCGACTCGGATACCGGATCCTCGACCGCAACTGGCGGTGCGATCAGGGTGAGCTCGACATCGTCGCGCAGCGCGATGGCACGCTGGCGTTCGTCGAGGTGAAGACTCGGCGCACCCTCGACTACGGACACCCGTTCGAAGCGATCGACGAGCGCAAGCGGCAGCGGCTGTGGCGACTGGTGCACGTATGGGTGCGGGAGCACCCGATGGCGAGCCGGGGGCAGGCGCTGCGGCTCGAGGCGATCGGGATCGTGGGCGCGGATCCGGCGATCGGAGTCCTCGAACACCTGCAGGATCTGCGATGACCGCGCGCACCTGGGCGGTCGCCCTGACCGGGCTGAACGGCCACATGGTGGACGTCGAGGCGGATCTCTCGCAGCAGACGCCGGGGTTCGATCTCATCGGGCTTGCGGACCGCGCGCTCGGCGAGGCGGTGCGCCGTGTGCACAACGCCTGCCGCAACAGCGGCCTCGACCTGCCGCGGCGCAAGCTCACGGTGAACCTGTCGCCCGCCGGCCTGCCCAAGCACGGGGCCGCGTTCGATCTCGCGATCGCGATCGCGGCGTTCGGCACGACCGGATCCCTCGATGAGGTCTCGCTCGCTCGCACGGTGCATCTGGGCGAGCTCGGACTGGACGGGCGGCTGCGCCCGATTCCCGGGGTGCTACCGGCGCTGCATGCGGCGCGGAAGGCCGGGTTCGAGCGGGCGGTGGTGCCCGTCGCGAATGAGGCCGAGGCCCGGCTCGTACCGGGGCTCGAGGTGCACGCGGCCGTGAGCCTCGCCCACGTGGCGTTGCTGCACGGTGCCGAGCTGGCCGAGCTCGGCGATCCTGAACCGGTGCTCGCCGCGGCGACACCGGCGCGGAGTGGTCCTGCGCCGGAGCTGGCGGATGTGATCGGACAGGACGAGGCGGTCGCCGCCCTCGTGGCCGCCGCGGCGGGAGGGCACCACCTGCTCCTGTCCGGTCCGCCCGGCGCCGGCAAGACCATGCTGGCGCGCAGGCTCGCCGGGATCCTCCCGGACCTCGACGAGGAGCTGGCCCTCGAAACCGCCTCGATCCGTTCGCTGATGGGGGAGAACCTCACCCGCCTGGACCTCCGGCCGCCGTTCGTCGCGCCCCATCACAGTGCGTCGATCGCCGCCATGATCGGCGGCGGATCCCGAGCGGCCCGGCCAGGTGCGATCGCCCGAGCCCATGGCGGGCTGCTCTTCCTCGACGAGGCGGCCGAGGCCCCGGGCGGTGTCCTGGACGCGCTCCGGCAGCCACTGGAAGCGGGGATGATCGAGATCCATCGCGCCGAGTTCACGACGCGCTTCCCCGCGCGGTTCCAGCTGGTGCTCGCCACGAATCCGTGCCCTTGTGGAGCCTTCGGCGTGGTCGGCGAGGAGTGCATCTGCCCTCCCTCCGCGATCCGGCGCTATGCGGCACGGCTGTCCGGTCCGATCCGGGACAGGCTCGACATCGATGTGCGGGTCGCCCGTGTCTCGGCCGCCCAGGTCAGCACGCAGGAGCGCGGCACGCTCTCGACGGCCGATGCGCGCGGGCGGGTCGAGGAGGCGCGGGACCGCGCTGCGCGGCGCTGGAGGGGCACGCCGTGGCGGCTCAACGCGCACGTGCCAGGCACATGGCTGCGCCAGGGAGATTTCCGGCTCCCCGCCGAGGCGCGGGCGCCGTTGGATCGCGCGTTGCAACGCGGGGCCCTCACGCTGCGCGGATACGACCGGGTCCTGCGGCTGGCGTGGTCGGTAGCCGACCTGGCGGGGGCGGACGCACCGGGGCTCGCCCATGTGGGGCGCGCCCTGTTCCTGAAGAAGGGGATGACGGCATGAGCGCGACGGAGCAGACCACTGCGGCGGGGAGCGCCGCGGAGCGCAGCGAGCGGCGCGGACCGGGCGGCGGAGCGCTCGCGGCACGGTTGCGCGCCTTCCGGGAGGACGAGCGCTTCCTTGAGGCGGCCACCCGTGTCCGTCCCGATGCGGAGCGGCCCGAGGTGCGTGACGGCCTGATCTGGAATCTCATCACCGAGCCTGGCGACGGCGTCGCGGGCGCGCTCGTCGCCGCGCTCGGGCCCCAGGAGGCACTGGACCTCATGGCGAGCGGTGAGGGGGATCGCCAGGATGGCGTGGACGACCGCCCGGCAGCGGGAGCGCTGCGGGACGGGCGGCGACGCTGGGCTCCCCGGCTCGACCCGCTGCCGCATCTCGGAGCGCTGCGGACCGCAGCACGCATCGGAGCGAGCCTTCTGCTGCCGCCCGATCCGGAATGGCCCGCGTGCGCAGCAGATCTGGGTGCGCATGCCCCGCACGCGCTGTGGCTGCGTGGCGATCCGACGGTGCTGACGGGAGACGGCGTCGCGCTCGTCGGCGCCAGGGCCTCGTCGAGCTACGGCGAACACGTCGCGGGGGAGCTGGCGGCCGAGCTCGCCGCAGAGGGGCGCGTGATCTTCTCCGGAGGCGCGTACGGGATCGACGGTACGGCGCACCGCGCCGCGCTTCGTGCCGGAGGAAGGACGGTGGCCGTGCTCGCCGGAGGGGTGGATCGGCCTTACCCGAGCGGGCATGCGCAGCTGTTCGAGCGGATTCTGACGAGTGGCGCGCTGGTGAGCGAGGTGGCCTGCGGCACTGCCCCGACCAAGTGGCGGTTCCTGGCACGCAACAGGCTGATCAGTGCGCTCTCCGCCGCGACGGTCGTGGTCGAGGCCGGGCACCGCAGCGGGTCCCTGAACACGGCGGGGCACGCGGCCGCGCTCGGCAGGCCGCTCGGCGCCGTACCGGGTCCGATCACCTCGACGGCGTCCGCGGGCTGCCACCGGCTGCTGCGCGACTACGACGCGCGCTGCATCACGTCCGTCGCCGACGTGCGCGAGCTGCTCGGGGTCGCCGCGGTGACGCCGGCGACGGCCTCGGAGGATCCGGACATGGTGCGCCTGGCCGACGAGCTGAACGTGCGCACGCCACGCAGCAGCACGCAGCTCGCGCAGCGCAGCGGGCTGAGCGCGGATCGAGTCGAGGCGCTCCTCGGCATCTTGGAGCTGGATGGCAGCGCGGTCCGCTCCGAGCACGGGTGGCGCAGCATCCTGCAATGAGAGGTCGTGGTGCCCGCGCGTGCTCCCGCCGGTGCAGAGCCGGGGAGCGCATGCTGGAGTCATGCGCGTATCCGAGGCCGCCACGGCGTTCACGACGCACCTCGCCCAGGTGCGGCGGCTGTCGCCGGCGACGGTGCGCGCGTACCGGTCGGATCTGGCCGATCTCGCGGCGTCGACGGCGGATGCGGCGCTCGACGACGTCGATCTCGAGGCGCTGCGGGACTGGCTGTGGCGAGCCACGCAGCGGGGTGACGCGCGATCGACCCTGGCTCGACGGACGGCGGCGGTGCGCTCGTTCTTCGCCTGGGCCGCCGAGGCCGGGCTCATCGCGCACGACCCCGCGCTGCGCCTCGTGACACCCAAGCGGGGGCGCACCCTGCCGGCGGTGGCATCGGCCGACGCGATGCGCGTGCTGCTCGACGAGGCGCGCGACGCCGCACTCGACGGAGATCCTGTCCGCCTTCGCGACAGCGCGATCCTGGAGCTCCTGTACGGATCGGGCATGCGCGTCTCCGAGTTGTGCGGGCTCGCCGTCGACGACGTCGACCTCGACCGAGGCACCGCCCGCGTGCTCGGCAAGGGCGACAGGGAGCGCGTCGTGCCGTTCGGCGCGCCGGCGCGTGATGCGGTCGCCTCGTACCTGCGCCGCGCCCGACCCGTGCTCGTCGCACGCGCGGAGCGGCCAGGCCCTGCGCTGTTCCGCGGTGCGCGCGGAGGAGCCCTGGGACCGCGCGCGGTGTACGAACTGGTCGCCCGTGTGCTCGCGCCCGTGATCGGCGCGGAGACCGTGGGACCCCACGCGCTCCGCCACTCCGCTGCCACGCACCTGCTCGACGGTGGAGCGGACCTGCGCGCGGTGCAGGAGATCCTCGGGCACGCGAGTCTGGGGACAACCCAGATCTACACGCACGTCTCGGCGGAGCGCCTCGCGGCGAGCTACCGCCTCGCGCACCCACGGGCGTGACGGACGCACGGACGCGCGTCGCCATCATGCCCGTGGCAGTGGTCAGCAGCCGTCGGTCCCGCAGGGCAGCAGCACCGCGCGCGGCACGTCGCCGAACAGCAGCATGGGGTTGATGTAGACGCCGTTCCAGCGCACACCGACGTGCAGGGCACCGGCGGGCGTATGCCCGCCGGTGGACAGGGTCGCGATGACCTCCCCTCGATGCACGATCGTGCCGGGGGCCAACTCCGACTGCACGGGCTCGAACGTCGTGACCAGGCCGTTGCCGTGGTCGATCGTCAGCAGCGGACGGTCGACGACCACGCCTCGGAACGCGATCACGCCGTCGGCCGGTGCTCGGGCCCCGCCTGTCGCCGCGATGTCCATGCCGCGGTGCCCGGGTCCGTAGTCGTGCGCGGGGGCCCGGAACGGCACGAGCACCGAACGCGCGCCCTCGACCGGCCAGAGCCAATCGTGGTCCGGCAGCGAGGAGGAGCCACCCGCCGAAGCGCGCCCCTCCGCTGCCGGACCAAGGCCCGGAGTCGCGGGACCAAGGCCCGGAGTCGCGGGACCAAGGCCCTCCGCTGCCGGACCAAGGCCCGGAGTCGCGGGACCAAGGCCCGAAGCTGCCGGACCCCGGCCCGAAACCCGCGAACTCACCTCGACCTGACCGACGTCGCCGGTGCGTGCAGGACCTCCAGCCGCGACCACCGCCGGCGTCGCCGCCGAAAGCACCACGGGAAGCAGCCCGCCGAGCAATGCGGCCGCCACCGCGAGCAGCCCGAGCGGCGGACGCCCGCCGCGATTCGGGGAGGCAAGGCGGCGAGGAGAGTGCATCCTCCGATCCTCCGCCGTGCGGCGTTCGCTCAGTGAGTCTTCCGCGCAATCGGTGCACAGCCTGCGCACCGGCGGGATTGTGCGGACGGATCGCGCGTGTTCCGGCGTCGCGACCCTGATATGCTTGCACGGCACCCCGTCTGTCGGGGTGACTACGCGTGCCCACAGCGTTCAACGTGGCGAACACTCCACAGGTCTCTCGCAGGAGAGCGGAGTGTGCGCCGGGCACCAGGATCGCCGATCACCCGATCGGCAGCACAACCTCAACGAACAAGGAGTACGACCATGGCCGTCGTCACCATCCGCCAGCTGCTCGACAGCGGCGTTCACTTCGGACACCAGACCCGCCGGTGGAACCCGAAGGTGAAGCGCTTCATCCTCACGGAGCGCAGCGGGATCCACATCATCGACCTGCAGCAGTCGCTGGGCTACATCGACAAGGCCTACGACTTCGTCAAGGAGACGGTCGCACACGGCGGCACCATCCTCTTCGTGGGCACCAAGAAGCAGGCGCAGGAGATCCTCGCCGAGCAGGCCACGCGCGTGGGGCAGCCCTACGTCAACCAGCGCTGGCTCGGTGGCCTCCTCACCAACTTCACCACCATCGCGAAGCGTCTCGCCCGCATGAAGGAGCTCGAGGAGCTCGACTACGAGAACCCGGCCGCATCGGGCTTCACGAAGAAGGAGCTGCTGCTCAAGAAGCGCGAGCTCGACAAGCTGCACAAGTCGCTGGGCGGTATCCGCAACCTGACCAAGACCCCGTCGGCCCTGTGGGTCGTCGACGCCAAGCGCGAGCACCTCGCCATCGACGAGGCCAAGAAGCTCGGCATCCCGGTGATCGGCATCCTCGACACCAACGCCGACCCGGACGACTTCCAGTACCCGATCCCCGGCAACGACGACGCGATCCGCTCGGTCTCGCTGCTGACCCGCATCATCGCCGACGCCGCGGCCGAGGGCCTGCAGCTCAAGCACAACCCCGAGGTCGGCGACGCCGAGCCGCTCGCCGAGTGGGAGCAGGAGCTCCTCGAGGCCCCCGCCGCCGACGAGACCCCCGCGGCCGAGGTCGTCGAGGGCGCAGCCGCAGAGGTCGCCGCGACCGAGTCCGCTGCGGACGAGGCCGGCGCCGAGGCGCACGACGAGACGATCGCCGCTGCTGCCGACGAGACGGTGGCCGAGGTCGCCGCCGCCGAGTCGACCGACAAGTAATCGCCTATCGGTCATCTGGCAGAAGCCAGCTGACCGGCATCCACCACGCATACATACGAAGCAAGGAGCCACCACAACATGGCCAACTTCACCATCGCCGACATCAAGGCGCTGCGTGAGCAGCTCGGAACGGGAATGGTCGACACCAAGAAGGCGCTCGAAGAGGCCGACGGAAACGTCGAGAAGGCCGTCGAGATCCTTCGCCTGAAGGGTGCGAAGGGCAACGCCAAGCGCGCTGACCGTTCCACCAGCGAGGGCCTGGTCGTCGCCCGCGAGCAGGACGGCGCCGTGACGCTCGTCGAGCTCGCCTGCGAGACGGACTTCGTCGCGAAGAACGAGCGCTTCATCGCGCTGGCCGACAAGGTCGCCGATGCAGCCGCCGCCATCAAGGCGGACAGCGTCGAGGCCGCCCTCGCGGCGGACGCCGGCGGTCAGACCGTCGAGCAGCTGATCTCCGACGAGGCCGCGATCATCGGCGAGAAGGTCGAACTGCGTCGCGTCGCCACCATCTCCGGCGAGCGGACCGAGGTCTACCTGCACCGCACGAGCAAGGATCTCCCGCCGCAGATCGGCGTCGTCGTCGCCTACACGGGTGACGACGCGGAGACCGCTCGCAGCATCGCGCAGCACATCTCGTTCGCGAACCCCTCCTACCTCACCCGTGAGGACGTCCCGGCTGCGGACGTGGAGAAGGAGCGCGAGATCGTGACCGAGATCTCCCGCAACGAGGGCAAGCCCGAGGCCGCCCTGCCGAAGATCGTCGAGGGGCGCGTGACCGCGTTCTTCAAGCAGGTCGCCCTGCTCGAGCAGGACTACGCCAAGGACAACAAGCTGTCCGTGGGCCAGGTCGCGAAGGACGCCGGTCTGAACGTGACCGGCTTCGCCCGCTTCAAGGTCGGCGCGTAACAGCATCGAAGGGGTTCGGATCCACCAGGATCCGGACCCCTTCGTCATGCCCCCGCTCCTGCACGGGGGGCTGCAGACGATATCTTTTCCCAGACGAGAGGAAGTACTCCATGACCGAACGACAGGGGCGACGACGCGTCGTCCTCAAGCTCTCCGGTGAGGCCTTCGGCGGCGGCCAGCTCGGGGTCAACCCCGACATCGTCAGCCAGATCGCGCGAGAGATCGCCGCGGCCACCGACCGGGTCGAGATCGCCGTCGTCGTCGGCGGCGGCAACTTCTTCCGCGGAGCGGAGCTGAGCCAGCGCGGCATGGATCGTGCCCGCGCCGATTACATGGGCATGCTGGGCACGGTCATGAACGCGCTCGCGCTGCAGGACTTCCTCGAGCAGGCGGGCGCGTCGCCGCGCGTGCAGTCCGCGATCGCCATGACCCAGGTCGCCGAGCCGTACCTGCCGCTGCGTGCAGAGCGGCACATGGAGAAGAGCCGCGTCGTGATCTTCGGCGCGGGCGCGGGCCTGCCGTACTTCTCCACGGACACCGTCGCGGCGCAGCGTGCGCTGGAGATCGGCGCCGACGAGGTCCTGGTCGCCAAGAACGGCGTGGATGCGATCTACACGGCCGACCCCAAGAAGGACACCTCGGCGGAGCGGATCGAGGAGATCACCTTCCAGGACGCGCTCGTGCGCGGCCTCAAGGTCGTGGACTCCACGGCGTTCAGCCTGTGCATGGACAACGGCATGGACATGCGCGTGTTCGGCATGGAGCCCGCGGGCAACATCACCCGCGCGCTACTGGGCGAACCGATCGGAACCCGCGTCATCGCCTGAGAGCATCGGATCCCCGGGCCGCGCCGCTGGGCGTAGGGCCGGGGATCCGCACATCCTCCCCGATAGACTTGAATCGCAACCCCCTGACGAATAGGAGTCACCGTGATCGCGGATGTCCTCGCCGACACCACCTCCCGCATGCAGCGCGCCGTCGAGGCCGCCAAGGAGGACTTCAGCACGGTGCGCACCGGCCGTGCGAACCCGCAGATGTTCCAGAAGGTCCTGGTGGACTACTACGGCACGCCGACTCCGCTTGCACAGCTCGCATCGCTCGCCAATCCGGAGGCGCGCTCGCTGATCATCACCCCTTATGACAAGACCGCGCTCAAGGCCATCGAGCAGGCGGTCCGCGACATGCCGAATCTGGGCGCGAACCCGACGAACGACGGCAACATCGTGCGCGTCACGATGCCCGAGCTCACGGCCGACCGTCGCAAGGAGTACGTCAAGCTCGTGAAGAGCAAGGGCGAGGACGCGAAGGTGCATGTCCGCGGCATCCGGCGCAAGGCGAAAGATGAGCTGGACGGCCTGAAGAGCGACCTCGGCGAGGATGAGATCGCTCGCGGCGAGAAGGAGCTCGACGCCCTCACGCGCCAGCACGTCGACCTCATCGACGAGGCTGTCAAGCGCAAAGAGGCAGAGCTGCTCGAGGTCTGAGACCGCCTATGAGCACCCCTTCCGGCGACGAGGACGCGTCGAGGATCCCTCCGAGACCACCGCTTCCGTCGCGCATCCATGACGCTGAGCAGCGCCGCGACGACGAGATCCCACCGCCGCGCGGCCAGGAGAGTCCGGCCCAGCGCAGCGGCGAGAACCTGCAGGCGCAATTCCGTGCGAAGAAGGCTGAGATCGAGACGCATGTCTCGCACGCTCGTGACCAGCTGGATCAGGCGAACGAGCGCATCAAGGAGCGCACCGGGCGCGACCTCGTCGTCGCGACCGGCGTCGGCCTGCTGATCGGCGGTGTGATCCTCGCCTCCCTGCTGCTGGCGAAGTGGTCGTTCGTGGCGATCGGCCTCGCGATCATCCTGATCGCCGTCTGGGAGCTCGTGCTCGCGCTGCGCAGCGGCGGACGCAAGGTCGACCTGTGGCCGCAGCTCGTGCTCGGGGCGGCGCTGGCGGCGGGCGGCTATTTCGCCGAGGCCTGGCTGACCTGGGTGATGCTGTTCGTCGCCGTGTTCGGCGTCGTCGTGTGGCGTCTGGTCGCTCAGATGGTCGCAAAGGACGGGCGCACCTACGGCGACGTCCTCACCGACGCCCTGGCCGGCGGGTTCATCCAGGTGTATGTGCCGTTCCTCGGCGCGCTGATGCTGATGTTGCTGCGTCAGCCCCGCGGAGAGTGGTGGGTGCTCTCGCTCATCGTGGTCGTGGTCGTGGCCGACACCTGCGCCTACGCCTCAGGCCTGCTGTTCGGGCGTGGCGGGCGTCATCCGATGGCGCCTCGCGTCAGCCCCAAGAAGACGTGGGAGGGCTTTGCCGGTGCGGTCCTCGGATCTCTGGTCGCCGGTGCCCTCGTCGGCGTCTTTCTCCTCGGCCTGCCATGGTGGGCCGGCCTCATCGTCGGCGCAGTCCTCGTGGCCTCCGCGACGATCGGCGACCTGGGGGAGTCGCTGCTCAAGCGCGATCTCGGAATCAAGGACATGAGCTCCTGGATCCCCGGGCACGGCGGTCTGCTCGATCGGCTCGACAGCATGCTCCCCTCCGCTGTGGTCGCGCTCGCCCTGTACCTCCTTCTCACCCCTCTGGCGGCAGCATGACCGATTCCGCACGAACCGATCGCGACGCCTCCGGCGCCGCGCCGAGCTTTCCCGTGCTCCCGCGAAGGGAGAAGGGCTATCAGCGCGCCGCTGTCGACACGTTCCTGCTCCGCGCGCGTCGTGCGTTCGAGGACGAGGCGGACGGAATCGGATCCTCCGACATCCGCGCGGCCTCGTTCCCGTTGGTGCGGGGCGGCTATGACATCGCCGCCGTCGACGCCGCGCTGGCCAGGGTCGAGGAGGCATTCGCGCAGCGCGAGCGCGCCCTCGTCGTCTCCACGGACGGCGCCTCCGCCTGGGTCGGGCGGGCGCGCACCGACGCGCAGGTGATCCTGGACCACCTCACCCGACCGCAGGGGCACAAGTTCGCCCGCACCGGGATGCTGACCTTCGGATACCGCGTCGACGAAGTAGATCACGTCGCCAAGCGCATCGTGCGCTTCCTCCGCGACGGCGACGCGCTGACAGCGGAGCAGGTGCGTCAGACCGCGTTCCGGATGCAGCGCCGCGGCTACCGCGAGGAGCAGGTCGATGCGCTCCTCGACGCGACCATCGACGTGCTGCTCGCGATCCGTTGAGCGATTCTCATGGCGAATTCAGGTTCGGCTGGCTAAACTCGGACCCATTGTGACTCCCGATAACGATTCGATTGCGGCGCGCCCCCGAACCGCCGTGCAGAACGACGCAGCCACAGCTCCCCGTCCGGTGGCGAATGCACGCCCCGGTCGGAGTGCGACCTCCGCGGTGCTCGCAGGGCTCGCCGTGGTCGGATTCTCCGTCGCGATCGTGGCTCCCGCCGGGTTCGCGATGTCGGCCTCGGAGCCCGCCCACGCCGCGGCGACCACGGCCTATTCGCTGGCGGCCCGCGACGCGCAGAACATCACCGTCTCCGTGCACGGCGTGACGCCCACCACGCAGACGCGCGATGCGTTCGACGTCTATGTCGCGCCGAAGCCGACTCCGACGCCTGAGCCGGTGGTCGCATCCAGCGATGACTCCTCCTCTTCTTCCGGTTCATCGGGGGATGCGGGACCGATGTACTACAGCGGCGGCGGCGCGCCGGCGGAGTGGATGGCCGCAGCGGGCATCGCATCCAGCGACTGGGGTTACGTCGACTACATCGTGAGCCGCGAGAGCGGTTGGAACCCGAACGCCACCAACAGCGGATCCGGCGCGTGCGGTCTGGTGCAGGCGCTGCCGTGCAGCAAGGTGCCCGGGAACGGCTATGACCCCGTCGACAACCTGCGCTGGGGCAACGGCTACGCCGTGGGCCGCTACGGCAGCTGGGGCGCCGCCGTGGCGTTCTGGTCCGCCAACAACTGGTGGTGAGCGGCGCTCACCCATGCCACGCCCGCATCGACGACGTCAGGAGCGCCCGCAGGAGGATTCGCTCGACCGGCTGATCGCCGGATGGAAGCGTACAGAGGCGCGGGGCGGCTCGGAGTGGTACGTCCAGCCTCTGACGGCGGCGCAGGCGCAGAAGGAGTACGTGTGCCCGGGCTGTCGGAGCGTGATCCCTGCGCGCACCGCGCATCTGGTGGTCTGGCGCGCGGACGGCGTGCTCGGTGACGCGGCCGACCTGGCCGCTCGGCGGCACTGGCACAACGGCTGCTGGAACAGGAGCTGACGTGGAGATCCGCGGACCTCGCCCTCTGCCCGCGCGACGCGAGGACATCGAACTGCGCACCGCGGACGGGCTGCGCCTCGTCGGCGAACTCGCCATGCCGCAGGCCGCGGATCCGGTGGCGACGCTCGTCACGCTGCATCCGCTGCCCACCGCGGGCGGCTTCATGGATTCGCACATCCTGCGCAAGGCGGCGGCACGGCTGCCGGCGCTGGCCGATCTCGCCGTGCTGCGCTTCAACACACGCGGTACGAGTTCGCCGAGAGGCTCGAGCGAGGGCGTCTTCGACGGCGGAGCGGCGGAGCGCCACGACGTGACCGCGGCGATGGCGTTCGCGCGGGAGCGCGGCCTGCCCCGGCCATGGCTCGTGGGCTGGTCGTTCGGCACCGAGCTCGCGCTCAAGTACGGCCGCGAGCACGACATCGAGGGCGTCATCCTGCTCTCGCCGCCGTTGCATCGCGCGACCGCCGACGAGGTGGCCGCCTGGGCGCACGACGAGCGGCGCGTGGTGGTCCTGGTCCCCGAGCTCGACGACTATCTGCGTCCGGCCGAGGCCGCGGCGCGGTTCGCAGCGATCCCGCACGTCGAGCTCATCGCCGTGGACGGTGGCAAGCACCTCTGGGTGGGTGAGAGTCAGACTCGTCGCGTGCTGGACGAGATCGTCTCGGCGGTGAACCCCGCCGCACTTCCGCTGCCGCGCGAGTGGCCCGCGGCCTGAGGGCGGCTATCTCTCGTTCATCCTCGGGATGAGCACCTGGCGGTAGATGATCAGGATGCTGGCCGCGACCGGGATCGCGATGAGCGCGCCGAGCAGGCCGAGCAGCGCGCCGCCCGACAGCGCCGCGATCACGACCACGGCTCCGGGCACGGCGACCGCGCGGTTCATCACACGCGGCGAGATGACGTAGGCCTCGATCTGCATGTACACGAGGTAGTAGGCGGCGGCGATCAACCAGGCCCACGGGGGAGACCCGAGCCCGGGGATCAGGCACAGCAGCACGATGAGCGTCGAGCCGGTCAGGGTGCCGACGAGCGGGATCAGGGAGAAGAAGAACGCGATCACTGCGAGCACGATCGGGAAGGGCGCCTGGATGATCGACAGGAAGATGAAGCTCAGCACGCCGTTGATCACGCCCATGGCGACCTGGCCCATGACGTAGTGCCCGACCGAGGCGGTGATCTGCTCGGCGAGATCGATGAAGCGGTCGCGCTTGGAGGCGGGGACGACCTGGTACACGGCGCCCTTGAGCGACGGGATCGCCGCCGTGAAGTAGATCGTCAGGATCAGCACGATGAACGTGCCGCTGATCCCCGCGAAGAGGGCACCTCCGACCACGATCACGCCCTGTCCGATCGAGCTGCTGATATCGCCGAGGTTCTTGTTCAGCCAGTCGTTGACATAGCCGAACACGGTGTCGACGTCGAGATTGGGGAGCAGCCCCTCCAGCCAGTGCTTGAAGTCGGCCATGGCCGTGCCGCTGTTCACGATCTGCGTGATCTGCTGAACGAGCTGGGAGATCTGGGTCACCAGGATGGGGATCACCATCAGCACGATGCCCGCGAACACCCCGAGCACGACCAGGATCGTGATCAGCACGGCCGCCCACCGAGGCAGACGGCGACGGGTCAGCCAGCTCACCATCGGATCCAGGCCGAGGCTCAGGAACAAGGCTGTTCCGACGTACAGCAGGATCGTGGACAGGGATTGCACGCTCTGGATGAGCATGATGCCCAGGCCCACGCCGAGGGTCGCCACCAGGGCGGTGCGGAACGGGTTGTGCAGCTTCATGGGATCCTTCGGGCTGGGCTCTTCAGCGTAACCGGCGCAGCTCACAGAGCCTCAGAGCATCGCCGAACGGCCGTGGCTGAGCGCGCCGAGGGGCCTCTCGTGGCATCCATACAGGTCGTTTCGCTAGTCTGAAACGTCGAGCGGAGATCCCGGGCGCCTGCCCGAGGATCGCGGAGGAGACTTTTCGTGCGTTTTGTATGGGCTGTTCTGGCCTTCGTGCTGGCGGCCGTCCTGATCGGGACGGGCATCGCGCAGCGGACCATCTTCCTCGGCCCGAAGGACGTCGCGGCCGAGCTGGCCGTGAAGGCCCCGCAGGCGTACACGGTGATCGACTCCGCCGTCCTCCGTGCCCACCCGGGGGAGCAGACGCTCGTCGCCCACGGTGACGGCACGATCTTCGTCGCTCAGGCGCGCACCGCCGATCTCGAGGCCTGGCTGAGCGACGCCAGCTACAACCGGATCTCCCTCGCCAAGAACGGCACCACCACCGCGAAGGTGATCGAGCCGACCGTCGCGAGCGACGGCGCGAAGGACGTTCAGCGCAACCCCGCCGGATCCGATCTGTGGCTGGACAGCTTCACCGACAAGAACTCGCTGGTCGATCGGATGCAGGTGCCCGACGGCGTGAGCGTGCTGGTCGCCTCGGACGGGAAGGCCGAGGCGCCCACCGATGTGGTGCTGAAGTGGCCCCTCGACACCGCGACGCCGTGGGCAGGGCCGCTCATGGTCGCGGGAGGCATCCTCTTCCTGGTCGGGCTGGTGCTGTACGTGCTCGCGATCCGGCATTCGCGCAGGGGCCGTGGCCCGCGCCGCAAGGCCCCGCCGCCCCTTCCGGTGACCGAACCCATCGACGTCGCGGACCGCGCCGCCATCGACGCGGCCCCCGAGGCCGACCCCGCTCCAGCCGGGGACCAGGCGTCGCCGGAGCCCGATCAGGCGTCGAGTCAGGACGGCGTCGTGCGCGAGCGCCGTGCCATGGGTCCGAGGCGTCGACGGGCGCTGCTCCTGCTGCCCGCGGTCGGCGTGACCGCCGCTCTGCTCAGCGGTTGCTCGCCGGACATCTGGCCGCATCCCGCGACCTCGCCGACGCCGACGCCGACCGAGACCCAGGCCGTCGAGGCGGGCCAGCAGGCTCCCGCCGTCACCGAGGCGCAGGCAGCACGGATCCTGGAGAGCATCTCGGGCACGCTCGCCGACGCCGACAAGAACCTCGACGCGGCCAAGGCGGGGACCCGCCTGGAGGGCGCGGCCCTCGAGGCGCGCAAGACCGCATATGCCGTGCGCAAGAGCGTCGCCGACTTCTCGCTGCCGGCGACGATCCCGGCCGACAAGGTCAAGATCCTCGTGCCCCAGGCGTACGACTCGTGGCCGCGCACCGTGCTCATGCTCGTCGAGCACGGCAGCGACGACAAGGTCGCCCCGCTGATCATGATGATGACGCAGCCGGATCCGTGGTCCGACTACAAGATCTCCTCGGTCGCCGAGATGCAGGCGTCCGCGAAGCTGCCCAACATGGCTCCTGCGTGGCTGGGCGCCAAGCTCACCCCGCCGGACTCGCCGTTCCTCGTGGCCGCGCCGGATGAGCTGGCCGCGGAGTTCGCGAACGTGATCGATCAGGGCGAGAAGAGCGAGTTCTACGACAAGTTCGACAAGTCGGCGCTCGCCTTCGCCAAGTCCGTGCAGGACAGCCGGGCGACCGTGCTCCAGGCGCTGAAGGACAAGGGCGCCGACGCCACGTCGAGTCTCGCCTTCGCCGCCACCGCCGGCGCCGGCGCGCCCGTCTCCATGTCGAGCATCGACAGCGGTGCGATCGTCTCGGTGACGGTCGACGATTCGCAGACGATCAAGCCGACCAGCGCCGACGCCTCGATCAAGAACGTCGACACGAACGGCACCGTGGTGAATGCTCCCGCGAAGGCTCTGACGGGCGTGGACGAGTCGAAGACGGGCTTCGTGTCCGTGTACGGGATGCAGCTGTTCTTCGCCGTGCCCGCGCAGGGATCCGACGACA
Organism: Microbacterium sp. 10L49; assembly: GCF_056395125.1. Taxonomy (NCBI): domain Bacteria; kingdom Bacillati; phylum Actinomycetota; class Actinomycetes; order Micrococcales; family Microbacteriaceae; genus Microbacterium; species Microbacterium sp. 10L49. The sequence continues at coordinate 369,100 of NZ_JBFTIW010000001.1, forward strand.
AGATCACGCTGCTGGCAGCGTCCCAGCAGCTCCAGAGTGTGACGGAGATCAAATGACCGAGCTGTCCGCCGCCGCCCTCCGCGGCGCTGTCGACCTTTCCTCGCTGCGCAATCGCCCGGCCGCACCTGCATCAGGTGCTCCGGACCAGGAGCAGGGCCCGGTGGACGGCGCCGCGATCCCGCTGGTCGTCGACGTCACCGATGCCACCTTCGGGCAGGTGCTGGAGCTGTCGCAGCGCGTTCCCGTGGTCGTCGACCTGTGGGCCGAGTGGTGCGGCCCGTGCAAGCAGCTCAGCCCGGTGCTGGAGAAGGTCGTCACCGAGCTCGCAGGCCGCGTCGTGCTCGCCAGGGTCGACGTGGACGCCAACCCGCAGCTCGCCCAGGGGTTCCGCGCGCAGTCGATCCCGATGGTGGTGGCGCTCGTGGCGGGTCAGCCCGTGCCGCTGTTCACCGGCGCCGTGCCCGAGGAGCAGGTGCGGGAGGTGTTCGCGCAGCTGCTGCAGCTGGCGGCGCAGCACGGCGTGACCGGGACCATCCCGGTCGGCGAAGCCGCTGCCGGGGACGATGCGGCAGAGCCGGTCGAGCAGCCGCTGCCACCGCTGCACCAGGCGGCGTTCGACGCGATCGAGCGCGGGGACTTCGCTGCGGCGATCGAGGCGTACGAGAAGGCTCTGGCGGAGAATCCGCGTGACGAGGAGGCCCGATCGGGCCTCGGGCAGGTCCGGCTGTTGTTCCGCACCCAGGATCTCGACCTGAACGAGGCGCGCGCCGCGGCTGCGGCTGCGCCGACGGACATTCCCGCGCAGTTCGCCGTGGCAGACCTCGACGTCGCAGGCGGCCACGTGGCCGATGCGTTCGACCGGCTTCTCGACTTGTTCACCGCGGTGCCGGCCGACGAGCAGGGCGTCGTCCGCGAGCGCCTCGTCGAGCTGTTCGGCCTGGTCGGCGACGCGGATGCGCGTGTCGTCGCGGCGCGTAAGCGCCTCGCCACACTGCTGTTCTGAGCGGTGCTGCGGCGGCGGTCAGCCGTTGTCCCGCAGCGTCCGCACCCATTCCTCGGTCTCGTGCGGGTGCGTGAACCGCAGGATCGGCAGATCCGGATGCTCTGCGGCGATCTCGGGCATGCGGTCGCGCCACTTGTGCAGTGTCGTGGTCTGCCAGCGCAGGATGTTCTCCTCGGGACCGTGGCGGAGCATGTCCCAGAGCGGCTTCTCGCGGTTGCCGTTCCACAGCTCGGTGCGGCGCACGCTGCGGGAGATCGTCCGCCACAGCAGACGCGTGCGCACGATGCGATACGGATAGTCGAGCCAGATCACCAGGTCTGCGCGCGGGGCGAGGATCGGATCCGTGCCTCTGCTCGAGTACTGCCACTCCGTGACCCAGCTGTCGGTCGCGGCGAACTCCCGTACGTCGTCGAGAAATGTGGGACGCGGAGTCCAGTCGGGCCCGTGGAACAGCGCGTCCATCTCGACATGGCGCAGCCCCAGTGTCGCTGCCAGACGGCGTGCCAGCGTCGTCTTCCCGCTCCCGGTCACGCCTGCGATGAGAATCCGCCGCGGCGCGGGGGCGGGGTCGGCGGGCACCGGAAGAGGCTAGCATCCGGAATATCCCCGGGAACATGCGGTTGAATCGATGTGTGAGTGAACCCATCTCGATCGACATCTGGTCCGACATCGCCTGCCCCTGGTGCTACATCGGCAAGCGCAATCTCGAGGCGGGTCTCGCCGCCACCGCGGAGGACGAGGACGCGCCGCAGGTGTCGATCACGTTCCACTCCTTCGAGCTCTCGCCGGACACTCCCGTCGATTTCGAGGGCGACGAGGCCGACTTCCTCGCCGGCCACAAGGGGATGCCGCGCGCTCAGGTGGAGCAGATGCTCGACCGCGTGACCGGCGTCGCCAAGGAAGCCGGGCTCGACTACCGCTTCGACCTGCTGCAGCACACGAACACCGTCAAGGCGCACGAGCTCCTGCATCATGCCAAGGCACAGGGACGCCAGCACGACATGGAGGAGCGGCTGATGTCGGCCTACTTCCTCGAGGGACGCCACGTCGGCCGCATCGATGATCTGGCCGATCTCGCCGCCGAGATCGGTCTGGACCGTGAGGCCGCGCTCGAGGCCCTGCAGACGGAGCGGCACCTGGCGGACGTGCGTCAGGATCAGGCGCAGGCTCAGGCCTACGGCATCCAGGGCGTGCCGTTCTTCGTGATCGACGGGCAGTACGGCGTCAGCGGCGCACAGCCGCCGGAGGCGTTCGCGGGCGTGCTGCGCGAGCTGTGGGCGAAGCGCGGCGACACCGCCGAGGTGCTCGAGGGCTGACGCCCCGCCGCCCCCTTCCGATCAGGTGGCGGGGGTGGTCAGGTCAGGGCGTCCTCGATGGCCGCGACGATCTCGGGGTCGTCGGGGACCTGGCGCGGACGGAAGCGCCGCACGGATCCGTCCGGGGCGACGAGGAACTTCTCGAAGTTCCACTCCACCCGCCCCGCCTTGCCGTGACCGTCCTCGGTCTGCTTGAGGGTCTTGTAGAGATCGGCGGCGCCGCGCCCGTTGACCTTGACCTTGTCATTGATCGGGAACGAGATCCCATACGTCGTGGAGCAGAATTCGAGGATCTGGTCCACGGATCCGGGTTCCTGCCCGAAGAACTGGTTGCAGGGGAACCCGACCACGGTGAGGCCCCGGTCGCCGAACCGGCGCTGCAGCTCCTCGAGCTGCGCGTACTGCGGCGTCAGTCCGCACTTCGAGGCGACGTTGACGACCAGCACGGGGCCGGTGCCGTAGTCGTCGAGGGTGCGGGTGCCGCCGTCGGCATCGGTGAAGGGGATCTGGCGCAGCGAGGTGTCGGACATATCCCCAAGCCTAGGAGCGACGGGGATCGGAGGCTTCGGATCTGGGACAATGGACAGGATATGACTCTCGCCCCTGCCTCCGTCCGGCCCCTGCAGATCGGTCCGCTGCGCATCGACGTCCCCGTCGTGCTCGCGCCGATGGCGGGCATCACCAACACCGCGTTCCGTCGCCTGTGCCGCGAGTACGGCGCGGGGCTGTACGTCAGCGAGATGATCACCTCGCGGGCGCTTGTGGAGCGCAACGCGATCACCATGCGTCTCATCCAGCATCATGAGAGCGAGACGCCGCGATCGATCCAGCTCTACGGGGTGGATCCGGCCACCATCGCCGAGGCCGTGCGGATCATCGTCGCGGAGGACAGGGCCGACCACATCGACCTGAACTTCGGCTGCCCCGTGCCCAAGGTCACCCGCAAGGGCGGGGGAGCGGCGCTGCCGTGGAAGATCGGACTGTTCGCCGACATCGTCGACCGCGCCGTCAAGGCCGCGGGCGACGTGCCGCTCACCGTGAAGATGCGCAAGGGCATCAACAAGGATCACCTCACGTTCCTCGACGCGGGCCGTGCCGCAGAGGACGCCGGGGCCGCCGCGGTCGCGCTGCACGCGCGGACGGCGGGGGAGTACTACTCCGGACATGCGGACTGGTCGGCGATCGGCGAGCTCAAGCAGGCGGTGACCTCGATCCCGGTCCTGGGCAACGGTGACATCTGGAGCGCGGACGACGCGGTGCGGATGATGACCGAGACGGGCTGCGACGGTGTCGTGGTCGGCCGTGGCTGCCTCGGCCGACCGTGGTTGTTCGGCGAGCTCGCCGGCGCCTTCGGTGACGAGAACGCGGTGCAGGTCGACGCGACCCTGGGCTTCGTCAAGGACGCGTTCCGCCGGCACGCGGAGCTCCTGGTCGAGTTCTTCGAGGACGAGGACCGAGGCTGCAAGGACGTGCGCAAGCACGTCGCCTGGTACTTCAAGGGCTACCCGGTGGGCGGCGAGACGAGGGCAGCCCTCGCCCGCGTGTCGACTCTGCAGGAGATCGACGACATCCTGGGCACGCTCGGAGACGCGCCGTATCCGGGTGCGCCAGCCGAGGGCCAGCGCGGTCGCGCGGGCACGCCGAAGCGCACGGCGCTGCCGGACGGATGGCTGGATTCGCGCGAGGTCGCCTCCGAGGTCACCGACATGATGCGCGGCGCCGAGGTCGAGAACAGTGGCGGCTGAGGACGTCGTGCGCGTCGATGGCTACGACGCGCACGACGCCGCCCGCTTCTTCGCCGAGACCCACCGCTCCGAACGGGACGACTTCGCCCGGGACCGCGCGCGGGTTCTGCACTCGGCGGGTCTGCGCCGTCTGGCGGCGAAGACCCAGGTGCTGAGCCCGGCGAGCACCGCGGACTTCGCCCGCAACCGTCTCACGCACTCGCTAGAGGTGGCGCAGGTGGGCCGCGAGCTCGCGGTGGCCCTGGGAGTGTCCGCCGATGTCGTCGACACCGCATGCCTCAGCCACGACCTGGGGCACCCGCCGTTCGGGCACAACGGGGAGCGCGCGCTCAACGACTGGGCCGAGGACATCGGCGGCTTCGAGGGCAATGCGCAGTCGCTGCGGATCCTCACGCGCCTCGAGGCGAAGGTGCTCGACGACCGCGATCGCTCGGTCGGACTCAACCTCACCAGGGCCAGCCTCGATGCGACCTGCAAATACCCCTGGACCGTCGACAGCCCTCTGCCCGATCCCGGAGGCCGGCTCAAGTTCGGCGTGTACCCCGACGATGAGGACGTGTTCCGCTGGATGCGTGAGGGAGCACCGGGACGCCTGCGCTGCATCGAGGCGGAGATCATGGATCTCTCCGACGACATCGCCTACTCGGTGCACGACTTCGAGGACGCGATCGTCAACGGGTACCTGGATGTCGCCCAGCTGGCGGATCCGGCCGAGCATCACGCGCTGGTCGGGCGCGTTCAGCAGTGGGTCGGATACGACTTCACCCGCGAGGATCTCGCCGACGCGCTGTACCGACTCACCCGGCAGCCGATGTGGTTGAGCTCCTTCGACCGGTCGCGGCGTGATCTCGCCAGGCTGAAGAACCTCACCAGTGACATGATCGGCCGCTTCGCGCGCGCCGCGGTGTCCGCGACCCGAGAGGCATATCCGGGCACGAGTCTCGCCCGGTACAGCGCGCACGTGGTGGTGCCGAAGGTGATCGAGGCCGAGATCGCTGTGCTCAAGGGGATCATGGGGCAGGCGATCGTCACGATCGACGCCCGTCGCGGCGTCTACAAGGAGCAGCGCCGGGTGCTCAAGCGCCTCGCCGACGCGCTGTGGTCCACGGATGCCCTGTGGACCGCAGGCGCCGACGTGCTCGAACCGGCCTTCGCCGCGGACTTCCACGCGGCCGGATCCGATGCAGAGCGCGCCCGAGTGGTCGTGGATCAGGTCGCCAGCCTGACGGATCAGACCGCGGTGGACTGGCACAACCGGCTGGTCGGGGACATCGACCCCGCCGAGGTCGGCATCTGGTCGCCCCGGCACGCCAGGCCGCGTTCTGCGCACACCCCCCGGGCTGCGCTCGTCGACGTCGAACACGGCGGGCGCTGATGCCCCGGATCCTGCAGGCCGACGTCGACGAGGTCAAGTCGCGCACCAACATCGCCGACATCGTGGGGGAGCGCGTCTCGCTGAAGTCCGCGGGGGTGGGCTCGATGAAAGGCCTGTGCCCGTTCCACGACGAGAAGAGCCCCAGCTTCCATGTGCGCCCGCAGGTCGGCTACTACCACTGCTTCGGCTGCGGCGCCTCAGGGGACGTGTACTCGTTCCTGCGCGAGATGGACCACGTCAGCTTCACCGAGGCGGTGGAGCGCCTCGCCGGTCGCGTCGGATACACCCTGCACTACGAGGACGGCGGTCCCGCGCCGGAGACGAGCGGGCGCAGCCGGCTCTACGCCGCGAACACGGCGGCCGCGGAGTTCTTCCGCGGCCAGTTGCTCAGCCCGGAGGCCGAGTCTGCGCGCGCGTTCCTCGGCCAGCGCGGGTTCGACGCGGGGGCCGCCGCCCATTTCGGCGTGGGTTACGCACCGCGCGGCTGGGACGGCATGCTCAAGGCGCTCAGCGCGCAGGGGTTCACCCGCGACGAGCTCACCGCGGCCGGACTGGTCTCTGCGGGCCAGCGCGGCGTGTACGACCGGTTCCGCGGCCGGGTGGTGTGGCCGATCCGTGACGTGACGGGCCAGACCATCGGGTTCGGCGCCCGCAAGCTCTACGACGACGATCAGGGTCCGAAGTACCTGAACACCCCGGAGACGCCGATCTACAAGAAGGCCCAGGTGCTCTACGGACTGGATCTGGCCAAGCGCGACATCTCCCGCGGCGATCCCAAGCGCGTCGTCGTGGTCGAGGGGTACACCGACGTGATGGCGTGCCACCTCGCCGGCGTCACGACAGCGATCGCCACCTGCGGCACGGCCTTCGGGGCCGAGCACATCAAGCTCCTGCGCCGGGTCATGGGCGACGACTCCTCGGCCGGCGAGGTCGTGTTCACGTTCGACGGCGACGAGGCGGGCCAGAAGGCGGCGCTGCGCGCCTTCACGGAGGACGACAGGTTCAACGCGCAGACCTTCGTCGCCGTGGCACCCGACGGGCTGGACCCGTGCGATCTGCGCCTGCAGCGCGGTGACCAGGCCGTGCGCGGCCTCATGTCGGCCAAGGTGCCGATGTTCGAGTTCGTGATCGATCGGAAGATCGCCTCGTTCGATCTCGGCACTGCGGAGGGGCGCGTCGGCGCACTGCGCGCGGCGGCACCGATCGTCGGCGAGATTCGCGACGCCCTGCTGCGTCCCGAGTACGAGCGAATCCTTGCCCGCCGGCTCGGCATGGACCCCACGGACGTGCATGCGGAGGTACGCCGCCATGAACGCCGCCGTCAGGGCGATGCGGGAACCCGAGAGCAGCGGACCACGACAGCGGCCATGGGCTCGCATCCCGGCGCGCTCGACGGCCCCTCCGCGCCGGTATCCATTCCGGTGGTGACGCTCGCCACGCTTCCGCGCACGGGGGAGGCCTCACTCGAGCGCGACGCGCTCATGGGAGCGCTGCAGTACGGGCATCAGCTCGATCCGGAACTGCTGCAGCGCGCGATGACCGCGCCGTTCTCCGTGCCCGCCCTGGACGCCGTGCGCGAGGCCGTGGCGCAGATCTCCGACCGGCAGCGACCGGGCTGGGCGCTGCAGGCCGTGGACGCCGTGCGGGAGCCGTATCGCGGACTGGGTGGTGAGCTGCTCATGGCCGCGTTCCCCGCGCGGGACGAGCAGGGCGCCCGAGCATCCGCGACGGACCTCTGCCGCCGGCTCATCGCGCGCGGCTTGGAGCGGGAGAAGCACGAGTTGCTGGGTGCGATCCAGCGCCTGCCCGCCGATTCCGAGGGCGCCCGTTCGATCGCGCGTCGCATCGTCGAGATCGACGCTGAGCGGCAGCGCTTCATCGAGTACTGAGGCCCGCCGCGGTCCAGAGCGCCGAGCCCGCAGGCATCGGGCAGGATGGGTGCATGGCACGTGCGACGGGGGATGCATCCACCGCGATCGTCTGCGAGGACATCGTCATCGACCGGATCGGGCACTCCGCTCCCACCAGGGCGATCGATGGCGTGACCTTCGCATTGCCCGCGGGGGAGCTGATGTGCATCGCCGGTGCCACCGGAGCCGGGAAGTCGACGCTGGTCGGCGCCCTCGCCGGCGCCGCCGACCCCTCGATCCGGGTCGTCGGTGGATCCGCGACGGTATGCGGCGTCTCGGTGCGCCATCCCGGACGCCGGCTGCGCGAGTTGACGTATCGGGCCGGCTATCTCCCGCAGAACGCCGGGGCTCTGCTCACTCCGCAGCTGACCGTGCAGGAGATCATCGCAGAGCCGATCCTGCAGCGCGAGCGGCGCGTGAACGTGAAGGCGCTGGCGATCCGGGTGGCGACGCTGCTGGACGAACTGCACCTGCCTCTGGGCCTCGCCGCGTCGTTTCCGTATGAGCTCAGCGCGGGCATGCGCCAGCGCGTCGCGATCGCCCGCGCCCTGGTGCTCGATCCGACCGTGCTGATCGCCGACGAGCCGCTCGCGAACCTCGACCTGGAGGTGCGGCCGGTCGTGTTCGCCGCGATCACGCGCCGTCGCACCGAACGCGGGATGGCGGCGCTCCTGGTCAGCAATGACGCGGCGTTCGCACGCGAACTGGGCGCGGAGACGCTCATGATCCGCGAGGGCCATGTGGTCGCACGGGGCGCGGGCGCGGATCTGCTCTGGACCCCGGGCACCGAGCACCCGCGCTGAGTGGTCCCGGGATGAGGTGAGCCGTAACGCCCGACGACCCTGAATCGCCGCGGCTGTGCCCGCTCGGGAACGACGAAGGCCCCGTCGTGAGACGGGGCCTTCGAGGGGATCGCTCCCCGGCTTGGACTCGAACCAAGAACCTGCCGGTTAACAGCCGGCTGCTCTGCCAATTGAGCTACCGAGGAATGCTTCCCGCTGCGCGGGCAACTCGTCAACTATAGCAAAGGTTGCGTCCCGACTCCGCCACGGCACGACGCCCGGGCGCGTCGTCGCGCATGTCGTGAACGACGGAAGGGCCCGCCGCAGCGGGCCCTTCCTAAGACGCGGCTTCCGGTGCGCTCAGCGCGCGGATCCCTTGAGGGAGCCCGTCGTCTGTCCGGCCGGGTCGCTCACGATGCACTGGACGAGACGGTCGTTCATCTCCTCCCACGTGTCCTTCGTCGGCGTCATGTACGCGACGTCGAGCGTCGAGTCGTCGTACGCGATGCCGATGAATGTCGTGAAGGCGTCACCAGCGCACTTCTCGACCTCCTTGTCGATCGCGGCGGAGTCGTACTCGCCGTCGGGGAGCTTGAACTCGTAGAAGACCTCTTCATCATGCGGCTTGTCGCACGGGACGACGTCGGTGTCGCTGACGGTCGTCCCGGAATCGCTCATCTTGCAGTCGCCGAGCTTGAGATTGAAGATGCCGATGCTCGAGCTCTGGGTGACCTGGGCCTTGTCGTCGCGCGGCGCGTCGCCGCCCCCGTTGCCGAGGATGCTGCCGATCACGCTGCAGCCGCTGAGCCCGGCGGCCAAGACCAGCGCAGAGCCGACGACGGCGACGCGGCGGAGAAGAGCGCGGTCGTTCATGGGAATTCCCCCTCTAGAAGCTATGAATCCACGCAGAACGCGGGAACGGTACGAACGTACCGGTGCGGAAGAGGAAATCTCAAACCTGCGCGAAAGATGCGCTGTCCTGGGGAATTTCTGTGCCGAGTGGAAGTTCTCGGGTTCAGCCTTCGAGATCGTCCACGCCGGGCAGCCAGCTGGCGCCGGGGCGGCCCCAGCCACGCTTGCGGGCGATCTTCTGCACGGTCTTCCAGTCGCCGTCGTCGAGGCGATCGACGTAGAGGATGCCGTCGAGATGGTCGAACTCGTGCTGCATGATGCGGGCGCGCCAGCCGTCGACCTCGATACGCACCGCGTCGCCGTTCAGGTCCATGCCGGTCACCAGCACTCGCTCCGAGCGGCGCAGCGGGAACCGCTCGCCGGGGAAGGACAGACAGCCCTCGGACTCGAGGTCCGGGTCGGGGGAGCCAGGCTCGAGGGGCGCCATCCAGAGCACAGGGTTGATGATCTCCCCGCGCCACGGGTTCTCGTCGTCGTCCACATACGAATAGACGTAGATCCGCAGGCCGACACCGACCTGCGGCGCGGCGAGTCCGACGCCGGGGGCGACGTCCATGGTCTCGTGCATGTCCGCCACCAGAGTGCGGATCTCATCGGTGATCTCGCCGACCGGATCGGCGGGGGAATGCAGAACGGGGTCGCCCATGATGCGAATCGGAAGCACAGCCACGCGTCAACCCTAGTCGGCGGCGGGCGGCAGGTAGGCTCGAAGGGTGCTGGAGAACGTGACGCGGACCATGGGGACGGCCGACGTCGGCGAGCATCTCGCCGGGGTGTTCCAGAACCCCGGTCTGCTGATGGGCATCCCTCTCGCCCTCGCCGGAGCTGTGTTCATGTCGCTCGGCGCGCAGTACCAGCACCGCGGTGTGGAGAAGGTGGAGCGACTCAGCGGCTCCGACGCCGCCACAGGCCTCAGCTGGGCGCAGGTCCGCGGGCTGCTCACACGCCCTTCCTGGATCATCGGCACCCTCATGCTGGCACTCGCCATCGTCTGCCAGCTGGCTGCGCTCACCAAGGCGCCGTTGATCGTGGTTCAGCCGCTCGGCGCGATCGCGCTCGTCATCACGACGCTGCTGAACGCCCGGGTGACGGGCGTCGCGCCGACCAAGCGCTCGCTCGTCTCGATCTTCGCGTGCGTGGGCGGCATTTTCATCTTCGTGCTGTTCGCGGCCCTGTTCGCCGTGGAGCGCGAGATCAGCGAGATCCAGCTGTTCACCATCCTCACGATCCTGCTGGTCGTCATCATCGTGCTCGGCACCTGCTGGCTGATCCTGCGGCGCCGTATGCGTGCGCTCTTCTATGTGACCGGCGCCGGCATCCTCTACGGCTTCGTGGCCACGCTCGCCAAGGCCGTGATCAGCCGGATCCAGTTCGGGCAGTTCGACTGGCTCACCGCCGTGTGCGTGATCGCCCTGATCGCGGCGGGTGCCGCAGGCGCCTACTTCGTGCAGACCGCGTACGGCTCCGGTCCGCCGGATCTGGTGATCGCCGGGCTCACCGTGGTCGACCCCATGGTGGCGGTGCTGATCGGGCTGCTCGTGCTCGAAGAGGGAGCAGCGGCGCCGCCGTGGGTGTTCATCGCTTTCGGGGTCTCCGGCGCGATCGCGGGCTGGGGCGTGGTCACGCTCGCCCGCTATCATCCGCAGGTCATCAGCGAGAGCCAGGAGCTGCCGATCACTCGGGGCAGTTCCGGCGATGCGACGCCCTCCGGCGCGCGCGAGGAATCCGGATCTTCGACGACGCAGACGCCGCCCAGCGGGGCCGCGTCGCAGGCTGCCGCGCCCTCGGCCTCGCCCGGGCGTGCTTCCGAGGGTGCTCCGGGTCATCATCCCGATGCGCCGGAGTGGCCGTCGAACGTGGCCCCGTTCCGCCGTGAAGACGCTCCCCGCGCCGGCGGAGACGCCGATGAGCGCGGGAACGGATCCTCAGGGGCCTGAGCGGGAACCGGATCCGGCCCTGCGGGGTCGGTCAGTAATCGATGTCGATGAGGTCGGGTGCGACCTCGGCGGCCGCTGCCTCGTCGACGAAATACACGGTGCGCTTGCGCCCCTTGGCGCCGGCGGCCGGCACGTTCTCGTAGTTCGCCCCCGCCAGGGCGAGACCGAGTGCCGAGGCCTTCTCCGCGCCGGTGAGCACGAGCCACACCCGCTTGGAGGCGTTGATCACCGGACGGGTCAGTGTGATCCGCTCTGGTGGCGGCTTCGGCGAGTTCCGCACCGGCAGCACCGCGGCGTCGGTCACCGTGATCTCCGGGTGGTCCGGGAAGAGCGAGGCGATGTGCCCGTCGGGGCCGACGCCGAGGAAGCACACGGCGAACGACGGCCAGGCACGCTCCGCATCGCCGAAGCGCGCGAGCTCCGCCGCGTAGGCCGCGGCGCCCTCGTCCAGACTCAGCCCCGCATCGCTCGCCGCCATCTCGTGCACGTTCTCCGGCGGGACCGGGATGCGGTCCAGCAGCGCCGCCCGCGCCTGTCCCGCGTTGCGGTCGGGATCGTCCGCCGGCACGAAGCGCTCGTCGCCCCACCAGAAGTGCACGAGCGACCAGTCCACCTCGGACGCGCGCGGGTGCTCCGCGACCGCCCGCAGCACAGCGGTTCCCATGCTGCCTCCGGTGAGGGCGATGTGGGCGAGCCGCCCGTCCCTGATGCGTGCGTGCACGCGGACGAGGAACCGATCAGCCACGATGCCGGCGAGAGACGCCGGGTCCTCGCCGATGACGACCCGCTTGGCGGGGGAATCCGCAGCCATCGTCAGGCCACCGGCTCCGGGGCCTCGAGCAGCTCCCAACCCTCGGTGATCACGCGGCCGTAGAGCACGTCGGGGTCGAGGCGGCGCAGCTCCTCGGCAAGGCACTCGCGCAGCGTGCGCCGCGGCAGGTGCAGCTCGTGGTCGGGCTGCCCGGGCTGGGTGAGCACGGCGGATCCCGGTACAGGGCGCTCCAGCAGGATGTCGCCGTTCGCACGGGTCAGGCGCACCGACTTGATGCCCTCGTGCCACACCTCAGGGCTCTCATACGCCCAGCGCACCGGCACATCGAGAGCGAGGCGCAGCCAGCCGGCCAGAAGCGCCGTGGACGGCGAGGCGGCGGACCCGCGTACCTCGATGGCCGTGACGTCTTCGTACGGCGGCTGATCCAGCACCGCCGCGAGCTGCTCGCGCCAGTGCGTGAGTCGGGTCCAGGCCAGGTCGGTGTCCCCAGGCACGTGCGTACGGCCGAGAACTTCGAGCTGAGCGCGCACGTCCTGCGCGGTAGCGGCATCGGTGATGCGGCGCTGCGCGATGCGGCCCAGGGGAGAGGCCGCAGGTGCTTCCGGAGCCTCGCGCGGCCACCACACCACCACGGGGGCGTCGGGCAGCAGCAGACCCGTGACGAGGCTCTCCTCGTTGCTCGCGGCGTCGCCGAAGGCGTGCAGCACGACGACCTCGCTCGCACCGGCGTCGCCGCCGACGCGGATCTGCGCATCGAGGTGGGAATCTCCGTCGCTCGTGGTCAGCACGATCACCCGCATCGGGTGCTCGCGGGATGCGTCGTTCGCGGCGTCGATGGCGGACTCGGCGACATCGTCGGTCGCGGCGATGATGAGCGTGAGCACGCGGCCGAGGGCGACGACGCCGCCCTCCTCGCGGGCCTTGACCAGGTTCTTCGCGACCTGGCTGGTAGTGGTGTCGGGCAGATCGATGATCACGGGCGCCTCCAGACACGTCCGTCGCGGGCGAGCAGGGCGTCGGCGGATGCCGGTCCCCAGGATCCGGGAGCGTACTGCTCCACGGGACCGCCCTCGGCGGCCCAGTACTGCTCCACGGGGTCGAGGATCTTCCAGCTGAGCTCGACCTCCTCATGGCGCGGGAACAGCGGCGGGTCGCCGAGCAGCACGTCCAGGATGAGCCGCTCGTACGCCTCGGGGCTGGCCTCGGTGAAGGCGTGTCCGTAGCCGAAGTCCATCGTCACGTCGCGGACATTGCTGCCGCTGCCCGGGACCTTCGAACCGAAGCGGAGGGTGACGCCCTCGTCCGGCTGCACACGGATGACCAGCGCGTTCTGGCCGAGCTCGGAGGTCTGTCCACTGCCGAAGAGGTGCTCCGGGGCGCGCTTGAAGACGACCGCGATCTCGGTGACGCGGCGGCCCAGACGCTTGCCGGTGCGCAGGTAGAAGGGCACCTCCGCCCAGCGCCGGGTGTTGATCTCGAGCTTCACCGCGGCGTAGGTCTCGGTGGCGGATTCCGGATCCATGCCGTCCTCGTCGAGGAACCCGGTGACCTGCTCACCACCCTGCCAGCCGCCCGCATACTGGCCGCGAGCCGTCGCGAGAGAAAGGTCGTCGGGCAGCGACACCGCCGCCAGCACCTTCTCCTTCTCGGCGCGCAGGTGCTCTGCGGACAGGCTGATCGGCTCCTCCATGGCGGTGAGGGCCAGCAGCTGCAGAAGGTGGTTCTGGATGACGTCGCGGGCAGCGCCGATGCCGTCGTAGTAGCCGGCACGGCCGCCGACGCCGATGTCCTCGGCCATCGTGATCTGCACGTGGTCGACGTAGTTGCGGTTCCAGATCGGCTCGTACAGCTCGTTCGCGAAGCGCAGCGCCAGGATGTTCTGCACCGTCTCCTTGCCCAGGTAGTGATCGATGCGGAAGATCGAGTCGGCCGGGAAGGTGCCCTCGAGCGCGTCGTTCAGCGCACGGGCCGAGGCCAAGTCGTGCCCGAACGGCTTCTCGATCACCACCCGGCGCCAGTGGTCGGCGTCCTCGTGGCCCTCGACGAGCCCCGAGTCGCGCAGCTGCTGCGCCACGAGCGGGAACTGGTTCGGCGGGATCGACAGGTAGTAGGCATGGTTGCCCATGGTGCCGCGTTCGACGTCGAGCTTCTCGACCGTCTCGCGCAGGCGTCGGAACGCGTCCGGGTCGCCGAACTCGCCCGAGACGAACCGGATGCCCTGCAGCAGCTGCGCCCACGTCTCCTCGCGGAACGGGGTGCGCGCATGCTCCTTGACGGCGTCGTAGACGACCTGGGCGAAGTCCTGGTCCTCCCAGTCGCGGCGGGCGAAGCCGACCAGGGCGAACCCGGGGGGCAGGAGGCCGCGGTTGGCGAGGTCGTAGACGGCGGGCATCAGCTTCTTGCGCGACAGATCGCCGGTGACGCCGAAGATCACCAGAGCGCTGGGCCCCGCGATCCGGCTCAGCCGGCGGTCGTCGGGATCGCGCAGCGGGTTGCGGCCGCGGGAGACGGGAACAGTCATCAGTGGGGGATTCTCCTGAGTGCTCTGTGGAATGCCTACTGCGCGGCCTCGAAGAGGTCGAGCACATCGTCCTGGGGTTCGGTGATCGTCAGGGTCACGACGGGGCGGCCGTGCGCGGCGAGCACACCGGCGTCGCCCGCGGCCTGTGCCTCGATGAGCTGGCCGAACGTGAATGGACGATCCGGGATCTCCAGATCCAGGTCCGTACGCTCCAGGATCTGCAGGAACACGCCCTGGGCAGGACCGCCCTTGTGATACTGACCCGTCGAATGCAGGAACCGCGGGCCCCAGCCGAAGGTGGTCGGACGTGCCGAGTCCGCGGCCACAAGTTCGCGCAGGCCCTGCAGCTGCGGCATCTCGAGGCGGTTCACGTAGGCCTGGATGGACACGTAGCCATCCGTCGGCAGCGTCTGCCACAGAGCGTCGAGCACCCCGGCGATCGTGCCGGACGTGAGCAGAGAGGCGTCGGACGCGCGCACCTCGACGCCGTCCTGCACGAAGGCTGCGGGCGACGGCTCCGGGCGCGCGTCCAGCAGCCCACGGGTGGCGACCTTCGCCGACTCCACGTCGGGCTGGTCGAACGGGTTGATTCCGAGCAGGTAGCCCGCGACAGCGGTGGCGTGCTCCCAGACCACGAACTGCGCGCCGAGCGTGCCGCTGACGAGGATCTCGCCGGGGTGGCGTTCGCGGAGGTGGAACTCGTCGGCATCGTCGACGAGGCGCACCAGCTGCAGGTCAACCGGCCGGTTCTCCACCTCGGGGGAGACGGGGAGCAGGACCACAGGAAGGATTCCCGTGCCCTCCTTGCCCGTCGACTCGGCGACGAGCTGCTCGATCCAATCGGGCAGACCCACGATGTGGGTGCCGTCGGTGATCAGACCCAGCTTGTCGCGGCGCGGCCCGCCCGGGGCCTGTGCGCTCGCGGCGATCGCCGCGCCGAGCAGCAGCGCCGGATTCTCGGCGGAGTCGATCGCGACCTGCAGCAGCGTGGCTTCGGCCTCGTCGAGCAGCTCGGTGATGTCCACGCCGGCGAGACCCGACGGCACCAGCCCGAATGCGGTGAGGGCGGAGTACCGGCCGCCGACGTTCGGATCGGCGTTGAACACCCGGTAGCCGGCGGCGCGCGCCGACTCGTCGAGAGGCGAGCCGGGATCGGTGACGACGACGATGCGCTCGACGGGGTCGATGCCGACATCGCTGAATGCCGCCTCGAACGTGCGGCGCTGCGAGTCGGTCTCGACCGTGGAGCCGGACTTGGACGACACCACGAGCACCGTGTCGGAGAGTCCTGCGTCGATCGCCGCGAGCACCTGCCCGGGCGAAGTCGAGTCGAGGATCGTGATGTCGATGCCGGCGGTCTGCGAGATGACCTCGGGAGCGAGTGAGGATCCGCCCATCCCCGCCAGCACGACCCGGGTGATGCCCTTCGCCGCGAGGTCGGCTCGGAGTGCCAGGATCTCCGGCACCAGGGGGCGCGAGACGCTCACGGCGTCGACCCAGCCGAGGCGGATGCTCGCCTCGGCCTCGGCGGCTTCGCCCCACACGGTCGGATCGCCGTTGGTGATCCGGGAGGCGATCAGCTCGCCCACCAGGCGCGGGACGACCTCGTCGATCGCCGCCTTCGGCGCCCCGGACGTGTGGATCTCGAAGCTCACCGCTGGGCTTCCAGTCCTTCGCGGACCTGGCCGAGCAGCTCGTGCCAGGAGTCGATGAACTTCGCGACGCCCTCGTCCTCGAGCACCTGGGTCACGTCGTCGAAGTCGACGCCGACCGCGGCGAGACCGGCGAACACCGCGCGGGACTCGTCGTAGGTACCGGTGACGGTGTCGCCGGAGACGACGCCGTGGTCGAAGGTCGCCTCGAGCGTCTTCTCCGGCATCGTGTTGACGACGTCGGCTGCGACGAGCTCGGTGACGTACAAGGTGTCGGGCAGCGCCGGGTCCTTCACACCTGTGGAGGCCCAGAGCGGTCGCTGGCGATTCGCACCGGCGGCGAGCAGGGCCGCGGCGCGGTCGCCCGCGAAGGTCTGCTCGTACAGCTCGTACGCGAGGCGAGCGTTCGCGAGACCAGCCTTGCTCTTGAGCGCGATGGCCTCGTCCGTGCCGATCGCAGTGAGGCGCTTGTCGGTCTCGGTGTCGACGCGCGACACGAAGAACGACGCGACCGACTGGATCGTCGAGAGGTCGATGTCGGCGGCCTTCGCCTGCTCGAGGCCCGCGAGGTAGGCGTCGATCACCTCGGCGTAGCGCTCCAGGCTGAAGATCAGCGTCACGTTGACGCTGATGCCGGCGGCGATCGCCGCCGTGATCGCGGGCAGCCCGGCCTTCGTCGCGGGGATCTTCACGAGCAGGTTCGGGCGATCGACCTTGGCCCAGAGCTCCTTGGCCTGAGCGATGGTGCCTTCGGTGTCGTGCGCGAGGTCGGGGGAGACCTCGATCGACACGCGGCCGTCGATGTGCCCGGTCTCCTCCCACACCGGGCGGAACACGTCGAGGGCGTCGCGGACGTCCTGCGTGGTCGCCTCGAAGATCGCCTCTTCGGCGCTTGCACCGGAGGCGGCGAGCTGCGCGACCTGACTGTCGTACGAGGTGTCGTCGGGGTTGGTGATCGCGTTCGCGAAGATCGTCGGGTTGGTGGTCACACCCACGACGTTGCGCGTGGCGATGAGCTCGGCGAGGTTGCCGGACGTGATGCGGCTGCGGGACAGATCGTCGAGCCAGATGCTGACGCCTGCGGCGGAGAGGGCTGCGGTGGGGGTGGTCATGCGGATCTCCTCTTACGTATTGCTCAAGCGGCCGCGGAAGCGGCGATGGTCTCGTGGGCGGCCGCGATGACGGCCTCCGTGGTGATGCCGAACTTCTGGAACAGGGTCTTGTAGTCGGCGGAGGCCCCGAAGTGGTCGATTCCAACCGAGCGGCCGGTCGAGCCGACGATGCCGTGCCAGCTGAGGGTGGATCCGGCTTCGACCGAGACGCGAGCCTTGACGCCCGACGGCAGCACCGCCTCGCGGTAGGCCTCGTCCTGCTCGGCGAACCACTCCAGGGACGGGGCGGACACCACGCGGGCGTTGACGCCCTCGGCGGCCAGAGCCTCGCGGGCGGCGACGGCCAGCTGCACCTCGGATCCGGTCGCGATGAGGATGACGTCCGGCGTGCCGTTCGGAGCCTCGGCCAGGACGTATGCGCCTCTGACCGTGTTCGACGCCGCGGCGAAGGTGTCACCCGATGCCTCGCCCGTGCCGCGCGCGAAGTTCGGTACGTTCTGCCGGGTCAGCGCGATGCCGGTGGGGCCGCCGTGGCGGCGCAGGATCTCCAGCCAGGCGGCGGCGGTCTCATTGCCGTCGGCCGGGCGCACCACGGTCAGGTTGGGGATCGCGCGCAGCGAGGCGAGCTGTTCGATCGGCTGATGCGTGGGGCCGTCCTCGCCGAGTGCGACCGAGTCGTGCGTCCACACGAACACGCTCGGCACGTTCATGAGCGCGGCCAGGCGCACCGCGGGGCGCATGTAGTCGCTGAAGATGAGGAACGTGCCGCCGAACGGCCGGGTCGGGCCGTGCAGCACGATACCGTTCAGGATCGAGCCCATGGCGTGCTCGCGGATGCCGAAGTGCAGCACGCGACCATAGGGGCTGCCGTCCCAGTCGTGGGTCGACCAGGTCGCGGGGATGAAGGACTTGGCGCCTGCGATCGTCGTGTTGTTGGATCCGGCCAGGTCGGCGGATCCGCCCCACAGCTCGGGGAGCTCGGGGGCGAGGGCGTTGATGACCTTGCCGGACGCCGCGCGCGTCGCGAGTTCGGTGCCCGCCTCGAACACGGGCAGCGCGTCCTCGATGCCCTCGGGCAGCTTGTGTGCCTCGAGCCGGTCCAGGAGCGCCTTGCGCTCCGGGTTCGCCGCGGCCCAGGCATCGAAGTCCTGCTGCCACGCGGCGCGCTCGGAGGCGGCGCGGGCGCCGAGCTCACGGGTGTGCTCGATCACCGCGTCCTCGACGACGAACGACTTCTCCGGATCGAAGCCCAGCACGACCTTGGTCTCGGCGACCTCGTCCGCGCCGAGGGCGTTGCCGTGCACGGACTCGGTGCCCTTCTTGTTGGGCGCCGGCCAGCCGATGATCGTGTTCAGGATGATCAGAGACGGCTTGGAGGTCTCCGCCTTGGCCTGCTCGATCGCGTCGAAGAGCTCCTTCACGTCCTCGACGTAGGTGCCGGTGCGCACCCAGTCCACGTGCTGCACCTGCCAGCCGTACGACTCGTAGCGCTCGCGCACGCCCTCGGTGAAGGCCACGTTGGTGTCGCCCTCGATCGAGATGCGGTTGGAGTCGTAGATGGCGATGAGGTTGCCGAGCTGCTGGTGGCCCGCGAGCGAGGAGGCCTCGCTCGTCACGCCTTCCTGCAGATCGCCGTCTCCGGCGATCACGTAGACGTAGTGGTCGAAGGGGCTCGTGCCGGCGGCGGCCTCAGGGTCGAACAGGCCGCGCTCGTAGCGGGCGGCGTAGGCGAAGCCCACCGCCGAGGCGAGGCCCTGGCCGAGCGGTCCCGTCGTGATCTCCACGCCCTTGGTGTGGCCGTACTCCGGGTGGCCCGGGGTCAGCGAGCCCCAGGTGCGGAGCGCCTCGAGGTCGGTCAGCTCGAGGCCGAATCCGCCCAGGTAGAGCTGGATGTACTGCGTGAGGGAGGAGTGCCCCACGGACAGGACGAACCGGTCGCGCCCGATCCAGTGGGTGTCGGCGGGGTCGTGGCGCAGGACGCGCTGGTAGAGCAGATAGGCCACGGGGGCCAGGCTCATGGCCGTACCCGGATGACCGTTCCCGACCTTCTGCACGGCATCCGCCGCCAGAACCCGAGCGGTGTCCACCGCGCGCCGATCGATCTCTTCCCACAGCAGTTCCGACACTCCAGAGCCCTTTCGAAGACAGTGTGTGCGCCCGCTGTCTGCGCGCCACCCGCGACATCACGGAAGGGCTGGCACGTTGACGGGCGCGCGAGTGTTTTCAGCATAGTGCGGACGCATCGCCGTGTGCCCGGTCACGACACATTGTTGCGCGACGCGCCTCGCAGCGGTGCTCGGGGCGGGAAGGAGGGGCGGGCCGGACCCGCACCGTGGCGTAGGATGAATGAGTTCCTGTGTGCGCATGAAGGAGGCGGTCAGCATCGCGACCACCATCGAGTCCGTCGCCGCCGAGCGCTCTCTGAAGCGGACCATCAAGGCCTACGTCGAGCTGACCAAGCCCCGTGTGCTCGAGCTCCTGCTCGTCTCCACCGTGCCGGTGATGTTCCTCGCGCAGCACGGCCTGCCGAACCTGTGGCTGGTCGCGGCCACGGTGATCGGCGGATCCCTGAGCGCCGGATCCGCCGCATCCTTCAACATGTACATCGATCGCGACATCGATGCGCACATGCACCGCACGGAGAAGCGCCCGCTGGTGACCGGCGAGGTCTCCCCGCGCGGAGCCCTGGTGTTCTCCTGGGTGCTCGCCGTCGCCTCCACCGTCTGGCTCTGGCTGACCACGAACTGGGTCGCCGCCGTGCTCTCCGCCGCCGCGATCTTCTTCTACGTCGTGATCTACACGATGATCCTCAAGCGCCGCACCGAGCAGAACATCATCTGGGGCGGCATCGCCGGATGCTTCCCCGTGCTCATCGGCTGGGCGGCTGTCACCGGATCGCTGGACTGGCCGGCCTTCGTGCTGTTCGTGCTGGTGTTCCTGTGGACTCCGGCGCACTACTGGCCGCTGTCGATGAAATACAAGGACGACTACGACGACGTCGACGTGCCCATGCTCGGCGTCACCCGCTCCGCATCGCAGGTGGGGCTGCAGGTCATCCTGTACGCGTGGGCGACCCTGGCCTGCTCCCTGCTGCTGATCCCGGTGGCTGGGATGGGCCTGGTCTACACCGTGTCGGCGCTGGTGTTCGGCGGGTGGTTCGTGTACGAGTCGCACCGGCTGTACGCGCAGGCGGTGAAGGGCGCATCGGCCAAGCCGATGCGCGTCTTCCACGCCTCCATCACCTACTTGACGCTGATCTTCGTGGCCGTCGCGATCGATCCGTTGCTGCCCTTCTGAGCCTCCTCGGTCGTCGCCTCGTCGGCTTCGGTCTCGATCTGCTGCTCCCGCTCGATCTCGTGCGGCGCGACAGGTGCGTCGAGCGCCCCCTCGGGGTCGAGTTCGGGCTCCGGCCCGAGGTCGACGTCGTCGAACGCGAGAGGCGCCCTGTCGACGGGCTGCGCCGTGGCGGCGCCGAGCAGGGTGGAGAGGACCGTGAGCGCGAGGGCGAGCAGCACGCCCAGCGCACCCGCCCCGATCAGGGCCGAACCGAGCACGATCCAGGACTGACCCCCGTACACCTCGAGCCCGGTCGCACTGCCGTCCTTGAGGGTGGCGGTCATGGTGCCGAGATGGTCGAGGACGGTGAGAACCCCTGCGGCGATGAGGCCGATCGAGGCGACGACGAGGATCCAGAACGGGAGGCTGCGATTCAATGCGCGTGTCATGGACCCAGCCTCACGGGCGAACTCGTGCGTCCGGTCTGCATCGCCTATGAGGCCGGTATGCGTCCGACGCCGACGCGATCCGCTGCACCACGCACGTGCGGATCAGGGGGAGAGGTCCCGGCGTCCCTGCGCCGGGACCCGCGTCCCCAGCACGCAGGTGAGGATCCGTCCCTGATCCCGAACATCCTGCTAGCGTCCAGAACACATTCCAACTGACCTGATCAGGACGGCGCAAGGACCGGTTCGCGCGCTG
The DNA here is from genome assembly GCF_056395125.1 of Microbacterium sp. 10L49. Classification (NCBI taxonomy): domain Bacteria; kingdom Bacillati; phylum Actinomycetota; class Actinomycetes; order Micrococcales; family Microbacteriaceae; genus Microbacterium; species Microbacterium sp. 10L49. The sequence continues at coordinate 390,115 of NZ_JBFTIW010000001.1, forward strand.
TCCGCAAGAGGACATGACATGAGCGACGACGAGCTGCTGGATCTGCTGCTGCGCGAGCGCCCCTTCGACGTGCATGCGGTCGTCGCGCGTTCCGGGCTCGACCACGGACTCGCGCTCGCGAGTCTGGAGCGCCTTGCCGAAGCGGGAAGCCTGTCGTTGCAGGACGAGCTGATCCTGCTCAACCCCCCGGTGCACGCCGCGGCGATCGCGATCGAACGGGTGCTGCAGTCCGAGCGCGCCCAGGCGCAGTCCCGCAGCGACCAGCTCGCGGCGATCGTGGACGCCGTGGCCCGTCGCACCTCGTCCTGGAACTTCGGCGAGGCGGTGGCTCAGGACCGGCTCTCGCTGCAGAGCGCCCACGGCCCGCACGCCGCCGAGGACCTGTGGTTCGCCGTCCAGGCATCCCGGGTGGGTTCCAGTGGTCGGGTGCGGGCCGTGCTCACCGACCTCGACCGGTATCGCGCGAGCAGTCCCGAGCGCAGCAGGGCGTTCGCCGCGGCGATGTCGACATACTCCTCGGTGCAGGCGATCATCCCTGCGATGCCGCTCGACGAGCAGCTGTCCGCCATGGTGCGCGCGTTCGGGGACTCCGGTGTGGAGTTCCGCATGCTGCCGGATCCGCCGAGTTGGTTCTGGGTGGACGACCTGGATGTCACCGGGGTGCCGTTGGTGTGGGGCGAGACGGCGCCCCAGAGCGTGCTCGCCGTCGCGAGCCCTGTGATCGCCGGGATGGCGAAGGCCTACTTCGCGGAGCTCTGGCAGCAGGCCAGTCCGGTCGAGAAGGATCCGGGCGGGTACGGACAGCTGCTGCACCGGATGCGACGGGGGATGACCCTGGACGCGGCGTCGCGCTCACTCGGGATCACGCCGCGCACCGGGCGGCGCAGGATCGCGGCGGCGATGGAGCGTTACGGTGTGGTGACACTGTTCGCCCTCGGGGTCGCCTGGGCGCAGGACGGCAGCCCGGGAGCCGAACGGAGTGCCGGCTGACGGACGACGGGGTCAGCCGCGAGTGCGCGAGGACCCGGCGTCCGCGGTGCCCGCGTCCGGAGCGCCGGCGGCTGCGGGCCAATTCGTCCCGGGGCGCTTCAGCCGCAGCACGAGGACCGTGCACGCCGCGACGAGGATCGCAGCCAGCACCATGTGCACGCCCACGGCGAGCGGAGGCAGCGCGTTGCGCGCCTGGTAGAGGCCGACGGCGATCTGCACCAGCTCGATCGCGAGCAGGACGATCACCGCGTTGCGGATCGCAGAGAGCGAGTTCGCCAGGGCGATCACGAGCAAGGCAAGGGTGAGCGCGAACAGGGCGTACGCCGGCCAGGAGTGCACGTGCTCGAGGAGGGTCGCGTCGAAGCCGTTGCGCAACGTCACCGCGGGGTCCCCCGAGTGCGGGCCCGCGCCGGTGGTGAGCACCCCGAAGAGCACCGTCAACGCCAGCACGAACGAGGTGATGTGAGTGAGGATCGCGACGCCCTTCGGAACGGCGCGCACCCGTGTCCCGCGCGGCTGCCGCATCCGCACCAGGAAGGCCGCCGACACGGCGACCAGCACGAGCGACACGAGGTAGTGGAACGCGACCATGTTCGGGTGCAGCTGGAAGATGACCAGGATCCCGCCGACCGCGGCCTGCACCAGCACGCCCGCGAAGATGATCCATGACATGACCCAGAGATCGCGTCGTTCCGCGCGGAAGCGGGAGATGAGCACGATCACGGCAATGGCGGCGAGACCGACGAAGAAGCTGAGTCCGCGGTTGCCGAACTCGATCAGGGAGTGGTAGCTCTGCGCGGCTGTCGGGAACAGCGAGTCCGGCGTGCACAGCGGCCATTTGCAGCCGAGGCCGGAATCGGTGAGGCGCACGGCACCGCCGGTGCCGACGATCGCCACTTCGAGAAGGAACGAGACCCAGGCGGCGATCCGCACGCGGAGGTCGACCCGATCGGGAAGCCAATCATGGACTCGGCCCAGGAATCCGGAGCGGGTACGGCGGGCGGGCGGTGTCACGATCTCGGGCATGGCTCCTCCGGAACCCTTCCGGCGGGCGCACTGCGGCCCGGATGTCGGAGGGAACCTGTAGAATCTCAGGTGTCGGCGATGGTCGCAGGAGCGCGGAATGCGCATGGCTCTGCCATCGACAACAGTTTAGGCGCGAATGCTTTGCGTCCATGATGAGGGCCCAGAAGCGGCACCCGTTCCCCTGCAGACTCGATGGGAGCGACGGTGTGCCGGGGCGGATGAACCGTTACGGCCCAAGAGGAGAGTGTGATGTCGGATGTGCTGATCGACCGCCCGGAGCTGGATGGTCTGGGGGTGTACGAGTTCGGCTGGCACGACACGGATGCGGCCGGCGCGACCGCGCGACGCGGCCTTTCCGAGGATGTGGTGCGAGGCATCTCGGCGCTCAAGAGCGAACCGGAATGGATGCTGAAGACGCGTCTGAAGGGCCTGCAGCTCTTCGGCCGCAAGCCGATGCCGACCTGGGGTGCCGACCTCAGCGAGATCGACTTCGACAACATCAAGTACTTCGTGCGCTCCACGGAGAAGCAGGCGCAGAGCTGGGAAGACCTCCCGGAGGACATCCGCGAGACCTATGAGCGCCTCGGCATCCCCGAGGCCGAGCGTCAGCGCCTGGTGGCCGGTGTGGCCGCGCAGTACGAATCCGAGGTCGTCTATCACCAGATCCGCGAGGATCTGGAGCAGCAGGGCGTCATCTTCATGGACACGGACACCGCGCTGCGCGAGCACCCCGAGTTCTTCGAGGAGTATTTCGGCACCGTGATCCCCGCCGGCGACAACAAGTTCGCGGCGCTGAACACCGCGGTGTGGTCCGGTGGATCCTTCGTGTACGTGCCCAAGGGCGTGCACGTGGAGATCCCGCTGCAGGCCTACTTCCGGATCAACACCGAGAACATGGGCCAGTTCGAGCGCACGCTGATCATCGCCGACGAGGACAGTTACGTGCACTATATCGAGGGCTGCACCGCCCCGATCTACAAGAGCGACTCGCTGCACTCCGCGGTCGTCGAGATCATCGTCAAGAAGAACGCCCGTGTGCGTTACACGACGATCCAGAACTGGTCGAACAACGTCTACAACCTGGTCACCAAGCGCGCCGTCGCGCACGAGGGCGCGACCATGGAGTGGGTGGACGGAAACATCGGCTCCAAGGTGACGATGAAGTACCCGTCGATCTACCTGATGGGCGAGCACGCCAAGGGCGAGACCCTCTCCGTCGCCTTCGCCGGTCCCGGTCAGCATCAGGACGCCGGCGCGAAGATGATCCACATGGCGCCGTACACGCAGTCGTCGATCGTGTCGAAGTCCATCGCCCGTGGCGGCGGCCGCGCCGGCTACCGCGGCGAGGTCAGGGTGGATGCGAACGCGCATCACTCCGCCAACACGGTGCGCTGCGACGCGCTGCTCGTGGACACGAAGTCCCGCAGCGACACCTACCCGGCCATCGACATCCGCGTCGACGACGTGCAGCTCGGCCATGAGGCCACGGTCTCCAAGGTCAGCGAGGAGCAGCTCTTCTACCTGCAGTCCCGCGGCATGCCCGAGGACGAGGCGATGGCGATGATCGTGCGCGGCTTCATCGAGCCGATCGCGCGCGAGTTGCCGATGGAGTACGCGATGGAACTCAACAAGCTCATCGAGATGGGCATGGAAGGATCGGTCGGCTGAATGACCGCCGCTACGACCGCGCCCGTTGAGGCGCAGGATACGCACGCCCACATCGACCCCGCCGCCCAGGTCGCGAACGCAGCCACCGCGCCGGTGCAGACCCGCTCCGAGCGGCCGCACTCGTTCGACGCGGCCGACTTCGGCGTGCCCACCGGTCGCGAGGTGAACTGGAAGCACACACCCGTCGCGCAGCTGACCGGGCTGTTCCAGACCAGCTCCGACAGCGACGGTGTCACGGTCGATGTGACGCCTTCCCGCTACCTCCGTACGGCACTCGGCTTCGGCGATGCCCCGCGCGGCGAGTTCTTCCGTCCCGAGGACGTCGTCTCCGCAGTCGCCTGGCAGGGCGGCACCGAGGCGCAGCACATCGCCATCCCCGCCGACGAGGAGATCGCCGAGCCGATCTTCGTGCAGCTGGTGGGGCAGGGCGCCGAGCTGCGCGCCGATCAGCACATCGTGATCGAGGCCGGCCCGAACAGCTCGGCGACGGTCGTGCTCCGGCACACTGGATCCGCCCAGCTCGCCCAGAACGTCGAGATCCTCGTGCGAGACGGCGCCCGGCTCACGGTCGTGAGCGCGCAGGAGTGGGCCGACGACGCGATCCACGCCTCGGCGCACCAGGCCCGCGTCGACCGCGATGCGTCGCTCACGCACTTCGTGGTGAGCTTCGGCGGCGGTGTCGTGCGCGTCAACCCGAACGTCGAACTCGCCGGAGCCGGATCCGAGGCACGCCTGTACGGTCTGTCCTACGCGGACGCCGGTCAGCACCTGGAGAGCCAGGTCTATATGCACCACAAGGGCGCGCACACGATCGGCGACGTGCTGTACAAGGGCGCGCTGCAGGGTCAGGGCGCGCACAGCGTGTGGATCGGCGACGTGCTCATCGGTCCCGACGCGACCGGTACCGACTCCTACGAGGCGAACCGCAACCTGGTGCTCACCGAGGGCGCACGCGCCGACTCGATCCCGAACCTCGAGATCGAGACCGGCGACATCCTGGGTGCGGGCCACGCCAGCGCCACCGGACGCTTCGACGACGAGCAGCTGTTCTACCTGCAGGCGCGCGGGATCACCGAGGAGGAGGCGCGCCGCCTCGTCGTCCTCGGCTTCCTCAGCGACATCGTGCAGCGTCTCGGCGTGCCCTCCCTCGAAGAGGAGCTGCTCGCCGCGATCGAGCTCGAGCTGCAGGCGGTGAACGCGTGACCGCCCAGCGGGCCTGCGCCGTGAGCGACCTGCAGGAGGACACTCCGCTGCGCGTCGAGCTCGACGGGGTGCCGATCGCGGTCGTGCTCGACTCCGAAGGGCAGATCCACGCGATCGGTGACACCTGCACGCACGGTGACATCTCACTGTCCGAGGGGTTCGTTGAGGGCACCACGCTGGAGTGCTGGGCCCACGGCTCTGCGTTCTCGCTGTGCTCGGGCAAGCCGCTGAACCTTCCGGCCTACGAGCCGGTCCCGGTGTACGTCACGGAGATCGTCGGAGACGACCTCATGATCGACCCCACCGTCACGAAGGATGTCAGCGGCCTCTGAGCCCGGCATCCGCACACGAAGCTTCACGAATACGAAGGAACCATCCATGACCGTCCTGGAGATCAAGGACCTGCACGTCACCGTCGAGACCGAGGCGGGCACCACGCCGATCCTCAACGGCATCACCCTCACCATGCGCACGGGCGAGACCCACGCCATCATGGGCCCGAACGGATCCGGCAAGTCCACCCTGGCGTACACGATCGCGGGTCACCCGAAGTACACCGTCACGAGCGGTTCGATCACGCTCGACGGTGAGGACGTCCTCGCGATGAGCGTCGACGAGCGCGCTCGCGCGGGTCTCTTCCTCGCCATGCAGTACCCGGTCGAGATCCCGGGTGTCACCGTCACCAACTTCCTGCGCACGGCGAAGACCGCGCTGGACGGCGAGGCGCCCTCGATCCGCCAGTGGACCAAGGACGTGAAGGCGTCCATGGCGAACCTGCGCATGGACCCGAAGTTCGCGCAGCGCAACGTCAACGAGGGCTTCTCCGGCGGTGAGAAGAAGCGGCACGAGATCCTCCAGCTCGAGGTGCTCAAGCCGAAGATCGCCGTGCTCGACGAGACCGACTCCGGCCTCGACGTCGACGCGCTGAAGATCGTCTCCGAGGGCGTCAACCGCGCCAAGGAGCAGACGGACCTCGGCGTCCTGCTGATCACGCACTACACCCGCATCCTGCGCTACATCCGCCCCGACTACGTGCACGTGGTCGTCGCGGGCAAGATCGTGGAGGAGGGCGGTGCGGAGCTCGCCGACCGTCTCGAGGACGAGGGCTACGATCGCTTCCTCGACCCCGCCGCTCCCATCGAAGCGTAGGCTGAAGGCATGACGGCAACGCTGACCGGAGAGAAGTACGACGAGGTCACCGAGGCGCTCAAGGACGTCGTGGACCCGGAGCTCGGGATCAACGTCGTCGACCTCGGTCTCATCTACGACCTCTCCTGGGACGAGGAGAATGACGCCCTCGTCATCCACATGACGCTCACGAGCGCCGGGTGCCCTCTGACCGATGTGCTCGAGGAGCAGACCGGTCAGGCGCTGGACGATGTCGTCGACCGCTTCCGCATCAACTGGGTGTGGATGCCGCCGTGGGGCCCCGAGCGGATCACCGACGACGGGCGCGACCAGATGCGTGCGCTCGGCTTCGCGATCTGACACGCTTCGACCGAAGGGTCTGACGCCGTATGACGGCGTCAGACCCTTCGGCGTTCCCGCGTCGATAGTCTCGAAGGGTGACTTTCGCCGCCGCACGCACCGCAGCCCTCCGCGCGCTGCCGCTCGAACAGCTTCGTCGCCGCTCCAGCACCAAATGGCGTACCTATCCGGACGACGTGCTGCCGCTGTTCGTGGCGGAGACGGACTTCCCCCTGGCCGAAGCGATCACCGAGCGTCTGCACCAGGCGATCGAGCTGGGCGACACCGGATACACCCCGCCCGACCCCGGCCTGCGGGACGCGTTCGTCGCGTACGCGCAGCGCCGGTTCGGCTGGAGCGTGCAGGGCTCGCACATTAGATCCACGTGCGACGTGATGATGGGCGTGGTCGAGATCCTGCGCGCGGTGCTGGCACCGGGGGACCGGGTGGTCGTGGCGCCGCCGGTGTATCCGCCGTTCTTCGACTGCATCGAGGAAGCCGGCGGCGTCGCGGAGCGCGTGCCGCTCCTGGACTCGGACGGATCCTGGGTCCTCGACGTCGACGGCATCGAACGCGCCCTCGCCGGCGGTGCGCGCGCCGTGCTGCTGTGCAACCCGCACAACCCCACCGGCACGGTGCACAGCCGCGCCGTGCTGGCGCGGCTGGCGGAGATCGCCGCGGCACACGGGGCCGTCGTGGTGAGCGACGAGATCCACGCGCCGTTGGTGCAGCCGGGAATCGACTTCACGCCGTTCCTCGCCGCGTCACCGCTCGCGGCGGAGATCGGCTACGCGGTCACCAGTGCGAGCAAGGCATACAACCTCGCCGGGTTGAAATGCGCGATCATGGTCACCGCGAGCGAGCAGACCGCCGCTGTGGTGCGCGGACTGCCGCCCGAGGTGGAGTGGCGCACGGGCCTCTTCGGCGCAATGGCGGCGGTAGCCGCCTGGGATCCCGCGAGCGACGCCTGGCTGGACGGCCTCCTCGTCGCCCTCGATGAGAACAGGCGACTGCTCGGTCGACTGCTCGCCGAGCACATCCCGGGTGCACGCTACCGCCTCCCGGATGCGGGCTATCTCGCCTGGGTCGACCTCCGCGACCTCGGCTGGGGCGACGACCCCGCCGGCCGGATACTGCGCGAGGCGAAGGTCGCGCTCAACCGCGGACCGACATTCGGCGCGGAAGGACGCGGGCATGTCCGCATCAATCTGGGCTGCTCGCCGGAGGTGCTGACCGAAGCCGTGCTCCGGATCGCGGCGCTGGTGCGCGGGTGACCACGCCGGCCCCCGCCGCGACCATCTGGGACCGCCACCGACTCGGCATCACCGTCGGATCCGTCGTGCTCATCTTCCTCGGCGCCATCGAGGCGCTGGCGGTGACGACGGTCATGCCGCTGGTCGCGGCCGATCTGCACGGTGATGCGCTGTACGCGGTGGCCTTCGCCGGGACGCTGGCGACCGGCGTCATCGGCATGGTCGCCAGCGGGGCATGGAGTGACAGGGTCGGCCCGAGGGCGCCGCTGTACACGGCCGTCGCGCTGTTCATCGTGGGGCTGGTGATCGCGGGGGCCGCCACCGACATGTACACGCTGGTGCTGGGCCGGCTCATCCAAGGACTCGGCGGTGGCGGGCAGACGGTCGCACTGTACGTCGTGGTGGCGCGGGTCTACCCTCCGTCACTGCACGGGCGCATCTTCGCCGCCTTCGCGGCCGCCTGGGTCGTCCCGTCGATGATCGGCCCGTTCCTCGCCGGTGCCGTCGCGCAGTTCGTGCACTGGCGCTGGACCTTCCTCGGCGTCGCCGTGCTGAACGTGATCGCATTCCTGCTCGTCATCGTCCGGCTCCGCGCCGTCGACCTGCGCACGCAACAGGATCACGCCGCCCCTGCGGACACGGCGCCGTCCGCAGGGCGGATCGGCGTCCGGATCCTGCTCTCCGTCGTCGTCGCGGTCGCCGCGGTCGCCGTCGGGTTCGCCTCCGATGCCGCCCCTGCCGTCGGCTGGCCCGTCGCCCTCGCGGCGATCGTCGCCATCGCCCTCGCGATCCGCCCCTTGCTTCCGTCCGGGGCGCTGCGTGCGGCGCCGGGACTTCCCAGTGTCGTGCTGATGCGCGGCCTCGTCGCCGGTGCGTTTTTCGCGGCAGAGGCCTACGTGCCCAGGATGCTCATGGAGCGGTTCGATTTCAGCCCCACCATCGCCGGACTCGCCCTGACCACGTCCGCCCTCGCCTGGTCGGCGGCGTCCGCCGTGCAGGGACGGTACGGCGAGAGGCTGGGCAGCCGACGGATGGTCGTCATCAGCCTGACGCTGCTGTCGGCGTCGCTCCTCGGGCTCGTCGCCCTCGCCGTCACGAGGTCGATGCCGTGGGCGGTCGTGGTGCTCTGGGGGATCGCGGGCGGCGGAATCGGGCTGCTCTACCCCCGTCTGAACGTGCTCACGCTGGCCTACTCGACGCCTGCGGACGAAGGGTTCAACTCCTCGGCGCTCTCGATCTCGGATTCGACGGGATCCGCGGTGACGATCGCCCTCGCGGGGCTGCTGTTCGTGAGCCTGCCGATCGGCGGTTCGGGGTTCCCTGCGGTGTTCGCCGTGTCGGCAGCCGCCATCGTGATCGCGGTGCTGCCCGGGCTGCGGATCGGGGACGGACCCGGTGCGACCGACGCGGATGCCGTCAGCGCGGTGTCGAGGCCAGATCCGCACCGCGGCTGAGCAGGGTGATCCCCGCGTCGAACACCGCGGCGTCATGGCCACCGCGGTCCAGGGCGCCCGTGGAACTCGCGGCGCCATAGCTCTCGCCGTGCATGCGCTGCTGCACGAGGGTGGTGTGGCCCAGGATGAACTGCAAGACGGCCGTGGCCGCGAGACCCGCGTCGGGAAGCGTCGGCGACAGCGCCGCGCGGAGCGCGTCCTCTGCGCGGGAGGGCCCGGGACGCAGAGCCGCGGAGCTCATGACGACCTCGGCGCCGTCGCGGTACGACAGCAGGGCATCGCGTACGGCGTGCGCCGCATCGAGCAGGTCCTCACCGGGGGTCGGTTCGGGGATGCCCGCGAGGATCCGGTCCGAGACGGCTGACAGCAGGTCCTGCTTGCTGTCGAAGTGCCAGTAGAGGGCACTCGCCTGCACCTCGAGCTCCGTGGCGAGGCGTCGCATGGTCAGATCAGGCAGGCCATAGCGGTCGAGCAGCTCGAGGGCGACGCCGATGATCTGCTCGCGATCGTGGCGTCCGGTGCGCGCAGGGGTCATGCGGATGAGTATACTGAACGCCGTTCAGGTGAACACTGTTCAGGAAGCGCGCCGGCCGTGACCGATCCGCCGCGCGCATGCAGATCCGAAGGGGAACCCATGACCTCGACCTCCCGTCCGTGGGGCGCCGACGCCGCCCGCATCGCCGTCTTCGCAGCGCTGATCATCGCACTGGGGCTCGTGATCTTCCCGCTGCCCGGGGGAGTGCCGATCACCGGACAGACGCTCGGCGTCATGCTCGCCGGCCTGATCCTCGGTCCGCGTCTGGCGCCGTTGTCCGTGCTCGCCGTCCTCGCCCTGGCCGCGATCGGCCTTCCGGTGCTGGCGGGCGGCCGAGGCGGCCTGGGGGTGTTCGTCGGTCCGAGCGCAGGGTACTTGCTGGGCTGGATCGCGGGCGTCGTCGTGATCGGACTGGTCCTTGGTTCGCGTCGTGTCACGTGGTGGCGAGCGGGTCTGGCCGCCGTGCTCGGGGGTATCGGAGTCGTGTACCTGTTCGGGATCCCCGTACAGGCGCTCGTCACAGGCGTACCGCTCGGCGCCACGGCGCTGTCGAGTCTCGTCTTCCTTCCGGGAGACCTGATCAAGGCGGCCGCCGCCACCGTGCTGTGCGTCGCGCTGCAGCGGGCTTATCCGCGGGCGTTCCTGCGGACGGCTGCGCGTGTCGCCTGACGTCGAGCTCAGCGCGGTCTCGCTGCAGCTGGACGGGCGGACGATCCTCGACGACGTGTCGATGACGCTGACGGCGCGAAGGACCGCCGTGATCGGCGCGAACGGATCCGGCAAGTCGAGTCTCGTCCGGCTGCTGAACGGGCTTCACGTCGCGACGACCGGATCCGTGCGCGTGGCAGGCCTGGATCCGGCGCGGAACACGCGCGAGGTGCGACGCCGGGTGGGCTTCGTGTTCGCGGATCCGGAGGCTCAGATCCTGATGCCGACGCCCGCGGAGGATCTGGCGCTGTCGCTGCGGGGCCTCCCCGCGGATGAGCGCACCGCGCGCGTGGAGGAGGCGCTGGACTGGTGCGGCCTGGGCGCGCTGCGCGACGCGCCCGCGTCGGAGCTCTCCGGTGGTCAGAAGCAACTGCTCGCCCTGGCCTCGGTGCTGATCGGCCGTCCGGAGCTCGTCGTCGCCGACGAGCCCACCACGCGCCTGGACCTGCGCAACAGCCGCCGCATCGGCGATGCGCTGCTGCAGCTGGAGGCGCCTCTCGTCCTGGTGACCCATGACCTCGACCTCGCCGGGCGCTGTGATGAGGTCGTGCTGATCGAGCAGGGGCGCGTGCTCGCGCAGGGCGCGCCGGACGACGTGATCTCCGCATACCTGCAGGTCTGCGCCTGAGGGCCCTGGGATGATCTCGCTCTACCGTCCCGGATCCGGCTTCCTGCACCGGACGCCCGCGGGGGTCAAGCTCGCGCTCCTGGCGCTGAGTGCGTTCTCCTTCTCGTTCGTCCCGGCGACGCAGGGCGCCGGCATCGCCGTCGGCGGTGCGGCGGCGGCGATCAGCGCGCTGTTCCTGCTGGGCGGGCTCGGCGCTCGCGCTCTGGGGGAGGCCTGGTGGCGTCTGCGCTGGTTGGTGCTCATCCTGGGCGCGACGCTCGTGGTCTTCGTGGGCATCCCGGCGGCGATCGTGAACACGGGTCGGCTCGTTGCGCTCCTGCTGCTGGCCGAACTGCTCACCCGCACCACATCGACCAGCGAGCTGATGGCGGTCATCGCATGGCTGCTCCGACCGCTGCGACCGCTCGGGGTCAACCCCGAGGCCGTGGCCCTCGTCCTGTCGCTGACTCTCACGATGGTCCCGGTCGTCGGCGGCTTCGTGCGCCGCGTCCGCGAAGCGCAGGAAGCCCGCGGAGTGCGACTGGGGCCGCGGATGGCTGTTCCCCTGCTCGTGCGCACGCTGCGGCACGCCGACGCGGTGGGGGAGGCCCTCGCCGCGCGGGGGCTGGACTGAGGCCCGCTCGTCCCGTCCCCGGCACGCAGATCCGGCCCAGCCACGCGTCCTATACTGGGAGGCTGGCCATCCGGCCGCTCACCCCCTTCTGAAGAACGGACGTCTGCTGTGCTCGCCGTGCACGATCTCGAGATCCGCGTGGGAGCGCGTCTCCTCATGGAGAACGTCTCCTTCCGCGTCGCCGACGGCGACAAGATCGGTCTCGTCGGCCGCAACGGCGCCGGCAAGACCACGCTCACGAAGGTGCTGGCAGGAGATCTGATCTCCGCCGACGGCAAGGTGGAGCGCAGCGGTGAGCTCGGGTACCTGCCGCAGGATCCTCGTTCCGGCGATCCGGAGATGCTCGCACGCACCCGGATCCTGGATGCACGCGGCCTCGGCTCCCTGCAGCTCGGCATGCGCGAGGCTTCGGAGCAGATGGGCTCGTCGGATCAGGCCGTCGCCGAGAAGGCGATGAAGCGATTCGGGAACCTGACCGAGCGGTTCGAGGCGCTGGGTGGCTACGCCGCCGAGGCGGAGGCCGCGTCGATCGCGAACAACCTGTCGCTGCCGGACCGGATCCTCGACCAGCCGCTCAAGACGCTCTCCGGCGGTCAGCGGCGGCGCATCGAGCTTGCCCGGATCCTGTTCTCCGATGCCGAGACCATGATCCTGGACGAGCCCACCAACCACCTCGACGCGGACAGCGTGGTGTGGCTGCGCGAGTTCCTGAAGGGTTACAAGGGTGGGCTGATCGTGATCAGCCACGACGTGGAGCTCGTCGGCGAGACGGTGAACCGGGTGTTCTACCTGGATGCGAACCGTCAGATGATCGACATCTACAACATGAACTGGAAGAACTACCTGCGCCAGCGGGTGGCCGATGAGGAGCGCCGCAAGAAGGAGCGTGCGAACGCCGAGAAGAAGGCGACCTCGCTGCAGCAGCAGGCCGCCCGGTTCGGCGCGAAGGCCAGCAAGGCCGCCGCCGCGCATCAGATGGTCGCCCGTGCGGAGAAGCTGCTTTCGGGGCTCGACGAGGTGCGCCAGGTCGAGCGCGTCGCCAAGCTGCGCTTCCCGAAGCCGGCGCCCTGCGGCAAGACCCCGCTCATGGCCTCGGGGCTGTCGAAGTCCTACGGTTCGCTGGAGATCTTCACCGATGTCGACCTGGCGATCGACCGCGGCTCGAAAGTCGTCGTACTCGGTCTCAACGGCGCCGGCAAGACGACGCTGCTGCGCATACTCGCAGGGGTCGACCAGCCCGACACCGGTCAGCTCGAACCCGGGCACGGCCTCAAGGTCGGCTATTACGCGCAGGAGCATGAGAACCTCGACGTCTCCCGCTCGGTGCTGGAGAACATGATGTCGGCCGCCCCCGACATCAATGAGACCGAGGCGCGCAAGGTGCTGGGATCGTTCCTGTTCACCGGCGACGACGTGCTCAAGCCGGCGGGCGTGCTCTCCGGTGGCGAGAAGACCCGTCTGTCACTCGCGACGCTGGTCGTCTCGGCGGCGAACATGCTGCTGCTCGACGAACCCACGAACAACCTCGACCCGGCCTCTCGCGAAGAGATCCTGGGTGCGCTCGCGCACTACGAGGGCGCCGTCGTGCTCGTCTCCCACGACCCCGGTGCGGTGCAGTCGCTCAACCCGGAGCGGGTGCTGATCCTGCCCGACGGTGTCGAGGACATCTGGTCGCAGGAGTACCAGGACCTCATCGAGCTCGCCTGACGCTCGACCGCCGTCGCTCTCGGAGCGGCGACGACGCGGAGGTGCGAATCGAGCGCCTCAGTGCTGCTCGACGGCGTCCAGCAGGGCGTCCTCGTCGGCCATGTCGCGGTCGCGGCGGCGCCGCGGCCCGCGCGGGGCGCGACCGGCGGCCTCGTCGCGGTGCTTGACGACCTCGGTGCGGATCACGTATCCGATGAAGATGAAGCCCATGATCGCGAACAGGATCCACTGGATCGCGTAGGAGAGGAACGGACCGGGGTCGTCGGAGGGTGCTTCGAAGGCGTGCGGGCGGGTGGCCGGCGCAGGGGACTCGCTGACGAGTTCTCCGTATGCGCCGGTGTCGACGGCGGACCCGTCGCCGATCTTGTCCGCCACGAGTGCGAGGTTGATGCTGGGCACCTGGCCCTCAGGGGCCCCGCGGCCCGACGGCGGCAGCGGTTCGGCGGGACGCAGCCGTGCGACCACCGTGGCTTCTCCGGCGGGAGGCGCCGGGATCGACGTCGGCACGTCGGATCCGTCCCCGGCGATCACCCAGCCGCGATTGACGATGAACACGCGTCCGTCGTCGGTGCGGAACGGCACGAGCACTTCGAAGGCACTGGTGCCGCCGTGCGGTCGGTTGCGCACCAGCAGCTGTCCCGATGGCTCGTACCGGCCGTGCAGCTCGACCGGGTGCCACTGCGCCTTCTCGGGAAGAGCCTCTCCCGGCGCCAGCATTTCGCCGAGCGGCACGGGCTTCGCATGGTAGTTCTGCTGCACCAGCTCGAGCTGCGTCTGACGGCCGTCATTGCGGGAGAACTGCCAGTTCGACAGATAGGCGCACACGACCGCGAAGACGAGTGCGACGGCGAGGTACGCGCTCCAGCGGAGCAGGCGCTGGCGCATCATTCGAGTTCGCCCTCACCCACGGCCGTGTCGATGCGCGCCGGGAAGTCGCGGGCGCGCAGATAGTCGTACAGGAACCTCAGGTGCTCGCCGCACGCGAGCCACACCTTCTCCCTCTCGGGTCCGTGGATTCGCGGGTTGCGCCACACGATCCGATGCGTCGCCGCCGCGCGACAGCCGGCACGCGAGCATTTCAGGACGGGTTCCCTGGGGTTCACGAGCGCGGCTCGGCGGGATGCGCGACGGTCTCGGAGATCGTGATCACCGAGGGCTCCTGCGACGCGGAGGGCCGCTCCTCGGCAGGGGCCTCGATCTCGATGCGCGGCGATTCGACGCCGGTGGGTACGGAGTCGTCGCCGGCATTGGCGAAGACGACCGCGATGTACGGCAGCACGGCGGCGGCGATGCCGAACGCCCAGGTCCACCAGCCCATCGGCTGCACCACGAACATCAGCACGAAGCAGATCATGCGGATCGACATCGTGATCACGTAGTGGCGCACACGATTCCTCGCCTCGTCACGCGGTGCGCGCGGGAGGGAGGTCACGGCGGCGTCTGGAGTCCTTCTCACGATGACTCCAGCCTACGCCGCCGCGACCGGGCGGGATGCCGGGGGCGGCGGATCAGTAGCTGCTGCTGCCCTGCGAGATGCCGTAGATGATCAGCAGGAGGAAGCCCACGCCGATGATCAGGTTGAGGACCGCGCCGACGTAGCCGAGCACGAGGCCGGTGATCGCGAGAGCCTTGCCGCCGAGCGCCGAATCACGCTTGATCCTCCCCAGAGCCATGTGGCCCGTGATGATCGCGGTGAGCGATGCGAGGAAGGGGATCACGATGTAGGCGAGCCAGCACAGGAGTACGCCCGCGATGCCGCAGATGAGAGCCGTGATCGCAAGGCCGTTCGACTTCAGCGGCGCAGCGTACGGCTGGCCGTACGGCTGCGCATACGACGGCGCGGGGTATCCGGGGGACGCGGGGGCGGCACCCGGATAAGACGGCGCAGTCGACTGCTGCGGCGCGGGGTAGGCCGGCTGCTGCGGGGCCGAGGCCGGGTAGCCCGGCGCCGGCGGCACCGGAGCCTGCGGGGCGGCGGCCGGGTAGGCGGGCTGCTGCGGGGGCACCGGCGCGCCGGGATAGGCGGGGGGCTGCTGGCCCTGGGGCGGGATGCCGCCGTTGTCGTTGCTCATGCTGCTCCTCGCGGTCGATCACAGAGACTGGTCACCTCACAGATTCGCGTGCCGTCAGGGCTCTGTCAATTCCTGCCGCCACTTCCGCTCGATAGGCTTGCGTGCCGTACACCTCGATTCTTGGGAGCCCGCATGAGCACTGATCGCGTCGTCCTCGTCACCGGCGGAAACCGCGGCATCGGTCGCGCGATCGCCGAGCGCTTCGTGCGTGACGGCTACCGCGTCGCCGTCACCGCGCGCAGCGGCGAAGGTCCCGAAGGCACACTGACCGTGCGCGCCGACGTCACCGACGCGGCGGCCGTGGACGCGGCGTTCACGGAGGTCGAGCAGAAGCTCGGCCCCGTGGAGATCGTCGTCGCGAACGCGGGCATCACGAAGGACACGCTGCTGCTGCGGATGAGTGAGGACGACTTCGACAGCGTCGTCTCGACGAACCTGGGCGGATCGTTCCGCGTCGTGAAGCGCGCGTCGAAGGGGATGCTCAAGGCGCGGTTCGGTCGGGTGATCCTCATCTCCAGCGTGGTCGGGCTCTACGGCTCGGCGGGGCAGATCAACTACGCCGCGTCGAAGAGCGGGCTGGTCGGCTTCGCGCGCTCCCTCACCCGCGAGCTCGGCGCCCGCGGGATCACCGCGAACGTCGTCGCGCCCGGATTCATCGAGACCGACATGACCGCCGAGCTGCCCGAGGACACGCAGAAGCAGTACAAGGCCAGCATCCCTGCGGGCCGCTTCGCCTCGGCCGACGAGGTGGCCGGTGTGGTCACCTGGCTCGCCTCCGATGACGCCGCATACATCTCCGGCGCCGTGATCCCGGTCGACGGCGGCCTCGGCATGGGGCACTGAAGCAGTCCTGACGGGCCGAGCCGGCGGGGATCGCTGCTGTCAGTGCACAGCCGCGACCAGGAGCTCTGCGAGCCGCTCCGGCGCCGAATACTGCGGCCAGTGGCCGGATCCGATCCGCACGACCTCGGCGTTGCGGATGCTGCGGTATTCGTCGCCGTACGAACCCCACTGCTCGAGGTATCCCTCGAGTTCGGGCTGAGTGAGCGATCCCATGAGCAGCGTCACAGGCACGTCGTAGCGACGCGGATCCGTGAGCGCGATCGGATCCGTCGGCACCTGTGCCGGCACGCTCTGCGCGGTCTCGGCAGCCGCCGCCCGCGCCCGGGCATCGAGGTCGGCGACGTCATCGGCGTCGAAGAAGTCCCAGCCCGGGAACGGGATCACTCCGTCGACGACGGGGAACTCGCTGATGCCGCTGCCGGGCGGAGGCGGGACGGTGTCGACGAACACGGCGCGACGCACGCGATCGGGCCGGGCGTCGACGGCGCCCCAGATGACGTTGCCGCCTCCGGAATGGCCGACGAGCACCACATCGCCCGCGGATTCGTCGATCGCGGCGACCACCGTGTCGACCCAGTCGCTCATGCGGATGCCGGACGATTCCGGCGCAGGGACGCCGGCTCCGGGCATGGTCAGCGGGCGCGGAGTATGACCGGCGCCGCGAAGCGGTTCGAGCACGGGTGCCCACGAGTCGGCGTCGAGCCACAGGCCGGGAACGAGGAGGATGTCCATGGATCCACGCTAAGCAGGCCCACCGACAAAGCGCCAGACCCGGCGCCGTCCGGTCTGGCGACACAGGTGTGCGATCAGGGGAGCAGCGGGATGACCTCGGACAGGTCGACAGGGCCCACCACGAGCGAGGCCGCGGCGCGGACGGCGGGCTTGGCGTTGAAGGCCAGACCGAGCCCGGCCGCGGCCATCATCTGCAGATCGTTCGCTCCGTCACCGATCGCGATCGTGGCGTGCGGCGCGACGCCCAGCTCGGCGGCCCATTCCCGCAATGAGGCCGCCTTGGCCGCGGCGTCCACGATGTCTCCGTCGACCCGTCCGGTCAGGGCGTCGCCGCGGACTTCGAGACGGTTGGCGCGCCACCGGTCCACGCCGAGTGCGGGCGCGACGGCGTCGAGGATCTCGTGGAAACCGCCCGAGACCACGCCGACCACGCCGCCGCGCTCGTGCACCGCTGCGATGAGCTCGCGCACGCCAGGGGTGGGCTGGATGCGGCTCCGCACACGCTCGAACGCCGCTGTGGGGACTCCCGCCAGCGCGTCCACGCGCGAGCGCAGACTCGTTGCGAAGTCGACCTCCCCGCGCATGGCGGCCTCGGTTGCGGCCTGCACCTCGGCGCGGCGCCCGGCCTCGTCCGCGAGGAGCTCGATCACCTCGTTGCGGATCAGCGTGGAATCGGCATCGAGGACGACGAGGAAGCGCGCGGAGGTCACTCGACGAGCGTAGCGGCCGGGGTCGGCCGTCTCCGCCGCTGTGACGATCACGGCAGGGGAGTGGTCAGCGCTCGATGCGCTGCCCCTTGCCCACCACTGTGAGCCCGGTCTCCGTGATCGTGAAGCCGCGCTCGAGATCGCGCTCACGATCGACGCCCACGGTCGCACCGTCCAGCAGCACCACGTTCTTGTCCAGGATCGCCCGGTGCACGCGCGCGCCCTGGCCCACCCTCACCCCGTCGAAGAGCACGGAGTCGGTGATGGTCGATCCGCCAGCGGCGAGGGTCCAGGGGCCGACCACGCTGCGCTCCAGGTGTGTGCCGGAGAGCACGGATCCGAGCGAGACGATGGAGTCGATCGCGTTTCCGATCCGTCCCACGGAGTCCCGCACGAACTTCGCCGGCGGCGAGTTCACCGCCTGGGAGTGGATCGGCCACTCCATGTTGTAGAGGTTGAAGATCGGCAGCGTCGAGATGAGATCCATGTGCGCGTCGAAGAACGACTCGATCGTGCCCACATCCCGCCAGTAGGAGCGATCGCGCGGGGAGGAACCGGGAACCTCGTTCTGCTTCATGTCGTAGAACCCGGCCTCGCCGCGGTTCACGAAGTACGGGATGATGTCGCCGCCCATGTCATGGTCGGACCCTGCGAGCTCGCCGTCGGCCTCGACGGCCTCGATGAGAGCGTCGGCGTCGAACACGTAGTTGCCCATCGAGGCCAGCACCTCGTGCGGCGAGTCCGGCAGCCCGGTCGGATCGGAGGGCTTCTCCAGGAATTCGTTGATGCGGCCGGAGTCATCGCCCGCGACGTCGATGACGCCGAACTGCGAGGCGAGTGCGAGCGGTTGACGGATGCCGGCGACCGTGGCGCGTGCGCCGGAGGCGATGTGCGCCTCGATCATCTGGGTGAAGTCCATGCGGTAGACGTGATCGGCGCCGATCACGACCACGATGTCCGGCTTCTCATCCAGGATCAGGTTCAGGCTCTGCAGGATCGCGTCGGCGGAACCGGAGAACCAGCGCTTGCCGAGACGCTGCTGAGCGGGCACCGAGGCGACATAGGAGTCGAGCAGCGCGGACATCCGCCACGTCTGCGAGATATGCCGATCCAGGCTGTGCGATTTGTACTGGGTGAGCACCACGATCTGCCGCAGTCCCGAGTTGATCAGGTTGGAGATCGCGAAGTCGATCAGCCGGTACTGCCCGCCGAACGGCACGGCGGGCTTGGCCCGATCCGCCGTCAGAGGCATGAGTCGCTTGCCCTCGCCGCCGGCGAGGATGATCCCGAAAACCTTCTTTGGTGCCGACATGCGTCCACCATAGAGCCCCGTCGCTGCGATGTACTACCTTCAGGACATGCGCGTCGACATCATCACCAAGGAGTACCCGCCCGAGATCTACGGAGGGGCCGGCGTGCACGCCGCAGAACTGGTGAAAGCGCTGCGCGGGAGCGTCGACGTACGGGTCAGGGCGTTCGGTGCGGACAGGGATGAACAGGGGGTTACGGCTTATCGGACTCCTGCCGAACTCGCCGATGCGAACGCCGCACTGCAGACGCTCGGCACGGATCTCGACATGGTGCCGGACATCGCCGGGGCCGACGTGGTGCACAGCCACACCTGGTACGCGAACTTCGCCGGGCACATCGCCTCGCAACTGCACGGCATCCCTCATGTGCTCACCGCGCACAGCCTGGAACCGCTGCGTCCATGGAAGGCCGAACAGCTCGGCGGCGGCTATGCCGTCTCGAGCGGCATCGAACGGCTCGCATACGAGAACGCGGCTGCGATCATCGCGGTGAGCGGAGGCATGCGCAACGACATCCTGCGCGCGTACCCGCAGGTGGACCCGGCGAAGGTGCACGTGATCTACAACGGCATCGACGTCGACGCCTGGCAGCCGGTCGACGATCCCGCGGTTCTCGCGAAGCACGGGATCGACCCGTCGCGGCCGTCCGTCGTCTTCGTCGGACGCATCACTCGGCAGAAGGGCCTGCCGTATTTCCTCCGCGCCGCCGAGAAGCTGCCCCCTGAGGTGCAGCTCGTGCTCTGCGCGGGAGCACCGGACACCCCGGAGATCCTGGATGAGGTGCGCGGTCTGGTGGCCGAGCTCACCGCGACCCGGACCGGAGTGGTCTGGATCGAGGAGTTCCTTCCGCGTCACGAGCTGTCCGCCATCCTCACTGCCGCCACGACGTTCGTCTGCCCATCGGTGTACGAGCCGCTGGGCATCGTGAACCTCGAGGCGATGGCCTGCGGCGCTGCGGTCGTGGGCACTGCGACAGGAGGCATACCCGAGGTGGTCGTCGACGGCGTGACAGGACGGCTGGTGCCGATCGAGCAGGTGCAGGACGGCACCGGGACGCCCGTGGATCCGGACCGCTACGTGTCGGATCTTGCCGCCGTGCTGACCGAGGTCGTCTCGGATCCGGAGCAGGCTCGGGCATATGGCGAGGCGGGTCGGCGCCGTGCGGCGGAGGAGTTCAGCTGGGCTGCGATCGCCGACACGACGACGGCGCTCTACGAGGAGCTCACGGCCCGACCGATAGGCTGAGGGCATGTCTGCCGTCCTCGAATTCTCGGACGTCGTGGTGCGCCGCGACGGACGCAACATCGTCGATCATCTCTCCTGGACCGTCGAGGACGACCAGCGCTGGGTCGTGCTGGGGCCGAACGGCGCGGGCAAGACGACGCTCCTGCAGCTCGCAGACACGCTGATGCACCCGACGCAGGGCCGGGTGGACATCCTGGGGGAGACTCTCGGGCGGGCCGACGTCTTCGAGATCCGTCCGCGGATCGGTTTCGCCTCTTCGGCGATGGCCCGCCGGATCCCTGCCGATGAGACCGTGCTGAACACCGTCATGACGGCGGCGTACTCCGTGATGGGGCGGTGGAACGAGTCGTACGAGTCGATCGACGAGCGCCGTGCGATGCGGGTGCTCGAGCAATGGCACCTGGAGCACCTCGCCGAACGTCACTTCGGCACGCTCAGCGACGGCGAGCAGAAGCGCGTGCAGATCGCCCGAGCCGTGATGACCGACCCGGAACTGCTGCTGCTGGACGAGCCCAGCGCGAGCCTCGACCTCGGCGCACGCGAGGAGCTGCTCGCGTTGCTCGGCGGATTCGCGCAGTCGCCCACGACGCCGGCGATGGTGATGGTGACCCATCACGTCGAGGAGATCCCCGTCGGGTTCACGCACGTGCTGCTGCTGCGCGACGGCGCGATCGTCGCGGCGGGGCCGATCGAGCAGACCCTCACCGCAGAAGCGCTGAGCGAGGCCTTCGGCATGTCCATCTCGCTGGACCGGGCCGACGGGCGGTACGCGGCGCGCGCCGCGTGATCTGTTAGAATCGATCCTTGGTGCTCATTGCGCCACAGACTTCCCTCGCCCCTGGCACAATCCAGGGCACCACGTAAGGAATCCCATGAAGACTGACATCCACCCCACGTACCAGGCCGTCGTGTTCCGTGACCTCGGCTCGGGCGACACCTTCCTGACCCGTTCGACGGTCACGAGCGACAAGACGATCGAGCTGGACGGCGTGGAGTACCCCGTCATCGACGTCGAGATCTCCTCGGCCTCGCACCCGTTCTACACGGGCAAGCAGCGCATCATGGACTCGGCCGGACGTGTCGAGAAGTTCAACCAGCGCTTCAAGAACTTCGGCGGTTCCTCCAAGTAATCGCCTCTGCGAAGGCCCCCGTCCTCGATCGAGGCGGGGGCTTTCCGTTGTCTATGCGGCGCCCGGGCCGTCGACGGCGGGCGCCGTCGAGCGGATCGTCTCGAGGGCGAAGCGGATGCCGTCGATCTTGCCCTCTGCGTGCCGGATCACGCGTCGGAAGCGATTCTTGCGCTTCGGCTCCTGAGCGAACGTCATGTGCAGGAAGTCGATGACCGTCTGCATCCTCTCGATCTCGTGTTCGAGCATCTCGATGCGCTCGGTGTCGGTCGTCATGGCGATCGCGTCTCCCTCCATCGGGTAACCCTCCATTTTACGACCCGGACCGTGGGGGCGGTATGGCGCCGGGTTCTTCGCGATCGAGCGGCAGCGTCAGAAGGATCCCGCGGGGGCGTGACGGCGGGAGGAATCGTCGTCGCGGACGGGCCAGCGGCCGTCGACGCGTTCGGTGGGCTCGATCCGGCCTATCCGCACGAAGTAGTCGGTCAGGCTCGCGGCCTGCGCACGTGCCCAGCCGATCTGCCGGGTGTGCAGCTCGCCTGCGCTCTCCGGCAGGGGGAAGCGCTGCGCGAGTGCCTGCGCGACCCGCCCTGCCGCGACGGCGTCGGCCGAGGCGTCGTGCGCGCCGGTCAGATCGACGCCGTAGTGCGCGGCCACGATCTCCAGGGTCCGCTTGCCCGGCCGGTACCGGTCGTAGGTCTTGTCGATGATCAATGGGTCGATCACCGGGGAGGGGTTCTCCAGTGGCGAGATCCGGTGCCGACGCGCCTCATGAGCGAGCAGGGAGAAATCGAAGGCCGCGTTGTACGCCACGACCGGGACGCCCTGATCGAGCAGCGACCGCAGTGCGGCCACGACCCCGGCGACGACCTGCGCAGCAGGGGAACCGTCGCGGTACGCGCGTTCGGACGTGATGCCGTGGATCGCCGTGGCACCGGCGGGGATGGGGATCCCAGGGTCTGCCAGCCAGGTGCGGGCCGCGATCTCTGCGCCGTGGTGGTCGAGCACACCGACGTGCGCGGTGACGATGCGATCCCGGGTGACGTCGATCCCGGTGGTCTCCAGGTCGAACACTCCGACGCGGGTCAACCAGGGCGGAAGGGGCGTCGAAGCGGTCATGACGCCACCGTAGGGTGCGGCTCGGACATCGCCGTTCCGGCACGCGGCAGTGCGCTCAGGCGATGCCGATCCCGCCCGTAGACTCGATGCATGCCCGCACCCTCGCCCTATGCTGCGCGTCTGGATCGCATCGCGGTGCACCGGCAGGAGGCCGAGGTCCTCGGCGGGCGTACGGCGTATTGGAGCTACGGCCCCGACGACGCCGAGGTCACCGTGCTGGCAGTGCACGGCTTCCGTGGCGAGCACCACGGGCTGGAGCCCGTTGTCGCGCACCTGCACGGTGCCGGTGGGGCAGGCTTCGCCGCCGGGATCCGCGTGATCATGCCTGATCTGCCGGGGTTCGGTGAGACCGCGCCGCTGCCCGGCCGCGTGCACGACATCGATGCGTACGCGCAGTGGCTCATCGACTTCGCCGCGGAGGTGGCTCCCGGAGCCGTGATCCTCGGGCATTCGTTCGGTTCGATCGTGGCCTCTGCCGCTGTCGCCGGCGGGCTGGAGACCCCGCGGCTGATCCTGGTCAACCCGATCGGCGCGCCGGCACTGGAGGGTCCGAAGGCCGTGCTCACGCGTCTCGCGATCCTCTACTATGCGCTCGGTGCGCGGCTGCCCGAGGGCATCGGCACCGAGCTCCTGCGCAACAGGATCATCGTGCGGGGCATGAGCATCGCCATGGCGAAGACCCGGGATCCCGAACTGCGCCGGTTCGTGCACGACCAGCACGACACGTACTTCTCACGGTTCGCTGACCGCGAGGTCCTGAGTCAGGCGTTCCGCACGAGTGTCTCGCACGATGTCCGGGAGTTCGCGCCGCACATCGCCGTCCCGACGCTGCTGATCGCGGCGCAACGCGACGACATCACGCCGATCGAGGCGGAGCGGCGCCTGGCGACGCTGTTCCCCGACGCCGAGCTCGTCGAGATCGCACACGTCGGGCACCTGATCCACTACGAGACGCCGGCCGAGGCGGCGGGAGCGATCAGACGCTTCCTCCGGCCTCTCGCCGTGCCAGCCCCATAAGACCACCGACGCGGAACGGGATGACCTCGCCCATCGCGAGCGAGGTCTCGGTCCGCTCGACGCCGTCGATCGAGAGGATGCGGGCGTCGGTGTCGAAGAGATGGCGGGCGTCGCGGCACGCGACCAGGGCGAGCAGATCGATCGAGCCGCTCAGCCCGTGCGCCTGCACGACCTCCGGCACGCGCGCGAGCTCCGCGATGATCCGCGGCAGCTCGGTCTGACGGACGCCGATGCTTACGAACGCCTGCAACGGGTAGCCGATCACGGCGGGGGAGAAGGCGCGCTCGTAGGGGAGGAACACGCCGGTCTGGTCGAGGCGGGCCATCCGAGCCTGGATCGTGTTGCGGGAGAGCCGGAGCTTCTCGGCCATTGCGACCACGGTGGTGCGAGGGTCGGCCGAGAGCATCTCGAGGATGTCGAGATCGGTGCGATCGAGGGTTGCCATGTTGCCAAAGGCTAGCACCCTGCTCAGGGCGTTGATTTGGCAACATGCTCAGGACCTGCGGGAATGCTTGAGCGACGTGTCAAGCGGACGTACTCTCAAGGCAAAGCGAAGACGCACCGGATCCTTCTCACGAGGGCGGATCCACTGAGGAGGACGAAGATGTCAACCCACCTTGATCCGATCACCGTCACCGGCATCGGCCTGGACGAACCGGCCGGCCTCATCGACGCCCACGGCCGTCGCCGCAATGACACGCGTCTGACCCCGTACGTGGCCGACATCAGCTCCGCACAGCTGCTGTCGCTGCTGCGCGACATGATCGTGCTGCGCCGCCTCGATTCCGAGGGCGTCGCGCTGCAGCGTCAGGGACAGCTCGGCCTGTGGGCCCCGTGTCAGGGCCAGGAAGCCGCGCAGATCGGCTCCGCCCGCGCCCTTAAGAACGACGACGTGGTGTTCCCGAGCTACCGCGAGACCGGCGTGATGCTGGCGCGCGGGGCGCAACCCGGCGACTACGTGCGGATGTGGCGCGGTGAGGAAGGCGCCGCCTACGACCCCGCCGTGATGCACATGGCTCCGCTGCAGATCATCATCGGCGCGCAGACCCTGCACGCGGTCGGCTACGCGCTCGGCATCCTGCACGACGGCTCCGACCAGGTCGCGGTCACGTACTTCGGCGACGGCGCCACCAGCCAGGGCGACGTCAACGAGGCCATGGTCTTCGCGTCCTCCTACCGCGCCCCGGTCGTCTTCATCTGCCAGAACAACCACTGGGCGATCTCCGAGCCGGTCGCCGTGCAGTCGCAGCATCCGATCGCCGGACGCGCCCCCGGCTTCGGCATCCCCAGCATGCGCGTGGACGGCAACGACGTGCTCGCGGTGTTCGCCGCGACCCGCTGGGCTCTCGAGCAGGCCCGTGGCGGAACCCCGGCGTTCCTGGAGCTGGTCACATACCGTATGGGTCCGCACACCACGGCTGACGACCCGACCCGCTATCGGGACCCGGCCGAGCTCGAGTACTGGCGCGGCAAGGATCCGCTGGCGCGTGTGGAGGCCCTGCTGCGCGCCGAGGGTGCGCTCACCGACGAGATCACCGCGGGCTTCGCGGCGGAGGCCGATGAGGCCGCCATGCAGATGCGGGCGGCCTGCCTCAGCCTCACGACGCGCGAACCGCTCGCCGTGTTCGACGGGGTGTACGCGGAACCGCACACCGGCATCGCCGAGGAGCGCGCCGACTACGAGCGCTACCTCGCGACTCTCGCGGAGGTGTGACATGGCGCAGATGACGATGGGCAAGGCGCTCGGCGCCGCCCTCCGGCAGTCGCTGGCGGCAGATCCGAAGGTCGTGCTGCTCGGCGAGGACATAGGCAAGCTCGGCGGAGTCTTCCGCATCACGGACGGGCTGCTGGACGAGTTCGGCGCGGAGCGGGTGATCGACACTCCGCTGGCGGAGTCCGGAATCGTCGGCACTGCGGTCGGCCTCGCCATGCGTGGCTACCGCCCGGTCGTCGAGATCCAGTTCGACGGATTCGTGTATCCCGCCTTCGACCAGATCGTGTCCCAGGTCGCGAAGCTGCATTACCGCACGCAGGGCACCGTCCCGATGCCGATCACGATCCGGATCCCCTGGGGCGGCGGCATCGGCGCGGCCGAGCACCATTCCGAGTCGCCCGAGGCGTACTTCGTGCACACCGCAGGACTCCGCGTGGTCGCCGTGTCGAATCCTCAGGACGCGTACACGTGCCTGCGCCAGGCCATCGCCAGCGACGACCCGGTCATCTTCTTCGAGCCCAAGCGGCTCTACCACGCCAAGGGCGAGGTGGACCTGGAGACCCCACTTGCGGACGCGGCACCGATGGGGCTCGCCCGAGTGGTGCGCGCCGGTACCGACGTCACCGTCGTGACGTACGGCGCGATGGTGCGCACCGCGCTCGATGCGGCGGAGGCCGCCGAGGCGGAGGGACGGTCGCTCGAGGTGATCGATCTGCGCTCGCTGTCGCCGGTCGACTACGCCACGGTGTGCGCCTCGGTGCGCCGCACCGGTCGCGTCGTGGTCGTGCACGAGGCCGCGCGCGAGGCGGGGGTCGCTGCCGAGGTCATCGCCAGCATCACGGAGAAGTGCTTCACCTGGCTCGAGGCGGCTCCGTTGCGCGTCACGGGCCACGACATCCCCTATCCGCCCGCGAAGCTGGAGAAGTTCCACCTCCCCGACCTCGACCGGATCCTCGACGCGGTCGATCGGGTCTGCGACGACGAGCAGCTGCTGGAAGGGGTCGACCGATGAAGCAGGAGTTCCTCCTCCCCGACCTCGGTGAGGGCCTCACCGAGGCGGAGATCGTGCAGTGGCTGGTCGCCGAGGGCGACACGGTCACCCTGAACCAGACTCTCGCCGAGGTGGAGACGGCGAAGGCCATCGTCGAACTGCCCTCACCGCACGCCGGCGTGATCACGTCGCTGCACGCCGCCGCCGGCGACGTCGTTCCGGTCGGCGCCCCGCTGGTGGGCTTCGAGATCGAAGGTCAGGCTGCCACAGCCCCCAAGGCTTCGGCGTCCGCCGAGGTCGAGGAGGGCTCAGGGCCGAACCTCGTCGGCTACGGTGCCGCGCCGTCGAACGGTCGGTCGCAGCGTCGTGCCCGCCGGGCCGCCGCCGGATCCGCGTCCGCGACGACCACGGTCGCCTCCGACGTCGACGTGCGCGTCGCCGCACCGCACGATGACATCGTGGTCGTCCCCGCGCCGCCCGTGCGCGGGGAGCGTCCGCGCTCGACGCCGCCGGTGCGGGCCTACGCGAAGAGCCTGGGCGTGGACCTCGTGCTCGTCTCCGCCGAGCTCGGCGACCGGGTGATCACCCGCGCCGACGTGGACGCCTACCGTGAGCGCGTCGGGCAGCGCGGCGCAGGCGCGCCCGCCGAGACGACTGCAGCTCCGGCGCCGACCGCAGCGCCCGCCCGCGCCGCCCGGGGGGAACGGGCGACCACCCGCATCCCGATCAGGGGCGTGCGCAAGCACACCGCCGAGGCGATGGTGCAGAGCGCGTTCACCGCACCGCACGTGACCACGTTCCACACGGTCGACGTCACCGCGACGACCGAACTGATCGCCTCGCTGCGGGCGAGCGCCGCGCCGGACGCATCGCGCATCGGAGTGCTCACCGTGGTCGCGAAAGCCGTCTGCCTCGCGCTCGCGTCCTATCCCGGGCTGAACTCGCGGTGGGACGGCGAGGCGGGCGAGATCGTGCAGCAGCATTTCGTGGACCTCGGCATCGCCGCCGCCACCGAGCGCGGGTTGATCGTGCCCATCATCCGCGATGCCGAACGGATGCCGCTCGGTGAACTCGCGGCGGCGGTCGCCGAGCTGACCCGCACGGCGCGGAGCGGCAAGACCCCGCCGACCGATCTGGTCGGCGGCACGTTCTCGCTCACCAACATCGGCGTGTTCGGGATCGATGCCGGCACCCCGATCCTGCCGCCGGGGCAGACCGGGATCCTCGCGCTCGGCGCAGTGCGGCGCATGCCGTGGGAGCACAAAGGCGAGATCGCGCTGCGCGACGTCATGACGCTCAGCCTGTCCTTCGACCACCGGATCGTGGACGGGGCCGAGGGGGCGCAGTTCCTGAGGGCCGTCGCCGACGTGCTGCAGGAGCCCGGTCGGGCGATGCTGCTGGGCTGAACGTGCCTGACCGCGCGGTCCTGGGCCGCGCGGTCAGCGGTTCCGGGGGCGGTCCAGCCCGAGCACCCGCCGGGTCAGGCGCCGCTCCCGCACGATGAAGACCGTGCCGAGCACCCAGAGCGGGACCTGGGTGAGGAACGCCCAGCGGAACGCGTCGAGCGAGTAGGTGGCAGGCGTGCCCGCGCCCTGCAGGTCGAGCGCCAGGCCGATCAGGAAGATCGCGATGAGCGCGGCGAGGAAGCCACCGCCGTTGACCACTCCGGTGGCGGTGCTCAGCCGATGCTGGGGGTTGTGCGTGCGCGCGTGGTCGAACGCGACCATCGAGGCCGGGCCGCCGGTGGCCAGCGCGATGGCCAGCAGGATGAGCAGCCACAGCGGCGCGGTGCCCGGCCACAGGATCACGCCGAGCCAGACGAGCACCTGGAGGGCGATCGTCGGCAGCACGAGCATGAGCGATCTGCTCGTCGGATGGCGCGCCGACAGCGTCCCGAGGACAGGACCGAACAGGATCCCGAAGAACACGTAGACCGTCGTCACGAGCGAGGCTGCGCCGATCGAGAGGCCCTCGCCGCTCGTGAGGAACGGGATGCCCCACAGCATCATGAAGGCCGTGCCGGCGAACGGCGTCGTGAAATGGGTCCAGAATCCGAGTCGGGTCCCGGGATGCGCGAGCGCCTCACGCAGGGAGACGCGCAGATCCGCCTGAGAGGTGACGACGCGAATCGCGCCGGTGTCGGTGTTGACCGAGACGTCCTCGGTCAGCTCAGGCGGGCGGTTGCGGATCAGGGCGAACACGAGGACCGTGAACAGCACGCCGAGCCCCGCGAGAGAGCCGAACGTGACGGACCACGTGGTGGAGTGCAGCAGGACGGGCAGGGGGAGCAGCGCGACGAGCTGACCGAGCTGGCCGACGATCCCGGTCAGTTGGGCCATCAGCGGGCCGCGCTGCGCGGGGAACCAGATCGCGACGAGGCGCAGCACGCCGGGGAAGATCGCGGCGTCGCCGGCGCCGAGGATCATGCGCGCGACGATCGCGACCCCGACGTTCGGCGCGAACGCCATCACGAGCTGGCCGACGGCCATGAGCAGCATGCCGGCGACCATGATCGGCCGGGATCCGAAACGGTCCAGCAGCAGACCCACGGGGATCTGCATGAGCCCGTACACCGCGAGCTGGAGCACCGCGAAGAGCGACAGCGTCGATGCGTCGGCCTGGAACAGGTGCGCGGCGTCCACTCCAACGGCGGACAGGGACGTGCGGTTCGTGATCGACAGCACGTAGGCCGACACGCCCACGATCCAGATCAGCCACATCCGCCAGGTCGGTGCAGGGGCGGGATTCACGGCTCTCCTCGGGATCGGCGGCGTCTTCGATCCTACGCCCGACCTCGTTCCCGACCGGGTCGCCGCCCCACGGGATCGACGTTCAGACGGTGGCCGTGTCGAGCAGCCGCAACCCGCCGCCGTCCATCGCGAAGCGGTGCACGGAGGCGTTCCCCAGTCGTTCGCCGGGCGCCGGGAGCGTGCCACCCGAGGCATGCTCGAGCAGGGCCCGGATCACGCCGCCGTGGGTGCACACCAGCACCGACTCGACTCGTGGTGCCGAGCGGCGCCGCGCCGCCAGATCGATCCGGGCGAGCGATGCGAGTGCGCGCTCCGTCAGCTGCTGTGCAGTCTCGGCACCGGGCACCTCGTCGCGACGCGCTCCGAACCGCTCCCGGTACTGGTCCCAGAGCAGGCCCTCCGCCTCACCGAACTCGTGCTCGCGCATTCCCACGGTGATCAGCGGCGCCGGGAGCCCGAGCTCGTGGGCGATGATCTCCGCGGTCTCCCGCGCCCGGCCGAGCGGGCTCGCATAGATGTGATCGAAAGAGGCGCCGGCGAGTCGCGCGGCGGCGGCTCGCGCCTGGGCGCGCCCGGTGTCGTTCAGAGGGATGTCGGTGGATCCCTGGATCCGGCCCTCGAGGTTCCAGTCCGTCTCGCCGTGTCGGATCAGGGTGATGAGGGTCATGAGAGCAGCTCCTGAAGGGCCGGGAGGACGACGCTCGTGGACGCCGCGATGGTCGCGGAGGCCCAGGCGTCGGCCCGGGTGGGCTCGAGATTGACGATGACGATGGGAAGACTGCGGCGGCGGGCGCGCTCGATGATGCGGATCCCGGAGTTCACGACCAGCGAGGATCCGGCGACGATCAGCGCGTCGCCCGAGCGCAGCAGCGCCTCTGCAGTGGCGAACCGCTGGGCCGGGATGAACTCGCCGAAGAAGACGACGTCGGGCTTCAGCGGCCCTGCGCAGACCGTGCAGATCGGCAGGACGAAGCCCTCGGTGGTCTCGGGGCGGACGTCGCCGTCGGGCCCGAGCAGCACCTCGTCCGGAACGTCGAGCCAGGCGTTGCGCGCCTCGATCTGCGCTGCCACGGCGTCGCGGGAGAAGCTCTGCCCGCAGTGCAGGCAGAGCACCGCGCGCATGGTGCCGTGCAGCTCGACGACGCGCGCGGATCCGGCGGCGAGGTGGAGGCCGTCCACGTTCTGCGTGATGACGCCGGCCGCGCGGTCGGCCTTCTCGAGCCCGGCGATGGCACGGTGGCCGGGATTCGCCGCGGCGGTGCCGAACGAGCGCCAGCCGAGATGTCCGCCCAGCCAGTACCGGCGCTGCG
Source organism: Microbacterium sp. 10L49 (assembly GCF_056395125.1). NCBI lineage: Bacteria > Bacillati > Actinomycetota > Actinomycetes > Micrococcales > Microbacteriaceae > Microbacterium > Microbacterium sp. 10L49. Next base: position 420,304 of record NZ_JBFTIW010000001.1, read on the forward strand.
CGTCCTGTGAACCGAGGAAAGTCTGCACAGTCATGGGCGCACGCCGCGGTGTCGATCCGGCTCCGCGGTATGCGGGGATGCCCGAGTCGGTGGAGAGCCCGGCCCCTGTGAGGAAGGCGATGCGACGGCCGGCGAGCAGTTCCGCGACGGGCTCGAGCTGCGCGTGCAACGACGACATGCTGCTGTTCATCCGGCCTCCCCGCTCGAGTCTACGGGCGCGATCATGGACGCCCGCTGCGTCATCGGTACGGTCCCCGGGCGGCCGCGGGGCTCATCCGTCCGAGCGACCTGCAAGAGTGGATCCGTGCACGAGACCCGCATCGACGACCCCGCAGATCCTCGCCTGGACGACTACCGCGGGCTCACCGACACCGCGCTGCGCATTCGCGGCGATGTCGACAACGGTCTGTACATCGCCGAATCGCTCAAGGTCATCGAGCGCGCCGTGCGCGCGGGACACCGCCCTCGCTCCATCCTGACGCAGGAGCGCTGGTTGCGCGGCCTTCGCTCGCTCTTCAGCGGCGACGCCGAAGTCGAGGTCTACATCTGCCCGGACACGGTGGTCGAGGCGGTGGCCGGGTACCCGGTGCACCGCGGGGCGCTGGCGGCCATGCACCGGCCCGCGCTCCCGGCCCTCGCCGATGTCGTGCGCGGAGCCCGCACGATCCTGGTGCTGGAAGATCTCATCGAGCATCAGAACGTCGGATCCGCCTTCCGCGCGGCCGCGGCGCTCGGCGCCGACGCGGTGCTGGTCTCCGTGCGCTGCGCCGATCCGCTGTACCGCCGCAGTGTGAAGGTCAGCACGGGCACGGTGTTCCAGGTGCCGTGGACGCGTTTCGATGGCTGGGATGAACTGGCGCCGATCCTGCGGAGCGAGGGGATCCGGCTCGCCGCGCTCGCGCTCCGGGACGACGCCGAGACACTCGAGGCCTACGCCGCGCAGCGCCCGGAACGCGTGGCTCTGGCATTCGGATCCGAGGGCCCCGGCCTGACCGCCCAGGCGCTGGAGGTCGCGGACTCGGTGGTGACGATCCCCATGTCGGGCGGGGTGGACTCGCTCAACGTCGCCTCCACTGCGGCCGTCGCGCTCTGGGCACTGCAGCACGCGCCGCGCGACTGAACGGCCGCTCGCGTCGCGCGCACGCGGCCGGCTCATGCCATGTGGGACGACTCACTCGTCGTGCGGCAGCACCACCGGCATCGGCTCGGGGCGCTTGGCCTCGATGCTGTCCCCGGACGACTGGTGGCGCAGACGCCGCAGCACCCACGGCACCAGGTGCGTGCGCGCCCAGACCAGGTCCTCATTGCGTGCCTCGCGCCACGTGCGTGTGGGGAACGGGTCGGCGACCATCTCCTGCAGATCGCTGGGCACGTTCAAGGCGCGCAGCACCATGCGGGCGACCTCGTGGTGGCCGAGCGGGTTCATGTGCAGCCGGTCGTCGGCGAAGAAGCGCGGATCCTGGATGGACTTCAGACCCCACTGATCGGCGACGATGCAGTCGTGCCGTTCCGCGATCGCCCGCACGTTCTCGTTGTAGATCGCGACCTTGCCGCGGAACGGGCGGAACACCGGGGTGAAGTTCGTGTCGATGCCGGTGAACAGCACGATCGCGGCGCCGGTGCGATCCAGACGCGTGACCATGTCGTCCAGCAGCGCCGCGATCTCGTCGGGATCCGTTCCGGGGCGGATGACGTCGTTGCCTCCGGCGCACACTGTGATCAGGTCGGGGTTCAGTGCGATCGCCGGGGCGATCTGCTCGTCGCTGATCTGCCCGATGAGCTTGCCGCGCACGGCCAGGTTGGCGTACGCGAAGTCCTCGCTCTGCGCCCCGAGCACCTCGGCCACGCGATCGGCCCAGCCTCGATGGCCTCCGGGGACGGCCGGATCGGGGTCTCCGATGCCCTCGGTGAACGAGTCGCCGATCGCCACGTAGCGGTGCCACGGATGCGGCGTCTCGTTGGGGATGTACGGGGTGCGCGGTTCGTGACCGGACATGATCGTCTCCTCCTCGCGGGCGCCTGCGCGGCGCGGCACAGCATCCGAGACTACCCGCGCGCGGCGGCATCGGGGCGGACACCGCGGGCGAGGTTCGCTCATGGTCCGGGATGTCTCCGGCCTCGTCTATCGTGGAATCCCATGCTCTCCCCGTCCTTCCCTCAGCGCGCCCCTTGGGGTACCGCCGACAGGCTGAGGGCGTGGCAGCGCGAGGCCCTGGAGGAGTACTTCCGCGTTCCCGAGCGCCGGGACTTCCTCGTCGCCGCGACACCGGGCGCCGGCAAGACCACGTTCGCGCTCACGCTCGCCGTCGAACTGCTGCGCACGAACGAGATCGACCGCGTGATCGTGGTCGCGCCCACGGAGCACCTCAAGACGCAGTGGGCGGACGCCGCCGCGCGCGTGCACATCCGGCTGGATCCGCGTTTCCGCAACAGCCATTGGGCGCCCTCCCGGCAGTACCACGGCGTCGTCGTGACCTATGCGCAGGTCGCGGCGAAGTCGTCGGTGCACAAGCACCTCACGGAGGACGCGCGCACGCTCGTCATCCTCGACGAGGTGCACCACGGCGGCGACGCGCTCAGCTGGGGCGACGCCATCCGCGACGCCTATGGGCCGGCGAAGCGGCGCCTGCTCCTGAGCGGCACTCCGTTCCGCAGCGACACCGCCCCGATCCCGTTCGTCGAGTACCTCCCCGACGAGTCGGGTGCGCGGATCTCCAGCACCGACTACGCGTACGGGTACGGGCGAGCGCTGCAGGACGGCGTGGTGCGTCCCGTGCTGTTCCACATGTACGCGGGCAAGATGCGCTGGCGCACGAGCGCGGGCGACGAGCTCGAGGCGCACCTCGGTCAGGACAACACCAAGGACGTCACCTCCCAGGCCTGGCGTACGGCGCTGGACCCGGAGGGGGAGTGGATGCCTGCCGTGCTCTCGGCCGCCGACCGCCGGCTCACCGAGATCCGCCATCACGTCCCCGACGCGGGCGGTCTTGTACTGGCGACCGATCAGACCGTCGCCCGCGCGTACGCAAAGATCCTGCACTCGCTGACAGGGCAGCGCCCCACCGTGGTCCTGAGCGACGATGCGACCGCGTCGGAGCGGATCGAGAAGTTCAGCGCGTCGGGCGACCGCTGGATGGTCGCGGTGCGCATGGTGTCCGAAGGCGTCGACGTGCCCCGGCTCGCCGTCGGCGTCTACGCCACGTCGTCATCGACCCCGCTGTTCTTCGCGCAGGCGATCGGCCGCTTCGTGCGCGCCCGCCGTCGCGGCGAGGCCGCGAGCGTGTTCCTGCCCAACGTCCCCGTCCTCATGAAGCTCGCGAACGAGCTCGAGAGGCAGCGGGACCACGCGCTGGACAGGCAGTCGAAGGACGACGACGGCCTCGAGGACTCGCTGCTGGAGAGCGCGAACCGCGAGGACGAAGCCTCCGACGCACTCACCCAGGAGTTCAGCTATCAGGCGATCTCCTCGCTCGCGCACTTCGACCGCGTCGTCTTCGACGGCAAGGAGTTCGGCCAGCTCGCCGAGCCCGGCACGCCCGAGGAGGAGGAGTTCATCGGGATCCCCGGTCTGCTCGAGCCCGAGCACGTGCACGAATTGCTCATGCAGCGTCAGTCCCGGCAGTCGCGGTTGCGGGAAGCGCGCGAGGCCGTCACTCCCGCACCGACCACGACGCTGCCGGAGCCGCTGCATCGCACACTGCGTGAACAGAGGCAGCTGCTGAACAGCCTCGTCGGCGTCTATGCGCGCCAGACCGGCGATCCGCACGGTGCCGTGCACGCCGAGCTGCGCCGGCTGTGCGGCGGTCCCGCGGTCGCGCAGGCCACCGTGACCCAGCTGCAGTCTCGGATCGATCTGCTCCGGCGCCGCGTGCGCTCCTGAGCCGGCCGGCCGCTGAACCGTCCGGAAGGACGCGCCCGGAATCGGCCCCTGAGCCTGTCGAAGGGTTCGGATCCCCGAAATGCTGTCAATCCCCGTCCTGGCGCGGAATCCGCGGCTTCGGATCGATAGCGTGGAGCGGTTGCCCGACTCGTGAAGGACCTCATGAACAGCCCCGCCACTGCCCCTGCCGAGCCCACTGCGGCCGATCGCCGCCGCTGGGCGCGCTATCTCGTGGAGGAGCGCGCGGAGGCGCACGTCTATCAGCAGCTCGCTCAGCGTCGCGACGGCGAGGAGCGCGAGATCCTGCTCGAACTGGCCGCGGCCGAGGGACGCCACGAGGCGCACTGGCTCGAGCTGCTGGGCGGGGAGCCGCAACGTCTGCCGCGCCCCGGCCTGCGCGCCCACATCCTCGGCTGGATGGCAGGCCGCTTCGGATCGATCTTCGTGCTGGCCCTCGCGCAGAGTGCCGAGGCGCGATCTCCGTACGACTCCGAGGTGTACGCCACTCCGGCGATGCGCGCCGACGAGAAGGTGCACTTCGAGGTGGTCCGCGGTCTCGCCGCACGCGGCCGGCGCCAGCTCTCCGGTTCGTTCCGGGCCGCGGTGTTCGGTGCGAACGATGGCCTGGTGAGCAACCTCGCGCTCGTGCTCGGCATCGGCGCCACGGGCGTGAGCAGCGGATTCGTGCTGTTCAGCGGCTTCGCGGGCCTGCTCGCCGGAGCACTCTCGATGGGCGCGGGCGAGTTCGTGTCCGTGCGCTCGCAGCGCGAACTGCTGGAGGCGACGGAGGAGAACGGGCACGGGGACGCCACCGCGAGCGACCTCGACCTCGATGAGAACGAGCTCGCCCTGGTGTACCGCGCCAGAGGCATGGACGCCGACGAGTCGCTGCAGCGCGCCCGCCGGGTCGTGAGCGCGGCCAAGGCGGGCATGGCGCAGCGCGCCACCGGGCCGTTGCGCGTGCCGACCGGCGACGGCGACGAGCATGAGATCATCGGCAACGCCTGGCCTGCTGCGATCTCGAGCTTCCTATTGTTCGCCTCCGGTGCGATCGTGCCGGTGCTGCCCTGGATCTTCGGCATGCAGGGCACTCCCGCGGTGCTCGTGGCCCTCGCCCTGGTCGGCGTCGCTCTGCTCGGCACCGGCGCGACCGTGGGTGTTCTGTCCGGCGGCCCGCCCCTGCGTCGCGGCCTGCGCCAGCTGGCGATCGGCTTCGGCGCGGCCGCGGTCACCTACGTGCTGGGTCTGCTCTTCAACGTCAGCATGGGCTGAACCCTCCGCGACGCGGCCGGCTGCGTATCGTCCGCCCGCTACGGCGCCCTGTTGTCAACCCGCTGGTCATGCTGCGTCTGCGCGCGCATCCTGGGCGCAGACGAAAGGAGCATGCGATGAGTGACCAGGGCAACTCGCACGACGAGTTGAACGCCGAACGTGAGGGTGTGCAGGACCAGACGCCGAGCCGCACCTCCCAGGAATCGGATGCAGGCGATCGATCCGATGAACCGACCGCCGCGGAGATGCGCAAGCCGAGCACGGAGAAGGACGTCGACGAAGAGCCGAAGGCGCCGAACGACGAGCACGATGAACCGGAGCCGAGCCATCGCGCCACAGGAATAGGCGTCATCGCGTCCGAACGGCCCGATCCCGGCGAGGCTCCGCTCTGACCGCCGATCCGCAGACGAAGAAGGCCCCGGATCCTTTCGGACCCGGGGCCTTCCTACCAGCGTGCGCGAGGGGGGACTTGAACCCCCACGCCCTATTCGGGCACTAGCACCTCAAGCTAGCGCGTCTACCTATTCCGCCACCCGCGCTGGTGTTTTCGGCTGTTCCCAACCGAAGATCGAGATTAGCACGATCCGGGGGGCTGCTCGAACCAGGGTGCGCGTCGGGCGCGTCGCGCGGGTTCGATAGCCTGGTGCCATGCCCCAGCCGGATGCCGAACTTCCCGAGGTCGCGCGGATCGCCGCAGAGCTCATCCGCTTCGACACATCCAACTTCGGCGGTGGCGACGCGAAGGGCGAACGCGAGGCTGCGGAGTACGTCGGGGCGTACCTGGAGTCGCTCGGCCTGCAGCCGGAGTACTACGAGCCCATCCCGCGGCGCACCAACGTCATGGCGCGGGTGGAGGGTCGGAACCGGGACAAGCCGGCGCTCGTCGTGCACGGACATCTCGACGTCGTGCCGGCGATGGCCGGCGACTGGAGTGTGGATCCGTTCGCCGGCGTCGTGCGGGACGGCATGCTCTGGGGACGCGGCGCCGTCGACATGAAGAACATGAACGCCATGATCCTGACGTCGGTGGCTGAGATCCTGCGGGCGGGGGAGCAGCCCGAGCGTGACCTCATCCTGGCGTTCTTCGCCGATGAGGAGAACGGCGGCGTCGAAGGCTCTGCCCTCGTGGTGCAGAACCGTCCGGAATGGTTCGCCGGTGCGACCGAAGCGATCAGCGAGGTCGGCGGATACTCGATCCCCGTCGGTGACCAGCGCGCCTACCTGCTGCAGGTCGGCGAGAAGGCGCTGATGTGGATCCGCCTCATCGCGAAGGGCAGGGCCGGGCACGGCAGCCGCTTCCACCCCGACAACGCCGTGACGAAGCTCGCCGAGGCCGTGGCCACGATCGGACGTACGGCGTGGCCGATCCAGCTCACCGACACGACCCGCGAATTCCTCGATCGCATGAGCGCCCTGACCGGCGTTCCTGTGGACGATCCCGATGCCCTCGCCGCGACGGCGGGCCCCGCGGAGGCGTTCCTGCGCTCCACACTGCGCACGACCACGAACCCCACGGTGCTGCAGGCCGGCTACAAGCACAACGTGATCCCCGAGCGCGCCGAGGCGCTCGTCGATGTGCGAGTGATCCCGGGGCAGGAGGAAGACGTGCTCGCGCAGCTGCGTGCGCTCGTCGGCGACGACATCGAGCTGGAGATGGTCGTGCAGGACATCGGCATGGAGACCCCGTTCGCCGGTCCACTCGTCGATGCCATGGTGGCGGCGCTCGAGCGGCACGATCCGGGTGTCCCGGTCATCCCGTACCTGCTCGGCGCCGGCACCGACAACAAGGCGCTCGCCTTCCTCGGCATCACGGGCTACGGCTTCGCGCCGCTCAGGCTGCCGGCCGACCTGGACTTCACCGGCATGTTCCACGGCGTGGACGAGCGGGTGCCGATCGACTCCCTCGTCTTCGGGCAGCGCGTTCTGACCGACCTCTTGCGCACCTACTGACCGCCGCTGCGGATCACGACCACACACCGACCCGCGCGAGCCTGCGCACGACGCGAAAGCGATCCATGCACCTTCTCGAAGCCATCTTCCTGGGGATCGTGCAGGGACTCACCGAGTTCCTGCCGATCTCCTCCAGCGCACATCTGCGGATCGTCGGCGCCTTCCTGCCGAGCGCGCAGGATCCCGGTGCGGCGTTCACCGCGATCACGCAGATCGGCACCGAGGCGGCGGTCGTGGTGTTCTTCTGGCGCGACATTGTGCGCATCGTCGGGCGCTGGTGGTCGGCGCTGATCGGCCGCATCCCGCGCAACGACCCTGACGCCCGGATGGGCTGGCTGATCATCATCGGCAGCATTCCGATCGTGGTGCTCGGGCTGGTGTTCAAGGACCAGATCGAGACCGTGTTCCGCTCGCTGTGGCTGGTCGCCATCATGCTGATCGTCTTCGGCGTGCTGCTCGGTGTCGCCGACGCGATCGGCGCGCGGCGCCGCACCCTCAAGGACCTCACTCTCGGACACGGCATCGTGTACGGGCTCGCCCAGTCCCTCGCGCTGATCCCCGGGGTGTCCCGGTCCGGCGGCACGATCACGGCAGGGCTGCTGCTCGGCTACGAGCGCGAGGCAGCCGCGCGCTACGCGTTCCTGCTCGCGATCCCCGCCGTGTTCGGATCCGGCGTCTACCAGGCGGTGAAGAGCATCGGCGAGCCTAGCGTGTTCTCCGCCGGCGAGACGCTCGCCGCGACGGGCATCGCCTTCGTCGTGGGCCTGGGCGTGATCGCGTTCTTCATGCGCTGGATCTCCCAGCGCAGCTTCCTGCCGTTCGTGGTCTACCGGATCCTGCTCGGCATCGTGCTCATCGTCCTGCTCTCGCTCGGCGTGATCAAGCCCTGAACGGCCACAGGATCGCTCCCTGAGCCCGTCGACGCGGCCAGGCGGGTGCGGCTCGTCAGCGCTTGTGCTCGCCCGGGCCCTCGCCGTTGCGGCGGAAGAACCGCTCGAAGGCCTGCGCGATGGCCTCGCCGGAAGCGTCGGGCGACTCCCAGGTGTCGCGCTTCGTCTCGAGCTGCGCGATGTAGGCGGCCATCTCCTCGTCCTCCGCGGCGGCCGCATCGATCGTCGCCTCCCACATGGCGGCCTCGGTGGACAGCGATCCCCGGGGCACATCGACCCCGGTCACCTCGTGCAGCCGGTCCAGCAGCGCCAGCGTGGCCTTCGGGGACGAACCGCCGGTCTGCACGTAATGCGGCACGTTGGCCCACAGCGACAGGGCGGGGATCCCGGCCTGCTCCGCGGCGTGCTCGAGCGCTGAGAGGATGCCGATCGGGCCCTCATAGGTCGAGCGCTCGATCCCGAGCGCCTCGCGGACCTCGGCGTTCTCGCTCGACGCGAAGATCGAGATCGGCCTCGTGTGCGGCACGTCGGAGAGCATCGCGCCGAGGGTCACGAATCCGGTGACGTCCTCGCTCAGCGCCGCGTCGATGAACTCCGCGCTGAACGCCTGCCACGCGCGGGCGGGTTCGGTGCCCGTGAGCAGCCAGAGTCGCGGCTCCGCACCGTCCGCGCTCCCGGTGGGCCGTAGCATCCGCGCCGAGGGCCAGCGCAGGCTGCGGTTGCCCTCCTGGTCGCGTTCCAGCGTCGGGCGGGCCCACTGGTAGTCGAAGTACAGCTCCGGATCCGCCGCGTGCACGACGTCATAACCGCCGTCGTCGATCTGCTCGGCGGCGGCCGACGCGGCCTCGCCGGCGTCGTTCCAGCCGTCGAAGGCGGCGACGACGATCCGGGTTCCGAGTACCTGCACGGTGTTCCTTCCTGCGGCGACCTGCGCCGCGTGTTCCGTCCAGGCTAGTCCCCGCCACCATCGGCGGCGCGGCCCGCCGGTACGATGGGGGAGTGAATCAGCACCCTCGCGCGGTCCTCTGGGACATGGACGGAACCCTTGTCGACACCGAACCGTACTGGATGGACGCCGAGACCGATCTCATCGAGTCCTTCGGCGGCACCTGGACGCATGAGCAGGCGCTGCAGCTGGTCGGCAACGGCCTGATCGACAGCGCGATCATCCTCCAGGGCGCCGGGGTGAAGATGGGCGCTCAGGAGATCGTCGACGAACTCACTGAGCGTGTGCGCGTGCGCCTGCAGCAGGACGGCGTGCCCTTCCGGCCGGGCGCACGCGAGCTGCTGCGCGAGCTGCGCGCGGCGGGCATCCCGACGGCGCTCGTCACCATGTCGCTGCGGAGGATGGCCGAGGACATCGTCTCGCTCATCGGCTTCGATGCCTTCGATGTGATCGTGGGCGGTGACGACGTCGAGCGGCCCAAGCCCTTCCCCGACCCGTATCTGCGGGCCGCCGACGCGCTCGGCGTCGACATCGCCGACACGGTGGCGCTCGAGGACTCGCCGACCGGCCTGCAGGCGGCGCTGTCCGCCCGTGCGGTGGCGATCGGCATCCCGCACATCGTCGAGCTGGACGGACTCGGGGCCGACGCGATCTGGGAGTCGCTCGCAGGCCGCAGTGTCGACGATCTCCTCGCCGAGTTCACTCGCGTCCGCTCGCTCCGTGCGGAGGCCGCGCTGTGACCGCGCAGCGGCCGAGCGGGCCGTTCCGCGAGGGCGACCGCGTGCAGCTGACCGGTCCCAAGGGGCGGATGCACACGATCACGCTGCGCGCGGACGGGGAGCTGCACACCCACCACGGCGTACTACGGCACCGCGACCTGATCGGCCTCCCCGACGGATCGGTCGTGGAGAACAGCTCCGGCAACGATTACCTGGCGCTGCGCCCGCTGCTGCGGGACTTCGTGATGTCGATGCCACGCGGTGCCGCGATCGTGTACCCGAAGGACGCTGCGCAGATCGTCACCCAGGCGGACATCTTCCCCGGCGCGACCGTGGTCGAGGCCGGTGTCGGGTCCGGAGCGCTCTCGCTCTCGCTTCTGCGTGCCATCGGGCCGACGGGGCGACTGGTCTCGTTCGAGCGCCGGGACGACTTCGCCGAGGTGGCGAGCGCCAACGTCGAGACCTTCCTGGGTGAGCTCCCGGACTCCTGGCGGATCGTCGTGGGCGACCTTCAGCAGGAGCTCGGCGCCGTGTTCGAGCCGGGCACGGTCGACCGCGTGGTGCTCGACATGCTTGCGCCGTGGGAGTGCATCGATGCCGTCGCCGAGGCTCTTGCTCCCGGCGGAGTGGTGCTCTGCTACATCGCCACGGCGACGCAGCTCTCCCGCGTCGCGGAGTACGTGCGCGGCACGGGTCTGTTCACAGAGCCCGAGTCCTCGGAGACCATGGTCCGCGGCTGGCATGTCGAGGGCCTGGCGGTGCGACCCGATCACCGCATGGTCGCGCACACGGGCTTCCTCATCACCGCACGTCGTCTCGCCCCCGGCGCCATCCCGCCCGACGTGAAGCGCCGCGCCGCCAAGAAGCCCAGCTACGGCGATGAGGACGTGGAGGCATGGACCCCCGGCGCCGTCGGCGATCGCGAGATCACCGACAAGAACCTGCGCAAGCGCGTCCGCGAGGCGCAGCGGGCCGCCGGCGGCGCGCGCCTCGCCGCATCGCGCGACGCGGATGCCGAAGGGGCCGAGGCGGGCGATCCGTCCGCATAGACTGGAGCGCGTGCGTAAGACTGCCGCTGCTCTGATCACCCTCGGCCTCGCCGCCCTCGCGCTGGCCGGCTGCTCCGCAGGCCCCTCGTTCGCCGGGAAGGCCTGCCCGACGCAGCCGAGTTCGTCCGGGCTCACCGACTCCGTGACGGTGAAGGGCGACTTCGGCGCCGAGCCGACCGTCACCATCGCGTCGCCCACCAAGGTGCAGAAGGCGAGCGTCGACGATCTCATCGTCGGCACCGGCACTCCGATCACGGCGAAGAACCAGCCGATCGTCGTCGACATCGCGCTGTACGACGCGCGGACCGGGCAGAAGATCGGCGCGACCGGTTTCGACAAGACGACGGCCGCTTCGGACGTGAACACCCTGGCATCACAGGCCAAGCCGCTCGGCGACGCGCTGCAGTGCGCCACCGCCGGATCGCGGCTGCTGGTAGGTTTCCCCGCCGGGACCGCGGCCGAGGGGGCCGCGGTCGCGGTGCTCGACGTGCGCACGGTGTTCCTGCCGCACGCGGAGGGCTCGCTGCAGTACAACGACGCGCTGGGCCTGCCCACCGTCGTGCGCGCCCCGGACGGGCGCCCCGGCATCATCGTCCCGGACGCGAAGAAGCCCGCCAAGCAGGTGGTGCAGACACTCATCCGCGGCGAGGGCCAGAAGGTGAAGAAGACCGACGGCGTCCGCGTGCAGTTCACCAGCGTGGACTGGGACACCCGCAAGGTGGTCAACAGCACGTGGGACTCCCAGTCCGCGGTGATCTCCGGTGCCGCGGGCATCGAGGGCCAGACCGTCGGATCGCAGGTCCTCCTGATCGTTCCGCCTGCGGATGCGAGCGCGGGTACCGGTGCCGACGGCAACGGCACGCAGGCGATCGTCGTCGACATCCTCGGCATCGACGACTCCGCCACGACGGGTCAGTAGATGGCGGAACGGATCCCCGCGGAGGAGCGTCTGACGAATCTCGTCGTGGCGCTCATGGCCACGGAGATCGGGCTGACCAAGCAGCAGATCCTCGCGTCCGTCTCGGGCTACCGCCAGCGGGCGGAGGGCAAGGCGGACGCCCTGGACAAGATGTTCGAGCGCGACAAGGAAGAGCTGCGCTCGCTCGGCATCCCGATCGAGACGCTGGGCGATCACGCCGATCCGAACGATCTGCGCGAAGCCCGCTATCGCATTCCGAAGGCGGAATACGATCTGCCCGTCGACATAGAGTTCACGCCGGCCGAGCTCGCCGTGCTGCGCCTGGCCGGCAGTGTCTGGAGTGAGGAGTCGCTGTCCGCCGACGCCCAGGCGGGGGTGCGCAAGATCCGCGCCCTGGGGATCGACGTGGACGAGCCGATCATCGGCTTCGCGCCGCGCATCACCGCGCGCGAGGCCGCCTTCGCCCCGTTGCAGGGTGCGATCGAACGCAGTGTCTCCGTCGCCTTCGATTACCTGAAGCCGGGGGAGCAGGCTCCCCGACGCCGCCGTGTGCAACCGCTCGCCCTCGTGGAATACGAGGCGCGCTGGCACGTGTTCGGTCGGGATGTGGATGCCGAAGGCGATCGCATGTTCCTCCTCACCCGCATCGTGGGCGACGTCACGGTCACGAACAACGCGTTCCCCGCCGAAATGCGCGAGGGCGCGGGGGAGCGGGCACTTGCGAGCCTCGAGGCCGTCGCCGCTGCGCACTCGGCCCTGCTGGAGGTCACGCCCGGAACGGAGGCGGCGCTCCGCCTCGGCCGGCGTGCCGAGCCGGCTGCGCAGGGCATCCGCGTGCGCTACGTCGATCTGCACATCTTCGCGGACGAGCTCGCCTCGTACGGGCCGGAGGTCCGCGTGGTGGAACCCGCCGTGCTCCGCGACGCGGTGATCGTGCGTCTGCGCGCGGCGGCCGCGGCGCATGCAGACGCGAAGGACGGGGAATGATGGCGCAGCGCAAGCCTCTGCTGAGCTCGGACCGCGTCCGCGCCTATCTCACGCTCGTTCCCTATCTGCTCGAACGCGGCGAGGTCTCGCTGGCCGAGGCAGCAGCCGAGTTCGACATGACCGAGGCGCAGATGCGCGCCATGGTCGAGAAGCTCACGGTGATCGGCCTGCCCGGAGACGAGGGCTATTGGCAGGCGCCGCAGGAGCTGTTCGACATCAACTGGGACCTGCTGGATGAGCAGGGGATCATCGAGATCACCAACGATGTCGGCCTGCGCCGCGTGCCGAAGTTCACCGCTCGCGAAGCCGCGGCCCTGGTCGCGGGCCTGCAGCTGGCCTCGGCAGTGCCGGGCGTCGCCGACTCCACTGTCGTGCAGGCGCTCATCGCGAAGCTGTCCAGGGGTGCCGCCGGCCTGCCGGCGGACGTCATCGTCGCACCGGGTCCGGTCGATGAAGTCCGCACCGTCGTCGCGACCGCCCTGAAAGAGCACGTCGCGGTGTCGTTCACGTACCGCGCGCCGGACGCGGCGCCCACGACCCGCACCGTGGACCCGGTGACGGTCCTGATCACGAACGGGCAGTGGTACTTGCAGGGCTGGTGCCATCTGCGCCGCGCGATGCGCACCTTCCACCTGGACCGCGTCAGCGAGCCGCGGCTCACCGACATCGCGATCACGCACGGCGACGAACCCGTGCCCGAGCTGTTCGCCGGGGACGGGGAGAGCGACGAGGCGGTGATCCGCTTCCCGGAGCGCCTCGCGCCGTTGCTGCGCGACTATCTGCGCCGCGCCGAGGCCGGCGTCCAGGACGATTCCATGACCGCTACGCTGCATGTGGGGGATCCGCTCAGCCTCAAGCGGCTGGCCGCTCGTTTCGGCGGCGCGGTGGAGATCCTCGAACCCGCATCGGCGCGTTGCGCCGCTCGGGAATGGGCCGTCGCAGCACTTGCGCTGTACTCCGAACAAACCAACCCGCAGTCACGGTAGACTGTGCGCAACACCCGATCCATCAAGGGAGATCATCATGTTCGCCGGACTCAACGGATGGCATCTGGTCATCATCCTCGCCGTCATCCTGCTGTTGTTCGGCGCGGCCAAGCTTCCCGCGCTCGCCAAGAGCATGGGCCAGTCTGCTCGCGTCTTCAAGGGTGAGATGAAGGCGATGAAGGACGAGGACGCAGCAGCTTCCGCGACGGACGCCGCCGCATCGACCCAGGCGCCCGCGACGACCGCTCTGCCGACCCCGGTGCAGAACGCGGCCGACACCACCGCCGTCAACCCGCCGCACGACGCCGGTACCCAGCGCTGACGGGCGTGACCGACGCGTCACCGGCGACGAAGGGGCGGAAGCCGCGTCGCGACAGCACCATGCCCCTGGCCGGGCATCTCATCGAGTTGCGCAAGCGACTTGTCTTCGCCGCCGGCGCTCTCGTCCTCGGCATGGTGATCGCGTTCTTCGTCACCGACCCGATCCTGCATTTCGTCACCGGGCCCATCCGTCAGGTCGCCGAGGAGCGGGGCAAGGACCTCGTCGGGTTCACGTTCTCGTCGGTGACCGCGCCGTTCGACCTGCGCATGCGGATGGCGTTCTCGATCGGCATCTTCCTCTCCGCGCCCGTGTGGCTGTGGCAGATCTGGGCCTTCATCATGCCCGGTCTCACGCGGAAGGAGATCAGGTACACGATCGGTTTCGTCGCGTCGGCCGTCCCGTTGTTCTTCGCCGGTTGCTACGTGGGCGTCCTGGTCATGCCGCACATCATCGAGTTGATGGCGGGCTTCACACCTGAAGGTGCGCAGAACCTCTACAACGCGCAGGATTACTACGACTTCATCTTCAAGCTGATGATCGTCATCGGGGTCTCCTTCATCATCCCGGTGTTCCTCGTGGCCCTGAACTTCGCCGGCATCATGTCCGGCCGGGCGATTCTGAAGGCCTGGCGGATCGCGATCCTGATCGCGTGCCTGTTCGCGGCCCTGGCGACGCCCGCCGCCGACGTGGTGAGCATGCTCATGCTCGCCGGCATCCTGATCGTGCTGTACTTCGCGGCAGCAGGGCTGTCGATGCTCTTCGACAGGCGCAAGCACAAGCGCCAGCAGGAGTTCCTCGAGGAGTCCACGGTATGACGTCGCCGGCGGATCGATACGCCGCCGCTCGCGCCGCTCAGGACCACCCCGCCACGACCGCCTTCGCGGCGATGCAGCGCTTTCAGCTGGATCCGTTCCAGATCGAGGGCTGCCATGCCCTGGAGCGCGGCAGCAGCGTCCTCGTTGCGGCGCCCACCGGTGCCGGCAAGACGATCGTGGGCGAGTTCGCGATCCACCAGGCGATGTCGACTCCGGCGGACAAGGCGTTCTACACGACGCCGATGAAGGCGCTGTCGAACCAGAAGTTCCGAGAGCTCGTCGACGTGTACGGCGCGGACCAGGTGGGTCTGCTCACCGGTGACGTCAACATCAACGGCTCGGCCCGCATCGTGGTGATGACCACCGAGGTGCTGCGCAACATGATCTACGCGGATTCCCGCGCCCTCGAGGATCTCCGCTACGTGATCATGGACGAGGTGCACTACCTCGCCGACCGCTTCCGCGGCGCGGTGTGGGAAGAGGTGATCATCCATCTCCCGCAGAGCGTGCGGCTCGTCGCGCTGAGTGCGACGGTGTCCAACGCCGAGGAGTTCGGCGATTGGCTGGACACGGTCCGCGGCAATACCGAGGTGATCGTCTCCGAGATCCGTCCGGTGCCTCTGGAGCAGCACGTGCTCGTGCGAGACGACCTGCTCCCGCTGTTCGACGACCGCGCCGGGATCGCGACCGCGCAGGTCAACCAGGAGCTGCTCCGGATCCGCTCGTTCGGTGGGGCCAATTACGAGCGCAACCGCGATGCCCAGCAGTACCGCAGTGCGCGCCATGCGGGAGCCCAGGGGAGGCGACCGCAACGCGGGGGCAAGCGCCCCGTGCGCTCGGCCAATGTGCGCCGCATCGAGCGGCTCGACCGCCCCCAGGTCGTGGACCTGCTGGACCGCGCGAACCTGCTGCCGGCGATCTTCTTCATCTTCAGCCGCGTCGGCTGCGATTCCGCGGTGCAGCAGGTGCGGCGCTCCGGGCTGCGGCTGACCACGGTGGAGGAGCGTCGCGAGATCCGCGCGATCGTCGAGGATCGGGTGCGCACCCTGCGCGACGAGGACCTCGCGGTGCTCGGTTACTGGGACTGGCTGGACAACCTGGAGCGCGGTGTCGCCGCGCACCACGCGGGGCTGCTGCCGGCGTTCAAGGAGGTCGTCGAAGACCTCTTCAAGCAGCGCCTGCTCAAGGTCGTCTTCGCGACGGAGACGCTCGCCCTGGGCATCAACATGCCGGCGCGCACTGTCGTGCTCGAGCGCATGGAGAAGTTCAACGGTGAAGCGCGGGTTGCGATCACTTCGGGGGAGTACACCCAGCTCACGGGTCGTGCCGGCCGCCGCGGCATCGACGTCGAGGGGCATGCCGTCGTGCAGTGGACCGAGGGCATGGACCCGCAGGCCGTCGCCGCCCTCGCCTCGCGGCGCACCTACCCGCTGAACTCCAGCTTCCGGCCCACATACAACATGGCGGTGAACCTGCTGGACCGGTTCGGGCGCAACCGCTCTCGTGAGGTCCTCGAGTCGTCGTTCGCCCAGTTCCAGGCCGACCGCGCGGTCGTCGGACTCGCGCGCACGGTGCGCGAAGCCGAAGCATCGCTGGAGGGCTACCTCGGGTCGATGACCTGCGACCGTGGTGACTTCACGGAGTACTCGGGGATCCGGCGCGAGCTCAGCGATCTGGAGAAGAAGAACCGCGCCGATCAGCAGGCGCCGCGCGCGGTGCGCGAGAAGCGACTGCATCAGATCGAGTCGCTCCGTCGCGCGATGCAGCGCCACGCCTGCCACCGCTGCCCGGATCGCGAACAGCATGCGCGTTGGGCTGAGCGGTACTGGAAGCTCAAGCGGGAGACCGACCGCACCCGACGCCAGATCGAGAACCGCACGGGCACGGTCGCCCGCGTCTTCGATCGGGTGCTCGACGTGCTCGCCGAGGTCGGCTATGTGCAGGGGAGCGGAGACCAGCTCACCCTCACCGACGCGGGCCGCACCATGCAGCGCATCTACGGGGAGCGGGACCTGCTCGTGGCGGAGTCGCTCCGGCGGGGACTGTGGGACGGTCTGGACGCGCCGTCCCTCGCCGCCATGGCCTGCGCCCTCGTCTACGAACCCCGGCGCGACGACGGCTCGATCGACCCCCGCGATCTGCCACGCGGCCGCTTCCGCATCGCCTGGGAGCGCACGCAGGAGCTCTGGGCAGAGCTCGACGACCTCGAGCACGACAACCGGCTACCAGGATCCGATCGTCCCTCGGCGGGACTCGCCGGCGCGATGCACGCCTGGGCGCGGGGGATGTCGCTCGATGCCGTGCTGGAGGATGCCGACATGGCAGCTGGGGACTTCGTGCGCTGGGCGAAGCAGACCATCGACCTGCTGGACCAGCTCTCCATCGTCGCGCCGAACGCCGACACCGCGCGCACGGCCCGTGCCGCGCTCGACGGTGTCCGCCGCGGCATCGTCGCCTACTCCTCGATGTGACCGTGACCGCCCGCATCGCCGAGCCCGCCGAGGCACGCTCCACGCGCCCTGCATCTCGCCCTGTGCTGCCGCTCTGGGCGGCGCTGCTCGCCGCGGCGACCGCAGGGGGGCTTCTCAACCTGGCGTTCCCCGCGCTGTCGGTGTGGATCGCTGCGTTCCCCGCCGTGGCCCTGCTCCTCGTCGCGCTGATCGGACGCCGCACTTGGTCCGCCCTGCTGGTGGGGTTCGTGTACGGCGCAGTGCTGTTCCTGGTCCTCGTCTCCTGGACGGCGCGCTACCTGGGGCCGATACCGTGGCTCGCTCTGGGCCTGCTCGAGGCGGCGCTGACGGCGGTCGCCCTGATCCCAGTGACGCTCGCGTACCGCTGGATCCCGGTGCTGGTCCGTCCGGGTCTGCTCCGCGCCGGCATCCTCTCCGTGGTGGTGGCGGCCCTGTGGATCGGCCGCGAGCTGTTCCTCGGGAACTGGCCCTACGGCGGGTTCCCCTGGGCGCGCATCGCCTACACGATGTCCGACACCGCGGCGGCGCGGGTCACGAGCTGGATCGGGATCAGCGGACTCGGATTCCTGATGGTGCTCCTCGTGGCGTTCCTCGTCGAACTCGCACGCAGTCGCCCGCGTTCGCGCGGCGCGGCGGTGGTGCCGCCGATCGTGCTGGTGGCGCTGCTCGCGCTCCTTCCGTCGTTCCCCACCGCAGCGGACGGCACGATGCGGATCGGCGCGGTGCAGGGCAACGGTCCGACCGGGTATTTCGACAAGCGCGAGCCACTCGACGTGCTGACCGCGCAGGCGGCGGCGACGGAGCCGCTGTACGGCAAGCGCATGGATCTGCTGGTCTGGCCGGAGGGCGGTCTCGACGGCGATCCGTTCCAGTACCCGGTGCTGTCGGACGCGCTCGACGGGATCGCCACACGCGCGCAGGCACCGATCCTCGCGAATGCGGCCACGCAGAAGGGCGAGCTGTTCTACAACACCTCGTTCCTGTGGCCGACCGACAATCACCGCACGCTGGCGAGGGGTGACGTGCAGACGCATTCGAAGCGGCACCCCGTGCCGTTCGGCGAGTACGTGCCCGATCGTGCGTTCTACAACGCGATCGTGCCGGATCTGATCGGCCTGATCGGCCGAGGGTACACGCCGGGCGCCGATGCACCGACCGTGCGCGTGGGCGCGACGACGGTGGGGCTGGCCATCTGCTTCGACGTGATCTATGACGAGGTCATCGCCGAGGGCATCGACGGCGGCGCCCAGGTGCTGGTGTTCCAGACGAACAACGCGGACTTCCGCGGCACGGTCGAGAACCTGCAGCAGCTCGGGATCGCGCGCATGCGGGCCGTCGAGACCGGGCGAGCGGTCGTGAACATCTCCACGGTCGGCACCAGTCAGGTGATCCGTGCCGACGGCTCCACGCAGGCCTCTCTGGACGAGGATCGCCCCGGTGCACTGCTCGAAGATGTCGAACTGCGCACCGGGGCGACTGCGGGTGTGCTCATCGGGCCCTGGCTGGAGCAGGTCCTGCTGTGGGGCGGGCTGCTCGTGGTCGTCGTCGCGGGTGTGTCCGGTCGGGTACGACGGGGCCGGTCGGAGGCTTAGGCGCCGATCCGTTCGCGGGTCGGGTCTTCGCCGGCGCCGCGACGTGCGCGGATGAACGCGAGGCGCTCTTCCAGGAGTTCCTCGAGCTCGGCACGGGTGCGGCGCTCCAGAAGCATGTCCCAGTGCGTGCGTCCGCCCTTGTCGCCGTCCGCCGCGATCTCGACGGACTTGCCGTCGATCTGCAGTCGGGCGTCAGCGCCGCACGCGCGGCACTCCCAGGTGGCCGGCGGCTCGGCATCGGCCGCGAACATCAGTGTGGTCACGTGGCCGCAGGTGTCGCAGGAGTATGCGGTCTGCTGGCGTTCCATGAAGACGACGCCCTCTTCGCTCTGAAGGCTCTGGGCGCCGAGTCGGATTCCCCGAAGGCTGCGATCTGCCATTGTGTGGTCCTCTCGTCGCCCTCAGGTATATCGGCCCGGGCTGTGCAGAAGGTGCGAAGGGGGCAAACCATGAAGGCTTTCACAGTCGATACCCAGCCCGGGAGCGCTCAGCACGCGAACTGGGACTGGGTCCGCCGTACGACGAAACTGGATCTCAGCGCGGGGCGAGGGCCTTGATCGCGACGTCCGCACGATCGGTGACGATGCCGTCGGCGCCGGCGGACACCAGCGCGCGCATGCGTTCGGGGTCGTTGACGGTCCACACGTGCACCTCGACGCCGGCGTCATGCGCGGCGCGCACGAGTGCCGGCGTGAACACCCGCAGCGCACCGAACCGCTCGGGGATCTGCACGGCGTCCAGCCCTCGCAGTATGCGGCGCGCCCAGCCGCGAAGACGCAGGGCCGACGCCAGACGCAGCAGCGCGATCGCGGTCCGCCCGCCGGAGGAAGCCGGCAGCACCTCGGCGCCCGCAGCCGCGGCGGCCTCCAGCGCGGCGCGACGGTTGCGGTCGTCGAAGCTCGTGAGCAGCACCCGATGCCCGTGCGCGGCCGCAGCGCGTCCCACGTCCCCGGCAGCTGCGAGCGCCTTCACATCCACGTTGAAGCGCAGCAGCGGGAAGGACTCGAGAGCGTCGGCGAGTGTGAGCAGTCCGCCGTGGGCGGCGAACAGCGCGACCAGCTCGGCCGTCGTGACCTCGGCGACCGGGCGGGGATCTCCGAGCAATCGTTGCAGCGTCTCGTCGTGGAACAGCACGGCATCGCCATCAGCGGTCGCCCGGCAATCCGTCTCCACGTACTCCGCGCCCGCGGCGTCAGCGGCGGCGATGGCGAGAGCGGAGTTGTCGAACACGGACGAGTCCTCGCCCACCAGACCGCGATGAGCGAGGACTCGCGGCGCCGATGCGCCCTGGAAGTACGGGTGCGTCACGCGGCGCCGTTTGAAGCTGACGCGGGAGGAGTGGCAGCAGCGGCAGCCGCCGCGCGCGTGGTCGGGACCGCCGCTGCGGGTGCCGTCGAGGTGAACGGAGTGGATCCGCCCGCCCCCGGCGTGAAGGCGCCGCCGAAGTTCTTCAGCGCCTCGGTGAACTCGCTCGGGATGATCCACAGCTTGCTGGACGAACTCTCACTGATCTTCGGCAGCATCTGCAGGTACTGGTAAGCGAGCAGCTTGTCGTCGGGCTGGCCCTGGTGGATGGCGTTGAAGACGTTCTGGATCGCCTCTGCCTCACCCTCGGCGCGCAGCACCGCGGCCTGCTTCTCACCCTCGGCACGGAGGATGTCCGCCTGCCGCTGACCTTCGGCCTCCAGGATCTGCGACTGCTTGGTGCCCTCCGCGGTGAGGATCGCCGCACGACGGTCGCGCTCGGCGCGCATCTGCTTCTCCATCGAGTCCTGGATCGAGACGGGCGGGTCGATCGCCTTCAGCTCGACGCGGCCGACCCGGATGCCCCACTTGCCGGTCGCCTCGTCGAGGACGATGCGCAGCTGACCGTTGATGTTGTCGCGGCTGGTCAGCGCCTCCTCGAGGTTCAGTCCACCGACCACGTTGCGCAGCGTGGTGGTCGTGAGCTGCTCGACGGCGCCGAGGTAGTTCGCGATCTCGTAGGTCGCGGCGCGGGCGTCGGTCACCTGGAAGTACACGACGGTGTCGATCGACACCACGAGGTTGTCCTCGGTGATCACGGGCTGCGGCGGGAACGAGACGACCTGCTCGCGCATGTCGATGAGAGGGCGCAGGCGATCGATGAACGGCACGAGCAGGTTCAGGCCCGGCATCAGAGTCTTGTGATACCTGCCGAGCCGCTCGACGACGCCGGCGGTGGCCTGGGGGATGATCCTGACCGAACGGGCGATGGTCACCAGCACGAAGATGATGACGGCGATCGCCAGGATCCATCCGATGGCGGTGGGGATGAAGGACGCGCTGTCCATGAAGGGCTGCTCCTGTTTCTCCTAGACGTGGGTGGAACGGACGTACGCGGTGGCGCCTTCGATCCGCTCCACCGTCACGGGGGCGCCGGGGGAGAGGGGCGCGATGACGGGAGCCTCGGAGGCGAGGCGGGCGGTCCAGGTGTCGCCGTTGCTGAGCTTGACCTGACCGGTGAGCGTCGTGACCTCGAGCAGCACAGTGCCGTGCAGCCCGATCAGCGCAGCGACGTTGGATCGGGTCTGGTCCTCGCCGCGATGGAGGCGACGCAGCAGCGGCGGGCGCAGCACGAAGATGAGCAGCACGGCGGCGAGAGCGGCGATGATCACCTGCACCCAGACGGGCCATCCGGTGAGCGTGGAGAGCAGGCCCACGGCCGATCCGAGTCCGAGCATGAGGAAGGTCATGTCGAGAGTGAAGATCTCGATGACGAAGAACAGGACCATGAGGACCAGCCAGCCGATCCACGCCCAGTCCTGGAACATCTGCAGGATCGTGTCCATACCGCCCCCTCTTTTTGCCAACCTATCACGCGGTCAGTGCGCCTCTTCCGCGTCACTCTCCGCGGAATCACGCGGATTGGTAGGGTGTTCTGGTCCCACCCGCGCGCCGCGTGCGCACCCTCTCCGAGGAGTCCCCGTGTCTCAGACCCTTCCCGCAGAATCGCTGACCGGCAAGGTCGCCCTCGTCACCGGATCCTCCCGTGGCATCGGCGCCGACACGATCCGGTACTTCGCTGAGGCCGGGGCGGACGTCGTCATCAACTTCCGCAACAAGGCTCCGCGCGCGGAGAAGCTCGCCGGCGAGGTGCGGGCGCTGGGCCGCCGCGCGCTGGTGATCGGCGCCGATCTGACGGATCCGACCTCTGTCGCCGGGATGTTCGACGCGGTGAAGGCGGAGTTCGGCGGGCTGGACGTGCTGGTGCTGAATGCCTCCGGAGGCATGGAGGCGAACATGGGTGAGGACTACGCACTGCGCCTCAACCGCGACGCCCAGGTCAACGTGCTGGAGACCGCTCTTCCCCTGCTGCGCGAGGGCGGGCGCATCGTCTTCGTCACCAGCCACCAGGCCCACTTCATCCGGACCACGCCGACGATGCCGGAGTACGTGCCGGTCGCGCTGTCCAAGCGTGCCGGCGAGGACGCGCTGCGCGAGCTGATCCCCACGATCGAGGCGCAGGGCGTCGAGTTCGTCGTCGTCTCGGGCGACATGATCGAGGGCACCATCACGGCGACGCTGCTCGAGCGCGCGAACCCGGGCGCGATCTCGCAGCGTCGCGAGTCGGCGGGGCGTCTGTACAACGTCGCCGAGTTCGCCGCTGAGGTGGCATTGGCGGCCGTCGAGCCCGTGCCCGCCGACCACACCCGTCTGATCGGCGACGTCAGCGGGTTCGTCGCCGAGTAGTCCGAACACGCGGAAGCGGCCCGGAGCAGATGCGCCGGGCCGCTTCCGCGTGCAGGAGGAGTCAGAGACCGGCAGTGTCCGCGACGGCCTTAGCGTCCTTCGCGATCGTGATCGCGCGCACGATCTGCATGACGCCGAGCACCACGAGCGAGATGCCGAGGAACAGCCAGAAGAACGGCACGGCCGCGAGCCCCAGGCTGATCACGGCGATGCCCGCCACGATGCTGAGCAGCGCGTAGAGCAGCGTCCAGGTCTTGGACCCGTCCTGCCCCATGAGGCTCAGCGAGACGACGCCGTCGAAGATCCAGCTGACGCCGATGAAGATCACGGTGACGAGCGCGAACGCGACGGTCGCCGCCTGGATGTTCGAGAACGCGATGACGCCCGCGACGATGTAGAGGAGTCCGAGGGCGATGTGGCCGACTCGGGCCCAACCGGACTTCGCGGCGCTGAAGATGCCGAGGCCGATGTAGACCACGCCGGCGACGATCAGATAGGCGGCAACGATTCCGGTGAGGACGAAAGCCGTCTTGACCGGCCACACCAGCATCACGATGCCTGCGATGAGTGCGATGATGCCGGACACGGCGAGGAAGATGCGAAGCGACTTCACGAGGCTCTTCGCATCGGCAACTGCTTCGGACATGGGGGACCCTTTCTGAGTAATCCCTGAGAATCTGGGATGGCCTTACTGTACCGCTCGGCACGGAAGGGATCCGCGAACCCCGCGCCGCCGTGCGAGGATCGGGGGATGAGCCCGGCCGCCGACGAGGATCACCTGCGGGATCTCGCCGCACTGCGAAGGGTCCGGGACCGCATCGATCGGGACTACGCCCAGCCGCTCGACGTCGAGGCACTGGCCGCAGGAGTGCATATGTCGGCGGGGCATCTGAGCCGCCAATTCAAGATCGTCTACGGCGAGCCTCCGTACTCCTATCTGATGACCCGCAGGATCGAGCGGGCGATGGCCCTGCTGCGTCGCGGCGACGTGTCGGTGACGGAGGCGTGCTTCGCCGTCGGATTCCAGTCGCTCGGGACGTTCAGCACTCGGTTCTCGGAACTCGTCGGTGTCTCCCCGAGCCGCTATCGCGCCGACCCGGGCCTGGGACCGGGGATCCCGTCGTGGATCGAGAAGCAGGCCACCAGACCGATCAGGAATCGAGAAGCCCCGCAGGATCCACCCGCGTAGCGTGAGCGGCATGGACATCATGATCAACGCCAGCTTCCTCCCGCACACCGATGCCGAGGAGTCGCTCCACTTCTACCGCGATGTGCTCGGGTGGGAATTGCGCAAGGACGTCGGTTACCAGCAGATGCGCTGGCTGACGGTGGGACCGGCGAACCAGCCGGACACCTCCATCGTGCTCACCCCGCCGGCGGTGGATCCGGGCATCAACGACGACGAGCGGCGCACGATCCTGGAGCTCATGGCGAAGGGCAGCTTCGGGGGAGTGGTGCTCGCGACGGAGAATGTCGACGCGGCGTTCGCCGAGATCGAGTCGCGCGGCGGCGACGTCGTGCAGGAGCCGATCGACCAGCCCTATGGGATCCGCGACTGCGCGTTCCGTGACCCGGCTGGCAACATGATCCGTCTGCAGCAGGTGGGCTGAAGCCTGCGCGGTGCCCCCGGCGACGACGCCGGGCACCGCTATCCTGTGACGCGCCCCTTGCCACCCCGTCCGATCCGGAGAATCACGCCGATGATAGAGCCGCACGTCGCCGACACTCACGATGTGATCCGGGTGCAGGGCGCCCGGGAGAACAACCTGAAGGACGTCTCGATCGAGTTGCCGAAGCGCCGGCTGACGGTGTTCACCGGAGTGTCGGGTTCGGGTAAGAGCTCGCTCGTGTTCGACACGATCGCCGCCGAGTCCCGGCGCATGATCGACGAGACCTACAGCGCTTTCGTCCAGGGTTTCATGCCCTCGGTCCCGCGCCCCGACGTCGACGTGCTCGAGGGGCTGACCACGGCGATCCTCGTCGATCAGGAGCGCCTCGGCGCGAACCCGCGTTCGACCGTGGGCACCGTCACGGACGCGAACGCGATGCTGCGGATCCTGTTCTCCAAGCTCGGAACGCCGTACATCGGCGGGCCGACGGCGTTCTCCTTCAACATCCCCACTCAGAAGGCCAGCGGCGTGATGACCGGGCCCGGCGGCGAGAAGAAGATCGTCAAGGATGCGATCTACCTCGGCGGCATGTGCCCGCGGTGCGAGGGCAGAGGGGTGGTTTCGTATCTGGATCTCACCCAGGTCGTCGATGAGACCCGGTCGCTGAACGACGGCGCGATCATGGTGCCCGGGTACACCGCCGACGGGTGGATGGTTCGTCAGTTCGCCGAGTCTGGCTTCTATCCGGCGGACCGGCCGGTCTCGACATTCACGGAGAAGCAGCGTCAGCTGTTCCTGTACGGCGAGATCACCAAGGTCAAGATCAACGGGATCAACATCACCTACGAGGGACTCATCCCGAAGATCACGAAGTCCATGCTGTCGAAGGACATCGACGCGCTGCAGCCGCACATCCGCGCCTTCGTCGAGCGGGTCGCCACGTTCGCGGTCTGCCCGGAGTGCGACGGCACACGGCTCACCGAGGGGGCGCGTTCCTCGAAGATCGACGGCGTGAGCATCGCGGATGCCTGCCGCATGCAGGTCACCGATCTCGCCGCATGGGTGCGTTCGCTCGACCTCCCCGGCGCCGGACCCCTGCTCGAGGCGCTGCGGGCCAACCTGGACGCGTTCGTCACGCTGGGGCTCGGCTATCTCTCGCTCGAACGGCCGAGTGGCACGCTGAGCGGGGGAGAGGCGCAGCGGATCAAGATGCTCCGCCACCTCGGATCCTCGCTCACCGATGTCACCTACGTGTTCGACGAGCCCACGATCGGCCTGCATCCGCATGACATCCAGCGCATGAACCGGCTGCTCGAGCAGCTGCGCGACAAGGGCAACACCGTGCTGGTCGTCGAGCACAAGCCCGAGACCATCGCGATCGCCGATCACGTGGTCGACCTCGGGCCCGGTGCGGGCTCTGCCGGTGGCGAGATCTGCTTCGAGGGCACGATCGAAGGGTTGCGTGCCAGCGGGACGCTGACGGGGCGTCACCTCGACGACCGTGTAGCGCTCAAGCCCTCGGTGCGGGAGCGCACGGGGGCGATCGAGGTGCGGGGCGCCACGACGAACAACCTGCAGGGCGTCGACGTCGACGTGCCGCTCGGCGTCCTGACCGTGGTGACCGGTGTCGCCGGCTCCGGCAAGAGCTCGCTGATCCACGGCTCCGTGGCCAAGGGCGAGGGCGTCGTCTCGATCGACCAGACGGCCATCAAGGGCTCCCGTCGCAGCAACCCCGCCACCTACACAGGGCTCCTGGAGCCGATCCGCAAGGCGTTTGCGAAGGCGAACGGCGTGAAGCCCGCACTGTTCAGCGCGAACTCCGAGGGCGCCTGCCCTACATGCAAGGGCGCGGGGGTGATCGTCACAGAGCTCGGCTTCATGGACACGGTGGAGAGCCCCTGTGAGGACTGCGGCGGAAAGCGCTTCCAGGCTGCGGTTCTCGAGTACAAGCTGGCCGGGAAGGACATCACCGAGGTTCTCGATATGCCCGTGGCGCAGGCGCACGAGTTCTTCCGTGGGGGAGAGGCCAAGATTCCCGCCGCGGTGACGATCCTGAGCCGCCTCGAGGATGTCGGACTGGGCTACCTCTCGCTCGGCCAGCCGCTGTCGACGCTGTCGGGAGGTGAGCGTCAGCGCATCAAACTCGCGACCCAGATGGCCGACGGCGCCGCGACCTATGTGCTGGACGAGCCGACGACGGGTCTGCACCTGGCCGACGTGCAGAACCTGCTCGGGCTGCTGGACCGCCTGGTCGACTCCGGCAGATCCGTGATCGTGATCGAGCACCACCAGGCCGTGATGGCGCACGCCGACTGGATCATCGACGTCGGCCCTGGCGCCGGCCATGACGGTGGGCGCATCGTCTACGAGGGCACTCCGGCCGACCTCGTCGCGGCGAAGTCGACCGTGACGGGGGAGCACCTCGCCGCCTACGTGGGTGCGTGAGGGGGCGACGATGGCAGACCTCCGGATCTCGACGCGCAACTCGCGGTTCCAGCTGCTCGAGGCGCTGACGCGCAACCGCAACCACCGCTCACGCGAGCACCGTTTCGTGGTGCAGGGCGTTCGACCGATCTCGCAGGCGATCGAGCACGGCTGGACGATCCTCACCGTGATCCACGACGCACAGCGCACGCTGTCGCCGTGGGCCCGGGATGCGCTGCAGCAGGCGCAGGAGACGATCGCGATGAGCCCGGCCCTGCTCGCTGAGCTGGCGGACAAGGACGAGGGTGCCACCGAGATCATCGCCGTGGTGGCGATGCCGCCGGACGATCTGTCCCGGATCCCGGTGCCGCGCGACTTCCTCGGGATGGTGTTCGACCGGCCCACGCAGCCCGGCAACATCGGATCCATCCTGCGCTCCATGGACGCGCTCGGCGGGCACGGTCTGATCGTCTCGGGTCATGCGGCCGATCCGTACGACCCGAAGTCGGTCCGCGCCTCGACGGGGTCGCTGTTCGCGACGCCCGTGGTCCGCGCGGCATCGGGCCGCCCGGTCTTCGACTGGGTGCGAGATGTTCGCGCGCAGGGCACGCCGCTCACGCTGGTCGCGACCGACGAGCACGGCGATGTCGATGTGTGGGACTACGACTTCGCCCAGCCCTCGCTGGTGCTGATCGGCAATGAGACGACCGGCCTCGCGCGCGGATGGCGCGAGGCCGCGGACGTGATCGTCCGCGTGCCGATGAGCGGTTCCGCGAGCTCGCTGAACGCCTCGAACGCCGCCACACTCATGCTGTACGAGGCCGCACGGCAGCGCGCGGCCATGCGGGGGAGCGCGTGAACCGGGTGAGAGGGACTCCTGTCGCGCTGTGCGTCATCGCGACCGCTGTCCTGCTGTGCGGATGCGGCGCGCAGAGCGTCACCGGGGCAGATCCGACCGCCGTCGCGGCCACGCCATCGCCGTCGCCCACGCCTGCGGACTCGGCCGTCGAGGAGGCTCAGCAGCGAGCAGATCTGTGGCTCGCGACGGCGTCGGTGCCTCCGGGCGCGGTGCGCGTCGAAAGCACAGGGGCTGCCTTCTCGTCGTATCAAGGCTGGGTCTGCACGCCGACGATCACGGAGAAGGGCTTCTGGACCGTCACGGGCACGACGGTCGTGGACGTAGCGAACTGGATGATGGATCACCCGACGCCGGGACTCCTGGCGAACCGCACGAGTCATCTCGATCCCGATCGTCCGGCTGATGGCGTTCTGATCGGCAACGTGCCGCGACGAGGCGCCCTCGAAGGTGTTGTCTTCACCGTGCAGTCGATGCCCGACGGTGGTGTCGCGATCCGCGCGGAGATTGGTGCCGAGGCGAAGAACGCGACGTGTCCAACTCCGCCCGGCGGTGGCCAGTGGGGAGAACCAGGAATGGGTTGAGGGGCGACGTTATGTCAGCTTTTTGAGCCCCCGTCGCCGGGCTCTCGGGGAGGAGCGCGCCGATCCGTCTCGGACGCGGTTGTCCTGCCCAAGGTGCTCGCGCCGAAGACCCCGGGTCCCGTTGATCGCACGGGAAACCTCGTACGATCCGATGCGCGCGCGAGGCCAGCGACCGAGACAGCTCCCGTACGTGGCGTTGCATCGTCGCCGCGTCCGACCGTCCATTTTTCGACCGTGCGCAGTCTCCGCGGCGCCTTCGATATCACCGATAATGCACATTATGTCAGATGAAAGTTGGGCGGATGCCACTCCTCCAGCGCTCTACACGGATGCGCTCCAGGCCGTGCTCCGTCAGCTCAGGGGTCAGCATGCCGCTCACTGCCAGGCTGGCGTATCCGTTGAGGCTGACGCGGGCTTACTGCAGGCCGTCTTCGCAGTTGCCACCGGGGCGCTGTCTCGACCACAGTTCGTACTCGGATCCGTCTTCGGTTTGGACCAACCACGGCGGAAACCTGACGAATTCATCCATCGCGAGGCCCCACGTCGAGCCTGCCGCAGCCCGGTGGGTCTTGGCCCATTCATACATCAGCTGACCGGTCTGAGACCAGTCCTGTTCGTTCATCTGCTGGGCGATGTCTGCCGGCATCGGTGCACTCCTCGGAGTGCTGTAGTCATACGTGCACGAATACGTTCGCCCGTTGTCGCTGACGTAGCTCAGCGAGATGGTGACGTTGACCGGGTATCTGAAGTCGCGCACGAGGTCCATCGTCGCGATGACAGCGGCAATGGCGACCGCTGGTACAACGACGATCGCGATGGCCATGATGATCCACGGCATGAGCCGTCGCCGAGCCGACCCGGTGACCGGCTGGACCGCGGTGTGGGTGCCTTCGACGGGCGTGACGCGCTCTGAATCGGGCATGGTCTCACGATACACTTTCTTGAACGCGTTCGAAACACGAGTGCGCCCAGCGCGCTGAGCCTCCGTCCAGGCCTCACCCGCCACGACCCTCTGTTGCCTCAGGGGCGCCCAGGCGACTCCGGTCCGTCTCGTCCGCACTCGCCGCCGGCGGCTGGGCTTCGCGCCAGTACGTCTGGACTACGGCCCCCGTTGCCAGAATCACTTTCGACCTCGGGCGGTACCCCAGAACCTCGTATCTCCTGTCGTTGACGGGATTGGAAGACTCCAGAAAGGTCGGGATGCCGAGCGCGTCGTAACGCGACAGTGCTGCGCGAAGCAGACCCATGCCGTGCCCTCCCCCGCGCCACTCGGGTGCAACGCCGAGGAGCGTGAGGTACGCGTGCGGTTCATCGGGTCGGGCGGCTGCGAACCGCTCCCCTGCTTGAGCGAGCCGGTCCGCAGCGGCGGCGCCCAGAAGTTCGAGAGTCATGGCGTCATAGGCGTCATGGGATGCGTCGGAGACCTCATTCGCGCCGGGTGGCAACCAGACGGATACAGCCTTGAGGGCTGGTCCTGCGGCGACCGTGACCATCGAGTCCGGGAAGCGTAGCGCCTCGGTGCACATGAAGTGCCAGAACGCGTCGGCCACCGCGCGCCGCCGACCGGACTCGGGAAATGCAGGCCCCCACACCGGGTCATCCAGGAACGCGAGCGTGAGTATTCGCGCCATCTCGTCCACGTCGGCTGCGCGTGCAGCGCGCGCGTCCTGCCTGAAGTCGCCCTTGCCCATGCTCTCCTCGAATCCGTTCCCGTCTGCCGCGCTGGTCGCCATCGGAAGCAATGGCCGAGCGATGGCAACCCTAACGCTAGTGCCCTCGGCGTGCATTATGCTGCACTCATGGATTCTCAGCCAGACCCACTTGCGCAGGCCATCGGCGTGCGAGTCAAGCGCGAGCGCATCGCACGCGGATGGACACTCGACCAGTTGGCGGAGCGCTCCGGAGTGAGCCGACGCATGATCGTCAACGTCGAGCAGGGCGCCGCCAACCCGAGCCTGGAGACGCTTCTGCGGATCTCCGATGCTCTGGGTATGGGCTTGCCTGCGCTCGTCGAGCCGCCTGCGCCCAAGACCGCCAAGGTGACCCGTGCCGGCGAGGGGGCGACTCTATGGAGGGGCGAACAAGGCGGATTCGGAATGCTCATGGCCGGCACGGAACCACCGAACGTCGTCGAGCTGTGGGAGTGGGTTCTCGCCCCCGGGGACCGCCATGAGAGTGACGCTCACGCCAGTGGGACCCGCGAGATGCTGCTCGTGACCGAAGGCGCGGTCACCGTCTCCGTCGGCAGCGACGCCTACGACCTGGCGGTCGGCGACACGGTGTCGTTCTATGCGGACATCGAGCACACCTACGTCAACGCTCAGGAGAGTCAGGCTCGACTGGTCCTTTGCGCATATGAGCCGGGCGTCGGGATCGCACATGGAGCGGAGACCGACAATGACTGAGACCTTCACATCGCAAGCGCAGGGATCCGCGGGCCCAGGTCGTGGCCGCCTTTCTCGGATCCCGGCGTGGACCATGGCCGTGGTGGCGATGATCTCGGTCCAGCTCTCCAATGCGCTCTCCGTGCCGGTCATCGAGCAGGTCGGCCCGGCGGGCACAGCATGGTTGCGCATGTGCTTCGGGGCGGTGTTCCTCTGGATCATCGCGCGACCCGCGATCCGTTCGCTGCGCGGCAAGGACATTCCTGCTCTGCTCGCACTGGGCGTCGTGACCGGATTCATGACGACCTGCTTTCTCGCCGCGGTCGAACGCATGCCGCTGGGCACGACCGTGGCGATCGAGTTCCTCGGGCCGCTCACTGTCGCAGGCCTGATGAGCAAGCGACGCCGGGCGCTCGTGTGGCCGCTGCTCGCGTTCGTCGGCGTCGTACTGCTCACCGAGCCTTGGCGCGGGAACTTCGATGCCGTGGGCGTCGGCTTCGCCGCCGCCGCCGGAACATGCTGGGGGCTCTACAACGTGCTCACTCAGCATGTCGGGGATCGGTTCTCCGGCATCAGCGGGCTGTCGCTGACCATTCCCGTCGCAGCTCTGACGACGCTGCCGATGGGCCTGCCCCAGCTCATCGGCGGGACGTTCACCTGGTGGGTGCTGCCCGCCGCGGCAGGTATCGCGTTGATCACGCCGGTGATCGCATTCGGTCTCGAGATGATGGCGCTGCGACGGATGTCTCACACCGCGTTCGGCACGTTGCTCTCCATCGAGCCCGCGTTCGGCGTCGTCATCGGG
This sequence comes from Microbacterium sp. 10L49, assembly GCF_056395125.1. NCBI lineage: Bacteria > Bacillati > Actinomycetota > Actinomycetes > Micrococcales > Microbacteriaceae > Microbacterium > Microbacterium sp. 10L49. The sequence continues at coordinate 451,476 of NZ_JBFTIW010000001.1, forward strand.
TTGCTCGTGCTGGCCCAGGCACCCAGCCTGGTGCAGGTCGTCGGGATCGCGATCGTCGTCATCGCCGGCGCGGCGGCTCAGCGCAGCGGCTCTCGCACCGAGGAGCCCACGGTCACCGACGCTCCTCCGTCCGCCAGTGAGAGCAGATAGTCCGTTTGTCCGACGGCGCGACCGTGCGGGCATCCTGCCTGCCGACCCGCAGCGGCAGGGGGATCCCGATGCCCTACGCTGACGGGGTGATGGCTGCACCCCGACGGATCCCTGCCGGCGCCGAGCTGGAAATCCTCATGCGACTCTACGGATACCGCTTCACGCGCACCGGTGGCGTGGTCGGCGCCCAGGCATCGAACGAGGCGATCGATGTGACGGCGGCCGAGTCGTCCGGCTGGCCGGTCCGTGTCATCGAGCGGATCCGGCCGGTCGATATCGTCGAGCGCTCGATCGCCACCGCATCGGTGCTGGACGAGGCAGCCGTGCTCGGCGCCTTCGTCGCAGGCCTCGGCAGTGCCCCGCACGGACGCCAGATCCTGATCTCCTTCGCCTGGGCACGGCATCTCGCGTCTGCGCCTGCGGCCGAGAACGGGTTGCCCGATTGCGGTCTGGACGCGCGTTCGGAGGATGCCTACGAGCTGGATTCGACCGAGGTGCTGCTGCGTCTCGCGCTCGGCTGGGCCTGGAACGAGCAGCCGCATCGCTATCTCCCCGATCTCGAGACCGCGGTCGCGGCGGGCCTCCCCTCCCCCACGGTCGATGACAAGGAGCGGCTACGCGCTTTGCTCGAGGTGATCTCAGCCCAGCCCGACGGCAGTCGCGCAAGCGAACTCGAGAAGGCGGTCGCGCGCGCGAAAGTCGTATCGGGCACAGACAAGTACCAGCGATATGGCATCCTCATCGGCGTTGCCGAGTACGGATTGCTGCCAAGCACTCTCGACCCCAGCTGGGACAGGTTCGTGTCTCGCCGCGAGATCGCCGAGGCTTGGTCCGGCGGACCTCGATCGGACATCACGCCGCCCCTGTCCGGCTGGCGCGGCGGAATCGACGCGGGACGGGCGGCGCGGCTGCTTGCCTTATGAGGATCCCCATGCTGGCGGAACCTCGGCGCAACAAGAAGCGGGCGTCCCGGCACGTGAGTGCCGAGGACGCCCGCTTGCCGTGAAGTCTCAGAGAGCCTGGATGTTCGCAGCCTGCATGCCCTTGGGGCCGCGCTCGGAGTCGAACGAGACCTTCTGGTTCTCTTCGAGGTTGCGGTATCCGTTACCGGTGATTGCGCTGAAGTGCGCGAAGACGTCGGCGCTGCCGTCGTCGGGCGCGATGAATCCGAAGCCCTTTTCGGTGTTGAACCATTTGACGGTGCCAGTGGCCATGTCGTCATTCCTTCTTGTCTGGGACCCGTTGAATGGTCCGCGAATCCGCGACGAGGCCGTCGGGAAATCTGGGGTGGCGCGTTCCGGCGCCAGGGTTCGTCCGTGAACGGACGGGCTGAGAGGGGTCCACGCGAGTCCCGGGGCCGGTGTCGGCCACGAGTCGGATACGGGAACAGCAGGAGAGATCAGAGAACCAACCGGTCAGAATGCATCACAATGGCTGACGCAACCAGAGTCACTGAACTGAATACCCGCTCGATCGATGATCGAGCCCAGAAGCTGGTCCGGAGCAGGACTCCGGCAGAAACCACAACTTCAACAACCTGGGCAACAGCCTATCCCTTCCCACCTGGGTGAAGGCCCAGAGCGTCACCGATCATGCAGGTCCGTCAGGATGTGCCAGGTCGTAGGCACGAGACACCATCTTCGGTACGACCATGCGCCACGCGTCGACGACGAACTCGCGTGCCTCCCCCGGGTCGAGCGCCGCGAGTTCGGAACGCACCCAATGGAATCGCATGTCGGACGGCGACGGCAGCTGGAATTTCTCGGGTTGACCTCCGACGAGTCCTTCGCGCAGTTCTTTGGGGAAGCCGAACTCCATCGTCCGTTCGTCCGCCGAGAACGCGACATACACGAGCTGACCGACGCGGAACTTCAGCCGCCCTCGGACGTAGACCTCGTACGAGCGTTCCAAGGTGGATCCGAGTGCGCGTACATCCTCGATCGTCGCCATGCTCGACCTCCTTGCGTCGAGAATAGGCCGGTCAGGGAGTGGGATCCCGCACGGTGAGCAGTGAACGACCGTGTGTGCCTTCCTTCGTCACCGTGCCGGTCTCGACGAACCCGAGCTTCTCCAGCGCGCGCCGTGACGCGAGGTTCCAGTCCCACACGCTCGCCCAGAGGCGCGCATGCCCGGACTCGCCGGCCCAGGCGATCACCGCGCGACCGGCTTCTGTGGCGTACCCGTGGTTGTGCACCTCGCGGAGGAGCTCGAAGGCCAGTTCCGGCTGGTTCGCATCGCCCGTGCCGTCGAACACCACACCGCAGTATCCGATCGCCTCACCGGTCGCGCGGAGCACCACGGTGAGCAGACCGGGAGCCTCCTGACCGCTCCCCCGACGGATGTCCTTCGCGATATCGGCGACAGTCGGTCGCCCCTCCGCATCGAGTCGACGGTGGGGAGGAACGCGCTCATCGCGCTCGGTCCACAGCTGATGGAACACGAGGGCGTCTGCTTCCTGCTGCGGTCGCAGGATCAGGCGCTCGGTCGTCAGCGTCGGACGCGTGCTCTCGGCCATGATGCCATCCTCGCATCGGTGTGCACGGTCGGGGGCGGTGGCGCCTTTCGATGGAACACGCTCGGCGGGCGTCAGCGCCGGGGCGTCCAGCCCGACGGCAGCGGACCGGCGAGAAGCGCTCTCTCCTCGTCCGCGTTGAGCGACCAGCCCTGGGCGGCGTCGACGCCGTCGAACCCGCCGCGGGCGAGGCGGAAGCCCAGGTCGTCCTGCGTGGTGCGGGGATCTCCCCCGCGACGTACCGATGCGCGCACGCTCCAGGCGTCATCGGCGAAACCGCCCCCGCGGAACACGCGGTACTCGCCGTAGCGCGCCGGATCCAGCAGATCCCAGCACCACTCCCAGACGTTGCCGAGGGTGTCGAAGAGCCCGTTCAGGTTCGGCATCCGCTCCCCCACACGTTGCGCGTGGCGCAGGCCATCAGCGGCGGTCCAGGCGATCTCCGGGAGCGGTCCGTAGTGCGGCGTGGTCGACCCGGCGCGGCACGCGTATTCCCACTCCGCCTCGGTCGGCAGGCGGTAACCGTCGGCTGTGACATCCCAGTGCACCTCCGTGCCATCGAAGCGATAGGCCGGATCCAGCCCCTCCCACTCCGAAGCGGCGTTGCAGAAGCGGATCGCGCGCTGCCAGGAGACGTCGACGGCAGGGCGATCAGGGTGCTCGGCCGCGATTCCGAGCAGCTCCGAGACCTGCTCCTCGGTCACCGCGAATGCGCCGATCTCGAATGGTTCCAGGTCCACTCTCCAGCGGCGCTTGGTCCGTGCATCGTGCAAGACGACGGAACCAGCCGGCAGGGCGCGCATCTCGATGTCACTCATCTCAGGGCAGTCTAGGAGCGGCCGAACGTACGATCGGGTCCATGACGGCCGCCGCTTCCCACCGCGCTCTGGATCGGGTCTTCGCGGTGAGCATCGTTCTCAAGGGACTGGACGGCGCGGCCGAGCTGATCGGCGGTCTTGCGTTGCTCTTCCTCTCACCCGCCCGACTGCGCGAGTGGCTCGGCGATGTGGTCGCCTTCGTCCTCGTCGGACACGAGCACTCCCCTGTCTTCCACTGGGCGATACACCTCAGAGACTCGTGGGGCACTAGGACGACGCTCTTCGCGGCCGCGTACTTGCTGCTGCACGGCGTCATCAAGGTGGTGCTCGTCTGGGCGTTGCTGAAACAGCAGTTGTGGGCGTATCCGTGGATGCTCGCGGCGCTCGCGGTCTTCATCGCGTTGCAGTGCTACGAACTGATCGTCCACTTCAGCTGGTGGATGCTCGCGCTCACCCTCTTCGACGTGTTCATCGTCTTCCTCACCGCGCGCGAGTGGCAACTGCACCTGAAGCGCCGCGCTGCGGGCGCCGATGTCGGAGCCGTCCCGTAGCGTCTCCGACATGACACGCGCGATCTTCTACACCGCCTCGACGCTGAACGGATTCCTCGCAGATCCCGACGACTCGCTGGACTGGCTCCTCACGATCCCGCAGGAGCAGGCCACGGGCGACATCGCGGCGTTCACCGAAAGTGTCGGCGTTCTCGTCGAGGGGGCGTCGACATACGAGTGGGTGCGCGACCACGAGGACCTCCTCCGCCACCCTGAGCGCTGGCAGCAGTTCTACGGCGATCGTCCGACATTCGTCTTCACACGGCGATCGCCGGAGCCCGTGCCGGGCGCCGACATCCGATTCGTGCAGGGAGAGGTCGCCGAGCACTGGCCCGACATCGTCGAGGCAGCCGGTGGCAGGGATGTGTGGATCGTGGGCGGCGGAGACCTGGTGGGCCAGTTCGCGGACGCAGGCCTGCTCGATGAGATCGTCGTCACCTTCGCTCCCGTGACTCTCGCGGCGGGCAAGCCGCTGCTCCCCCGGGACCTCGATCACACCAAGCTCGTGCTCACCAGTGTTCGCCAGGCTGGGCCGTTCGCCGAGCTCACCTATCGGCTGACCGGACGCTCCTGAGCGCCCTGATGGTGCACCGTCGCCCGGCGTCGGCGGACTGTGCGGAACCTCTACGCTGAACACGTGCCCGAAGCCCTCCTGACCGCCGAGCGACTCGTGCGACGGTTCGCCCGCGACACCAACCTGCTGGTGGCAGGCCGAACCTTCGACGTCATCGGCGAAGGCGATGTTCCCGACGAACTCCGCACGCTTCTCGTTCGCCTCGGAGCTCGCGTGGGCGATGGCGCCGTCGCGTTCGTCCCGGGGGAAGAGGCCGAGATCCTGCTCGACGGGGCCCCGTTCCCTCCGCGAGAGGGCGCCGATGACCGGATCGACTTCGCGGGCGACCACATGCCCGTGTCGCGCGACATCGCCGCGAGGCTGAGGGACACAGGTGCGGTGCGCGGCGTTCGCATCGGCATCGCGATGGTCCTCGAGCCGAAGACGGCGCAGCTCGCCCTGCTCCTGCGCGACGCCGGGGCCGAAGTCGCGGTCTACGCCCACCCGGATGAGATCGACGTCGACGTGGCCGCCGCTCTGCCCGCTCGAGGTATTCCGGTCGACGGGGATCCTGCGCTGTCCGGCGTCGCAGAGCGTGAAGCCGCCGTCGCGTTCCTCCGCCGGGGCCACGAGCTGCTGCTTGATGACGGTTCGCACTTGATCCGGCTCGCGCATGAGGCCGATGTCCTGGCCGACCTCAGAGGCGCGGCTGAGGAGACGACGAGCGGGTTGACTCCCCTGCGCCGGATGGCGGCCGAAGGCGCGCTGCGGATCCCCGTGATCGCCGTCAACGACGCGCCCATGAAGACAGCCTTCGACAACCGCTACGGCACCGGTCAATCCTGTGTGTTCGCGATCGCCGACGTTCTGGACGTGGCAGGTATCGGAATTCGGGACCAGCCTGCGGTCGTGGTCGGCTACGGCCCCGTCGGTGAGGGCGTCGCGGCGCATCTGCGCGCACTCGGCGCCGCGGTCGGCGTGACGGAGACGGATCCGGTGCGCGCCCTGCGCGCCGCGCACGACGGCTATGCGATCGGTCTTCTGAGCGACCTCGCGCCGAACGCCCTTGTCGTCTCGGCCACAGGTGCGCCGCACACGATCGATGCCGAGACCCTCCGCGCGGCCCGCGTCGTGGCCGTGGCCGGCGGCGTGCCCGAGGAGGTGGATCTCGACCCCACGAGCCTGCAGCCGGTCTCGCACGCGGGAGCCGTGCTCCCGCACCTGGAGCAGGTCGGCGACGGCGCCCTGCTCGTGGCTCGAGGAGGCTGCGTCAACCTTGCCGCGGCGGAGGGCAACCCGATCGAGATCATGGACCTGTCGTTCGCGGTGCAGCTGTCTGCTGTCGAGCAGCTGCTCGCCTCGCCGCTGCCGGCGGGAGTGCACCCGTTCCCCGGCGACGCCGACGAGCTCGTCGCCCGTGCTGCTCTCGCGGCGCGCGGCGAGGCCGTCGACGTCCGCAGCACGGCGCAGCAGCGCGCGCAGCAGGACTGGCGCTCCCCTCGCTACCGCCGGGAGGACGTTGCATGAACGACGTCACCCTCTACTCCGCGGGCCAGGTGTTGCCGATCACGGCACCGCCGATCACCGACGGCGCGGTGGCCGTGCAGAACGGCAGGATCCTGCACGTGGGTGAACGCGCCTGGGTGCGGAGATCCCTCTCGGATCGGGGTCTCACGCCCTCAGAAGTGCACTGGCCCGGCGTACTGATACCTGGGCTGGTCAACGCGCACACCCACCTGCAGTACACCGGGATGGCGGAGGTAGGTCGAGGCCGGTATCGCGGATTCGAGGACTGGGCGACGGCGTTCGACCCCGTGTACGAGCAGGGACGGGACTGGGCCGCGGATGCGGCGGACGGCGCGTCGCGCCTGATCCGCAGCGGGACGACTGCCGCCGCCGATGTCGTGACCGACCGCACCGCGGCATCCGCACTGCACGATGCGGGGTTGCACGGCATCACCTACTGGGAGGTGATGAGCTGGACCAATGCGGAGTGGGCCCGCACCGGACGCCGTCAGGTGGAGGAGTCGCTCGACGCACTGCCCACTCCCCCCGGCACCGGGCTGTCGCCGCACGCCCCCTACTCGCTCGATATCGAACCGCTCCTGGAGATCCCTGACATCGTCCGCGAGCGCGGCGGACGCATACACATCCACCTCGGTGAGGCGGCGTTCGAGAGCGAGTTCGCGCACGATCAGGCGCACGCCTGGCATACAGCGGGCCTGGCGAGCTTCCAGGAGCTGCGCGACGCCGGCTTCGGCACGAGCGCGACCGAGTTCGTGGACCAGCTCGGGGTACTCGGACCCGACTGCCATATCGCTCACGGCGTCTACATGAGCGCGCGCGATCGGGCGATCCTGCGCGAACGGCACACGAGCGTCGCGCTGTGCCCCCGCTCGAACGCCGTCATCGGGTTGGAGGAGCCGCCGATCGCCGCATACCTGCGCGAGGGCAACCCGATCGCGGTGGGGACCGACTCGCTCTCGTCCAGCCCCTCGCTGGACCTGCTCGCGGACGTCGCCGAGCTCGCACGCATCGCCCGGTCGCAGGGGTACACCGACCGTGACCTGCACGCGCGGCTCCTGAACGCCGCGACCCTGGGCGGCGCGCACGCCATGGGGATCGACGTCGGCCCGGACCGCACCGGCTACCTCGCCGTGGGCGCGCTCGCAGACCTGGCGTTCTTCGACGTCGCACCGGGGGCGGACGCGGTCGTCGAGCTCGTGGAGTCCGGCGCGGGGCGATCCGCTGCCACCGTCATCGCCGGCGAGGTCCGACACGCGACCGCCGCCTTCGAAACACCCCTGACCGCCCTGTAACGGAGCCACCCATGACTGCGCCTGTTCCCGCGACCGCGATCCGCCTCGATCTCGAACCGCACCCCGAAGGAGGCTGGTTCCGCCGCACCTGGACGAGCGCCATTCCGGTCGAGACCGTCGGCGGCACGCGCCCCGCGGCCACCTGCATCCACTATCTCCTCACGCCGGAGGAATCCAGCGCGTGGCACGTCGTCTCCAGCGACGAACTCTGGCTCTGGCACGGCCCCGGCCGCCTCGAGCTGAGTCTCGGCGGATCCGGAGCCGCTCCGGGAGAAGCCGAGAAGATCGTGCTGGGCCCCGGCGATGCCGCGCAGGCGCTGGTCCCCGCCGGAGTCTGGCAGGCCGCACGCCCCCTCGACGACAGCGAGGTGCTGGTCTCCTGTTTCGTTTCGCCCGGTTTCGACTTCGCCGACTGGCGTCTCGCCGATTCCTCTACGGTATGAACGGGGCACCTGCGCCCGCAGCCATACCCGTCCGCCCCCGCCCCCGCACCTCAGGAGTCCCCGTGTCCCTCGCACCCGCTCTGCGCCGCACCGCGCTCACGGCGACGGTCGTCGCCGCCGCCCTCGTCCTTGCCGCCTGCAGCGGCCCCGCCTCGTCGTCCACGCCGTCCGCTGGTGCGGACGCCACCGGCGCCGCCCTGCAGACCGTCACCGCGGGCAAGCTCACGATCGCCACGGGCGACCCCGACTACGAGCCCTGGTTCATCGACAACGACCCCGCCAACGGCAAGGGCTTCGAGGGTGCTGTCGCCCACGCCGTCGCCACCGAGCTCGGGTTCTCCGACAAGCAGATCGTCTGGACGCGCACCGGCTTCGACGCCGCGATCGCTCCCGGCCCCAAGGACTGGGATCTCAACATCCAGCAGTTCTCGATCTCCGAGGACCGCAAGAAGGCCGTCGACTTCTCGTCGTCGTACTACACGACCACTCAGGCGGTCGTCGCCGCGAAGGGCACCCCCGCCGCCACGGCCACGAGCATCGCCGACCTCAAGAAGGCCAAGGTCGGCGTCGCCACCGGCACGACGAGCTACACCGTCGCGAAGGCGCAGCTCGGCACCGGCGACCTCAGCGTCTTCAACTCGGTCGACGATGTCGTCCAGGCTCTCAAGGGCGGCCAGATCGACGCGATGATCACCGATCTGCCCGGGGCGTTCTACGTGACCGGGGCACAGCTCGAGAACGCCAGCGTGATCGGCCAGTTCGCCGATGACAAGGGCGGAGACCAGTTCGCCTTCGTGCTCCCGAAGAATTCCGCGCTGACTCCGGCCGTCACCAAAGCCGTGGACGCCCTGCAGAAGAACGGCACCATCGCCGAGCTGCAGAAGAAGTGGCTCAGCGAGGCCGTGAACGTCCCCGTCCTGAAGTGACCTCTCCCCTCGCCGACGCGGCGTGGCAGCCGAGCCCCCTCGAGCTGTCGCGTCGCGCACAGCGCCGCCGTGCGACGACGCTTTCCGTTCTGCTCGCGCTGCTGAGCAGCCTGGTGGTGGCTGGCGTCCTCGTCATCGTCATCGCCAACACCCCGGGATGGAAGGTCGTGCGTGAGACCTTCTTCGATCCGAAGGTGGCGGTCGCGAGCGTGGGCCCGATCTTCCAGGGCCTGCTGCTCAACATCCTCGTGCTCGTGATCGCGGCGGTCTGCGTAGCGCTGCTGGGCACGCTGCTCGCCGTCCTGCGCTCCCTTCGCGGTCCGGTGTTCTTCCCGCTGCGTCTTCTCGCGGCCGCGTAAACGGACTTCTTCCGCGGCGTCCCGCTGCTGATCGTGTTGTATCTGGTGGGCTTCGGGATCCCGGCGCTCATGATCTTCCCCCGGATGCCCGCGATGTTCTGGGGCACGATCGCCCTCGTGATCAGTTATTCGGCGTACGTCTCCGAAGTGCTCCGCGCCGGCATGGAGGCCGTGCACCCGTCGCAGCGGGTCGCCGCCCGGTCGCTGGGTCTCACGCATGGGCAGACCCTGCGGATCGTCGTGATCCCACAGGGCGTGCGCAAGGTCGTCCCCGCGCTCATGAACGACTTCGTCTCGATGCAGAAGGACGTGGGACTCATCTCAGTCCTCGGCGCCATCGACGCGGTCCGTGCGGCTCAGCTGCAGGTCGCCGAGACGTTCAACTTCACGCCGTACATCGTCGCCGGACTCTTCTTCGTGATCCTGAGCTGGCCGATGATCCGTCTCACGGACGTCGTCACCGCGCGTCTCAACAAGCGCGAGCAGGCCGGAGGGATCGTATGACCGCCCCCGTGATCGAAGCGATCGGAGTGCGCAAGCGCTTCGGCGACCATGATGTGCTGCGCGGGATCGACCTGGCCGTCGATGCGCATGAGGTCGTCGTGCTCATCGGCGCGTCCGGATCCGGAAAGTCCACGCTCCTCCGCACGATGAACCTCATCGAGCGCGTCGATGACGGGCAGATCCTGCTCTCGGGAACCGACATCACGGATCCGCGGATCGATGCGGACGCGATTCGCGCACGGATCGGGGTCGTGTTCCAGCACTTCAACCTGTTCCCGCATCTCACCGTGCTCGACAACGTCACGCTCGCGGCACGCCGTGTGCACCGCATGCCGAAGGCGGAGGCGAGCCGGCGTGGTAGGGAGCTGCTGACCGCGCTCGGCCTCGGTGACAAGGCGGATGCCTACCCCGACCGTCTCTCCGGCGGGCAGCAGCAGCGTGTGGCGATCGTGCGTGCCATCCTGATCGATCCGGAACTGCTGCTCCTCGACGAGATCACGAGCGCGCTCGACCCGCAGCTGGTCGGCGAGGTGCTCGATCTCGTCCGGGAGCTCAAGGGGCGCGGTACCACGATCCTCATGGCCACGCACGAGATGTCCTTCGCGCGCGACGTCGCCGATCGGGTCGTCTTCCTCAAGGACGGCGTGCTCGTGGAGCAGGGACCGCCCCAGCAGATCTTCGACGCACCGCAGCACCCTGCGACAGCCGAGTTCCTCGCCCGCGTCTCGCACTGACCGCACGGGGGCTGAGCAGTATCGCGCGACCTGCTCAGCCCGCGGAAGACGGTCTGATCTCGGTCCAGTCGGCGAACTTCGGCCGGCGGCCGTCGCCGGAAGACCGGCGCGTCACACGGCGCTTGATCCAGGGCCCGACGTGCCGCCGGTAGTACGCGGCGGTGCTCAGGGGCTCCTCCTCCGGCACGTCGCGGGCCTGCCACCACTCTTCGGGGGCACCGACGCCGACGGCATCCAGCACCCTCGCGGCCACGCGGTGATGTCCGTTGGCGTTCATGTGGAGGCGATCCTCGGCCCAGTACTCGGGTCGGCTGAGTTGGCGGTCCGGCCAGTTCAGCGCCTGGAGCACGTCGGGGCGATCCTGGATCCGGCGGAGCACAGCGGCGGACAGCTCGTCGCCGCGGCGCTGGATCAGTGATGACAACGGGAGTTGTCCCGAGGGGTTCGCTCCGGAGAGCACGATGAGGGTGGCGCCGGCCTCGTCGCAACGCCGGAGCACCCGCGTGAACGCATCGGCGATGTGCTCGATGTCGGCCTTGGGGCGCAGCATGTCGTTGCCGCCGGCGTTGAAGGACAAGTGGGTCGGCTTCAGGGCCAAGGCCGGTTCCAGCTGCTCCTCGACCACCGGCCATGCGAGGCGTCCGCGGATCGCCAGGTTCGCATAGGCGATCGGCTCGCCGAGCGCATCCGCCCAGCCCAGCGCGGCGAGATCGGCCCACCCGCGGACCGTGCCGTCGGGAAGCTCGTCACCGACGCCCTCACTGAAGGAGTCGCCGATGGCGACGAAACGAACAGCACTCATTCGTTCAGCCTACGACGACGGGGCCGGGCAGACGCACGACCGTCCGGCCCCGTCAGCGACCGACGTGGGTCAGTCCTCTGCGAGCAGCTTCCGCACCCGCGGGATCACCTCGGTGCCGTAGAGCTCGATGCTGCGCATGAGCGCCTCGTGCGAGGTCGTACCTGTCGCGTACTTGAGATCGAACCGGCCGAGACCGAGAGTGCGCACCGTGTCGGCGATCTTGGCGGCGACCCGCTCCGGCGAACCGGCGTAGACGGCGCCTTCCGGACCCACCTCGTTCTGGAACTGGGCTCGGCTGTACCCGGTGCCCCAGCCCCGCTCGGCGCCGATCGTGTTGCGCATCGTCTCGAAGCCCGGGTACGCGGTGGACCAGGCCTCGTCGTCGGTGTCGGCGATGTGCCCCGGTGAGTGCACCGCGATGGGGAGCGCCTTGTTCCCGAACGCGTCGACGGAGCGGTGGTACAGGTCGATGAACGGGCGGAACCGCGCCGCCGGTCCACCGATGATCGCGAGCATGAGCCCGAGGCTGTGTCGCGCGACGCGCACGACCGACTCCGGCGATCCCCCGACGCCCACCCAGGTGCGCATGCCTGCGGCGGTCTTCGGGAAGACGTCGGCGTTCTCGAGCGGGGGCCGGACGGTTCCCTGCCAGTTCACGGGCTCCTCCTTGAGAAGCTCGACGAACAGTTCGAGCTTCTCCTCGAAGAGCCGGTCGTAGTCGCGCAGATCGAAGCCGAACAGCGGGAAGGATTCGGTGAAGGAGCCGCGTCCCAGCACCACCTCGGCGCGACCGCCGGAGAGCGCGTCGAGCGTGGCGAAGCGCTCGTAGACGCGCACGGGATCGTCCGAGCTCAGCACGGTAACGGCCGTGCCCAGGCGCAGCCGCTCGGTGCGGGAAGCGATCGCGGCCAGCACCATCTCCGGGCTCGACACGGCGAAGTCCTTGCGGTGGTGCTCCCCCACGCCGAAGAAGTCGACTCCGACGCGGTCCGCGAGGGCGGCTTGCTCGACGATGTTGCGGATGGTCTGCGCGCCGCTGAGGGTGTTCCCCGCCGCGTCGACCGTGATGTCGCCGAACGTGTCCAGCCCGAACTCGATGTCCATACCCGATCCTCTTTCTATTCAGCTGAATGAACCGGGAAGGGGCCGCGGACATTCCCGCGACCTCTCGGGCCGGAGCGAGCGCGCTCAGTCGACCTGGAACACGCTCCGCAGCGTGTCGAGCCCGACCCCTCCCATGTCGAGGGCGCGCTTGTGGAACGCCTTGATGTCGAAGGCATCGCCCTCGCGCTCCTTGACCGCGTCGCGGACCTGCTCCCAGATGCGCTGGCCGACCTTGTACGACGGCGCCTGCCCCGGCCAGCCGAGGTAGCGGTTCACCTCGAACTGTCGGAACTCGTCGGACATGTTCACGTTGCGGCGCATCATGTCGAGTGCGTAGTCGTGATCCCAGACACCCTCGCCGTCGAGGCGCGGCTTGCCGAGATGCACGCCGATGTCGAGCACCACGCGCAGCGCGCGCATGCGCTGCCCGTCCAGCATGCCAAGTTGGTCGGCGGGATCGTCGAGGTAGCCGAGCTGCTCCATGAGGCGCTCGGCGTAGAGCGCCCAGCCCTCCGCGTGACCGGAGGTGCCGGCGAGCACGCGACGCCAGGTGTTCAGCTCCGCCCGGTTGTACGTGGCCTGGGCGATCTGCAGGTGGTGCCCGGGAACGCCCTCGTGGTAGACGGTGGTGAGCTCGCGCCAGGTGTCGAACTCCGTGACGCCCTCCGGCACCGACCACCACATGCGCCCGGGACGGGAGAAGTCATCGGTCGGGCCGGTGTAGTAGATCCCGCCCTCCTGCGTCGGCGCGATCATGCATTCCAGTTCGCGGATCTGCTCCGGGATGTCGAAATGCGAGGCGCCGAGCTCGGCGATCGCCCGATCGCTGGTCTCCTGCATCCATCGCTGCAGGGCGTCGGTGCCGACGAGCTTGCGCGCAGAGTCGGCCTCGAGGTGGGCCACGGCCTCCTCGACGGTGGATCCGGGCAGGATCTCGTTCGCGATGGCGGTCTGCTCGGCGACCATGCGCGCGAGCTCTTCGCGGCCCCATTCGTAGGTCTCGTCGATGTCGATCGTCGCCCCGAGGAACCGGCGAGAAGCCAGGGCGTACAGCTCGCGTCCCACCGCGTCCTGTTCGCCGGCGACGGGAGCGAGTTCAGCGCTGAGGAACGTGCGCAGGCCGTCGTAGGCGACGCGGGCGGCGGCGGAGCGGTCGGCGAGGTCGCGGGCGAGGCTCGCGGGCAGCTGCCCTTCGTCGGTCGAGGCCTCGGCGACGAACGCGGCGAAGAAGCCGTCGTCGGCCGTGTACCGCGCGATCTGCGTGGCGACCTCGACGACCTGTCGCCGGGCCGGGACGACACCCTTCGCGATGCCCTCGCGCAGAGTCTCGACATATCCGTCCAGCGCGGCGGGAATCGCGCCGAGACGCTCGGCGATGACGCTCCAGTCATCGGCCGTCGCCGTCGGCATGAGGTCGAAAGCCTGGCGCACATCCTGTGCGGCGGAGGCGATGACGTTCAGGTCACGCAGATGCCACTGCGCATCGTGCTGCTCCAGCGTCAGCCCGAGCTCGGCGGAGAGATCCGTCTTGGTGACCCGGTCGATCTCGTCGACGGGCTCCGCCGCCTCGAGCTCTGCGAGTACGCGGCGGGTCTGGGCGATGGCGTGCTCGTGGCCCGCCGGGCTGAAGTCGTCGAGGCGGCCGTTCACCTCGTTGCGGCCGATGTAGGTGCCGAGGATCGGCGAGAGCTCAGTCAGGGTGTCGACCCAGCCCTCCGCGATGTGATCGATGGTGGACGGCCTGCGCGTCGTGGGCTGCTCTGCGGTCATCCCTTGAGCCTATCCACGGAACGGGCTCCGCTCCACGGAACGACGCGGCTGAGGGCGCGCATCGTGGAGCGGTTCCCGTTCCGCGGCGTTGCGTCAGTGCGCGGCCTCGTTCCAGTCGCCGCCGCGACCGACCTGCACGTCCAGCGGCACAGACAGGTCCGCGGCGCCGGCCATGCGCTCGCGCACGATGCGCTCGGTGGCATCCCATTCCCCGGGCGCCACCTCGACCACGAGTTCGTCGTGGATTTGCAGCAGCACCCGGGAGGCGAGGCCGGCCTCGAGCAGGTCGGCGTGGATGCGGAACAGCGCGACCTTCATGATGTCGGCCGCACTGCCCTGGATCGGAGCGTTGAGCGCCGCCCGCTCGGCGTTCTCACGGAGCACGCGGTTCGGGCTGACGAGGTCCGGGAACGGTCGGCGTCGCCCGAAGATCGTCTCGGTGTAGCCGACCTCCTTCGCGGCGATCACCGAGGCGCGCAGGTAGTCGCGCACGGCGCCGAAGCGGGCGAAGTACTCCATCATGAGCTGCTTCGCCTCGGACTGCTCGATGCGCAGCTGCTTGGACAGGCCGAAGGCGCTGAGACCGTAGACCAGGCCGTAGGACATGGCCTTGACCTTGGTGCGCATGGCCGGCGTGACCTCCTCGGGCTCCACGCCGAACACGCGCGCACCCACGAAGCGGTGCAGGTCCTCCCCCGAGTTGAACGCCTCGATGAGGCCTTCGTCGCCGGAGAGGTGCGCCATGATGCGCATCTCGATCTGCGAGTAGTCCGCCGTCAGCAGCGTCTCGTAGCCCTCGCCGACCTGGAACGCGCTGCGAATGCGCCGCGACTCCTCGGTGCGCACCGGGATGTTCTGCAGGTTCGGGTCGGTGCTGCTGAGCCGGCCCGTCTGGCTGCCCGTCTGCACATACGTCGTGTGCACGCGGTGGTCGGCGCGGATGGCCGTGTCGAGCGACTCGATGATCTGCCGGAGCTTCGTGGCCTCACGGTGCTGCAGCAGCAGGTCGAGGAACGGATGCGGGTTGCTCTCCTGCAGGTCTGCGAGCACGGCCGCGTCGGTGGAGTACCCGGTCTTGGTCTTGCGGGTCTTCGGCAGCTCGAGCTGCTCGAAGAGGACCTCCTGCAACTGCTTGGGCGAGCCGAGGTTCACCTCGCGCTCGATGATCGCGAAGGATTCCTCCGCGATGCGGCTCGCGCGCTCCCCCAGCTCCTGCGAGAAGCCGGAGAGGATCTCGTGCGAGACGGCGACGCCCGCGAGCTCCATGTCGGCGAGAGTGATGAGGGTGGGCAGCTCGATCTCGCGGAGCACCCGGTCGACGCTCTCCGGAACGTCCGTGCGCAGGGCGGTGGCGACGCGGGCCGTGAACCAGGCGAGCTGGGCGGGCGAGGCTCCCTCCGTCTCCGGCACGAGCTGGCTCGGATCCGCCTCCGGCAGCTTCTCACCCAGGTAGCGGTCGACGAGGTCGGCGAGCGTCTTGTCGGGATAGCTCGGGCGGAGCAGCCATCCCGCGAGGTTCGTGTCGTAGGCCAGCCCGCCCAGGCGCACGCCTGCGCTGTGCAGTGCCTTCACCTGCGGCTTCGCGTCGTGGAAGATCTTCGGCGCGTCGGACGCGAGCCAATCGGCGAGAGCGGCCTGCACCTGCGGCGACCACGAGAGCTCGACGAGGTCGTCGCCGTGTGCGAGCCCCACGCGCCGTGGCAGTCCGCCGGCGGCGGTCACCTCGACCGCGACGTCGCCGGTGGCTGTGGCGAGCCACGCCGCGACCCCTTCGACGGAGAGCTCCGTGGCAGCCGGTACGGCGACGGTGGCAGCGGTCTCCTCGGCGGGCGCATCCTCGCCGACCGCCTCGAACACCCGCGGCAGCAGCGTGCGGAACTCCAGGCGGGCGAAGATGTCGCGCACGGCCTGCGCGTCGATCGGACGCGTCTCGAGGTCTGAGGGGCCGACGGGGAGCTCGACGTCCTGCAGCAGCCGGTTCAGCTTGCGGTTGCGGCGCACGTCCTCGATGTGCTCGCGGAGGTTTCCGCCCACGACGCCCTTGATCTCGTCGGCGCGATCGAGCAGCTCATCGAGCGATCCGAACTGCGTGAGCCATTTCACGGCGGTCTTCTCGCCCACCTTCGGCACGCCGGGCAGGTTGTCGCTCGTCTCACCCACGAGAGCGGCGATGTCGGGGTACTGCTCGGGGCGCACGCCGTAGCGCTCCTGCACGGTGATCGGGTCGTAGCGCTTGAGCTGCGACACGCCCTGCACGTTCGGGTAGAGCAGCGTGACCTCGTCGTTCACGAGCTGGATCGTGTCGCGGTCCCCGGAGACGACGAGCACGTCGAAGCCCTGCGAGGATCCCTGCGCGGCGAGCGTGGCGAGGATGTCATCGGCTTCGATGCCCTCCTTCGTCAGGACCGGGATCGACATCGCCGCGAGGCAGTCCTGCAGCAGCGGGATCTGCCCGCGGAACTCCGAAGGGGTCTCCGAGCGGGTCGCCTTGTACTCCGGGTATACGTCGGTGCGGAACGAGTGCCGCGACGTGTCGAAGGCGATCGCCATGTGCGTCGGCCGCTCCGCCTTGATGAGGTTCACCAGCATCGACAGGAAGCCGTAGATGGCGTTCGTGTGCTGGTTGTCCTTTGTGGTGAAGTTCTCCACCGGAAGGGCGAAGAACGCCCGGTATGCGAGCGAATGGCCGTCGACGACCATGAGGGTAGGCTTTGCGGAGTCCGTCACGACTCCAGCCTAACGAGCCCTGCGGACATCGAATCGAGGAGGATCCGCGTGAGCGACCCTGTGGACACGACCGCTGCACCGACCGGCTCCGGGATGGACTGGGCGGTCGAACGCGGCATGGGCGCCCTGGCGGAGAAGATGGGTCTGAGCTGGGTCGAGTTCTCGGTGGACCGCTGCGTGGCCACGATGCCGGTCGAAGGAAACACGCAGCCGGTCGGGCTCATGCACGGCGGCGCCTATGTCGTGCTCGGCGAGTCTCTGGGCTCGATGGCGGCGAACCTGCATGCCGGCCCCGGGCGACTCGCGGTGGGCGTCGACATCAACGCGACCCACACGCGCTCGGCCACCAGCGGCGTCGTCACGGGCGTGTGCACCCCGGTGCACCTGGGCCGCAGCATCACCGTGCACGAGATCGCCGTGAGCGACGATCAGGGCCGGCGCTGCTCCACGATCCGGATCACGAACATGATCAAGGACCTTCCCGGCGCCTGACCGCTCAGGACCCGCTGTCCGGAGCATCCTCCAGGATCCGCTGGAACAGCAGGTGGTCCTGCCACTCCCCCGCGATGCGCAGGTAGCGCGCAGCGTGACCGATCTCGGTGAAGCCGATGGCCCGCAGCACGCGCTGCGACGCCTCGTTGTGCACGAGCGTCGCCGCCTGGACCCGGTGCAGTCCGAGGTCGTCACGTGCGAGCGCGCAGACGGCGGAGACCGCGGCGCGCATGACCCCGCGGCCCGTCAGGTCCTTGTCGATCCAGTAGCCGAGGTGCGCACTCCAGAACGCCCCGCGCACGATGTCGCTGAGGTTCACCCGTCCCACGATGCGGTGGTCGGCGTCCTCCAGCACGTAGGCGGCAGTACGCCCTTCGTGCACACCGCGCAGAGACTCTCGGACGAACTCGTCCTGGCGCGCGGTGGTGAAGAACTCCGCTGTGCGGAGCGGCTCCCACGGCGCGAGGTGAGCGCGGTTACGGGTGTACGCCGCGGCGAGCTCGGCGCCGTCTCCGGGAAGAAGCGGGCGGAGCAGGATCCCGTCGCCGAGATCCACGCCCTTACTTCTTGGGGGCGAGCTGCTCGATGATCGCCTTCGCCACGTCCTGCATGGTGAGGCGGCGATCCATCGATGCCTTCTGGATCCAGCGGAACGCCTCGGGCTCGCTGAGGCCCATCTTCTCGTTCAGCAGGCCCTTGGCCCGGTCGACGAGCTTGCGGGTCTCGAAGCGCTCGACCATGTCCGCGACCTCGGCCTCGAGCGTGATGATCTGCTCGTGGCGGGCCAGGGCGATCTCGATGGCCGGGAGAAGGTCGTTCGGCGTGAACGGCTTGACGACGTAGGCCAGGGCACCAGCCTCGCTCGCGCGCTCGACGAGCTCCTTCTGACTGAACGCGGTGAGCAGCACGACGGGCGCGATGTTGCCCTTGTGCAGCTTCTCCGCGGCGCTGATGCCGTCGAGCTGGGGCATCTTCACGTCCATGATGACGAGGTCGGGACGCAGCTCCGTGGCCAACTGCACCGCGGTCTCTCCGTCTCCGGCTTCGCCGACGACATCGAAGCCGTTGTCGCGGAGGATCTCGACGATGTCGAGGCGGATCAGCGACTCGTCCTCGGCGACGACAACGCGTCGCGGAGCGGACGAGGCGGGCTGCTCAGGCTGCTGCTCTTCAGTCACGGATCCATCCTACTGGACAGCAGTTTCGGATCTTGTGAACCATGGTGCCGGCGGTGGGACTCGAACCCACACACCCTTCCGGATAGAGCATTTTGAGTGCTCCGCGTCTGCCATTCCGCCACGCCGGCCCGGATCGACTGTAGCGCACCTGCGGATGCCACGAGGGCCGGCCCCATGGGGCCGGCCCTCGTGTGCGCGTCCTACTTGGCCTGATAGGCCGGAGCGGCGCCGTGAACGGTGTCGCCGACACGGTGGATGCGCAGGTCGTTCGTCGATCCGACGATCCCGGGAGGGGAGCCGGAGATGACCACGACCTTGTCGCCCACTTCGGCGAGGCCCGACCCGAGCAGATGCTCGTCGACCTGGTGGAACATCATGTCGGTGTGCGGCACGAAGTTCACCAGGCTCGTGCTGACGCCCCAGGTGACGGCCATACGGCGGCGGATCGCCGGATCCGGCGTGTACGCGAGCATGGGGATGCGCGAACGGAGTCGCGACAGGCGCCGCGCCGAATCGCCCGACTGCGTGAACACGCAGAGGAACTTGGCCTCGACGAATTCGGCGACCTCGAGAGCCGCGAGCGTGATCGCGCCGCCCTGGGTGCGCGGCTTGGTGGTCAGCGGGGCGATCCGCTCCAGGCCGTGGTCCTCGGTGGACTCGATGATCCGAGCCATCGTCTCCACGACGATGACGGGATAGTCGCCCACGCTGGTCTCGCCAGAGAGCATGACGGCGTCGGCGCCGTCGAGGACGGCGTTCGCGACATCGGAGGTCTCGGCGCGGGTCGGCACCGGGCTGGAGATCATCGACTCGAGCATCTGGGTTGCGACGATGACGGGCTTCGCCATGCGGCGGGCGAGCTCGACCGCCTGCTTCTGCACGATCGGGACCGCCTCCAGCGGCAGCTCGACGCCCAGGTCGCCGCGGGCGACCATGATGCCGTCGAACGCGTCGACGATGCTCTCGAGGTTGTCGACGGCCTGCGGCTTCTCGATCTTCGCGATGACCGGGACCTTCACGCCCTCTTCGGCCATGATCTCGTGCACGCGGGTGACGTCGGACGCGTCACGGACGAACGACAGCGCGATGAGATCGGCGCCGATGCGCAGACCCCAGCGCAGGTCGTCCTCGTCCTTCTCGCTCAGCGCGGGGACGCTGACCGCGACGCCGGGCAGGTTGATGCCCTTGTTGTTGGACACGGCGCCGGCGACCACGACACGCGTGGTGACGACGGTGCCGTCGGTCTCGATGACCTCGACACGGACCTTGCCGTCGTCGATGAGGAGGAAGTCGCCGGGCTTGACGTCCTGCGGAAGACCCTTGAAGGTCGTTCCGCAGATGTCCTTGTTGCCCAGGATGTCCTCGGTCGTGATCTTGAAGATGTCGCCGACCGCGAGCTCGTAGGGGCCGGCCTCGAACTTGCCGAGGCGGATCTTCGGGCCCTGCAGGTCGACGAGGACGGCGACGGCGCGACCGGAGTCCTCCGCCGCGCGGCGGACGTTCGCGTAGTTGTTCTCGTGCACGGAGTAGTCCCCGTGGCTGAGGTTCAGCCGGGCGACATCGACCCCCGCATCGATGAGGGCCCGCACCGTTTCATACGTCGAGGTTGCGGGGCCGAGTGTGGCCACGATTTTGGCACGTCTCAATGCGTTCTCCGATAAGTGTCAGGGGGATGGAATAAGGGCCACGAGGCCGGGGCCAGCCTACGCGGGCTGGACCCCGATCGCGACATCAGACGGGCGGACCGGAGCGGGCAGCACGGTCTGTCCCATGAGGTGCCTGTCCACAGCGGCCGCTGCGGCGCGTCCCTCGGCGATCGCCCACACGATGAGGGACTGGCCTCGTCCGGCGTCGCCGGCGACGAACACGCCCGGGATGGTGGATGCGTAGTCCTCGTCACGCCGGAACGCGCCGCGCTCGGTGCGCTGCGGACCGTCCTCGCCGTACGCCTCGTGCTCGGGGCCGGTGAAGCCCATCGCGATGAGCACCAGATCCGCGGGGATCTCCCGCTCGCTGCCGCTCTTGGGAACGCGACGGCCGTCCACGAACTCGGTCTCGGCGACGCGCAATGCGCGCACCTCGCCCGCCTCGTTGCCGAGGAACTCCACGGTGGAGGCCAGGTACTGCCGCTCCCCGCCCTCCTCGTGCGCCGAGGAGACCTCGAACACGGTCGGCATCATCGGCCAGGGCTGGTGCTCCGGGCGTCCCGACGACGGCTGCCGTCCGATCGCGAGGTTCGTCACGCTGAGCGCGCCCTGACGGTGCGCGGTGCCGATGCAGTCGGCACCGGTGTCGCCGCCGCCGATCACGATCACGTGCTTGCCCTCGGCGGTGATCTGGTTCGACACGGGATCCCCGGCGACGGCCTTGTTCGACTCGACCAGGTACTCCATGGCGAAGTGCACGCCGTCCAGGTCCCGTCCGGGGATCGCGAGCTCGCGCGGCAGGGTCGCCCCGGTCGCGATCACCACGGCGTCGTACCGGGCGCGCAGATCGGCCCAGCTGATGTCGGTGCCGATGTTCACGCCGGCGCGGAACCGCGTGCCCTCCTCGGACATCTGGCGCAGGCGCGCGTCGAGGTGCGACTTCTCCATCTTGAAGTCCGGGATGCCGTAGCGCAGCAGCCCGCCGATGCGGTCGTCGCGCTCGAACACCGCGACGGTGTGCCCTGCACGCGTGAGCTGCTGAGCGGCGGCGAGACCGGCGGGGCCGGATCCGACCACGGCGACGGTCTTGCCCGTGAGCCGTTCCGGCGGCTGCGCCTCGACCCAGCCCGAGGCGAAGGCCTCGTCGATGATCGAGACCTCGATCTGCTTGATCGTGACGGCGGGCTGGTTGATGCCCAGCACGCAGGCGCTCTCGCACGGCGCCGGGCACAGCCGTCCGGTGAACTCCGGGAAGTTGTTCGTCGCGTGCAGGCGGTCGATCGCCGCGCGGCCTTCGCCGCGCCACGTGAGATCGTTCCACTCCGGGATGAGGTTGCCGAGCGGGCAGCCCTGGTGGCAGAACGGCACACCGCAGTCCATGCAGCGGCTCGCCTGGCGGCGGAGCACGGCCGAATCGCCCGGCTCGTACACCTCCTTCCAGTCCATGATGCGGACCGGAACGGGCCGGCGGGCGGGGAGCTCGCGCTCCGTGACGGTCAGAAAGCCCTTGGGGTCAGCCACCGGTCACCTCCAGGATGCGGGTCCAGACGATGGAGCCGTCGGGGTCGATCCCCTCGGCCTCTGCCTCTGCGCGGGTGCGCAGCACGGCGGCGTAGTCCCGCGGCAGGATCTTCGTGAAAGAGGCGGCGAAGTCGTCGTCCGCCAGGATCTCCGCCGCGAGCGGGGATCCGGTGCGCTCCACATGCTGCGACAGCAGCTCGCGCAGCTCCTGCGTGTCCACCTCGTCGAGAGCCAGGAGCTCCAGCTCCCCCGCGCTCAGCGAAAGCGGGTTCACGCGCTCGGTGTGCAGATCGCGCACGTAAGCGATGCCGCCGGACATGCCGGCGCCGAGGTTGCGTCCCGTGCTGCCGAGGATCACGGCGACGCCGCCGGTCATGTACTCGAGCGCGTGGTCGCCCACGCCCTCGGCGACGGCCGTCGCCCCGGAGTTGCGGACCAGGAACCGCTCCCCGACGACGCCGGAGATGTGGATCGTGCCGCTCGTTGCGCCGTAGCCGATCACGTTGCCGGCGATCACGTTGTGCTGCGGCACGAACGTCGCATCGGGATGCGGACGGACCGCGATCTCGCCACCGGAGAGACCCTTTCCGACGTAGTCGTTCGCGTCGCCCTCCAGACAGATCGAGATGCCCCGCGGCAGGAACGCGCCGAGCGACTGCCCGGCAGTGCCGTGCAGGGAGATCCGGATCGTGCCCGCGGGCAGCCCCTCTCCCCCGTGCTGCACGGTGACTTCGTGGCCGAGCATCGTGCCGACGGCGCGCTCGGTGTTGCGGATCGGCAGATCGAAGGAGACCGGCGTGCCCTGAGCGATCGCCTCGCGGGCGGCCTCGAGCAGAGGAGCATCGAAGTGCTTCTCCAGCTCGTGGTCCTGCGCGCGAGCACTGCGACGGGGCTCCCCGGCGGGGAACACAGGACCTTCGAGCACCGGGGCGAGGTCGAGACCGTCCGCCTTCCAGTGCTTGATGGCCGCGTCCGTGCGCAGCAGATCCGCCCGGCCCACGATCTCTTCCAGGCTGCGGAAGCCGAGTGCGGCGAGGTGCTCGCGCACCTCCTCCGCGATGAACTCCATGAAGTTCACGACGAACTCGGGCTTGCCCGTGAACCGCTCGCGCAGCACCGGGTTCTGGGTGGCGACACCGACCGGGCAGGTGTCCAGGTGACACACGCGCATCATGATGCAGCCGCTCACCACGAGCGGCGCCGTGGCGAAGCCGAACTCCTCCGCACCCAGCAGGGCGCCGATGATCACGTCGCGGCCCGTCTTCAGCTGGCCGTCGACCTGCACCACGACGCGGTCGCGCATGCCGTTGAGCATGAGCGTCTGCTGCGTCTCGGCGAGGCCGAGCTCCCACGGGGTGCCCGCGTGCTTGAGCGAGTTCAGCGGGCTCGCGCCCGTGCCACCGTCGTGGCCGGAGACCAGCACGACGTCGCTGAGCGCCTTGGCGACACCGGCAGCGACCGCGCCGATGCCGGACTGGCTGACCAGCTTGGTGTGGATCCGGGCGTTCGGGTTGGCGCGCTTCAGGTCGAAGATGAGCTGCTTGAGATCCTCGATCGAGTAGATGTCGTGGTGCGGCGGGGGCGAGATGAGCCCGACCCCGGGCGTCGCGTGCCGGGTGCGCGCGATCCACGGATACACCTTCTGCGGCGGCAGCTGACCGCCCTCACCGGGCTTGGCACCCTGTGCGAGCTTGATCTGGATGTCGTCGGCCGCCGTGAGGTACTGGCTGGTCACGCCGAAACGGCCGGACGCGACCTGCTTGATCGCGCTGCGGCGCTCCGGGTCGACCAGGCGATCCGGATCCTCACCGCCCTCGCCGGTGTTCGACTTCGCGCCGAGACGGTTCATCGCGATCGCGAGCGTCTCGTGCGCCTCCTGCGAGATGGATCCGTAGCTCATCGCACCGGTGGAGAACCGCTTGACGATGGAGGACACGGGTTCGACCTCGTCGATCGGCACCGGCGGGCGCTCCCCCGTGCGCAGCTCGAACAGGCCGCGCAGGGTCTTCAGCTCCTTGGCCTGGTCGTCCACGAGCTGCGTGTACTCGCGGAAGATGTCGTACCGCCGGGTGCGCGTCGAGTGCTGCAGACGGAACACGGTGTCCGGGTTGAACAGGTGCGGCGAGCCGTCACGGCGCCACTGGTACTCGCCGCCCGTCCAGAGGCGCTCGTGCGCACGCGCCGCGGCGTCCTCGGGGTAGGCGAAGTCGTGGCGCGCCTGGTTCTCGGCGAAGACGTCCTCGATGCCGATGCCGCCGAGCTTGGTCTCGGTGCCGGTGAAGTACGCGTCGACGAGCTCCTGGCTGAGGCCGACCGCCTCGAACACCTGCGCGCCGGCGTACGAGCCGACCGTGGAGATGCCCATCTTGGACATGATCTTGAGCACGCCCTTGCCGAGCGCGTAGATCAGGTTGCGGACGGCCTTCTCCGGCGTGATGCCGGTGATGTAGCCGGTGCGCACGAGGTGCTCCACCGTCTCCATCGCGAGGTAGGGGTTCACCGCGGAGGCGCCGTAACCGATCAGGGTCGCGACGTGGTGCACCTCGCGCACGTCTCCGGCCTCGACGATCAGCCCGACCTTCATCCGGTCCTCACGGCGGATGAGGTGGTGGTGCACCGCGGACAGCATGAGCAGCGACGGGATCGGGACGAGGTCCTTGTTGGAGTCCCGGTCGCTGAGGATGATCAGCTCCGCGCCGTCCTCGATCGCGGCGTCGACCTCGGCGCACATCTCCTCGAGGCGCCGTGCGAGCGCGTGCGGACCCAGATCGAAGTGGTAGAGCCCCTTGATCGTCGCGCTGGAGCGCTCCGGGCGGGCGCGATCGATGTGACGGAGCTTGGCGAGCTCGTCGTTGTCGATGACGGGGAAGTCGAGCACGATCGTGCGTGCGTGGTCGGGTCCCCAGTCCAGCAGGTTGCGCTCCGGCCCGAGACCGAGCGAGAGGCTCGTGACGACCTCTTCGCGGATCGCGTCCAGCGGCGGGTTGGTGACCTGCGCGAACTGCTGCACGAAGTAGTCGAAGAGCAGCCGCGGACGCTCCGAGAGCACCGCGATCGGCGCATCGCTGCCCATGGCGCCGAGCGGTTCGGCGCCGGTCTGCCCCATCGGGGTGAGCAGGATCCGCACCTCTTCCTCGGTGTAGCCGAAGGTGCGCTGACGACGGGTGATCGACGCGACCGGGTGCACGATGTGCTCGCGCTCCGGCAGATCGGCGAGGCGCACGCGTCCCTCATCGAGCCACTCCTGCCACGGGTGCAGGGCGGCGAGGTCGCGCTTGACCTCTTCGTCCTCCACGATGCGGCGCTGGGCGGTGTCGACGACGAACATCGTGCCGGGCTGCAGGCGGCCGCGGCGCTTGATGCGCTCGGGCTCGAACTCCAGGACACCGGTCTCGCTGCCGATCACGACGAGGCCGTCCGTCGTCTCGGTCCAGCGCCCAGGGCGCAGTCCGTTGCGGTCGAGCGTTGCGCCCACGACGGTGCCGTCGGTGAAGATGAGCGCGGCGGGACCGTCCCACGGCTCCATCTGGTTCGCGTGGTACTCGTAGAACGCGCGCAGGTCCGGATCCAGGTCCGTCTGACGCTCCCAGGCAGCCGGCACCATCATCATCACGGAGTGCGGCAGGCTGCGCCCGGTGAGGGTGAGCAGCTCGAGCACCTCGTCGAACGAGGCGGAGTCGCTCGCACCGTCGGTGCAGATCGGCAGCAGCGGGCGGATGTCGCCGAGCAGCTCGGACTCGAGCTGCGACTGGCGGGCGCGCATCCAGTTGCGGTTGCCGCCGACGGTGTTGATCTCGCCGTTGTGCGCGAGCATGCGCAGCGGCTGCGCGAGCGGCCAGGACGGGAAGGTGTTGGTCGAGTACCGGGAGTGCACCACCGCGAGCTCGGAGGCGAAGCGCTCGTCCTGCAGGTCGGGGTAGAACGGCTCCAGCTGCAGAGTCGTGACCATGCCCTTGTAGCCCAGCGTGCGGGCGGACAGCGAGACGAAGTAGGCCCCGAGCTCATGGCCGGCGCGCTTGCGCAGCCTGTAGGCGACCCGGTCCAGCGCGATGCCGGAAAGCGCCTCGGCTCCGCTCGAGGCGGGGCGCGAGACGAACAGCTGCTCGAAGGCGGGGCGGGCCTCGTCGGCGAGCTTGCCGAGGTGCTGGTTCGCGGTGGGCACCTCGCGCCAGCCGAGCACGGTGAGGCCCTCGGCGCGCGCGATCTTCTCGATCCCGGCCTTCTGCTCGCGACGCGACCGCGAGTCGAGCGGGAGGAAGGCGAGCCCGGCGGCGTACTCGCCCACCGGAGGAAGCTCGAACGAGGTGACCGCACGCAGGAACGCGTCCGGCATCTGCGTCAGGATCCCGGCGCCGTCGCCGGTGCCCGCGTCGGAGCCGATCGCGCCGCGGTGCTCCAGGTTGCGCAGCGCCTCGAGGGCGAGCGCGATGATGTCGTGGCCCGGCTCCCCGCGGAGCGTCGCGACCATGGCCAGGCCGCAGGCGTCCTTCTCGAACGCGGGGTTGTACATCCCCTGCTTCGGGGGGTAAGCGCCGGAAGCGCCGTGGGGAGGCTGGAAGTACACCAGTCACCGTCCTCAGATTTCTGATGAACCCGGGGACATCATCGGCCCGCTCGTTCAGTGCGATATTCCCGGTGGACGTACGTCCACCGCAGCGAGGCTCCTGTCGGCGCCGTTCTCAGGGGCGGGAGACGGCGCTCGTGGCGTCCGCCTCCGCGCGATTCTCGTCGGTCTGAGGCTCGCTCAGGTCGACGAAATCATCGGGGTTTTGCGATTCTACCCCAGCGGCGCTCGGCTCCCGACCCGGCTGGTACGGCGAAGGCTCGAAGCCGGGGTGACGGCGAGTCTGCACGAACAGGACGACGATGCCCAGCACGACGCCGAACAGCGCGGCCCAGACGTTCGTGCGCAGCCCGAAGTAGATCTCGCTCGGATCGATGCGGATCGACTCCCAGACCATGCGTCCTGCGCCGTACCAGATCAGGTAGACGGCGAAGAGCTTGCCCCACTGCAGGCGCAGCTTGTGGCCGAGCCAGAGCAGGAACAGGCAGCCCAGAGTGTTCCAGATGACCTCGTACAGGAACGTGGGGTGGAACAGGGTCCCGGGGGCGAGTCCCGCCGGGAAGGCGGAGTTCGTCGACTCGATCTCCAGGCCCCAGGGGAGGTCGGTGGGCAGGCCGAACAGCTCGTGGTTGAACCAGTTGCCGAAGCGGCCGAACGCCTGCGCGAGGATGAGGCCGGGGGCCAGCGCGTCCGCGAAGGCCGAGAAGCGCACTCCGGTCCACTTGCAGCCCAGCCAGGCGCCGATGGCGCCGCCGATGAGCGCGCCGAAGATGGCGATGCCGCCCTCCCAGATGGCCCAGACCGAGCCGGGCTCGAACGGGTTCCAGGTGTTCTTGTCCGGCCCGAAGTAGAAGCCGGGGTGCGTGGCGACGTGGAAGATGCGCGCGCCGATGATGGCGAGCGGCACCGCGATGATGCAGATGTCCACGACGACCCAGCGCTCCGCGCCGCGCTTCGTCAGCCGGTGGTTGGTCAGCAGCGTGGCCACGATGATGCCGGCGATGATGCACAGCGCGTAGAAGTGGATCTGCAGCGGCCCGACCTGGAAGTAGCTGATCGGCGGGCTCGGGATGCTGGCATGCACGCCGATGAGAGCGTTCTGGAGCGCGAAGGGCATGGTCACGAGTCTACGTCGTCAGAGCGCCGTCACCGTGCGAGCGCGGTGCCCGTGGCGAGTTCGCGGGTGACCTCCGCGAGCCGATCCACGCCCCCGTCCCGAAGAGCCCGCACGAGGGCGGTGCCGACGATCGCGCCGTCGGCGTACTCCAGCACGCCCGCGATCTGCTCCGCGGTGGAGATGCCGATGCCCACGCACGCACGACCGGCGCCATGTTCCCTGAGGCGTCCGACGAGCGTGCGGGCGGCCTTGTCCAGCTCGGCCCGCTCCCCCGTGATGCCCATGGTCGAGACGGTGTACACGAAGCCCGTGGAGCTTGCAGCGACCAGGTCGAGGCGGGCGTCGGTGGAGGTGGGCGCGGCCAGGAAGACGCGGTCGAGCCCCGTGCGCTCGCTCGCGGCGATCCACTCGGGTGCCGCCTCGGGAGTGATGTCGGGCGTGATCAGACCTGCACCGCCTGCGGCGAGCAGGTCGTCGGCATAGCGGTCGACGCCGTACTGCAGCACGGGGTTCCAGTAGGTCATGACGACCACGGGGGCGTCCACGGCAGCCGTGATGGCCGCGACCGCCGTGAAGAGATCGCGCATCCGGAAGCCGTTCGCGAGTGCCGCCTGCGTCGCCTCCTGGATGATCGCGCCGTCCATCACGGGATCGCTGTAGGGCGGTCCGAGCTCGATGATGTCCACGCCGTTGCGCGCCAGGGCGATCGCGGCGTCGATGCTGGTCTGCAGGTCGGGGTAGCCGACCGGGAGGTAGCCGATGAAGGCGCCCCGACCGGCGTCATGTGCGCGCTGGATGGCCTCTTCGACGCGGCTCATGCGCCGACTCCGTTCTCTGCAGCGCCCTCGTCGTACAGCCCGAAGTAACGGGCCGCGGTGTCCATGTCCTTGTCGCCGCGTCCGGAGAGGCAGACCGCGAGGATCGCGTCGCGGCCGAGCTCCTTGCCGATCCGCATGGCGCCGGCGAGGGCGTGCGCGGACTCGATCGCGGGGATGATGCCCTCGGTGCGGCTCAGCAGGCGCAGCGCCTGCATGGCCTCGTCGTCGGTCGCGGGGATGTACTCGGCGCGGCCGATCGCGGCGAGCCACGAGTGCTCCGGCCCCACGCCGGGGTAGTCGAGGCCCGCAGAGATCGAGTGCGACTCGATGGTCTGCCCGTCCTCGTCCTGCAGGACGTACGTGCGTGCACCGTGCAGCACCCCAGCGCGACCGCGTTCGATCGAGGCGGCGTGCTTGGGCGTGTCGACGCCGTCGCCGGCCGCCTCCACGCCGTACAGCCGCACGGTCTCGTCATCGAGGAACGCGTCGAACATGCCGATCGCGTTGGAGCCGCCGCCGACGCAGGCGAGCACCGCATCCGGCAGGCGCCCGGCCTCGTCGAGCAGCTGCTGACGAGCCTCCTCGCTGATGATCTTCTGGAAGTCGCGCACCATCGCCGGGAACGGGTGCGGGCCCGCCGCCGTGCCGAAGATGTAGTTGGTGGTCTCGACGGTCGCGACCCAGTCGCGGTACGCGTCGTTGATCGCATCCTTGAGCGTGCGCGATCCCGTGGTGACGGGCACGACCTCCGCGCCGAGCAGGCGCATCCGGGCGACGTTGAGCGCCTGACGCTCGGTGTCGACCTCGCCCATGTAGATCGTGCACTCGAGACCGAACAGCGCGGCGGCGGTCGCCGTGGCGACACCGTGCTGGCCGGCGCCCGTCTCCGCGATCACCCGGGTCTTGCCCAGGCGCTTGGTCAGCAGCGCCTGACCGAGCACGTTGTTGATCTTGTGGGATCCGGTGTGGTTGAGGTCCTCGCGCTTGAGGAAGATCCGCGCGCCGCCGGCGTGCTCGGCGAACCGCGGCACCTCGGTGATCGGCGAGGGACGCCCGGCGTAGGAGTGCAGCAGGGTCGCGAGCTCGGACTGGAATGCCGGATCGGCGATCGCCTCGTGGTACGCCACGGTGAGCTCGTCGATCGCCGCGATGAGCGATTCGGGCATGAAGCGCCCGCCGAAGTCACCGAAGAACGGCCCCGGCTGATCGCGCAGACTCATGATCCGGCCTCCAGGAAAGAATGCAGGGTGGCGACGGGATCGCCGGTGACGAGCGCCTCGCCGATGAGTACCGCGTCGGCACCGGCCGCGCGGTAGTGCGCGACGTCGGCGGGCGTGAGCACGGCGGACTCGGCGATCTTCACGGACGTCGAGGGGATCCGCTCGACCAGCCGGCCGAACAGGTCGCGGTCCAGCTCGAGGGTCTTCAGGTCGCGGGCGTTCACGCCGACGAGGTGCGCACCGAGATCGATCGCGACCTCGAGCTCCTCGGCGGAGTGCGTCTCGACGAGGGGCGTCATGCCCAGCTCGAGGATGAGGGCGTACAGCCGCTCCAGATTCGCGCGGTCCAGGCCCGCCACGATGAGCAGCGCGAGGGACGCACCCGCGGCGCGCGCCTCGAACACCTGGTACGGGGTGGCGATGAAGTCCTTGCGCAGCACGGGGACCTGCACGGCGGCGGTCACGGCCTCGAGATCGGCGAGGCTGCCCCCGAACCGACGTTCCTCCGTGAGCACGCTGATCGCAGACGCCCCGCCCTGCTGGTACAGGGATGCCTGCAGCGCGGGATCCGGGATCTCGGCGAGGGCGCCGCGCGACGGGCTCGCCCGCTTCACCTCGGCGATGATCTTGACCCGGTCCGCGGGCGCCAGCGCGGCGCGTGCGTCGAGGGCGGGGGCGCGATCGAGTGCGGCACGCTCCACGATCGCCAGCGGACGCTCCCGCTCGCGACGGGCGGCGTCCTCGACTGCGCCGGCCGTGAGGTCGGCGAGCACCATTAGTGCGCCTTCGGCTGGTACTTCGGGCCCTTCGCGCCGTATCCGGCCTTGGAGAGCACCCAGCCCACGATCGCGCCGACGACGATCAGCGCGACGCCCACCCAGACCACGACGGGGACGTCGAGGAAGAAGGCGGCGGTGCCCACGCTGAATCCGAGCAGCATGATCACCACGGCGGTCCAGGCCGCAGGCGAGTGTCCGTGGCCGGGATCTGCGATGGGGTTGCTCATGTTCTCCTCCGAGCGTCGGGTGGTGTGGTCAAGTCTATCGGGATCGTGCTTCTCGACGAGGACCGCGGACAGCGCGGGGCGTCGTCGAGGCGGTCTAGCGGGTGGGGTCGGTGCCGCGGCTGAGCTCGTCCCAGCTCTCCACCGCGTCCACCGGTCCGTCGTTCGGCGCCGGGGCGGTGCGATAGCGACGCCCGCCGCTGCGCCACTGCCCCGCGGTGACCAGGGCCAGCCCGCCGCCGAGGAGCAGCAGGATCCAGCCGACGAGCGCAGCCCAGGGCCAAGCGGTCACGGCGATGCCGTCGACGATGGCCTTCAGCGCGGTGTCCCCTGCGAGCCCCGTGGCCTTGGTGAGGGCGGGGCTCACTGCATCCAGCGGATGCTGGAACAGGATGCGCGTGGTCAGCACGAGCAGGAGGGCCCCGACAGCGACCGCGATCGCGGCGAACACGCGTCGCAGCACGGGCCCGACGAGAGCGATGGCTGCACACAGCGCGAGCGCCGTGAGGCTCAGCGGGGCGAGCACGGGCAGCGCCGCGTTGCCGGCGACGTCGAGCGACTCTCCCCCGTCGGCGCGGGTGACGGTCAGCCAGGTCTGCGTCGAGGACAGGACCCCGATCCCGCCCGCGAGCAGGATCAGCAGCAGGCTCGTCGACTTCGCTCGGCGGGCGAGCATCACGCCGTGGCCTTCCCGGCGTCGTCTGCCACAGCCCGGTCCTGCGCCGCGGCGACGACCGGATCCAGATCGCGCCCGTCGAAGCAGGTGCGGGTGCCGGTGTGGCAGGCCACGCCGATCTGGTCGACGAGCAGGAGCACGGTGTCGCCGTCGCAGTCCAGCCGAGCCCCGCGCACGTGCTGCACGTGGCCGGAGGTGTCGCCCTTGCGCCAGTACTGCTGGCGGGAGCGGGACCAGTACGTGGCGCGACCCGTGGTGAGGGTACGGCGCAGCGCCTCCTCGTCGGCCCAGGCCATCATGAGCACCTCGAGGGTGTCCCACTGCTGCACGATCACAGGGACGAGGCCCTGGTCGTCGTAACTCACGTCGGCGAGCCTGGCATCGAGATCCGTGTTCATCGCACCGTCACCCCCGCGGCGTTCAGCGCCGCCTTCACATCGCCGACGGTCAGCTGTCCGGAGTGGAACACGCTCGCGGCGAGCACCGCGTCCGCGCCCGCGGCGATGGCCGGAGCGAAGTCCTCGGCCTTCCCGGCGCCGCCCGAGGCGATGACGGGCACGCTGGAGACCTCGCGCATGAGGCCCACCAGCTCCAGGTCGAACCCGTCCTTGGTGCCGTCGGCGTCGATGGAGTTGACCAGCAGCTCCCCCGCGCCGCGTTCGATGGCCTCGCGGGCCCAGTCGAGGGCGTCCAGGGAGGTCTCGGTGCGCCCGCCGTGCGTGGTCACGGCGAATCCGGACGCCGTGCGCGGACTGCGCTTGATGTCGAGCGAGAGCACCAGCACCTGGGCGCCGAAGCGGTCGGCGATCTCGCCGATCAGAGCCGGACGGGCGATCGCCGCGGAGTTCACCCCGACCTTGTCGGCGCCGACGCCCTGCAGGCGGGCCACGTCGTCGACCGAGCGGACGCCGCCACCGACGGTGAGCGGCACGAAGACCTCTTCGGCGGTGCGGCGCACCACGTCGTAGGTGGTGGCGCGCTCATCGACGGTCGCGGTCACGTCGAGGAAGGTGATCTCGTCGGCGCCCTGCGCGGCATAGTGCCGGGCGAGCTCGACCGGATCGCCCATATCGCGCAGGTTCTCGAAGTTCACGCCCTTGACGACGCGGCCGGCAGCCACATCGAGACACGGGATGACGCGCGCGGTGAGCGACATCAGAGCCTCGCGGCGTGGATCGCGGTGACGAGGATGGCCCGTGCGCCGAGCGCGTAGAGCTGGTCCATCACCTGGTTCATGCCACGGCGCGGGATCATCACCCGCACGGCGACCCAGGCCGGGTCCCGCAGCGGCGACACCGTCGGGGACTCGCGCCCGGGCGCGATCGCGGCCGCCTTCTCGACGAGATCGGCGGGCAGGTCGTAGTCCAGCAGCACGAACCGGTGGGCGACCATGACGCCGCGGAGGCGGCGCAGCAGCTTCTCGGTGCCCTCGGCGTCGCCGGGGCGGCTGATCAGCACCGCTTCGGACTCGATGATCACGGGGCCGAAGATCTCCAGGCCCGCTTGGCGCAGCGTGGTGCCGGTCTCCACGACGTCCGCGATCGCGTCGGCGACCCCCAGACGCACGGCCGATTCGACGGCGCCGTCGAGCGGCACGAGCTCGGCGGTGACGCCGTGCTCCCGCAGGTAGTCGTCGACGAGCCCCGGGTAGGCGGAGGCGACGCGCACGCCGTTGAGGTCCTCCAGCGTCTTGAACCGTCCGGGCGGGGCGGCGAAGCGGAACGTCGAGCGGGCGAAGCCGAGCTGCTCGATCTCACGGGCGTCCGGGCGGCGCACATCGCGCAGCAGGTCACGTCCCGTGATGCCGACGTCCAGCGCGCCCGAGGCGACGTAGGTGGCGATGTCGCGAGGACGGAGGAAGAAGAACTCGACGTCGTTGTCGGCGTCGATCACGTGCAGGGTCTTGGTGTCGCGGCGGCCGGCGTACCCGGCTTCGGCGAGCATCTCGGCGGCGGTCTCGGACAGCGATCCCTTGTTCGGGACGGCAATGCGCAGCATGGGAGGTCTTTCGTTCGAAGCGATCTGTGTGCGAAAGGAGCCCCGTCGGGGCGCCTCACAGATGTCGGTAGACGTTCTCCAGGGTCATTCCCTTGGCCAGCATCAGCACCTGCAGGTGGTACAGCAGCTGGGAGATCTCCTCGGCCGCAGCCTCGTCGCTCTCGTACTCTGCGGCCATCCACACTTCGGCCGCCTCTTCCACGATCTTCTTGCCGATCGTGTGCACGCCCGCGTCGAGCTCGCGCACCGTCCCGGATCCCTCCGGGCGCTCGGCCGCTTTGCGGCTCAGCTCGGCGAACAGTTCGTCGAAGGTCTTCACTCTCCCAGGCTACCGGCTCGTGCGAGACCCCGGAGCCGCGTGACGGCGGCTTCGATGTCGGGGGAGCCGTAGACGGCGGATCCGGCGACGAACGTATCGGCGCCTGCGGCAGCGGCCTGCGCGATCGTCGCATCCGAGATCCCGCCGTCCACCTGCAGCCAGACGTCGGAGCCGCGCCGCTTCGCCTCGTCGGCCAGAGCTCGCAGCTTGGGCATCGTCTCGGGCATGAAGCCCTGCCCGCCGAAGCCGGGCTCCACGGTCATCACGAGAATCTGGTCGAACTCGCCGAGGATGTCGTAGAGCGGTTCCGCCGCCGTGCCCGGCTTGATCGCGACGCCCGCCCTGGCGCCGATGCTGCGCAGGGAGCGTGCGAGGGCGACGGGGTCGGACGCCGCCTCGAGGTGGAAGGTGACGCTCGCTGCGCCCAGTTCCGCATAGCCCGGCGCCCAGCGGTCCGGATCCGTGATCATCAGGTGCACGTCGAGCGGGATCGGGCTCGTCGCCTGGATGCGCTCGACCATCTGCGGTCCGAAGGTGAGGTTGGGCACGAAGTGGTTGTCCATCACATCCACGTGCGCGAAGTCCGCCGTCGCGATGCGGGCGAGATCCGCCTGCATGTTCACGAAGTCGGCGGCGAGGATCGAGGGATTGATCCGGGGGGCTGCGGGCAGTTCGGCGCGGGATGCGGGCATGCGCCCATTATCCCGGTGCCCGCCGCCGCGATCGTACCGATGCCGCCGTCCGATCGCGGTTCAGGCGTCCTTGACGAGCAGCGACAGGAACATCGCGTCGGTGCCGTGCCGGTGCGGCCAGAGCTGCGCGTGACCGGATCCGTTCGACGGCTCCGGCAGATCGATCGGCTGCTGCGACACGGCACCGAGTGCCTCACGGGCATCGAGCTCGTGCACGTCGTCCCGGTCGCGGAGCACAGTCTGCACGACCGCTGCGGTCTCGGCCAGGTGCGGGGAGCACGTGACGTAGGCGAGGATCCCGCCGGGCTTCAGCGCGCCGAGGGCAGCCGAGAGCAGCTCCTCCTGCAACGCGGCGAGTTCGGGGACGTCGGCGGCGGTCTTGCGCCAGCGCGCCTCTGGGCGGCGCCGCAGCGCTCCGAGTCCCGTGCACGGCGCATCGAGCAGGATCCGGTCATAGCCTGCAGGGCGCTCGGCGGCGAGCACGCGGCCGTCCTCCTCGGCGACCTCGACGTGCAGCGGCACCGCGGCGACTGCCTTGCGCACCAGTCCCGCCCTGGCGGGCGCCACCTCGTTCGCGTCGAGTGTCGCCCCGCTGCGCAGCGCCTCCGCGGCAAGCAGGGCGGTCTTGCCGCCGGGGCCGGCGCAGAGATCCAGCCAGCGCTCCCCCGCCGCCACAGGCCGGACGCCGACGAGCGCGAGGGCGACGAGCTGCGACCCCTCGTCCTGCACGCGCACCCTGCCCTTGTTCGCGGCGACGGTCGCTCCGGGGTCTCCGCCTTCGGATCCGAACGCCGTCGGTGCGTACGGCCGCCGGGGCTCGCGCGGTTCCGCAAGTCCGGGCAGCGCGACGAGCGTGACCTCGGGAGCCACGTTGTCCGCCGCGAGAAGCTCCTCGAGCTCGTCCTCCCGCCCCTCGGCCGCGAGAGCACGGCGCAGGGCACGGATGATCCAGACCGGATGCGCGTAGCGGAGCCCCAGGCGCTCGTCGTCGGAGCGCGCCGCGGCCGTGACGGCGTCGAACCATTCCTCCTGCGTGCGCGCGGCGACCTTGCGCAGCACCGCGTTCGCGAACCCCGACGCGCCGCGCCCACTCTCCAGGGCCACCAGATTCACCGACTCGTTGACGGCCGCGTGCGTCGCGACCCGGGTGGCGAGGATCTGGTGCGCACCGAGGCGGAGGGCGTCGAGCACCGGAGCATCAATGCCGGCGACTTCGCGTCCGGCCGCGGCGGCGATGATGGCGTCGTATGTGCCCAGACGGCGCAGCGTCCCGTATGTCAGCTCGGTCGCGAAGGCCGCGTCCGCAGCGTTCAGTCCCGCATCGCGGATCGCCCCCGGCAGCAGCAGATTGGCGTAGGCATCGGAGGTGCTGACAGCGCGGATCACGTCGTACGCGACGCGACGCGCAGGCTGCACGTCGCGGGGACGCGCGTTCCGCGACGCCGAGTGCTGCGTCGCTCCGCCGGTGTTCTGCCGGCGCGGTGCGCCCTGACCGGCCGCGCGCCGCTTCGGGCCCCGGCGGCCGTCGCCGTGCTGCCGTCCCTGTCCGCTCATCGTGCGTCGCTCTGCTCGCTCGAGGGCGCGGCGGCGTCGAACCGCACGGTCTCGCCGTCGCTGGCCCGCAGGCCGCGGAACCAGTCCGCGGCGGCCATCGCGGCCTTCCCCGCCGGTTGCACGCGCACGAGCAGCAGTGGCGCGCTGCCGGTGCCCACGAGCACGCCGCCCTTGATCCCGTGCAATACGCCCGGCGCCAGCGGATCCGCATCATGCGTCCGCGCGAGCTCGCGCACCTTCAGCGGCGCCCCGTCGATGGCCGTGTGCGCACCCGGCTCGCTGGTGACGCCGCGGTAACGGGCGAACACCATGTCGGCGGGCTCGGTCCAGTCCAGCAGGCCGTCCTCGAGGCCGAGCTTCGCCGCGTGCGTGGGTTCGCCCTGCTGCGGCACGGGGCGAGCGGTGCCACCGGCGATGGCGCCGACGGCTTCCGCGGTGAGCCCGGCACCGTCGATGGCGAGGGAGGCGAGCGCGTCGTCCGCGGTGGCGTCGCCGGCTACGGGGTACACCCGCATCGCGTGCACGTCCCCCGCGTCGAGCGCAGGGACGAGCTGGAACACCGTGGCGCCCAGCTCCGCGTCCCCCGCGATGAGCGCCCGCTGCACCGGGGCGGCTCCGCGCCAGGCCGGCAGCAGGGAGAAGTGCAGGTTGATCCAGCCGTGCTCGGGGGCGCTCAGCAGGGGTTCGCGCACGAGGCCGCCGTAGGCGACGATGACACCGAGTTCGGGGCGCAGCGCCGTGATCCGACCCGTCGCCTCCTCGTCCAGGCGCGCGGCCTTGATCACCGGGATCCCGAGCGCATCGGCCTCCTGCGCGACCGGCGAAGGGGTGAGTATCCGCTTGCGCCCGAGCGGCGCGTCGGGGCGGGTCACGACCGCGACGATCTCGTGCTCGCCGGCGAGGCGACGGAGGGTGGGTACGGCGGCCGCCGGAGTGCCGGCGAAGACGAGACGCATGAGGGTCCTTCGAAGGTGCTGCGGGTTGTTCGAGACGAACGGGGTGGATCGGGTGGTTCAGAGGTCGGGTTCGGTGACGTCGAGCCTCACCGAGAGCGTAGTCCGTGGGGTCCTGCCACGGGCTCGGCGACGGCCCATCGCCTCGGCGATCACGGCGGCGCGGAGCACGCCCGCCACGCGCGCGCCCTCGGCGTAGGGGAACCGCACGAGCGCGCGCTCCCGGCCGTCGTCGTCGCCTTCGATCGGTACGGGCCCCAGCACGGCGTCCGGCGGCAGCTGCAGCGCGGCGATGTCGTCGAGGGCGCGACGGATGGCGGCGCCGGTGCCCTCGACCTGGGCGACGCGCACGGACGGCGGCATGCGCAGCGGCGCGCGCTCGGCGAGCTCCGTCCGCGCGTACGACGCCTGGGACCAGGTCGCAAGAGCACGAGCCACGGCACCGTCGACGCCGACGAGATGGATCGGCGCTCCGGGCGCGGCGAGGGCGGCCGCGTTCGACCACCAGCGCAGGCAGGACTCCCCGATCCGCAGCTCCGGCGCCTGCAGCATCCGGGAGCCGTCGAGCAGCACGACCGCCCGGTAGCCTCCCTCGGCCAGAGGCTCGGCGCCGCGGGTCGCTACGACGAGGGCCGGCTTCGCGTCGACACGGACCACCGGATGGTTGCCGTCGGCGACGATCACGCGGATCCCCGGGAACGCGCGCCCCAGCTCCTCCGCGGTCCGCTCACTGCCGGATGCGGCAAGACGCACCTTCTCCCCGCCGCAGGAGCTGCACGCCCAGAGGCGCGCCCCGCGTCCGCACCAGGCGCACACCGGTGTCGCCCCGC
The DNA here is from genome assembly GCF_056395125.1 of Microbacterium sp. 10L49. NCBI lineage: Bacteria > Bacillati > Actinomycetota > Actinomycetes > Micrococcales > Microbacteriaceae > Microbacterium > Microbacterium sp. 10L49. Next base: position 488,829 of record NZ_JBFTIW010000001.1, read on the forward strand.
GATGTGCGGCACCGAGCGGCCCTCCGCAGGCTCGGCAGCGGGCCGGCGCGCGACACGACGCGCACACGAGCGTCGGCGAGAACCCCGGTCGCGCCACCTGCAGCAGCACAGGTCCGGTCGCGGCGGCCTCCCGTGCCGTGAGGAACGCCCGGGACGGCAGGCGTTGACCGCGCCGGTCCAGATCCTCGGTGGAGTCCAGGACCACGCGCGGCAGCTGCCGCTTGGCGGCCGTGATCGCCCGGATCCACCCGGTCTCGACCAAGCGCTCCACGTCGGTCGTGCGGGTGTGGCCGGCGAACAAGAGGGCGGATCCCTCCTGCTCCTGCCGCAGCAGTGCGACATCTCGGGGATGCGCACCGGGCGCGAGCGGCTCGGCCAGCAGCCCGTCGCCGTCGTCCCACAGCATCACCAGGCCCGCTCGCACCGGGGCGTACACGGCGGAGCGGTTGCCGACCACGATGCACGGGGTGTCCTCGAGTGTGCGCAGATACGCGCGGTAGCGGTCCGGGCCCGTCTGCCGGGAGTCGAGGCGGGCTACAGGGGCGTCCGGCGCGAGCACGTCGAGGGCGGCGAGCAGCAGGTCGAGGTCGCGGTAGTCGGGGACGACCAGGATCGCCGAGGCACCGCCTGCGAGCGTGTGCGCAGCGGCGGCCGCGAGCAAGCGGGTCCACTCCGGCAGATCGTCGGAGGCGAGGCGCGGGATCGCCTCCACGGCCGCGCGGCCCGATTCCGCGAGCACGTCGGCGAGACCGGCGTATCGCGCGATCGTCTCGGAGACGGCGGGGACCGTCACCTGCGCGGCTGCCCCGTTGCCGCCCTCCGCGTCGCCGGCTGCCGCCAGCCACGCCTTCTCCACGCGGACCTGTCGCTTGGGCACGATCAGCCGCAGCACATCGGACGCACTGCCTGCGGCGCGGTCCGCCACGCGACGGGCGAGCATGCAGAGCGGCTCAGGCAGCACCCGGGCGCGGGACACCACGGCGTCGAGCTCCGCCAGCGTCCGGGCGTCGTCGTCCTCCGTGGCCACCTCGACCAGGTACCCGTCGAGGACCCGTCCTGCGGAACGCAGCGGAACCCGCACCCGCACTCCCGGCATCGCGTCGTCGATCAGCTCAGCCGGGATGGCGTAGTCGAACAGCCGATCCAGCTGCGGGACCGGCGAGTCCAGCAGTACGCGGGCGATCGGCCGTGGCACGAGCGGAGCTTGCGGGTGAACGGGGTCGATCAGAGTCCGGCGGCGCGACGCAGGTCGTCGGCGCGCGTCGTCTGCTCCCAGGTGAACGTCGGCAGCTCGCGGCCGAAGTGCCCGTAGGCGGCGGTGGCGGCATAGATCGGGCGCAGCAGATCCAACTCCTCGATGATCGCCTGCGGGCGCAGGTCGAAGACCGAACGGATCGCGCGGGTGATCGTCTCGTCGTCGACCTTGCCTGTGCCGAAAGTCTCCACGTACAGTCCCACGGGCTGCGCCACGCCGATCGCGTACGCGACCTGCACCTCGAGCCGGTCGGCGAGCCCCGCCGCGACCGCGTTCTTGGCGACCCAGCGCATCGCATAGGCGCCGGAGCGGTCGACCTTGGACGGGTCCTTCCCGCTGAAGGCCCCGCCGCCGTGCCGTGCGGCTCCGCCGTAGGTGTCGATGATGATCTTGCGGCCGGTGAGGCCCGCATCGCCCTTCGGACCGCCGGTGACGAAGGGGCCGGCGGGGTTGATGTAGTGCGTGACGCCGTCGAGGTCGAGGCCCGTCGTGGCGAGGACGGGGTCGATCACGTGCTGGCGGATGAGCGCCTTGAGCTCCTCCTGTGAGATCTCCGGGTTGTGCTGGGTGGACAGCACCACCGCGTCCACCGTCTTCGGGGTGAAGCCGTCGTAGCCCAGTGTCACCTGGGTCTTGCCGTCGGGACGCAGGAACGGCAGCGTGCCGTCGCGACGCACCTGGGTCAGGCGCTCCGCCAGGCGGTGCGCTGTCCAGGCCGCCATCGGCATGAGCTGCGGGGTCTCGGTCGTGGCGAAGCCGAACATGATTCCCTGGTCGCCGGCGCCGAGGAGGTCGCGCGGGTCGGAGGAGCCGCCCTCACGGTGCTCGTGCGCCTGGTCGACGCCGCTCGCGATGTCGGCCGACTGCTCCCCCACCGAAACGCTCACGCCGCACGAGGAGCCGTCGAATCCGGTGTCGCTCGAGGTGTAGCCGATGCCGTTGACGACGTCGCGGACGATCGTGGGGATATCGACGTAGCCGGAGGTGCGGATCTCGCCGGCGACATGCACGAGGCCCGTCGTGACGAGCGTCTCCACCGCGACGCGCGCTCCGGTGTCCACCGTGAGCAGGCCGTCCAGGATCGAGTCGGAGATCTGGTCGCAGATCTTGTCGGGGTGCCCCTCGGTGACGGACTCGGAGGTGAACAGACGCAGCGCGCTCATCGGTGCTCCTTGGTGTGGAGTGCGGTCGGGCGGGACGGGATGCGCCCCTGACAACGGGTCGGTGCGCCCATGCCCAGTATGGACGGAGCCGCCGACATCCACGGACGGGATGACGGCGGCTCCCTTGCGTCGTGCCGGCGGAGGGTCAGCTCACTCCGCGTGGCGGATGCGGAGCTTGTCCTCGTTGATCTCGTGCAGCGCGATGGTCAGCGGCTTGTCCTCGACGGAGGAGTCGACCAGCGGACCCACGTTGTCGAACAGGTTGCCCTCGTGCAGGTCGGAGTAGTAGTCGTTGATCTGGCGCGCGCGCTTGGACGCGTAGATGACGAGCTCGTACTTGGACTCGACGCGGTCGAGCAGGTTGTCGATGGGCGGGTCGATGATGCCGTTGTTGTGTCCGGCCATGGTGGACCTCCTGTTGGTGGGATGTTCGGCGACGCGTGTCGCGAAGAATTCGGGCGTGCGCACCGGCCCTGGACGAGTTCAGGACCGGAGAGAGCGGTCAGCGCGCAGACGCCGATGACAATTCTACGACCTCTCGGGCGGCGGTGGCGACGTCCTCGTTCACGACCCGGTGATCGAACTCCGACTGAGAGGCCAGTTCGACCTTCGCCGTGCGCAGACGCCGGGCGCGCTCCTCCGCGTCCTCGGTGCCGCGGCCGACCAGCCGCTGCACGAGTTCGTCCCAGGACGGCGGCAGCAGGAACACGAGGTTCGCGGAGGGATCCGCAGCCCGCACCTGACGGGCGCCCTGCAGGTCGATCTCCAGCAGGACGGTCTTGCCCTCGGCCAGGGCTGCATCGATGGGCCGGCGCGGAGTGCCGTAGCGGAACCGGTTGTGCACGGTGGCGTGCTCGAGCAGCTCGCCCGCGGCGATCATGCGATCGAACTCGGCGTCGTCCACGAAGAAGTAGTGCACGCCGTCCTGCTCTCCCGGGCGCGGTGCGCGCGTGGTCGCGGAGACGGAGAGGTGAATCTCGGGGTGATTCTCGCGGATGTGCGCGGCCACCGTGCCCTTGCCCACCGCGGTGGGTCCGGCCAGCACGAGCAACCGGCTCCGGCCCGCGCGGGGCACGGGCTGCGGGAAGCGCGTGTCGACCCAGCGACGCAGCGCCTGCTGCTGCCGCGACCCGAGGCCCCCGAGCCGCTTGACCGGGGAGATCTGCAGGTCGGCGAGGATGCGATCGCGCTTGCCCGCGCCGATCGCGGGCAGAGCCGTCAGGAAGTCCGGCACGCGCAGCGTTCCCGCCGTGGAATGCGGGTCGGCCGCGGCCGCGGCCAGCACGTCCTGCGGTGCGGTCACCCGCATGGTCAGATCGCGTTTCAGCGATGCGCGCGCGCGGCGGCGCTCGACCGCTCGACGAGCGGCGGCGACGCGATCGACCTCGGGGACTGCGCGTCCTGCCGGTTCAACCACCCATGACCTCCTGGTAGCGCGCGGCGCGCTCTTCGATCGTCGCTACGATCCGGTCCGGACCAGCGGACAGGATGCTCCGGCTTTCGGAAGCCAGGACGTTACCTGCCAGCGTACCGAATCTCGAACGCAGATCCGCTGGTGTCGCACCCTGTGCGCCGAATCCCGGGGCCAGCAGCGGCACCGTGCGCAGTGTCTCGTCGTCCAGGCCGAAATCGCCCCGGTCGATGGTCGCCCCCACCACCAGGCCGACGGATCCGAGCCCGCCCTGCGGCGAGTCGTACGCCGTGACGTCCCGGGTGATGCGCAGCGCGGTGGTCTCCCCCGGCGTGGCAGCGAGCGCTGCGGGGACGAGCGCCTGCTGCACCGGCGCCCCCTCGGGGTTGCTCGTCGCGGCGAGCACGAAGACGCCCTTGCCCGCGGGAAGAGCGCGTGTGATCGCCTCGGCGAGCGACCCGCCGCCGAGGTAGGGGCTGATCGTGAGCGCGTCGGCCTCGAGCGGCGAGCCCGGCTCGAGCCACGCCTGCGCGTATCCGGCCATGGTGGTGCCGATGTCGCCGCGTTTCGCGTCGGCGACGACCAGGAGCCCCGCCGCGCGCGCCGCCGACATCACGTCTTCGAGCGCGGCGAACCCCCGGGATCCGAAGCGCTCGAAGAACGACACCTGTGGCTTGACGATGCCGACGCGCCCCGCGGCGGCCTCGACCGTCGCGAGTCCGAACGCCCGCACGCCGTCGGCCGTCTGCGGCAGGCCCCAGGCGTCCAGCAGCGCCGCGTGCGGGTCGATCCCCACGCACAGCGGGCCATGCGCATCGAGCGCCTGGCGCAGCCGCGCTCCGAAGGACGTCACGCTCACGCGCGCGCCAGCCGGTCCTGGGCGTACTCCTGCAGGCTCCGCACCTCGAAGCCCTTGTCCGCCGCGTCCATTCCGCTGACGGCGGCCCCGAGCGTCGCGATCGTCGTGAACAGCGCCTTGTCCGCGGCGACCGCGGCCGCGCGGATCTCGTAGCCGTCGGCACGTGCGGCGCCGCCGGAGGGCGTGTTCACGATGATGTCGATCGCGCCCTGGTCGATCAGGTCGACGATGTTGGTCTCGCCGCTCGCCTGGGTCTCGCTGTACTTCTCGACGACGGTCACCGGGATGCCGTTGCGGGACAGGATCTCCGCCGTGCCCGTGGTCGCCACGATCGTGAAGCCGAGCTGATGCAGCCGGTGGGCGGGCAGGATGACGGCGCGCTTGTCGGCATCGGCGACCGAGATGAACACGGTGCCGGACGTCGGCGTTCCGCCGTAGGCCGCGGCCTGGCTCTTCGCGAACGCGGTCGGGAAGTCGCGGTCGATGCCCATCACCTCGCCGGTCGAGCGCATCTCCGGCCCGAGGATCGAGTCGACGATGCGGCCGTCCTTGGTGCGGAACCGCTTGAACGGCAGCACGGCCTCCTTGACCGAGACCGGCGAGCCGAGCGGCACGCGGGAGCCGTCGACCGGCGGCAGCATCCCCTCGTCCTTGAGCTCGGCGATCGTGGATCCGGACAGGATCCGGCTCGCCGCCTTCGCGAGCGGGATCCCGAGCGCCTTCGAGACGAACGGCACGGTACGGCTCGCGCGCGGGTTCGCCTCGATGACGTAGAGCACGCCGGCGCTGATCGCGAACTGCACATTGAGCAGGCCCCGCACGCCGACGCCCTCGGCGATGGCCAGGGTGGCGGTGCGCACGCGGTCGATGTCGGTGCGGCCGAGCGAGACCGGCGGCAGCGTGCAGCTCGAGTCGCCGGAATGGATGCCGGCCTCCTCGAGGTGCTCCATGACGCCGCCGATGTAGAGCTCCACGCCGTCGTACAGCGCGTCCACGTCGATCTCGATCGCGTCGTCGAGGAAGCGGTCCACGAGCAGGGGCTTGCCCTCCTCGATGATGACCTCGCCCGCGGTGCGCACGAAGTAGTCGCGCAGCGCCGGGGTGTCGTAGACGATCTCCATGCCGCGGCCGCCGAGCACGAAGCTGGGGCGGACGAGCACCGGGTAGCCGATCTCCTCGGCCACCGCGACCGCGCCCTCGACGTCGATCGCGGTGCCGTTGCGGGGCGCGACCAGACCGGCCGCGTCCAGCAGCCGGGAGAACAGCTCCCGCTCCTCGGCGAGGTCGATCGCCTCCGGGCTGGTGCCGAGCACGGTGTATCCCGCCGCCTCGATCCCCTTCGCGAGTCCGAGCGGGGTCTGCCCGCCGAGCTGGCAGACGACGCCGAGGATGGTGCCGGACTGCGCCTCGGCGTGCAGCACCTCGAGCACGTCCTCGAGCGTGAGGGGCTCGAAGTACAGCCGGTCGCTGGTGTCGTAGTCGGTGGAGACGGTCTCCGGGTTGCAGTTGACCATGACCGTCTCGTACCCGGCGGCGGACAGCGCGAAGGACGCGTGCACGCAGGAGTAGTCGAACTCGACGCCCTGGCCGATGCGGTTCGGCCCGGATCCGATGATGACGACCTTGGTCCGGTCGCTCGGGGTGACCTCGGTCTCGCTGTCGTAGCTGGAGTAGTGGTACGGCGTGAGGGCCGGGAACTCGCCGGCGCAGGTGTCCACGGTCTTGTAGACGGGCCGGATCCCGAGCCCGTGCCGGACGCCGCGCACCTCGGCCTCGGTGAGCCCGCGGAGCTCGGCGAACTGCACGTCCGAGAAGCCGTGGTCCTTGCCGAGGCGGATCGTGGCGGCGTCGAGCTCGGGCGCGGTGCGGATCTGCTCGGCGACCTCGTTGATGAGCACCATCTGGTCGATGAACCAGGGGTCGATCGCCGTGGCCTCGAACGCCTGCTCGATCGTGGCGCCCTTGCGCAGCGCCTGCTGCAGCACGACGATGCGCCCGTCGGTCGGCGTCTTGGAGATCTCGAGGAGCTCCTCGACGCTTCGGCTCTCGGGACCCCAGTGGAACGAGGATCCGCGCTTCTCGAGCGAGCGGAGCGCCTTCTGCAGCGCCGTCGTGTAGTTGCGGCCGATCGCCATGGCCTCGCCGACCGACTTCATGGTCGTGGTGAGCGTCGCGTCGGCGGCCGGGAACTTCTCGAACGCGAACCGCGGGGCCTTGACGACGACGTAATCGAGCGTGGGCTCGAAGCTCGCCGGGGTCACGCCCGTGATGTCGTTCGGGATCTCGTCCAGGCGATAGCCGAGCGCGAGTTTGGCGGCGAGCTTCGCGATGGGGAATCCGGTCGCCTTCGACGCGAGCGCCGAGGAGCGCGACACGCGGGGGTTCATCTCGATGACGATGACGCGGCCGTTCTCCGGGTTCACTGCGAACTGGATGTTGCAGCCGCCGGTGTCGACGCCGACGGCGCGGATGATGTCGATGCCGATGTCACGCAGGTTCTGGTACTCGCGATCGGTGAGCGTGAGCGCCGGGGCGACCGTGATCGAGTCGCCGGTGTGCACGCCGACCGGGTCGACGTTCTCGATCGAGCAGACGACGACCGTGTTGTCGGCCGTGTCGCGCATGAGCTCGAGCTCATACTCCTTCCAGCCGAGGATCGACTCCTCCAGGAGCACCTCGGTGGTCGGCGAGTCGTGCAGGCCGGCGCCGCCGATGCGGCGCAGGTCGCGTTCGTCGTACGCGAAGCCGGATCCGAGTCCGCCCATGGTGAAGGACGGTCGCACGACCAGCGGGTAGCCGAGCTTCTCAGCACCCTCGAGGAGCTCGTCCATCGTGTGGCAGATCACGGACGCGGCGACGTCGGCGCCGGCGTCGAGCACCAGTTGCTTGAAGATCTGGCGATCCTCGCCCTTCTGGATCGCCTCGACCTTTGCGCCGATGAGCTCGACGCCGTACTTCTCCAGGATGCCGCGCTCGTGCAGCGCCATGGCGGCGTTCAGCGCGGTCTGGCCGCCGAGGGTCGGCAGGATCGCATCCGGCTTCTCCTTGGCGATGATGGTCTCGATGACCTCCGGAGTGATCGGCTCGATGTAGGTCGCGTCCGCGAAGTCCGGGTCGGTCATGATCGTGGCCGGGTTGGAGTTGACGAGGATGACGCGCACGCCGTCCTCGCGCAGGACGCGGCACGCCTGGGTGCCGGAGTAGTCGAATTCGCAGGCCTGACCGATGACGATCGGGCCGGATCCGATGACGAGGACGGAGTGGATGTCGTCGCGCTTGGGCATTACTTGCTGTCCTTCGTGGAGAGGTGGGCGACGACGACGTCGCGGAAGCGGTCGAAGAGGTAGTTGGCGTCATGCGGGCCGGCGGCGGCCTCAGGGTGGTACTGCACCGAGAAGGCCGGGATCTCGAGGGCGCGGAGGCCCTCCACGACCTGGTCGTTGAGGCCGACGTGGCTGACCTCGACCTTGCCGTACCCGTTCGGGCTGTCGAAGGATCCCTCGATGGGCGCCTCGACCGCGAAGCCGTGGTTGTGGGCAGTGATCTCGACCCGGCCGGTGGCCTTGTCGAGCACGGGCTGGTTGATGCCGCGGTGGCCGAACGTGAGCTTGTAGGTGCCGAGACCCAGGGCGCGGCCGAACAGCTGGTTTCCGAAGCAGATGCCGAAGTAGGGCAGACCTGCGTCCAGCACCTCCCGGAGCACGGCGACCTGGGCGTCGGACGCCGAGGGGTCACCGGGCCCGTTCGAGTAGAACACCGCGACCGGGTCGATGGCGGTGATGTCCGCGAACGTCGAGGCCTGCGGCAGCACGTGCACGTCGAACCCGCGGGCGGCGAGGTTGTCGAGCGTGGACTGCTTGACCCCGAGGTCGAGTACGGCGAGGTTGCCGATGCGCTCCCCCGTCGCCGGCGTGACCTGTGCGACCTCGACCGACACGGCGGCGGACAGGTTCTGCCCGGCCATCTCGGGCGCCTCCGCCACGCGGCGCAGCTGCTCGTCCGCGTCCAGCGCGGCGTCCGTGCCGGAGAAGATGCCGCCGCGCATGGATCCGGCCGAGCGGATGTGACGCGTGATCGCGCGGGTGTCGATGCCGCTGATGCCGACGATGCCGTCGCGCACGAGGGTGTCATCGAGCGACGCGTTCGCCCGCCAGTTCGAGACGACGCGCGAGGGGTCGCGCACGATGTAGCCGGCGACCCAGATGCGGCGGGACTCCGGGTCCTCGTCGTTCATCCCGGTGTTGCCGATGTGCGGCGCGGTCTGCAGCACGATCTGTCCGGCGTAGGACGGGTCGGTGAGCGTCTCCTGGTAGCCGGACATGCCGGTGGCGAAGACGACCTCGCCCAGGGCGGTTCCGGTCGCGCCGTAGGCGCGTCCGACGTGGCGGGTGCCGTCCTCGAGGACGAGCACGGCGGAGTCGTGAGGAAGGGTCATGCGGATTCTCCAGTCTCGGAGGCAGCGCAGAGGCGCTGAAGGTCGGTGAGCGCGGCGCCGGCGGCATCGGTGTTGCCCAGGTCGCCGGTGATGCGGAGATAGCTGTCGACGACGGTGCCGTCGTCCGTGCGCCAGACCAGGCGGATCAGCCCGCCCGGTTCGACGACCCGGTCGATCGTGACCGTCGCGCGGTCGGCGCCGAGCAGCCGCGCCGAGGAGAGGAACACCGTCGGCGAGCCGTCCAGGCTCAGCGCCGCGCCGCGGTCGGTGATGGTGAGCTCGCCCCGTGCTCGATACACGAGGGGGCGCACCGCGAGGCGCTCGAGCGAGTGGTCGTGCCGGGTGGTCGCGACGTAGAGAGTCTCGTAGCGCGCCTGGACCTCGGCATGCTCGGGAACCCCGATCGGTGCCGCGAGGCCGGAGTCGCGCCGCAGCCGGGCGCGCCACGCCCAGACTCCGGCGAGGATGAGCAGCACGGCGACCCCGAGGACGACCGCGCCGGCGACCTGCTGATTCACGAGCCGAGCTCCACGAGCGCGCCGTCGGCGAGCGTCGCGTACCCGCGATGCACGGTCCAGAGGACCTTGCCCGGCAGGTCGCGACCGAGGTACGGCGAGTTCGTGCTCTGGCCGTGCAGGTCCGCCTCGGCGAACACTCCTTGCGCAGCGGCGTCGTACAGCGTGAACTCGGCCGGCTGCCCGGCGGCGATCGGCGTGCCGTGCCCGGCGAGGGATCCGATCCGCGCCGGAGCGGAGCTCATGACGCGGGCGACATCGGTCCAGTCCAGCAGTCCGGTCTGCACCATGGCCTGGTGCACGACCCGCAGCGCGGACTCCAGGCCGACCATGCCGTTCGCGGCGGCCTGCCATTCGCAGGCCTTCGCCTCGCTCGGGTGCGGAGCGTGGTCGGTGGCGACGATGTCGATCGTGCCGTCGGCGAGGCCCTCACGCACGGCGAGCACGTCCTCCTGGGTGCGCAGCGGCGGGTTGACCTTGAATCGCGCGTCGTAGCCGCGCGCCAGCTCATCGGTCAGCAGCAGATGGTGCGGGGTGACCTCGGCGGTCACCGCCACGCCGCGCTTCTTCGCCCAGCGGATCAGCTCGACGGATCCGGCGGTGGACAGGTGGCAGACGTGCAGCCGGGATCCGACGTGCTCGGCGAGCAGGATGTCTCGCGCGATGATCGACTCCTCGGCGACCGCCGGCCAGCCCGCGAGGCCCAGTTCCGCCGATACGGCGCCCTCGTTCAGCTGCGCGCCCTCGGTGAGCCGCGGGTCCTGCGCGTGCTGCGCGATCACCCCGTCGAAGGCCTTCACGTACTCGAGCGCGCGGCGCATGATGAGCGGATCCCAGACGCAGAAGCCGTCGTCGCTGAAGACCCGGACGTTCGCGCGGGACGAGGCCATGGCGCCGAGCTCGGCGAGCCGCTCCCCCTTCTGCCCGACGGTGACCGCGCCGATCGGCTGCACCGTCGCGTAGCCGGCGGCCTCGCCGAGGGCGAACTCCTGCTCGACGACGCCCGCCGAATCGGCGACGGGTGAGGTGTTGGGCATCGCGAACACCGCTGTGAAGCCTCCGCCGGCGGCAGCACGGGTGCCGGACAGCACGGTCTCGCTCGCCTCGAAGCCGGGCTCACGCAGGTGCGTGTGCAGGTCGACGAGGCCGGGCAGCGCGACCAGGCCGTCGGCGTCGACGGCGCGGGCACCTGCGGCGGAGAGGCCGGCGCCGACTTCGGCGATCCGTCCGTCCTGGACGAGGATGTCCGCGGAATCGGCGCCGAGGATCTTCGCGCCTCGGAAGAGCAGGCTCTCGGTCATCGGTCTCCTCGATTCATTTGAAACTCCTCGGTCCCTGAGCCGGTCCCTGTTCTGACGGGCTCAGAGCGCTCCCCGGCCAGCAGCATGTACAGCGCCGCCATCCGCACCGAGACCCCGTTCGCGACCTGCTCCAGCACGGTGGAGCGGGCGGAATCGGCGGCGTCGGAAGAGATCTCCAGTCCGCGGTTCATCGGGCCGGGGTGCATCACGATCGTATCCTCGGGTAGCCGCCGCAGCCGGGCTGCGTCGAGCCCCCAGTGGCGGGCGTACTCGCGCTCGCTCGGGAAGAAGGCCGCGTGCATGCGCTCGAGCTGGATGCGCAGCATCATCACGGCGTCCGGCTCCTCGGCCAGCGCCGTGTCGAGGTCGTACAGCACCCGCGCCGGCCATGCGGTGACGTCCTGCGGGATCAGCGTCGGCGGGGTGACCAGGGTGACCTCCGCGCCGAGCGTCGCGAGCAGCCACACGTTGGAGCGGGCGACGCGGGAGTGCAGCACGTCGCCGACGATCACGACCCGTACTCCGCTGAGATCGCGTCCGCGGCTGTCCGCGCCGAACCGGCGCTTGCGCATCGTGTACGCGTCGAGCAGTGCCTGCGTCGGGTGCTCATGGGTGCCGTCGCCGGCGTTCACGACGCCTGCCGAAATCCAGCCGCTCGTCGCGAGAGTGCGGGGCGCGCCGGACGCGGGGTGGCGCACGACCACGGCGTCGGCGCCGATCGCCTCCAGCGTCTGCGCGGTGTCCTTGAGGCTCTCGCCCTTGGAGACGCTGGACCCCTTGGCGGCGAAGTTGATCACGTCGGCGGAGAGGCGCTTGGCGGCGGCCTCGAACGAGATGCGAGTTCGGGTGGAGTCCTCGAAGAAGAGGTTCACCACGGTCTTGCCGAGCAGAGTGGGGAGCTTGCGCACCTGGCGGGACTGGGCGTCTGCCATGTCCTCCGCGATGTCCAGGATCTGCAGCGCGTCCTCGCGGGCGAGGGTACGGGTGTCGAGCAGGTGCCTCATTCGTCGCCTCCCTCGATCGAGACGAACTCTTCGCCGTCGTCGTCAGTCAGGCGCACGAAGACGCGCTCCGCGCGGGACGAGGGGATGTTCTTGCCGACGAAGTCGGGGCGGATCGGCAGCTCGCGATGCCCGCGGTCGACGAGGATCGCGAGGCGCACCACCGCGGGGCGGCCGATGGACTGCAGCGCGTCGAGGGCGGCGCGGATACTGCGTCCGGAGAAGAGCACGTCGTCGACGAGGACGACGGTCTTGCCGTCGATCCCGCCCGCGGGGATGTCGGTGCGGTGCGGGGATCGGGTCGGGTGCTTCGCCAGATCGTCGCGGAACAGCGTCACGTCCAGCGAGCCGACGGGGACGGCGGTCTGTGCGATCTCGGTGATCAGCAGCGCGAGGCGCTCGGCGAGAGGGACACCGCGGGTGGGGATGCCCAGGAGGACCAGATCCTCCGCTCCCCGGTTGGATTCGAGGATCTCGTGGGCGATGCGCGTCAAAGCGCGCCTGATGTCGGCTTCCTGCAGCACGATACGTGCGCTCATCTGCCGGCTCCCTTCTCCGCCTCACGGGACGGTGTTAAAGGTTGCTTCTGAGGATGACCTCAGTCTAGCCGAGGCAGCTCCCCGCCATGGACACGACGAGGCTCCGCGGAACTCAGGACGCTTCGCTGAGCACGGCGTCGGTCACCGGATCGATCTGCTTGGCGCGGATCGGATGACCTGCGGTGGAGAGGCACCGGCCCGTTTTCAGATCCCACTTCCAGTCGTGCATGCTGCAGGTCAGCACGCCGTCCTCATCGATGGATCCGGTGCGGGTGAGGTCAGCGCGCAGATGCGGGCACCGGCGCTGGACGACCCAGTCGCCGATCTCGGCGTCCTCGGTCTGATCCGTCTGCTCCTGATACCAATTCTCGACGTACTCGATCCGGTCGACCGACAGGCACTTGAGGAAGGTGGTGAGGAACTCGTTGAACTTGCCGCTGCGGCCCACGGAGAACTGCATCGACAGGAAGATCGAGTTGGACCAGTCGATCTCGTGGTCGGCGATGTTCGTCGAGACCAGGTCTGCGGGGATCGTGTACCAGTAGATGCACTCCTCCCCCGCGTACTCGCGCACCTTCGCCTTCGGGAAGTCCACGACCATGTCCAGCTCGCCGATGCGGAACCGGACGTTGCCGCCGACGCCGAGGCGGATCGTGCGGGACTTCTTCAGCAGCGGCTCCCACCACTCCTTGATCGCGGCGAGCATCTCGTCGGGCGCAAGGATCGGCGAGCGACGTGCCTCTTCGTCGCGGATCTCCTGCTGCCGGCTTGCGCGCTGCTCCTCGAGGTAGTCCCACTTCTCGTCGAAGATGTGGGACAGCTCATCCTCGGTGTACAGGGTCTGCTCGACCGACGCCACCTCGCGGTCCTCCAGCGTCACCACCGTGCCGGGCACGAACAGGTGCCCGTCGTACTGCGGGGCGAGCTCGTTCATGTGCGCCAGGAACTGCTTCTGGTCCGTGAAGATCGACTCGCCGTTGCGGCCGATCCCGTTGAAGTCGAAGAGCTCGTCGCGCAGGAACATCGGCGGGCCTGCCATCGGGAACACGTGCGGCGCGTCGACCTTCTCGATGTAATACATCGCGCGCTTGTTCTGCGCCTCCCGCTTGAGGCGGGCGAAGTTCTGCTTGGCGTCGAGGGGCAGGTCGTAGACCATCGGCCACCAGATCGCGCCGGAGACCTGTGTGAAGTACGCGTCGGGCGTGCCGAACTTCATCAGCTTCTCGAGGTCGAGCGGGTGCGAGTCGTTCTGATTCAGGACGGATCCCGAGCCGTCGTCCACGCTGAGCGACGAGTCTCCGATCGGGCCGTCGCTCGGGGCCCGCAGCGGCGTGATCATGATCTTGAGCGCGCCGCGCTCGATGACCTCGCCGGCAGGCGCGTAGGTGATGTTGTCATACCCGAGAGCGCGGAGATCCTTCTCCAGGTCGTCGGTCGGGTACTCCGGCAGGAGCACCTCGATGTCCTTGCGGATGTAGCGCCCGAGCAGGCGCGGGTCGAAGTGGTCGCGATGCCGGTGCGATACGTACAGGAAGTCGGCCTCGCGTCCGAAGCGCTCCCAGTCGAGGCCGCGGTTGTCGGGGAACGGGAACCAGGAACCGTAGAAGGACGGGCCGAGGACGGGGTCGCAGATGATGTTCCCGCCGACCGTCTCGATGAACATCCCGGCATGCCCGAGTCCCGTGATCCGCATGTTTCTCCTCCTGTGTGGACCTGTCGATCCTACCGGGGCGATTCACGGCGGCCCTGGAGACGGCCCGTGCATAACCCGGATCCGAGCGCTGGCGGCGCCGGGCCTCAGCCGAGCAATTCCCGGATGTCATCCGCGGTCAGGGTCTGCGCGAACAGATCCTCGTCGTCCAGCACCGCCGAGAACAGGCGCGCCTTTCGCTGCTGCAGCGCGAGCACCTTCTCCTCGATCGTGCCTTCGGCGATCATCCGGTACACGAAGACGCGGTTCTGCTGACCGATCCGGTGAGCGCGGTCGGCGGCCTGGGCCTCGGCCGCCGGGTTCCACCAGGGATCGAGCAGGAACACGTAGTCGGCCTCGGTGAGCGTGAGGCCCGTGCCGCCCGCCTTGAGGCTGAGCAGGAAGGCGTCCTGATCCCCCTCGCGGAACTCCTGGACCACGCGGTCCCGGCCCCTGGTCGATCCGTCGAGGTAAGAGATCCGCAGGCCGGCACGGCGCAGGCGTTCGGCGGCGAGCCCGAGGAACGACGTGAACTGGCTGAACACGAGTGCCCGGTGTCCTTCGGCACGCAGTTCGAGCAGTCGCTCAACGAGCTCCTCGAGCTTGCGGGACGCGATGCCGGCGTCGTCGGGCTCGATCAGGCCGGGCGCCAGGCTCAGCATGCGCAGCATCGTGAGCGAGCGGAAAACGATGAAGCGCTGCCGGTCGAGGTCCTCCAGCAGCCCGAGGATCTTCTGCCGTTCGCGCTGCAGCACCGTGTCGTAGCGATGGCGGTGCGCGGGGGCGAGCTCGACGCGCAGCACCTGCTCCTGCCGCTCGGGGAGGTCCCGGGCGACCAGCTCCTTCGTGCGGCGGATGAGGAACGGGCGGATCCTCCGCCGCAGCAGGTCGATGCGCGATCGACGGTACGGGGCGCCCTCGGCGTTCTCGGGCACCTTGCCCTGCTCGATCGGCTGGATGAAGTCCTCCCGGAACTTCCGCGCCGAGGCGAACAAGCCTGGCGACGTGAGGCCGAGCAGCGCCCACAGCTCCCCCAGGCCGTTCTCCAGCGGCGTGCCTGTGGCGGCGTACACCGCCCCGGCGTCGAGCGCGGCGACTGCCTGATGCTGCCGGGTGGCCGGGTTCTTCACGTTCTGCGCCTCGTCGAGCACGACGCCCGACCACGGCCGGCGGGCGAACTCCTCCGCGTCCAGGCGCAGCAGCGTGTACGAGGTGACCACGAGGTCCGCACCGTCGATGTGCGCGGCCAGCTCGACCCCGTGCGCGCCCCGGGTGCGATCCACGATCGCGACCCGCATCCCGGGCGCGAACCGCTCTGCCTCGCGCTGCCAGACCGCAAGCACCGACGTGGGCGCGACGACGAGCCACGGGGCGTCTCCTTCGGCGGCATCCTCGCGGGCGTGCGCGATGAGCGCGAGCAGCTGCAGCGTCTTGCCGAGGCCCATGTCGTCGGCGAGGATGCCACCGAGGCGGTGCTGCCACAGGCGCGCGAGCCGCGTGAAACCCTCACGCTGGTACGGGCGCAGCTCCGCGGTGATGGCGGCGGGCAGGGGAACCGGATCCTGGCCCGGATCGGCTCTGAGGCCTTCGACAGCGGCGCGCCAGGCCTGTGCGGGCACGGTCTCGTCGGCAAGATCCTCGAAGTCCTCCCAGAGCGTCACGTGGG
This sequence comes from Microbacterium sp. 10L49, assembly GCF_056395125.1. NCBI lineage: Bacteria > Bacillati > Actinomycetota > Actinomycetes > Micrococcales > Microbacteriaceae > Microbacterium > Microbacterium sp. 10L49. The sequence goes on from NZ_JBFTIW010000001.1 coordinate 504,664, forward strand.
TGCGCGCGATTCGCGGACCCGTCTCCCACTCCGCGAGCTCCGCGGCCTCGTTCAGCAGCTCCTTGAGCCGGTCGAAGGCGGGATGCCGCAGCGAGAACCAGGTGTTGTCGACGAGCTTGAGCTTGCCCTGCCGCAGGGCGAGCGCGCGGAACAACGGCTCGAACGGGATCGAGCGCCCGTCGATCCGCACCAGGATGCCGAGCTCGAACCAGTCCGGATCCGTGCTCTCCACTGTGCTGACGGTGATCGACGGATCGCCGGTGAGCTCCGCGTACGTGCGCGGCGTGCCGGTGCGCTCGACGACGAAGCCGCGCTCTTCGAGAGCCGGCACGAGGTGCGAGACGAACTCGGCCGCATCGGCGTCGCGCAGCGTGCCCGCCAGCGTGAACGGCAGGCCGGTGACCTCGGTCCATGCCGCGAGCACGGACGGACGCAGCCGCGCTTCCACGGCGCCGTCGCGCACCCCGGTGTCGGCGGCCCGCTCATCGAGGGGGAAGCGCGCGTACCCCGGGTAGTCCCAGTGCAACCGGTACGCCACGACGTCGTCGGGGCGGAAGTCGACCACGAGCAGCGGGACCGGTTTCGGCGGCGCCGGCAGCGTGACCCCGTGTTCCGCGCGCACGGCAGCGCCGCGCAGGAGCGTCGGATACCCGTCCCGGAAGAACGCCTTCTTGTCGACCGGGGCGACGGTCAGTCCGGCCGGGGCTGCGAGGAGCGCCCGCACACCGTCGGTCAGCGCCACCGGCCCGAGCACGAGATCGATGCGCTTTCCGATGACGCGATGCGCGTACACCCCACCCGATCCCAGCGCCTGTGTGGTCGCGGCGGGGAATGCCTCGCCCATGGCGTCGACCGCGCCGGAGAGCAGGAGCCCGCCATGGCCGTCCGCCGCGATGTCCACCACGATCCGCAGCTCGTCGGACCACTGCAGACGGGTGCTGCGCTCCGTGGCGACCATGCGGATTCCCGCGTCTGCGGCCGATTGCAGGTGCGGCCACAGCAGCGGCGACGCCACGGGATCCAGCAGCAGCCAGTCCCCCGCCGTGCCGGACAGCAGCGAGTCGCGCGAGATGCTCAGCAGATCGGCGAACCAGCGGGAGTGCGCCGCGTCGTATCGCGTGCCAGGGCGGCGGACCGCGTCCCAGTCAGCGTCCGCCTGCACCCAGGCGGATCCGGCGTCGCTGCGCCGCAACGGACGGACGGCGAGGAACAGCTCGCCCGGATCCTTGACCAGATCCCGTGCGGTGGCGGTGCGCAGCGGTCGTGCGGCCCAGTGCCGTGCGTCTGCACGATCGCGTCGACGCAGTTCGATGCCCAGCGCCAGTGGCACTCCGCTCGCCCGCGCGGACTGCAGCAGTACGCGCCAGTCGTCGGCGTCAGCGGAGGTCATGATCATCCATCCTCCCCCGCGCCGCCGACATCCGAGACCGCGGAGACGGCGAAGCGCCCCACCCGGATTCGCGGGAGTGGCGCCTCGACGGAATGCGTGAGGTCAGGCCGTGCGGGCGACCCGCGCCAGCACGCCGTGCACGAATGCGCCGGACTCGTCGGTGGAGAACTCCTTGGCGAGTTCCACGGCCTCATCGATCGCGACGGCCGTGGGGACCTCGTCGTTGCGCAGGATCTCCCACACGCCGATGCGCAGCAGCGCACGGTCCACGGCCGGCATCCGCTCGAGCTTCCAGTCCCGGCTGTGCGTGGTGATCTGCTCGTCGATCTCGTCGCGGTGGTCGATGATCCCGTCGACGATCTCGCGCGCATAGAGCCACGATCCTTCGCGCGCGGGCTCGGCGGCGGCGCGCTTGGCCTCCGCGGCGAGGGTCACGGCGAGGTCGTCACCGCGTACGTCGGCGGAGAACAGGATGTCGAGGGCGCGCTTGCGCGCCTTGGTCCGGGCGCCCACGCGTCAGTCGTTGATGCGGCCGAGGTAGCCGCCGGTGCGCGTGTCGACCTTGACCTTGGTGCCGGTCTCCAGGAACAGCGGAACCTGGATCTCGTACCCGGTCTCGAGCGTGGCGGGCTTGGTGCCGGCCGAGGAGCGGTCGCCCTGCAGGCCGGGCTCGGTGTAGGTGACCTCGAGCACGACCGAGGCCGGCAGCTCGATGTAGAGGGGGTTGCCGTTGTTCAGCGCGATCTGCACCTGCTGGTTCTCCAGCATGAAGTTCTTCGCGTCACCGACCGTGGCGGCGGCCACGTTGATCTGGTCGTAGTCCTCCTGGTCCATGAAGACGTAGTTGTCGCCGTCCGTGTACAGGTAGGTGAAGTCGCGGCGGTCGACGTTCTCGATGTCGATCTTGGCGCCCGCGTTGTAGGTGCGATCCACGACCTTGCCGCTGACGACGTTCTTCAGCTTCGTGCGGACGAACGCGCCGCCCTTGCCGGGCTTGACGTGCTGGAACTCGATGACGTTCCAGAGCTGTCCGTCGATCGAGAGGACGACGCCGTTCTTGATGTCTGCGGTGGATGCCATGGGTCTGAGAAGTCCGTTCTGAAGTCTGCGCGGTCGATCGACCGACGTCCCATCTTACGCGATGCCCGCCGGACGGCCGGTGGGAGCGGCTCTCGCGTGGGGATCAGCCGTCGGCTTGGCCGGCGATCACGAGGATCAGACGGCGGGTCGCGGTCGCGTAGCCCTGCACGCCCTCCCCTACGACGTGCACGGCGGCGACGTCGGTCAGGTACGAGTGATGGCGGAACTCCTCGCGGGCGTACACGTCCGAGATGTGCACCTCGGCGAACGGCAGCGCGACCCCCGTGAGCGCATCCCGCAGCGCGACCGAGGTGTGCGTGTAGGCCCCGGCGTTGATCACGATGCCGGCGCAGTCCTCTCGGGCGTCGTGGATCGCGTCCAGGAGCACGCCCTCGTGGTTGCTCTGCACGGCTCGGATCTCGTACCCGTAGGCCGCCGCGGCCTCGGCAGTGAGACGCTCGACGTCGGCGAGCGTCGCGGATCCGTAGATCCCCGGCTCGCGCAGACCCAGCAGATTGAGATTGGGCCCGTTGACGAGCAGAAGACGGCGCGGCGTGGTCACATGCTCACGGTATCAGCGCGCGACGGGCACGACCGGGCGGGTCATCACGTACTCGCGTCCGTTCTCGAGCTCGGTGATCTGGCCCGTGCGCGTGAAGCCGCAGCGCTCGTACGCGGCCTGCGCGCGGTGATTGTCCACGTGCACCTCGAGCGTGAGCTCGGTCAGGCCGCCCTCAGCCGCCCACGCCGCACATTCGTCGAACAGCGCCTCGATCGCCCCGGAGCCGCGATGCCCGTCCGCCACGTACACGCCCACCACGAGCGCGGAGGGGGCCGCGTCCCGATCTCCGATCACCGTGGCCGATCCGAACCACTCGCCGTCGTCCGCGATCGTGACGAACTGGCCGTTGGGGCCGCCCTCGGCAGCCTGCTTCGCGCGGTGCTGCCAGAACTCGTCGGGCTGCTCAGACGCGTTCTCGAACGTGTCGAGGAATGCGAGCGCGGCGACGGGATCCTGCAAGGCTCGCAGACGAAGATCCCGCACTTCGCGCCATTCGTCGGTCTCGATGCGCCGGATCGAGAAAGTCACTCGCCGACCTCCTGGTACGCGGCGAAGAGCAGGGACTCGTCGGGTGCCTGCAGCACAGTGGGCTTTGCGATGCCGTCCAGCACGATGAAGCGCAGCATCCCCCCGCGGCTCTTCTTGTCGCGCTGCATGGTGGACAGCAGGGTCGGCCACGCGCCGGCGCGGTACGACGTCGGCAGCCCCAGCGATTCGAGGATCGCGCGGTGCCGGTTGGCGTCGTCGTCCGAGAGCCGTCCGGCGAGCCGGGACAGCTCGGCCGCGAACAGCATGCCGACGGAGATCGCGGCGCCGTGCCGCCAGCGGTAGCGCTCGGCGTGCTCGATCGCGTGCCCGAGCGTGTGGCCGTAGTTGAGGATCTCGCGCTGCCCGGCCTCACGGAAGTCGTCGGAGACGACGCTCGCCTTCATGCCGATCGCGAGCTCGACGGCCCGCCGGAACTCCGGGGTGAGCGGATCGACGGCGCGAGCCGGATCCGCCTCGATGATGTCGAGGATCTCAGGCGACCAGATGAACCCGGCCTTGACGACCTCGGCGAAACCGGCGGTCGCCTCGTTCGGAGTCAGGCTGGACAGTTCGTCCAGGTCGCCGATCACCGCACGCGGGGCCCAGAAGGCGCCGACGAGGTTCTTGCCCTCGTTCGTGTTGATGCCGGTCTTGCCGCCCACGGCGGCGTCGACGAGCCCGAGCACGGTCGTCGGCACCTGCACGATCTGCACGCCGCGCAGCCAGGTCGCCGCGACGAAGCCGGCAAGGTCGGTGACCGCCCCGCCCCCGTAGCCGACGACTGCATCGGTGCGGGTGAAGTCGGCCTGGCCCATGATCTGCCACAGGAACTGCGCGACCTCGATGCGCTTGCCCTGCTCGGCATCGGGGATCTCGGCCAGCAGCACCTCGCGCGGGCCGTTCGCCGTGTCGGCGACGATCCGGTCGCGCAGCTGTGCGGCGCGGTCGGCGAGCGTCGGCGGATGCACGACGAGCACCTTGCGCACGCTCGGCGCCAGCGCCGCAGTGACGCGATCGAGGATCCCTCGTCCCACGGTGATGTCGTAGGGGGTGCTCCCCGTCACGCCGATCGTCGTGACGCCGTCGTTCTGCTCCGCGCTCATGCTCGTCCTCTCATCCATTCCACGACCTGCTCCGCCACCCGCGACATCGGCACCCGTGAGGTGTCGAAGTGCACGTCGGCGACCTCCTCGTACAGTGCGCGCCGCTCGGCGAAGATCCTCGTCCAGCGCTGCACCGGATCCTCCTCGCCCTGCAGGAGCGGACGGGCATCGCCGGCGATCCGCGCCGCCACGGCCTCCGGCGACACCGTCAGCAGCACGACCGGAACGCTCTGCAGCAGCGCTCGGGTCTCGGGGGCGATCACCGCGCCGCCGCCCAGGGAGATCACTCCCCCGCCCGCGATGGCTTCGGCGACGGCCTCTCGTTCCCAGGCGCGGAACTGCGTCTCACCGTGCTCCGTGAAGATCGCGGGGATCGGTCCGTGCTCGCGCGCGATGGCCTTGTCCGTGTCGACGAAGTGGAGCCCTGTGGCCTTCGCGACCCTGCGGCCGATGCTGGTCTTGCCGGACCCCATCGGCCCGATCAGGACGATCGCCGGCTCAGCCGAGTTCATCGTGCAGGATCAGCGCCGCCTCGGAGGCCGGCGTGGTGCGCAGCTCCTCCGGGATCGCGGCGAGGTACGCCTCGAGGTTGCGCCGGGTCTCGGCGACGTTGTCGCCGCCGAACTTCTCCAGCACGGAGTTCGCGAGCTCGATCGCGACCATCGCCTCGGCCACGACGCCCGCGGCGGGCACGGCGCACACGTCGGAACGCTGGTGATGCGCGGTGGCCTGCTCGCCCGACGCCACATCGACCGTGCGCAACGCGTGCGGGATGGTGGCGATCGGCTTCATGCCGGCGCGCACGCGCAGCACAGTACCGGTGGACATGCCGCCCTCGGTTCCTCCGGCGCGGTCGGAGCCGCGGCTGATGCCGGCCCCGGTGGCGAACAGCTCGTCGTGCGCCGCGGAACCGCGCCGGCGCGTGGTATCGAAGCCGTCGCCGACCTCGACGCCCTTGATCGCCTGGATTCCCATCAGCGCGTACGCGAGGCGCGCATCCAGACGACGGTCCCAGTGCACGTGAGAGCCCAGCCCCGGCGGCAGACCGTAGGCGAGCACCTCGACGATGCCACCGAGGGTGTCGCCGTCCTTGCGGGCCGCGTCGACCTCCTCGACCATGCGCGCGGAGGTCGCGGGGTCGAAGCAGCGCAGCGGATCCGCGTCCAGCGCGTCGACGTCGTCGGGAGTGGGGAGGTCGGATCCGTCCGGCACCTGGACGGGCCCGATGGACAGGGTGTGGCTGACCAGGCGGATCCCGAGCTCGCCGAGGAACGCGCGCGCCACGGCGCCGAGCGCGACCCGGGCTGCGGTCTCGCGAGCGCTCGCGCGCTCCAGGATCGGGCGGGCCTCGTCGAAGCCGTACTTCTGCATGCCGACGAGGTCGGCGTGGCCGGGACGAGGGCGGGTCAGGGCCGCGCTGCGGCCCCGGGACTTCTCGGTGAGCTCGACGGGATCGGCGCTCATGACCTCGACCCACTTGGGCCACTCGGTGTTGCCGATCCGCATCGCGATCGGGCTGCCGAGTGAGAAGCCGTGGCGCACGCCACCGGAGATCGAGAGCTCGTCCTGCTCGAACTTCATCCGCGAGCCGCGCCCGTAGCCGAGCTTGCGGCGCTGCAGGTCGGACTGGATCGCCTCACGAGACAGCGGGACGCCCGCAGGCAGGCCCTCCATGACGGCAATGAGTTCGGGGCCGTGCGATTCGCCGGCCGTGAGCACGCGGAGCATTCCCCTAGTCTCCCATGCGTTCAGAGCGCGACCGGCCGGATGACTTCCGTGTGCGCGTCAGCGCAGAGCCGCCCGCATGACGCCGAGCACGGCGGGCTCGTCCGGCAGCGCTGCATCCGGTGCACCATTGAGGAAGATCCGGATCTGGGCGACCGCCTGGTGCAGCAGCATCTCCAGTCCGGTCAGCACCGGCGCATCGGTCCACGCCTGTGCGAGCGGGGTCGGCCACGGCGCGTACGCGGCGGAGAACAGCGCGCCGCCCTCTCGCGCGAGCACCGTCATCACGTCATCCGGCAGCGCCGCGCTGCCGGGCAGAGTCGAGACGGTCAGATCCACCGACGGCGGCGGCGAGCCGGATCCGAGCTCATTCGTGGTCGCTTTCAGGCCGATGCGCTGGGCGAAACCGGCGAGCTCCTCGGCCTGCTCCGGTCGCCGCGTCCGCAGCTCGACCTCATCGACGCCCAGGCGCAACAGTGACACCAGAGCCGACCGGGCCGTCGCTCCCCCGCCGAGCACGCGCGCGGTGCGCACCTGCGCGAGACCTGCCGCCAGGAGCGCGGAGGTGAGCCCGCCGACGTCGGTGTTGAAGCCGTGGATCTCCTCGCCCAGCAGCAGCGTGTTCACGGCGCCGGTGAGGCGGGCGTCGTCGTCGAGGGCGTGGGCGCGTGCATGGGCCCGCTCCTTCAGCGGCATCGTCAGTGAGAGTCCGCGCCAGGTCGCGTCGAGGGAGTCCAGGGCCTCGTCGAAGCCCGCCTCATCCACTTGGCGACGGCCGTACTCCCAATCCAGTCCGAGCAACCGGTAGGCGGCGTTGTGCAGATCGGGAGAGCGGCTGTGGTCGATCGGATCCCCCCAGACGGCCAGCCGTGACGGAGAGGTCACGTCAGCATCCGGAGTCGGGGTTGGCCTTGCACCAGTCCTGCCACTGCTTGACCGCGGCCTCGTGCTCGGCGTAGGTCGTCGAGAACACCGTCTCGCCCGTGTCCAGGTTGACGGTGACGAAGTACAGCCAGGGTCCGTCCGCGGGGTGCATGGCGGCGTCGATCGCCTTGTCGCCCGGATTGGCGATGGGGGTCTTCGGCAGCCCGTCGATCACATACGTGTTCCACGGGTTGTCATCGGTCTGCGCCTCGTCGGAGGTGCTGGCCGAGCCGCTGTGCAGTTCGCCGTAGCCGTACTGCGCGGTGGAGTCCATCTGCAGCTTCATGCCCTGATCCAGGCGGTTCTGGATCACCCGCGAGACCTTGTAGAAGTCCGCCTCGGCACGAGCCTCGCGCTGGATGATCGACGCGATCGTGAGCACGCGCTGCTCGTCGCTCGCGGGGACGGCCGCGGAGGCGAGCGAGTCCCTGGTGCGCTTCACCATCGTGGCGACGATGTCCTTCGCGGTTGCTCCGGGGCCGAACTCGTAGAGAGCGGGGAAGAGCCAGCCCTCCAGCGACGGGGCGTTCACCCCGTAGTCAGCCGGACTCTGCACGGCCGCCTGGAGATCTGCCAGCGGCACATCCACGCTCTTCGAGATCCGTTCCACGGTCTCGGCGACGGTGTATCCCTCGGGGATCACCGCGGAGTTCTGCATCTTGTTCTTCGGGTCGTTGAGCGCCTTGAGCGCGGCGGCGGCGGTCATCTTCTGCTGCAGCTTGTAGACGCCCGGATAGAACGTGTTGACGATGTTCTCCTTCACCATCATGGTGTAGAACACGTCGGAGGTCTTCGTGACGCCGGCCCGGTAGAGCGCCTCGGACACCTGGTGCCCGCCGTCGCCCTTGTTGATGGTGACGAGCGCATTGCCGGTGGCCTGACCCGCTTCATAGTCCTTCGACGGGCCCCAGCCCATGACCTCGCTGATCTTGTCGCCGTAGGCGTTCCAGACCCAGAGCCCACCGCCTGCGGCGCCGGCGACCAGCACGAACACCACGAGCAGGGCCACCAAACAGCCGCGCCGCTTCTTCCGCTTCGGCGCGACGGGCGGCTCGGCCTCATGGCGGAACAGCGCCTCGAGCGTCGAATGGGTCTCGTCGTGCCGTTCCGCGGGGGTCCCGGTGCCCTCGTCGGAGGCTGCCGGCGTGGACGGGGAGGACGCGGCCGCGCGGGCCGCACGACGGGAACCGGGAACCGCAGGCTGTTCGGCCGGGCGCGGGGTCTGCACCTGCGGATCCGGCAGTGCGCCGAACAGGTCGTGCGAGACGGGGTCGTTCTCCGGCGTGGCGGCCGATGGCGATCGGTCGGACATGTCAGGGGTTCTCCTCGTCGAGGATCAGCGGGGAACCGGCTGGGTTGCCGGTGTTCTTCTCGATGTCGATCGCGTGCTGCAGCAGCACGACGGCGGCGGCCTGGTCGACCACGCCGCGCGAGTTGCGCTGCGTGCGTCCCGAGGCGCGCAGCGCCTGGTGCGCAGTGACCGTGCTCAGGCGCTCGTCGATCAGCCGGACGGCGATCCCGCTGGCACGGCCGAGGGACTCGGCGAACTCGCGGGCGTCGGCGGTCGAGGCGGTGTCCTCACCGCGGAGGTTGATCGGCAGGCCCACGACGAACTCGAGCGGTTCGTATTCGGCGGCGAGTTCCGCGATCCGGCCAACCGCCCCGTCGCCGCGGGGCACGGTCTCCACGGGCACGGCGAGCATGCCGTCAGGATCGCACCGGGCCACGCCGATCCTGGCGCGGCCCACATCGATGCCGAGCCGTACGCCCCGTCGGAACCCGGTCACGCGCGACGCAGCTCCTGCTCGATCGCGGAGAACGCCGCCGGCAGTGCCGCCGCATCGGATCCGCCGCCCTGTGCGACGTCGTCGCGGCCGCCGCCTCCGCCGCCGAGCACGCCGGCCGCGATCTTCGCGAGGGCACCGGCCTTCGCGCCCTGGGCGCGGGCGGCGTCGTTGGCCGCGATGACCACCATGGGCCGGCCGTTCGCCACGCCCGAGATCGCCACGACCGCGGCTGCGGATCCGAACGTGTCTCGCACGCCGGTGGCGATCTCGCGCACCTCGTCCGCGCCGCCGACCTCGCCGAGATCGTGCGCGACGAACTGCAGCGAGCCGAGGGATGTGGCGGTCTGCGCGATCGCCGGGACCCGGCCGGCACGTTCTGCGGCCTCGAACTGCGCGATCCGCTTCTCCGCCGCCTTCAGCTGCGCGGCCAGATCCGTCACGCGCTCGGTGAGCTGGTCGCGCGGCGTCTTCAGCGCAGAGGTGAGCTGTGACACGAGGGCGCGCTCGGCGGCGAACTCGCGGAACGCGTCCGCGCCGACGAGAGCCTCCACACGGCGGTTCGATGCGCCGACCGACGACTCGCCGACGAGATTGATGAGTCCGATCTCAGCGCTCGAGGACACGTGCGTGCCGGCGCACAGCTCCCGCGACCAGGGGCCGCCGATATCCACCATGCGCACGGTCGAGCCGTACTTCTCGCCGAACAGGGCCATCGCGCCGGCGGCCTTGGCGTCGTCCAGGGACATGATCCGCGTGGTGACCTCGAGCCCGTCCTGCACGGCGCGGTTCGCGATCTCCTCGATCTCGGTCTTGGTGTCTGCGGAGAGCGCCTGTCCCCAGGAGAAGTCGAACCGCAGGTAGCCGGCGCGGTTCAGGGATCCGGCCTGAGTGGCGGTCTTGCCGAGGGTGTCGCGCAGGGCCGCATGCACGAGGTGCGTGGCGGAGTGCGCCTGACGGGCGGCTCGGCGGTTGGCGGCATCCACGCTCGTCGTCGCGGGCGCATCGACGGACACCACGCCCGTGGTCACCTCGACGGTGTGGCTGATCAGCCCCGGAACGGGACGCTGGACGTCCAGCACCTCGAGTGCGTAGCCGGGCCCGGTGATGACGCCCTTGTCGGCGACCTGGCCGCCCGACTCGGCGTACAGCGTGGTCTCGGCGAGGACGACCTCGGCCACTTGGCCCTCTGCGGCGCTGCGCACGGGCTGGCCGTCGACGAGGATGCCGAGCACGCTCGAGCTGGTCTCGAGCTCGTCATAGCCGAGGAACGCGGTCTCACCCTTCGCGCGCAGGTCGCCGTAGACGGACACGTCGGCGATCTGCCGCTTGCGATTGCGTGCGTCGGCCTTGGCGCGGGAGCGCTGCTCCTGCATGAGCGAGTCGAACGCGGCGCGGTCGACGTTCAGGCCCGCTTCCTCGGCGATCTCGAGAGTGAGGTCGATCGGGAAGCCGTAGGTGTCGTGCAGCAGGAACGCCTCGGAGCCCTTCAGCGTCTCGGATCCGGCCTTCTTCGTGTCGGCGAGGGCGAGGTCGAGGATCGTGGATCCGGCGTCCAGCGTGCGGCGGAACGTCTCCTCCTCCGCGTCCGCGGCGGCCGAGAGCTGCGCCCAGTCCTGCTCGAGGATCGGGTAGGCGCTCTTCATGGCGTCCTTGGACACCGCGAACAGCTCGGGGAACACCGGCTCGTCGACGCCGAGCAGACGCATGGAGCGGACCGTGCGGCGCATGAGCCGGCGGAGGATGTAGCCGCGGCCCTCGTTCGACGGTCGCACGCCGTCGGAGAGCAGCATGAGCGCGGAGCGCACGTGGTCGGCGACGACGCGGAAGCGGACGTCGTCGGCGTGATCGGCGCCGTAGCGGCGGCCGGAGAGCTCGACGGCGCGGTCCAGCACGGGGCGCACCTGGTCGGTCTCGTACATGTTCTCGACGCCCTGCTTGAGGAAGGCGACGCGCTCGAGCCCCATGCCGGTGTCGATGTTCTTCATGGGCAGCTCGCCCACGATGTCGAACTCGGTCTTGCCGCGGATGTTCTCGATGAAGTCCTGCATGAACACGAGGTTCCAGATCTCCAGGAACCGGTTGTCGTCTGCGGCCGGTCCCCCGTCCTGGCCGTACGCCGGTCCGCGGTCGAAGAAGATCTCGCTGTCGGGGCCGCCGGGGCCGGGCTGACCCGTGTTCCAGTAGTTGTCCGCACGGCCGAGGCGCTGGATGCGCTCCGGCTTCAGGCCGATGACGTCGCGCCAGATCGCCTCGGCCTCGTCGTCCGTCTCGAAGACCGTGACCCAGAGGTCCTTCTCATCGAAGCCCAGGCCGCCGTCGCTCTCGGAGCCGGTCAGCAGCTCCCAGGCGTACCGGATCGCGCCTTCCTTGAAGTAGTCGCCGAACGACCAGTTGCCGAGCATCTGGAAGAAGGTGCCGTGCCGGGCCGTGCGGCCGACCTCTTCGATGTCGTTGGTGCGGATGCACTTCTGCAGGTCGGCGATGCGCGGGTGCGGTGCGGGGACCACGCCGGTGAGGTAGGGGATCATCGGCACCATGCCGGCCACGGTGAACAGCAGCGAGGGGTCGTCGCTGACCAGTGACGCCGAGGGGACGATCAGGTGATCGTTCTTCTCGAAGTAGCTCAGGTAGCGCTGCGCGATCTCCGCGGTCTTCATGCTCGTCGAGGGGTCCTTGCTGTCAGGGCGCGCCGGAGCGCAGGTTTCGGGAGAGGGAGCGATCCGCGTCAGTCCGCGGCGCCGTCCTGAGTGAGGCGCGCCTCCTCGGCGTGGAAAGCGCCGGCGAGGATCCCGGTGAACTCGTTGATCCGGTCGTCGACGGCCGCCAGCACGTCGTGTCCTCGCGGATCCTTGTTCATGAAGTGCGCGGCGACGAAGCCGCCGATCACGCCGATGAGGAACCACAGCAGGGTCTTCATGTCACCACCTCCGGTTCGGGCCCGCTCGTCACAACGCTCTCCATCGTATGCGCAAACGCGAAGGAGGCGCCGGGGATACCCCCGACGCCTCCTCGGCGTGTTCGCAGAGTTCGCTGAACTCCGAGAGCAGAGTCGCTGCGGATCAGCGAGCCGCGTAGTACTCGACGACCAGCTGCACGTCACAGGTCACGGGGACCTCGGCGCGCTTGGGACGACGGACCAGACGGGCCTCCAGCTTGTCGAGCTCGACCTCGAGGTAGCCCGGAACCGGGGGCAGGACGTCGGCGTGACCGCCGGCGGCCGCCACCTGGAAGGGCTCGAGGCCCTCGCTCTTGGGCTTGACGTGGATGAGCTGACCCGGCTTCACGCGGAAGGACGGGCGGTCGACGAGCTGGCCGTCGACGAGGATGTGACGGTGCACGACGAGCTGACGCGCCTGCGCGGTGGTGCGCGCGAAACCGGCGCGGACCACGAGTGCGTCCAGACGCATCTCGAGCTGCTCGACGAGGTTCTCACCCGTCAGGCCGTCCTTGCGACGGGCCTCGTTGAACTGGATGACCAGCTGCTTCTCGCGGATGCCGTACTGCTCGCGGAGACGCTGCTTCTCGCGCAGACGGACGGCGTAGTCGCTGTCCTGCTTGCGCTTGGTGCGGCCGTGCTCACCGGGAGCGTAGGGACGCTTCTCGAGGTACTTGGCCGCCTTCGGGGTGAGGGCGATGCCGAGTGCACGGGACAGGCGGACCTTGCGGCGGTCCTGGGACTTCGTGACCACGAAGTGTTCCTTTCGATACGCGGCCGTGTCGATCACGGCTCGCGGACGTATCGTCTCGATTCCGCCCCTCACGAGCGCACGCCGGGGCGGACGAGAGGGTGGTGCAGGAGTGGAGAGATGCCCGAAAACACGGTTTCGAGCCGATCCATGCTATCAGATCAGGCCTGAGCGCCTGTCGCAGTGGCTCTGAGTGCGACGACTTGTGCCACGCCCCGCCTACGCCTCCCCCAGGATCCTCCTGATGCGCTCGAGCCGCGCCTGCACCTCGCGCTCTCCGCCGAGCGCCTTGGGCTGATAGTAGCGGCGCCCCTGCAGCTCGTCAGGGAGATACTGCTGCGGCACGATGCCGGCGTCGCTGTCATGCGGATAGCGGTAGCCCTTGCCGTGTCCCAGGCGCTTGGCGCCCGGATAGTGCGCGTCGCGCAGATGCACGGGTACTCGCCCGAACCCACCCGCACGGATATCCGCGATCGCCGCGTCGATGGCCAGGTACGCGGCGTTCGACTTCGCCGTGGTCGCGAGGTAGATCGTCGCCTCGGCGAGCGGGATCCTGCCCTCCGGCATGCCGATGAAGGCGACGGCATCGGCCGCCGCCGCGGCGATCACGAGCGCTTGCGGGTCCGCGAGGCCGATGTCCTCCGACGCCGAGATGACCAGACGCCGCGCGATGAAGCGCGGGTCCTCGCCCGCCTCGATCATCCGGGCGAGATAGTGCACGGCGGCATCGACGTCGGATCCTCGGATCGACTTGATGAACGCGCTGATGACGTCGTAGTGCTCGTCGCCCTGGCGGTCGTACCGAAGCAGCGCGCGATCCACAGCCTGCGCGACGTCGTCGTCGGTGACGGTCGGCGTCTCGTCCTCGGTGAGGCGATCCGGCGATGCCGCGACGGCCGCCGCAGCCTCGAGTCCGGTGAGCGCCCGCCGCGCGTCGCCCGAAGCGAGCCGGATCAGGGCGGCCCGCGCGGAGTCGTCCAGCGCCGCGCGCCCGCTCAGCCCACGCGGATCGGACACGGCCCGGTCGATCAGAAGGCCGATGTCCTCATCGGTGAGGGGCTGCAGCGTGAGCAGCAGCGATCGCGACAGCAGCGGGGAGATCACCGAGAACGACGGGTTCTCCGTGGTCGCCGCGATGAGGATGACCCAGCCGTTCTCCACGCCCGGCAGCAGGGCGTCCTGCTGCGCCTTCGTGAAGCGGTGGATCTCGTCGAGGAACAGGATGGTCGACTGGCCGTAGAGGTCGCGCTGGTTGAGCGCCTCTTGCATGACCTCGCGCACGTCCTTCACCCCCGCTGTGATCGCCGACAGCTCCACGAAGCGCCGCCCTGACGAGCGCGCGATGGCCTGCGCGAGGGTGGTCTTGCCCGTGCCGGGCGGGCCCCACAGGATCATCGAGACGCCCGACGCGGTCTTCGCCGCGGGATCCGCGAGCGCCACGATCGGCGAACCCGGCCGCAGCAGGTGCTGCTGCCCGGCGACCTCGTCGAGCGAGATCGGACGCATCCGCACGGCGAGCGGCGTCTGGCCGCTCATCAGCGGTGCTGCAGGAGTCATGCGGTCAAGGCTAACGTCGTGCACCGACACGGGGACGCGCGGCACCCCTGCGAAGTCTCGCGTCGCACGGCGCGCCGAGGCGCACGCGATATAAGCTCGGTCCTCGACATCCAGGGAGGATCCATGGCCGCTCGCCGCCCGACGAACGCCCGCGATCAGCGCGCTCGCACGCAGCAGGAGCGCGCGCGCCTGCACGCCGCACGCCAGGGCCTGCACGCCGCGAGCGTCCGGCGCAGAGTGCGTGACAACACCGTCGCCGTGGTCGTGGGAGCCGTCATCGTGATCGGCGCGATCGTGAGCCAGGTCGTGCATGCGGAGGCGACCGCGCCCGCCCCGTCCCCCTCTCCGACGGTCAGCCCGACGGCGGCTCCGAGCTCCGTTCCCGCGCCTGCCCCGACGGCGACGGAGACCCCGGCCGGCTGAGCGGCAGCCCTCTCGCGCCCCGCCCCGGCGTACTAGGCTGGCCCTGTCCTTTCCGCCTCCCGCGGCATGCCGCGCAAGGAGTTCACCGTGTCCACCGAAGAGCACACCCCCGAAAACCCGACGTCCGCCGAGCAGACCTCGCAGACCGACGCCGAGAACGCCACGACGCCCGTCGCCGACGCAGCCGAGGCCCCGACCGCGGAATCGCCCGAGGTCGCCGCGGCACCCGTCGAGAGCGCCGACGCCGAAACTGCTGCACCGGTCGAGGACGCCAGGCCTGTCGAGGAGTCCGCGCCTGCCGAGCAGACCGGTGAGGAAGCTTCCGCTCCGGCCCCTGCCGTCGAAGCGCGCCCCTCGGTCCCGGCTCCGCGTCCGCCGGCGATGCCCCGGCCTCCGGCCATGCCCCGGCCCCCCGCCTCGGCGATCCGCCCCGCCGTGCCGGTGGCGCCCGTCGTCCCGGCACCGGTGAGCACCAGCGACGCGGCCGAATGGGGTCGCGTCACCGAGGACGGGACGGTGTCCGTTCGCGAAGGCGATGAGTGGCGCGAGGTCGGGCAGTACCCCGACGGGACCCCGGCCGAGGCGCTCGCCTACTTCGTGCGCAAGTTCGAGGATCTGGCCTTCAAGGTGAACACCCTGGAGCAGCGGGTGCAGGCCGGCGGGTCCGGCGCCACGGATCTCGCCAAGCAGGCGCAGCACCTCGTCACCGAGGTCACCGACGCAGCTGCGGTCGGCGACCTCGCGAACCTCCGTGCCCGCCTCGACGCGCTGACCGGATCCCTCGCCGACGCCTCTGCGGCAGAGGCGGCCGAGACCAAGGCCGCCGTCGACGCGGCCATCGCCGAGCGCACCGCTCTCGTGGAGCGTTCCGAGGCGATCGCCGCGCAGGACCTCTCCTCCGTCCAGTGGAAGAAGGTCACCGAGGAGATGGGCGCGCTGTTCGACGCGTGGCAGAGCCACCAGCAGAACGGCCCGCGCCTCCCGAAGGGTGCGGCGAATCAGCTCTGGAAGCGATTCCGCGATGCTCGCGCGACGGTTGACCGTCAGCGCCGGGCCTTCTACGCCGAGCTCGACGAGACCCACAAGACCGCGCGCGACCGCAAGTCGCGCCTGGTCGAGCGCGCCGAGGCCCTGGCGCCCAAGGGCGTGGACGGGATTCCCGCCTACCGCAGTCTTCTCGACGAGTGGAAGGCCGCCGGTCGTGCGGGGCGCAAGGCCGACGACGCGCTGTGGGCGCGGTTCAAGGCCGCGGGTGACGCGCTCTACTCAGCGCGCGCCGAGCAGGCGGCAGCGACCGAGGCGGAGTCCGCTCCCCGTATCGAGGCGCGCACCGCGCTGCTCGAAGAGGCCAAGGCCGTCGCTGACGAGCCGAACCTCGCCAAGGCGCGAGCCATGCTGACCCGCATCCAGCGCCAGTGGGATGAGGTCGGACGGATCTTCCCGCGCGAGAAGGAGCGTGCCCTGGACGATCGCCTCCGCGTCATCGAGCAGGAGTTGAAGTCGCGTGAGGACGTCGATTGGAAGCGCAACAACCCCGAGACGAAGGCCCGCGCCGGCGCGATGAGCGATCAGCTCCAGCAGGCCATCGCCAAGCTCGAGGCCGAGC
Source organism: Microbacterium sp. 10L49 (assembly GCF_056395125.1). NCBI lineage: Bacteria > Bacillati > Actinomycetota > Actinomycetes > Micrococcales > Microbacteriaceae > Microbacterium > Microbacterium sp. 10L49. The sequence continues at coordinate 521,035 of NZ_JBFTIW010000001.1, forward strand.
GCGACGCCGCGGAGCAGTCCGGCAACGCCAAGGCGCTCAAGGAGGCGACCGAGGCTCTCGAGGCCCGACGCGCCTGGCTGAACGCTCTCGGGGGCTGAACGACGACACGCACCCCGCATTCGCGGGAGTTGTCCACAGGGCGGGGTTCTCCGGATCCCCGCCCTGTGTCGTGTACCGCACACTGGAGGCATGCGCGGCGCGTTCCTGCACCTCCCCGGAGATCGGCTCTCCCTGCCCGAACTCGCGGCAGCGCGCCTGGATGGGGATGTGGTCGAGCTCGGCGAGGCATACGCTCCGGCGGACCTCGTCGAGACGGCCGCTCTCCGGGCCGCTTCACTGGCCTCCCTCGTCGCGGGGCTGCACGGTGCCGCGTTCGCCGGCATGACCGCAGCGTGGATCCATGGCGCTGGGGATTCCCCACCGGATCCGCACGAGTTGCAGAGCGCGACCGGCCGCCGGCTGCGCGCCCCCACGACGCGACGGATCATCGTGCATGATCCGGTGCTGGACCCTTCGGACGTGCAGCACCTCGGCGGCCACGCGGTGACGACCCCGGAGCGCACACTCATCGACCTGCTGCGCTGGCCCGTGACGGTGCCGGAGCGGCATGACTGGGCCCGACTGCTGGTTCTCGCGGATCCGTCGCTCGTCGCCCGCACCGCTGTCCGCCTGGCACGGCTGCACCACGGCCCCGGCTATCACCGCGTCGCACGGTTCCTCTCCGCTTACGGAGCAGAACCGCCGTCCTGCTGAGCGAGACGACCGCGCCTCGGGGCGCGAAGACCTCGCTCAGGACGAGGTGACGCGGTAGACGTCGTAGACGGCGTCGATCCGGCGCACCGCGTTGAGCACGCGGTCGAGGTGCACCGTGTCGCCCATCTCGAAGACGAAGCGGCTGAGCGCCAGGCGATCGTTGGTCGTCTGAACGGTGGCGGAGAGGATGTTCACGTGGTGCTCGCTGAGCACCCTGGTGACGTCGGACAGCAGACCGGAACGGTCCAGCGCCTCCACCTGGATCTGCACCAGGAACACGCTGCGCGTGGTCGGCGCCCATTCGACGTCCACCATCCGGTCCTTCTCGACCGACAGTGCCTTGACGTTCACGCAGTCGGAGCGGTGCACGGACACGCCGCTCCCCCGCGTGACGAAACCGACGATCTCGTCCCCCGGCACCGGGGTGCAGCACTTTGCGAGCTTCACCAGGATGTCGGCCGCGCCGCGCACCAGCACCCCGGAGTCGCCCTCGCGCGGAATGCGGCTGCGTCCCTGGGCGGGGATGTCGATCGCGCCGGTCGAGGTGTCCTCGGTCGTGGAGATGAGCGCGGTGACCTTCTCCAGCACGGACTGGGTGGACACGTGCCCCTCACCGACCGCGGCGTACAGCGCCGAGACGTCCTCATAGCGCAGCTGGTGCGCGACCTCGGTGAACGACTCCTGGCTCATCAGCCGCTGCAGGGGCAGGTTCTGCCGGCGCATCGCACGGGCGATGGCCTCCTTGCCCTGCTCGATCGCCTCCTCGCGGCGCTCCTTCGTGAACCAGCCGCGGATCTTGTTGCGCGCGCGCGTGCTCTTCACGAACGTCAGCCAGTCCTGGCTGGGTCCGGCGTCGGGGTTCTTCGAGGTGAACACCTCGACCACGTCACCGCTGTTCAGCGCGGTCTCCAGCGGCACGAGCCGGCCGTTGACCTTGGCGCCCATCGTGCGGTGGCCGATCTCGGTGTGCACCGCGTAGGCGAAGTCCACTGGCGTCGCACCGGAGGGAAGCCCGATCACGCGGCCCTTCGGCGTGAAGACGTAGACCTCCTTCGCGCCGATCTCGAAGCGCAGCGAGTCGAGGAACTCGCTGGGGTCGGCGGTCTCGGCCTGCCAGTCCGAGATGTGCGCGAGCCAGGTCATGTCCGCGTCGGCGGTGCCCTTGCCCGTGCCGTTCATCCGCTCCTTGTACATCCAGTGCGCGGCCACGCCGAACTCGGCCTGCTGATGCATCTCGTGCGTGCGGATCTGGATCTCCACCGTGCGGCCGCCGGGGCCGATCACCGTGGTGTGCAGCGACTGGTACAGGTTGAACTTCGGGGTGGCGATGTAGTCCTTGAACCGGCCGGGCAGCGGGGTCCATCGGGCGTGGATCGCGCCCAGCACCGCGTAGCAGTCGCGCACCGTGCCGACCAGGACCCTGATGCCGATCAGGTCGTAGATGTCGTCGAACTCGCGGCCCCGCACGACCATCTTCTGGTACACCGAGTAGAGCTGCTTGGGCCGCCCGGCGACCTTCCCGCGCACTCGCAGGTCACGCAGGTCGCTCTCGACCGCGTCGACCACTTCGTGGATGTACTTCTCGCGCTGCGGCGTGCGCTGTTTGATGAGGCTGTCGATCTCGGCGTAGATCTTCGGATGCAGCACCGCGAAGGACAGGTCCTCGAGCTCGGACTTGATCGCCTGGATTCCGAGCCGATGCGCGAGCGGGGCATAGATCTCGAGGGTCTCGGTGGCCTTCTTCGCCGCCTTCTCCGGCGGCACGAAACCCCAGGTGCGGGCGTTGTGCAGGCGGTCAGCGAGCTTGATGATGAGCACCCGGATGTCCTTCGACATCGCGACGATCATCTTGCGAACCGTCTCGGCCTGCGCGCTGTCGCCGTACTTCACCTTGTCGAGCTTGGTGACGCCGTCGACCAGCATGGCGACCTCGTCGCCGAAGGTCGCGGTCAACTCGGTGAGCGCGTAGCCGGTGTCCTCGACCGTGTCGTGCAGCAGGGCGGCCGCGATCGCTCGCGGGCCGAGCCCGAGATCCGCGAGGATCTGCGCCACCGCGAGCGGGTGCGTGATGTACGGCTCGCCGCTTTGTCGCTTCTGCCCCTGGTGCTTCTCCGCCGCGACCGCGTAGGCGCGTTCGATGATCGCGAGATCGCCGCGCGGGTGGTTCTGCCGCACCGTGCGGATGAGGTTGTCGAGGTCGTTGATCCGGGGCGCGCGCGAGAAGATGCGCGGGACGAGCCTGCGCAGACTCGACCCCTGCGCCGACGCCCCAGGCGTCGTGCCGACCTCGCTCATCCGACCTCCAGGCAGATCATCCTACAAGCGCCGGGGACGGCCGGACGCATCGAGGCTCAGACCTCCACCGCGGTGGCCGTGGCGCGCTCCCGCGCCGCGAGCACGCGCTTGTCGTGCTCACGGATCGCCGGCTCGTTCTCCCGGAACAGCGAGTACAACGGTGCCGCGACGAACAGCGTCGAGTAGGCGGCGACGATGATGCCGACGAAGATCGACAGCGAGATGTCGGTGAGGGTCTGCGCGCCGAGCCAGAACGCCCCGATGAACAGGATCGCGCCGACCGGCAAGGCCGCGATGACGGCCGTGTTGATCGATCTGACGAGCGTCTGGTTCACGGCGAGGTTCACGGCCTCGCCGAACGTGCGGGAGGACTTGGCGCCCTCCTCGGTCGTGTTCTCGCGGATCTTGTCGAACACGACCGTGGTGTCGTACAGCGAGTAGGCGAGGATCGTGAGGAAGCCGATCACGGCCGCCGGGGAGATCTCGAACCCGGCCAGCGCGTACACCCCGACCGTGATGATCAGCACGTCGAGCAGACCGAGGATGGACGCCGCCGACATCTTCCAGGTGCGGAAGTAGATCGCGAGGATCAGGAACGTCAGCGCGAGGAAGATCGCAAGGCCCCAGAGCGACTGGCGTGTCACGCCTTCGCCCCAGCTCGGGCCGATGAACGAGGTGTTCACCTTGTCCTCGGCGACGCCGTACGCCTTCGCGAGGGCGGCCGCCACGTCGTGGCTCTCCTGCTCGCTCTTGAGCTGGGCGGTCTGCACCCGGATGTCGCGGTTGTTGACGGTGGTCACCTTCGTGGTGACATTCGGCAGCACCGAGCGCACCGCGGTCGTCGCGATGTCCTGGTTGCGGTTCGCGGGGGCTTCGACCGTGAACTGGGATCCACCGGTGAACTCGATCGAGAACTGCACCGGACGGAACAGCGGCACCAGCGCGGAGCCCACGACGAGCAGGATCGCGATGATGAACCAGAGCCGCCGCTTCCCGACGAACGGGAACGAGGTCTTGCCGGAGTAGAGGTCGTTTCCGAACTCGTTCATGGAGCGCATCAGTCGTTCTCCCCGTTCCGGCTCGCGCCCTGGGACGCTTCGGCAAGAGCCTCCGCGCGCTTTCGTTCGGCGATGGTCTGACGACGCTCCGCCTCGCCACGGGAGCGGCCGGCGCGAGCCGCCTTGCCCTGAGAGCCGGTGGCGACGGCGCGGTACTCGGTGCGTCCGCGGTAGACGGCGCCGAGCGCCTCCGGGTCCATGCCCGAGAGCGGGTGGCCGTTGCCGAAGAAGCGCGTGCGGGCGAGGATCTGCATCACCGGGTGCGTGAACACCACGAAGATCAGCACGTCGATGAGGGTGGTCAGACCCAGCGTGAACGCGAAGCCCTTCACCGTTGCGTCGGCGAGGATGTACAGCACCACGGCGGCGAGGATGTTGATCGACTTCGAGATGTAGATCGTGCGCTTGGCGCGACTCCAGCCGTCCTCCACCGCACCGGTGATGGACTTGCCGTCGCGCAGCTCATCCCTTATTCGTTCGAAGTAGACGATGAAGGAGTCGGCCGTGAATCCGATCGAGACGATCAGACCGGCGACGCCGGCGAGCGAGAGGCGGAAGCCCATCCGCCAGCCCAGGATGCAGATCAGCACGTAGGTGATGACGGCCATCACGGCGATCGACGCGATGATCACGAAACCGAGGGCCCGGTAGCTGAGCAGCGAGTAGATCGCGACGAGGCCGAGACCGATCAGGCCCGCGATGAGGCCGATCTGCAGCTGCTGGGATCCGAGCGTCGCGGAGATGGTGTCGGAGCTCTGCACCGTGAAGCTCAGCGGCAGCGCACCGAACTTGAGCTGGTCGGCGAGGCTCTTCGCCGTCTCCTGGGTGAACGAGCCGCTGATCGAGGGACGCCCGTCGAGGATCACGCCGTTCATGGACGGCGCGGAGATGACGGATCCGTCCAGCACGAACGCGAACTGATTGCGCGGCGTCTGGTTCTGCTGCGTGAACGCGTAGAGGCGCTGGCTGACCTTGCCGAACGCGTCGGTGCCCTTGCCGTCGAAGGTGAGGTTGACCTCCCACTGGGCATTCTGCTGGTTCAGGCCGGCGACGGCGTCCTTGATCGACGTGCCGTCCAGTTCCACCGGACCGAGCAGGTACTTGGCCTGGCCGCTGCTATCGCAGGCGATCAGCGGCTGGTCGGTGGGCTGCTTCGCCGCATCGCGCTTGGTCTTGCAGTCGTATGCGAGGAACTCGGCCTGCAGCTTCGGCGTCACCCACGACATGTCGCTGCCGTCGGTCGGTGACGGCGACGGCGTGGAGGCGAGATCCGGCGCGGGGGTCGGATACGGCGTCGACTTGCCGTCGTCGCCGACGAAGGACGTGGACGGCGCCGTGGCCGCCAGCACGGCACGCAACTCCATCTTCGCGCTGGCCTGAATGCGGTTGCGCGTCGCCTCGTCCGCCTTGCCGGCGATCTGGACGACGATGTTGCGGCCGCCCTCCGTGGTGATGTCCGACTCGCCGACACCCGAGGCGTCCACGCGCTGGCGGATGATCTGCGCCGCCTGATCGAGCTGCTCGGCGTTGGGATCCTTGCCGTCCGCCGTCTGCGCGCTGAGGATGATCTGCGTGCCACCCTGCAGGTCCAGTGCGAGTTGCGGCGACCAGGAGCTCTTGCCGAAGCCGTACACGCCCAGGGCGTTCAGGCCGAAGAGCACGCCGATGGCGATGAGCAGGCCGAGCAGAACCCGCCAGGCGTGCTTGACGGGAGAAGACGATGCCACGAAGGTTCTTCGCTTTCTGAGGGGGACGGTCTGTCCGGAGGGACGGTCGAGCGGCGCGCGCGGACCGCGTCAGTTCTTGTCGTCGGCGTCGCGCTCCAGGCGCGCCTTGGTCTCCTCGGCCGACTCGATGCGGATGTCCTTGGCGCGCTCGTCCAGCGGGGTCTGCGCGTCGAGAGTCGTCTGCTCGTCGAGCGGCGTGTGCGCCTCATCGGCGACCGGAGCGTTCTGCTCCTCGTCCACGACCCGCAGGATCGCCTGCGAGTGCACCTCGATGACCACGCCGGGCGCGATCTCCACCTTCGCGGGACGGTCCAGGTTCTCCGGGTCGAACTCGACGATCGTGCCGTAGAGTCCGCCCTGCAGCAGCACCTTGGCTCCGGGGACGGTCTGCGTGGCCTTCTTCTCCTGCTCCTCCTTCATTCGCTTGTTGCGCTTGCGGGTCGAGAGGACCATGAAGACGAGCAGGATGGCCAGGACGAAGAACAGGCCGTACTGCGAGAAGAACGTCGCGAGATTCATGCGAGGAGGAGCCTTTCGAGGCGCGCGCCGGCGGTGGGGCGCGGAAGGGGTGGGGAAGGTGAAAGTCTCCAGCGATTATAGGTCATCGAACAACGCGGCCCCCTCGGGGTGCGCGATGCCGAGATGGGCGTACGCCTCCGGCATGGCGATGCGCCCGCGGGGAGTGCGGCCGAGGAATCCGATCCGGACCAGATACGGCTCCACAACGCTCTCGATGGTGTCCGCTTCCTCTCCGACCGAGACGGCGAGTGTGCTGAGCCCTACGGGTCCCCCGCGGAAGCGGCGCACGATCGCATCCAGCACGGCGCGGTCCAGGCGATCGAGGCCGATCCGGTCCACGTCGTAGAGCTCCAGCGCCGCCCGCACGTCATCGACGGAGGCCGAGGATCCGCCACCGTGCACGAGGGCGTAGTCCCGCACGCGCCGGAGCAGTCGGTTCGCAATGCGGGGAGTGCCCCGGGAGCGCCGTCCGATCTCGGCACGCGCGATCGGGGGCACCTCCACGCCGAGGACGTTCGAGGAGCGCTCCACGACCCGTTCGAGCTCCTCCGCCTCGTAGTACTCCAGGTGGGCCGTGAAGCCGAAGCGGTCGCGCAGCGGGTTCGGCAGCAGACCCGAACGCGTGGTGGCGCCGACGAGCGTGAACGGGGCGAGATCGAGCGGGATGCTCGTCGCCCCGGCACCCTTGCCGACCATGATGTCGATCCGGAAGTCCTCCATCGCGAGGTACAGCATCTCCTCGGCGGACCGTGCCATCCGATGGATCTCGTCGATGAACAGCACTTCGCCGGGCGTGAGGCTCGACAGCAGCGCGGCGAGGTCACCCGCGTGCTGGATCGCCGGCCCGCTGGACAGGCGCAGCGGGCGCCCGCTCTCATGCGCCACGATCATCGCCAACGTGGTCTTGCCGAGTCCCGGGGGGCCGGAGAGCAGGATGTGATCAGCCGGGCGATCCTGGATCCTCGCGGCCTCGAGAAGCAGAGTCATCTGTCCGCGCACCTTGTGCTGGCCGACGAACTCGCTCAGGCTCGCCGGCCGCAACGCTCCCTCGACGGCGAGCTCGGCCTCGTCGACGACGTCGCCGGAGTCGTGGAACTCAGCCACGAGCACTTCCGCCCTGGGCAGGACCGAGGGTGGCGAGCGTGCGGCGGAGAAGCAGCGCGACGGATCCGCGCTCGGTCTCGCTGGCCTCGGCGGCGCTGCGTTCCGCGGCGTCCGCGGCGATGCGCTCCGACCATCCCAGTCCGATCAGGGCGGCGATCAGCTGCGTTCCGATCTCGTCGGGGACGGACGCGGCGGCGGATGCGGCGACCGGCGCATGGAGCTTGCCGGTGAGCTGCACCACGATGAGCTTGGCGGTCTTCGGGCCGATGCCGGAGACCCGGCGGAAGGGCGCGTCGTCGTCAGCGGCGACCGCGCTCGCGATCTGGTCCACGGAGAGGTGCGAGAGCACCCCGAGCGCGGACTTCGGTCCCACGCCCGTCACCGACAGAAGATGACCGAACACCTCGAGCTCGGCCTGGTCTGCGAAGCCGTACAGCGACAGCGCGTCCTCCCGGACGATGAGCGACGTGTGCAGTCGGAGTTCGTGCCCGACCCTGGCGGTGTGCGCGACGCCGCCGGGCACGGCGACCCAGAAGCCGACTCCCCCGACCTCGACGACGACGGAATCCGTGCTCGCGGACAGCACGATGCCGCGCAGGGAAGAGATCATGAAAGCAGTCTACGCACGTGCTCGTATGTATGTTCGAGCGACACGCTCCGCGTCGGCCCAGGCCTTCTGCGCCGGGGTCAGGGCGTCGGATCCCGGATCCGCTCCCCCGCCGAGTCCCGCACCGCGCCAGGCATGGCAGAGCGCGATCGCGAGGGCGTCGGCGGCGTCGGCCGGCTGCGGGGGTGCGTCGAGCCTCAGGATCCGGGCGATCATCGCCTGCACCTGCTTCTTGTCGGCGGAGCCGTACCCGGTGACGGCCGCCTTCACCTCGCTCGGGGTGTGCGTGGCCGCCGGCAGCCCGTGCTCGGCGGCGATCAGCAGTGCCACGCCGCTGGCCTGTGCGGTGCCCATCACGGTGTGGCTGTTCTGCTGGGCGAAGACGCGTTCCACCGCGACCGCGTCGGGACCGTGTTCGGCGATCACCGCACGGATCCCCGCAGCGACAGCGGCAAGGCGCTCGCCGATCGGCGCATCCACGGGCGTGCGGATCACGCCCACGTGCACGAGAGTGCCGCGGCGCCTCGCATCGACGTCCACGACGCCCACACCGCAGCGCGTGAGGCCGGGGTCGATGCCCAGAACCCGCCGTACGCCCGTCATGCCTCCAGGCTAGGCGCAGCGCAGTCGGTCGGCGCCGAGGCGCGCGGCCAGCCCATCGCCGCCTGCGCGCGATCCATGAAGGCGCTCTTCGCGCGGGTGTAGTCGTCGTAATCGTCGGCGCCCGCGTGAACCGCGGCGAGGGATCGCTTCAGCCGTTCATACTCCGCCCGTCCCTCGGGATCCGCGCGCAGCCAGTCGCGGAACGAGACCACGAAGTCGGCGAACGGCGAGTCCGCGCGACGGATGTGCAGGATGAGTCCGCGCAGAGAACCGCCGTCGTCCAGGTCCCGGAAGTAGAGCAGCTTCTCGTGGCGGCGCGGGTCGGATCCGGGTCGAGGGATGTCGGCATCGACGCCGGGCGAGTCAGGCCGGGAGCCTCGCGCCCTTTGGATGCCGAGAGAGGCGAGTGCGGCGGTCGCCGCGCCCTCGTCCGGGACCGCGGGCAGAACGGCCTGGAGATCCAGAAACGGCTTCGCCGCGAGCCCCGGCACCGCGGTCGAGCCGATGTGCGCGAGGTCTGTCATGTCGATCCCGGCCCGAGTGAAGGCATCGCGTATCCGGGCGCTCCAGCCGGAAGCGAGAGATGGCCACGCCGGATCATAGGGGACGATCTGCGGCGCGGCCATCGAAAGGGTTCCCTCGGGCTTACTCGTCGTTCTCGAGCTCGGCCTGCACCTCGGCCGTGAGGTCGAAGTTCGCGTAGACGTTCTGCACGTCGTCGCTGTCCTCGAGCGCGTCGATGAGGCGGAAGATCTTGCGCGCCGCCTCGGCGTCGATCTCGACCTTGAGGTTCGGCACGAACTCGACGTCCGCCGATTCGTACTCGATGCCCGCCTCCTGCAGCGCGGTGCGCACCGCGACCAGGTCGGATGCCTCGGTGATGATCTCGAAGCCCTGCGCGTGCGGCTCGATCTCCTCGGCCCCTGCCTCGAGCGCCGCCATCATGACGTCGTCCTCGGTGGTGTTCTCGCCGTCGACGACGATGACGCCCTTGCGGGTGAAGTTGTAGGCGACGGATCCGGGATCGGCAAGCGTGCCGCCGTTGCGGCTGAGCGCTGTGCGCACCTCGGCGGCGGCCCGGTTCTTGTTGTCGGTCAGACATTCGATCATGAGAGCGACGCCGTTCGCGCCATAGCCTTCGTACGTGATCGAGGAGTACTCGACCGACTCGCCGCCGATGCCGGCACCGCGCTTGATGGCGCGGTCGATGTTGTCCTTCGGGACGGAGGTCTTCTTCGCCTTGAGCACGGCGTCGAACAGCGTCGGGTTGCCCGCGAGATCAGCGCCGCCGAGCTTCGCGGCGACCTCGATGTTCTTGATGAGCTTGGCCCAGGACTTCGCACGGCGCGAGTCGATGACGGCCTTCTTGTGCTTGGTGGTGGCCCACTTGGAATGCCCGGACATATCTCTCCCGCTCGAATCAGCCCCGCGGTTCGTCCCGCCAGGGCATCGTCCATTCTAGAAGATCCGCGTCGGAAGCACCGACGGCGGGGCGCAGAGCCGCGAGACTACGCTGCGACAGCAGCCCGTCGGGCCGCGACCAGCTCCAGGAACCGCGCGTGCAGCCGCGCCTCGCCGTTCATCTCAGGGTGGAAGCTCGTGCCCAGCAGGTTCCCCTGCTGCACTGCCACCACTCCGCCGTCGGGCAGCGCCGCGATCGCCGTCGCCTTCGGCCCGACCCGCGTGATGAGCGGCGCCCGGATGAACGTGGCGTCCACCGGCCCTTCGATACCTTCGACCTCCAGCTCGGTCTCGAAGGACTCGACCTGACCACCGAAGGCGTTGCGCGCGACCGTGACGTCGAGACCGCCGAAGGTCAGCTGGCCATCGATCGCGCCCTCGATCTCATCCGCGAGCAGGATCAGCCCTGCGCAGGTGCCGTAGACCGGCAGTCCCTCGGCGATGAGCGCCCGCAGCGGCTCGCGCAGGCCGAAGATCCGGGACAGCTTGTCGATCACGCTCGACTCACCGCCCGGGATCACCAGGCCGTCGAGCCCGTCCAGCTGCTCGGGGCGGCGGACGCGAACCGCCTCCGCCCCGAGCGAGGTGAGGATCGCGGCATGCTCGCGCACGTCTCCCTGCAGCGCGAGCACACCGATCCGCACGGCGGTCGTCACCAGCCGCGCTCCGCGAGGCGGTGCGGTGCGGGCAGGTCGGACACGTTGATGCCGACCATGGCCTCACCGAGCCCGCGCGAGACCTGGGCGATCACGGCGGGGTCGTCGAAGGCGGCCGTCGCCTTCACGATGGCGGCGGCGCGGGCGGCCGGGTCGCCGGACTTGAAGATGCCGGATCCGACGAACACGCCGTCGGCGCCGAGCTGCATCATCATGGCGGCGTCCGCGGGAGTGGCCACTCCCCCGGCGACGAACATGACGACCGGCAGAGCGCCCTTCTCGGCGACCTCGGCGACGAGCTCGTACGGGGCCTGCAGCTCCTTGGCCGCCACGTACAGCTCGTCCTTGCAGAGCGTGGTGAGGCGCGCGATCTCACCGCGGATCGTGCGGATGTGCTTCATCGCCTCGGAGACGTCTCCGGTGCCCGCCTCACCCTTGGAGCGGATCATCGCCGCGCCCTCGGTGATCCGACGCAGCGCCTCGCCGAGGTTGGTCGCACCGCAGACGAAGGGCACGGTGAAGCCCCACTTGTCGATGTGGTTCACGTAGTCCGCGGGAGAGAGCACCTCGGACTCGTCGATGTAGTCGACACCGAGCTCCTGCAGCACCTGCGCCTCCACGAAGTGGCCGATGCGCGCCTTGGCCATGACGGGGATCGAGACGGCGGAGATGATGCCGTCGATCATGTCCGGGTCGCTCATACGCGACACGCCGCCCTGGGCGCGGATGTCGGCCGGCACGCGCTCGAGCGCCATGACGGCGACGGCTCCGGCGTCCTCCGCGATCTTCGCCTGCTCGGGGGTGACGACGTCCATGATGACGCCGCCCTTGAGCATCTCCGCAAGGCCGCGCTTGACGCGACCGGTGCCGGTGGTCGATTCGGGTGCAAGTTCTGTCATAGGACAGATAATACGCTGTCTGCCACGAACCCTGACACTCAGGAGTCGGTGACCGGATCCGCTCCCGCCGGATGAGAGGATCGGAGGATGCTGAAGGTGCTCTCGATCCAGTCCGCCGTCGCGTACGGCCATGTCGGCAACTCCGCGGCCGTGTTCCCGCTGCAGCGCATCGGGGTCGAGGTGCTCCCCGTCTACACCGTGAACTTCTCCAACCACACCGGCTACGGCGCCTGGCGCGGACCGCTGATCGCCCCCGACGACGTGCGCGAGGTCATCACCGGCATCGAGGAGCGCGGCGTGCTCGGCGAGGTCGACGCGGTGCTCAGCGGCTACCAGGGCGGCGAGGGCATCGGCGACGTCATCATCGATGCCGTGGCGCGGGTCAAGGCCGCCAACCCGCAGGCGGTGTACGCGTGCGACCCGGTCATGGGCAACGCCGCGTCGGGGTGCTTCGTCGCGCCTGCGATCCCCGTGCTGCTGCGGGAAAAGGTCGTGCCCGTGGCCGACATCATCACCCCGAACCAGTTCGAGCTGGGTTTCCTGACCGAGACCGAGCCCGACACGCTCGAATCGACCCTGGCCTCGGTCGACAAGGCGCGCGCCATGGGGCCGAAGACCGTTCTCGTGACGAGCGTCGCCCGACCCGATCGGGAAGAGGACACCATCGAGATGCTCGCCGTGGACGACAAGGGCGCATGGCTGGTCGCGACTCCCCACCTGCCGATGAAGGCGAACGGATCCGGCGATGTGACCGCGGCGCTGTTCACCGCGCACTATGTCGAGACCGGCGATGCGAAGCTCGCGCTCGAGCGCACCGTGTCGAGCGTGTATGAGCTGCTCCGCCTCACGCTCGAGTCGGACGAGCGCGAGCTGCAGCTCGTGCCGGCTCAGGAGTTCTACGCGAACCCGCCGCTCCAGTTCGAAGCCCGCCGGGTGCGCTGATCGCCCCACGCCCTCGCGCGGCGCACGGCCGCCTCAGACGGGCCAGGCCGCCGCGACCGTGTTGCGCACGTCTCCGAGCAGCTGCGGCAGTGCCTTCGTCTTCGCGATGATCGGGAAGAAGTTGGCGTCGCTGTTCCAGCGCGGCACCACGTGCTGATGCAGGTGCGCATCCACGCCGGCGCCGGCGACCGCGCCCTGGTTCATGCCGATGTTGAAGCCGTCGCAGCGCGATGTCGCCTTCAGCACCCGCATCGCGGTCTGCGTGAGCGCACCGATCTCGGCGACCTCCTCCGCCGTCGCCTCGTCGTAGGTCGCGATGTGACGGTACGGGCAGACGAGCAGGTGGCCGGAGTTGTACGGGAACAGATTGAGCAGCACATAGGCGGTATGCCCGCGGGCGACGATGAGCCGCTCCTCGTCGGGGTGCTTGGGCGCCTCGCAGAACGGGCACTCCTCGCGCAGCGGCTCCGGGCCCGCCTGGATGTACGTCATCCGGTGCGGGACCCAGAGGCGCTGGAACTCGTCGGGGACGCCGGCGAGGTGCGCGGCGTCTTCCAGCTGCGCCCCGACGCCCGCGTCCCCGACGTCGCTCATGCCAGGTCGCCCGCGGTCTGGATCAGCGCGTGGCTCTCGATCGCTCGACGCACGCGCTCGACGGCCTCTGCGAGCGGCACGCCGTTCTCCTGCGTCCCGTCTCGGAACCGGAACGACACCGTGCCCGCAGCGCGGTCCTGCTCGCCCGCGATGAGGATGAGCGGGACCTTGCCCGTGGTGTGGTTGCGGATCTTCTTCTGCATACGCTCGTCGGAGTGGTCGACCTCGGCGCGCACGCCCGCCTCGCGCAGGGCCGCGACGGCGTCATCGAGGTAGTCGGCGAACGCCTCGGCGACAGGGATACCCACGACCTGCACCGGCGACAGCCAGAGCGGGAAATCGCCCGCGTAGTGCTCGAGCAGGATCGCGAAGAACCGCTCGATCGAGCCGAACAGCGCGCGGTGGATCATGATCGGGCGCTTCTTCTGCCCGTCCTTGTCCGTGAACTCGAGTCCGAAGCGCTCCGGCAGGTTGGGGTCGACCTGCACCGTGGACAGCTGCCACACGCGGCCGATCGCGTCGGTGGTCTTCAGGTCGATCTTCGGGCCGTAGAAGGCCGCCTCGCCGGGCACCTCGGTGAGCTTCAGACCGGAGGCCAGGGCGACGTTGCGCAGCGCATTCGTCGAGTACTCCCAGAACTCGTCGGATCCGATCCACTTGTCCTTCTCGTCGTCACGCATCGAGAGCTCGAGCTCGAAGTCGCTGAGTCCGAAGTCGCGCAGCATCGAGAGGATGAACTCGAGGACCTTGGTGACCTCGGACTCCAGCTGCTCCGGGGTGACGAACAGGTGCGAGTCGTCCTGGGTGAAGCCGCGCACGCGGGTGAGGCCGTGCAGGGCGCCGGAGAGCTCGTTGCGGTAGACGGTGCCGTTCTCGGCGAACCGCAGCGGCAGGTCGCGGTAGCTGCGCGCACGCTCCTTGTAGATGAGGATGTGCATCGGGCAGTTCATGGGCTTCAGGTAGTAGTCCTGGCCCTGCTTGGTGACGTGGCCGTCCTCGTCGCGCTCCTCGTCCATCCGGATGGGCGGGAACATGCCGTCGCGATAGGTGACGAGGTGGTTGGAGGTGAGGAACAGATCCTCCTTGGAGATGTGCGGCGTGTAGACGTAGTTGTATCCGCCGGCGATGTGCCGGCGACGCGCGTGCTGCTCCATCTCGCCGCGGATGATGCCCCCGCGCGGATGCCAGACCGACAGGCCGGATCCGATCTCGTCGGGGAAGGAGAACAGGTCGAGTTCTTTGCCGAGGCGGCGATGGTCGCGCTTGGCCGCTTCTTCGAGGCGCTGCTGGTAGGCGCGCAGCTCGTCCTTGGTGGGCCAGGCGGTGCCGTAGATGCGCTGCAGCTGCGGGTTCTTCTCGGATCCTCGCCAGTACGCCGCGGCGATCCGGGTGAGGTCCCAGCCGTTGCCGATCATGCGGGTGTTCGGCAGGTGCGGACCACGGCAGAGGTCCTTCCAGACGACCTCGCCGTCCTTGGCGACGTTGTCGTAGATGGTCAGTTCGCCCTCGCCCACCTCGACCGATGCGCCTTCGGTCTTGTCGGCGCCTGGACCCTTCAGCCCGATGAGCTCGAGCTTGAACGGCTCGTCGGCGAGCTCGGCGCGCGCCTCGTCGTCGGTCACGACCCGGCGCACGAAGCGCTGACCCTCGCGCTGGATCCGCTGCATCTCCTTCGAGATCGCCTTGACATCCTCGGGGGTGAACGGGGTGTCGACGCCGAAGTCGTAGTAGAAGCCGTCGGTGATGGGCGGACCGATGCCGAGGTTGGCCTGAGGCTTGATGCGCTGCACGGCCTGCGCGAGCACGTGCGCCGTCGAGTGGCGCAGGATCGCGAGCCCCTCGGGGCTGTCGATGGTGATGGGCTGGACGTCGTCGTCCTCGTTCACGAGGGCGGCGAGGTCCTTCTGCTGCCCGTTCACGAGCATGGCGACGACGGAGCGGTCGCTGAAAGGTCCGTTCGCGCCGTAGAGCGCGAAACCGTCGCAGGGATAGGACGGCAGTTCGGGGGCGGACGCCGCGGCTTCAGACGGCACAGGATTCTCAGACAAAGGAAGTTCTCCAGTTTGGCGATGGTCTCGGCTCAGCTTCGGACGCGAAGGCGCCCTGCCCGCTCAGGCCCTGAGAGTTCGCGTGCCGGTGACCGCGATCACAGTCGCGTGCGTCACCCGGGCGAAGTCCATAGGAGAATCCTACGCCGCCCCGTGCGGCCGGCCGGTCACGGCTCCACCCAGCGCCTCGTCCAGATGCCGCTGCGCGAGCCGCCAGCCGCCGGCCTCGTAGGCGACCACGACGAGCACCGGCCCGGCCAGCACCACGAGCAGGCAGCCCCACAGCGGGAGCCCGCCGAAGGCCAGCACGATGCCGAGGAGCGGCAGGATCATCGCGATCACGTGCAGCAGCAGGCCCCGCATGAGCGAGTGCACCAGATAGGAGTGCAGCAGCGCGACCGACACCATGAAGACGATCACGGGGACCGCGATCATCAGGATGACGACGGGCGTGGCGAGCGGATCCTCATGCCGGTACGCGAACCCGATCGCGTGCAGTCCGGCGCCGACGGCGGCGACGCTCGCGAAGACGAAGGCATGCCCGTAGCCCCATACGAAGGACCGACTCCGGTGCACGGCGAGGATCGGGCCGGACGGCATCACGGTGTACGACCACCACAGGGCGAAGGTCATCGCGACACCGGCGCCGATCACGACCACCGTGTCTCCGGACCACCCCTTCTCGTGCGAGACCTCCTGCGCGGCGGCGAGGGTGCCGATGACCGTCTCGCCCAGCGCGATGATCGTCAGGAGCGAGTAACGCTCCGCGATGTGGTGTGCGTGCCAGGGCGTTCCCCTGCGCTCGCCGTCGCCCTTGCGCTCGGCCACGACGGGGCCGCCCAGTTCGATCAGCCAGCACACCGCTGCGGCCGCGAAGGCGGCGCCGAGGGGCAGCGGCGCCCAGGCCACGATGACCCAGCCGATCTGCGCGACGGCGACGAACAGCACATAGGTGAGAGCGTGCCGGCGGTAGGCGGGTTCGCGCGAGGCGCGCAGCCACTGTGCGAGCAGCCCCACTCTCATGACGATGTAGCCGGAGACCATGACGCGGTTGTCGAAGGCGCCGTGCTCCTCGAGCGACGCGAACATGGCCGGCAGGCCGATCGCGAGCACGATGACGCCCGCCATCTGCACCATCGTGAACACGCGGAACAGCCAGTCGTCCGTGTCGAACGCCGACGCGAACCAAGAGAAGTTGATCCACGCCCAGATGATCGCGGCGACCGCGAAGGCGAACGCTCCGACCGCTGCGCCACCGTGTCCGGCTGCGACGCCCTCCACCAGCTGTGTGCTGGCGACCCCGAACGCGGCGGCGAAGACCAAGTCGTACAAGAGCTCCAGCGGCGTGGCCGCTCTGTGCTGCTCATGCAGCGACCGCCCGCGCATCGGGCTCAGCCCATGCCGGTATCTTTCGACGGCGTTCGTCATGCTCTCCCCGATCCCCTCGGACTTCCAGTCCCCTTGGATATGCAGCGTCCAACCTAGCGCGAGCCCGGATCCACCCGACTCCGACGGCGCTCGACGAGCGCGAGCGCGGCGGCGACGGCCTTGATGACCGGAATCTCGCCGAACCGATAGTCGTCCGCGCGGATGAGTCTGGCGGCCAGATCCGGCCGGCGCTCGCGCAGCAGTCCCCTGGCCCGTTCGGCGTGCAGCGCGTTCGAGACGACGGCGATCTCCTCCGCCCCCTCGAGCAGAGGGATCGAGTTGCGGATGTTCTCCTCGGTCGAGTGGCTCTCCGTCTCCAGGAGGACCCTTCCTGGGCATCCCCTCTCGGCGGCGTACCGGGCCAGGATCCGCGCTTCCGGCTCCGGACCCCGCACTGCGCCGCCGGAGAAGATCAGCACGTCATCGGCGCTTCGCAACGTGCGAAGGCCGGCGCGCACGCGGTAGCGGTTCACGGCGTTGGCCCGAGGTCCGCGATTGCCGAAACCCAGCACCAGCACGGCACGGCGCGTGCCGGGGCGACCTTGCTCGAGACCCCGCGCGCTCGCGTGCGCCGAGACCACCTCGCCCCACAGTAAGAATGCGAACCCCGCCGCGGCTGTGCCGGCCGGCAGCATCAGGAGCAGCGACTTCCGCATGCGCCCCAGGTTAGACAGCCGAGGAGCAGTGTGCGCTCCGGCTCGCCTCGGAAACGACAAAACCCCCGGAGGACCGGGGGTTTCTGTTGTGCGCGATACTGGGATCGAACCAGTGACCTCTTCCGTGTCAGGGAAGCGCGCTACCGCTGCGCCAATCGCGCCTGTTCAGGCTATTCAGTTGAGAAGAGCGAGGTGGCGACGGGATTCGAACCCGTGTAAACGGCTTTGCAGGCCGGTGCCTAGCCTCTCGGCCACGCCACCATGTGGATTCGAACCCACATGCGGAAGCCCCCGAAGGGGCTCCTGCACTGGAGCGGATGACGAGACTCGAACTCGCGACCCCAACCTTGGCAAGGTTGTGCGCTACCAACTGCGCTACATCCGCGTTTTGTGTTTCCCCGGTGTCCCGGGCACTTGAAATACATTAGCCGAGGTTTGAGGCTTCGCCAAACCGGGGCCCGTTCTCGGGCGTGTCCGGCGCGCGCCCTGGCACAGTCTGCCGCTCAGACGCGCGGGTTCTCCTGAGGCTCGGCGCCACCCCAGTACGCCCAGCACCAGCGACCGCCCTCACGCGTGAAAACCCCGGTGCTCCAGTACGGAACCCGGGCCACCGCGCCATTCTCGATCACATCGACATGGCCCAGGACCTGCGCCCACGCCACGTCCCCTCGGCGCCACACTCGCACGCCTTCCACGCCCCAGGCGAGCTCGAGCGACGCGATCCTGCGGGCGACGGCGATCACGCGATCCGGGCCGTCGATGAGCTCACCCAGGCCGGATCCTGCGACGGTCATGTCTTCGTGACCGAAGATCGAGGCGAAGTCGCTGCCTGGTGTCGACATCGCGTCGTACGTCCGCTCGACGAGTACCCGGACAGCATCGAACGTCGCCTGATCGGCCTCCATGGCGGTCAGCCTAGGCATGCACGGGCTCGCGACGGAAGCCCCGGCGTTCTCGTCGGGACGCGTCAGGAACAGATCTTCGATGTGGGCGAAGCCGCTTTCACACAGAGGTGCTGACTCAGTCGACGAGCGCTCCCGCCGACAGGTTTGCGATCGCTCCCGTCATCGAGGCGGCCCGCTCGGATGCGGCGAACGCCAGATACTCGGCCACCTCGTCCAGCACCGGCAGCCGGCCGAGCAGTGTCGTACCGACGAGGCCACCGACCCAGTCCCCCATCGGGATCCCTCCCGCCGCCGCGATACGTCCGAACATCTCCCGCGTGTAGGACGTCTCCATCGCATCGGAGATGGCGTGCGGGCGCACGCACACGACCCGCACGCCCGCGGGTCCGAGCTCACCCGCCAGCGCGCGCGAGAACCCCTCGAGCCCCGCGGACTGCGCCGCGTTGCCGATCAGCCCGCGTCCCGTGAGGCGGGCGCCCGGCGTGGAGATCGTCAGGATCACTCCACCGCCCTGCGCGATCATGTGGCGCGACACGGCCTTGGCCGTCACGAAGTTGGTCTGCAGGTAGCCCACGACGGGGCGCAGATAGTCCTCCAGCGATGTCTCGCCGATGGGCAGGCCCTGCACGTGGTCGAAGCCGACAGCGTTGAGCGCGACGTCGATGCGCCCGGCCTCCGCGACGACGTCATCGGCATGGCGGTCGACGGCGGCCTGGTCCATCGCATCGACGACGGTGACGGAGACCTCTCCCCCCTCGCCCCTGGCCGCGACTGCCGCGGCCTCGAGGCGAGGGAGCGACCGACCGGTCAGGAAGAGCCTCGCTCCCTCACGGGCGAACACTCGCGCGGCCGCCGCGCCTATCGACCCGCCACCGCCGTGGATCACTGCGACCTTGTTCTCGAGCAGCATGATGCCGCCTCCTCTCCTGTCCTGTTGTGCAACTTTAGAATTGCACAACAGGACAGGGTACTGCAACCATTGAATTGCAGTAAGCGGATCTACAGTCCCTCGGCGATCTCCTTGATCGCGGCCAACCGGTGTTCCCATTGCCGCCCGATCGCATCGAGCCGTCGCGCGGTCGCACTGAGCTCCTCACCGACGACGCGGTATCGGACCTCGCGCCCCACGCGGACGGGCTCGACCAGAGCGACCTCCGCGAGAACAGTCAGGTGCTTGGCGATGGCCTGCCGCGACACGGGGAACCTCTCGGCAAGAGCGGACGCCGACGCGTCGCCTTCGCCGAGTGCGGCGAGAATGCTCCATCGCGTCTCGTCGCCGAGCGCGGCGAAGACGGGAACGAGGGTCGATGTCATGCGACACCCCCGAACAGGGCGATGAGCTTGTCGAGCTCGGCATCCCACCCGCGACGATGGCTCTCGATGTTCGGCAGCGGATCCGAGGTCTTCTCGAACCCCGACTCCACGACGGTGAGTCGCGTGCCTTCTCCCTCGGGGGCGAGGGTAAAGCGAAAGACGGTCGAGTTCTCCTCATCGAGCTCGACCGGCAGCCGGTCGAGAGCGTTGTCGTTGCTCCAGCGGTAGGTCACCGATCGAGGCGCGTCGATCGCCTCAACCCGGATCGGGACGGCACCATGCCCGTCGAACGTCATCGTCCCGACACCTGCTCCGTCGAGAACGGTGCGCCCGAACCAGAGCGAGAGATGCTCCGGTTCGGTGATCGCGCGCCACACCTTCTCCGCGGGCGCAGCGATCGAGATGCTTCGAGTGACGGTGAAGGTCCGGTCGTCCGCGATCGATGCCTCATTGCGTGTCGTGCTCGTCATAGACGTGCCTCCCGTGGCCCTCCGGAGAGCCTGCGATACCCTCCTGCAACCCAGAGGTTACATCAGGAGTGTGGATCCGATCACGATGCCGGGTCCGCCGTGCGAGTCGACAAGCACCGGAACGACGAAAGCCCCTGGGTCTCCCAGGGGCTTTCTATGGTGGGCGATGCCGGACTCGAACCGACGACCTCTTCCGTGTGAAGGAAGCGCGCTACCAACTGCGCCAATCGCCCATGTGTGGTTTTCCCGTGCCCTGAGGCACAGGTAAAGAGCATACCCGATCCGACGAGCGCACGAGGACAGCGCGGGTCGGCCGGGCGTGGCGAGCCGACCCCGCTCACCGATGTCGGAGGGCGCGGATACCGTCGGCCTCGTGAGCAGCACAGACGTGATCGAAGAGCTGGACGAGATGCAGCGGCGCGCCGTCGAGCATGGCGAGGGACCGCTCGTCGTCGCCACCGGCGCGGGGACCGGCAAGACGCGCGTGCTCACCAGCAGGGTGGCACGGCTGATCGATACGGGCGTGCCCCCGGAGCGGATCCTGCTTC
The DNA here is from genome assembly GCF_056395125.1 of Microbacterium sp. 10L49. Taxonomy (NCBI): domain Bacteria; kingdom Bacillati; phylum Actinomycetota; class Actinomycetes; order Micrococcales; family Microbacteriaceae; genus Microbacterium; species Microbacterium sp. 10L49. The sequence goes on from NZ_JBFTIW010000001.1 coordinate 541,622, forward strand.
TCACGTTCACCCGGCGCGCAGCCGCCGCGATGACCGCGCGTGCGGCGGCGATGGTCGGCGACACGGCGCTCGCCCAGCGCATCGCGGGAGGGACGTTCCACGCCGTGGCGCACCGCGTCGTCGCCGAGTACGCGCAGCACCTGAGCCTGGCGGACGTCTCTGTGCTGGCCCCCGACGACGTCGTCGACCTGATCGATCTGCTGCGTAGCGAGCACGGGCTGGACGGCACCGACCGGCGGATGCCTACGAGCAGGGCGATGGCCGACATCGCCTCCCGCGCCGTGAGCCTGGAGAAGCCGGGACGCGAGGTGATATCCGAGCAGTTCCCCTGGGCGCTCGGACACGCCGACGAGATCATGGGGATGCTCCGCGCCTATGCGCAGCGGAAGCGCGCCCGCGGCCTTCTCGACCTCGACGACCTCCTGGTGGCGTGGCGCGCGCTCGTACGCGACTCCCATGTGGGTGCGAGGCTGCGCACGCGCTGGGACTGGGTGCTCGTGGACGAATACCAGGACGTGAACCGCGTGCAGGCGGACATCGTGCACGGACTCGCTCCCGACGGGCGTGGCCTGACCGTCGTGGGTGACGATGCCCAGGCGATCTACGGCTTCCGCGGCGCCGGGGCCGGCCAGCTCCAGGAGGTGCTCGAGCGTCATCACGACGCCGAGCTCATTCGCCTCGAGCGGAACTTCCGCTCGACGCAGCCGATCCTCGACCTCGCGAACGCCGCCCGGCCGGAGGACTTCCCGATCCGGCTCGTCGCGGATCGTGCGGGAACCGCGCTGCGCCCCGAACTCGTCCGATGCGAGAACGCCGACGACGAGGCCCGCGCCGTCGCAGATCGGATCCTGGCCGTCCATGCCGACGGGGTGCCCTTGCGGGAGCAGGCCGTGCTGATGCGCACCGGATCGCACAGTGCGATGCTCGAGGTCGAGCTCAAGGTCCGCGACATCCCGTTCGTCAAGTTCGGGGGCATCGGCTACCTCGAGACCGCCCACGTCCGAGACCTGCTCGCGGCATTCCGTGTGGTGCTCAATCCGGGCGACGAGATCGCGTGGTACCGCCTGCTCACCCGGCACCGCGGCCTCGGCAAGGTGAGCGCGCGGCGGCTCGCAGGCATCCTCGCGGATCAGGGCATCGCAGGAGGGTCCGAGGCGATCGCCGCCGCACCCCCGACCGCCCGCGTCGGGCTCGCGACCACGCTCTCACTGCTCGGCGTCGTCGATGCCCAGTCCCCCGTGCCGGATCTGGTGGAGGCCTGCCATGACGCCGTCTCGGCGCTGCTGGAGCAGCACTACCCCGACTGGCAGCGCAGAGCGTCCGATGTCCAGGAGATCGCCGAAGCCGCGGGGCGTCAGAGCGACCTCCGCACGTTCGTCGGCGAGCAGGCGATCGATCCGGTGACGCGGACAGGTGACTGGGCCGCGCAGCCGCATCTGGACGAGGACTGGGTGACGCTTTCCACGATCCACTCGGCCAAGGGCCTGGAGTGGTCGCACGTGCACCTGCTTCGCGCCACGGACGGCGCGATGCCATCGGACATGGCCCTCACTTCGCCCGCCGGCCTGGAGGAGGAGCGGCGCCTGTTCTACGTCGGGCTCACCCGCGCACGCGACACGCTGAGCGTCTATGCACCGGCGACGCTGCCGACGCACCCGACGGCGTTCACCGCACGGCATGTGCAGACCAAGCCGAGCAGATTCCTGACGAGTGCGGCGCTCTCATTCATGACGGTGCTCGATTCGAGGATCCCCGAGCCGGGTCCGACGGCGGCCGCTCCCGGTCCTCGCGTGAGTCTGGGAGAGCTGGACGCCCTGTTCGCGTGACGCACGGGGCGCGGCTGTTCATGGCAGTGTCTGCACTGTCTGGCGGGCGATCTCGAGTTCCTCGTTCGTCGGCACCACCAGCACCGTCACTCGGGACGCATCCGTCGAGATGACGCGGATCCCCGCCCCGGACGCCTCGTTGCGCACCGGGTCGATCTCGACGCCCGCGAAGCCCAGCGTCGCCATCGCCTCCCGGCGGACCAGCGCGTTGTTCTCGCCCACCCCGGCGGTGAACGAGATGACGTCGACGCCGCCGAGCTGGGCGATGTACGCCCCCGCGTACCCGCGCAGACGGTGGATGTACACCTCGAACGCAAGGGCCGCGTGTTCGTCGCCCGACGCCGCACGGGCGAGGACGTCGCGCATGTCCGAGACGCCTGCGAGCCCCTTGAGCCCGCTGCGAGCGTTCAGCAGCTCGTCGAGGTCGTGGGTCGTCATGTCGGCCCGACGGGCCAGCGTGAACAGCACGGCGGGGTCGATGTCGCCCGAGCGCGTGCCCATCACGAGCCCTTCCAGGGGCGTCATGCCCATCGACGTCTCCACCGAGCGTCCTCCGCGCACCGCGGTCACCGAGGCGCCGTTGCCGAGGTGGAACACGATCTGGCGCAGGTCGTCCCGCTCACCGCCGACGAACGCCGCGGCCGCCTCGGACACGTACTTGTGCGAGGTCCCGTGGAAGCCGTACCGGCGGATCCGGTGCGCCTCGGCGAGCTCGCGGTCGATCGCGTAGGTGTACGCGGCGGGCGCGAGGGTCTGGTGGAAAGCCGTGTCGAACACTGCAACATGCGGCACGTCCGGGAAGGCGGCCTTCGCCGCGCGGATGCCCTGGAGCGCGCCGGGATTGTGCAGCGGAGCGAGCGCGGAGAGCTCGTCGATGTTGATCTCCACGAGCGGGGTGATGAGCGTCGGCTCGAAGAAGCGCGCGCCGCCGTGCACCACCCTGTGCCCGAGCGCCGTGGGAGGGGACTCCTCGAGGGACGGCCCGTGCGCATCGAAAGCGTCCAGCATCACCTGGAACCCGACGGTGTGGTCGGGGATCGGCAGGATCCGCTCAGTCTCGCGTCCTTGAGCATCGACATGGACCGCTCGACCCTCCGGCTGGCCGATGCGCTCGACCAGCCCCGAGGCCAGGGCGACACCGCCGGCGACGTCGACGAGCTGGTACTTGAAGGACGAGGATCCGCTGTTGATGACCAGGACGATGCTCACGAGGCGCTCCCCTGCTGGGCCTGGATCGCGGTGATCGCGATCGTGTTGACGATGTCCTCGACGAGAGCGCCGCGGGAGAGGTCGTTGATGGGCTTGTTGAGCCCTTGCAGCACCGGCCCCATCGCCACCGCGCCGGCGGATCGCTGCACGGCCTTGTACGTGTTGTTGCCGGTGTTCAGATCCGGGAACACGAACACGGTGGCCCGGCCGGCCACCGATGACCCGGGAAGCTTCGCCCTGGCGACCGCCGCGTCGGCCGCGGCATCGTACTGGATCGGTCCCTCCACGGGCAGCTCCGGCGCACGTTCACGCACCAAGTCGGTCGCGGCGCGCACCTTCTCGACTTCGGCGCCGGATCCGGAGTCCCCCGTCGAGTACGAGAGCATCGCGACCCGGGGCTCGATGCCGAACGCGGTCGCCGTCGCGGCCGAGGAGATCGCGATGTCGGCGAGCTGCTCGCTGGTCGGATCCGGGATCACCGCGCAGTCACCATAGACCAGGACGCGGTCCGCGAGAGCCATCAGGAAGACCGAGGACACCACGGAGACCCCGGGCCGCGTCTTGATGATCTCGAACGCGGGGCGGATCGTGTGCGCGGTGGTGTGCGCGGCACCGGACACCATGCCGTCGGCGAGGCCCAGGTGCACCATGAGGGTGCCGAAATAGGAGACGTCGGTGACGGTGTCGGCCGCCTGGGCGACGGTGACGCCCTTGTGCGCACGCAGCCGCGCGTACTCCTCCGCGAACCGCGGCACGAGCTCGGGATCCGTCGGCGACACGATGCGCGCCGCGTCCAGGTCGACTCCGAGCTCCCTGGCGCGAGCCCGCACCGCCGCCTCCTCACCGAGGATCACCAGGTCTGCGATCCCACCGGCGAGGACCGCCCCCGCAGCCCGGAGCACGCGATCGTCGCCACCCTCCGGGAGCACGATCGTGCGGCGCTCGGTGCGCGCCCGGTCGAACAGCTCGTACTGGAACATCAGCGGCGTCACGACATCCGAGCGCGCGACGCCCAGCCGCGCGATGAGAGCCGGCACGTCGACGTTCTGCTCGAACATCGCCAGCGCCCGGCCCACCCTGTGCGGAGCGTCCACCGAGAGGCGGCCCGGCGCATTCATGATGCGCACGGTGGTGTCGTAGGTGCCGTGATCCGTCGCGATGATGGGCACCCGCGGCCCCAGCCCGTCGAGCAGGCGTTCGATCGGCTCTGGCAGCGCGAACGGCCCGTTCAGCACGATCGCGGCGATCGACGGGAAGGTTCCCGCCGCCTGCGCCAGCAGGGTGGCCAGCAGTACCTCCTCGCGATCGGCAGGCACCACGACCACCGACGACTCGATGAGCCGTGGCAGCACGTTCACCATGGACATGCCCGCGATCACCACGTCCAGCACCTCACGGTCGAGGAGCTCCTCATCACCGCGGACCATTCGCCCGTCCAGTGCCGTGCGCACACCGCGCACGGAGGGCGCAACGAGCGAGCGATCCTCCGGGATCACCCACACCGGCACCTCCTCGGCGGTCGGCGGCCGCTCCCCCAGCACCGCCGCGACGGCGGCCGCGATCTGATCGCGCTGCGCACCGTCGGCGCGGTTGACGACGATCGCGGAGAGCACGGCCCGCTCCTGTGCCAGCTCGGCCATGCCGAGCCTGGCGAGCTGGCCCACCTGCGCGGGTGTGCGCGCTTCGGTGACGCCGAGGCGCTCGCCGTGCCCCGCCGTGTCTCTTCCGCCCAGCACGAGCAGCACCGGCGCCCCCAGGTTCGCCGCGATCCGCGCGTTGACCCCGAGTTCCGCGGGAGCCGCCACATCGGTGTAGTCGCTGCCCAGGATCACGACAGCGTCGCACTGCGCCTCCACGGCCCGATAACGCTGCAGGATCCGCCCGAGGGCCGCATCGGGGTCGGCGTGGAGCTCGTCATAGCCGACGCCGATGCACTCGGCCGCATCGAGCCCGACCTCGGTGCGGCTCAGCAGCATCTCCAGCACGTCGTCGGAGCCGTCGCTTGCACGGCTGACCGGACGGAACACGCCCACTCGGGCAGCGGCTCTGCTCAGCGCGTCGATCACACCCAGCGCGACAAGCGACTTGCCGGAGTGACCTTCGATGGACGTGATGAGGATGCTCTTCGCCACGCCCTCAGCCTACGTGCCCGCTCCCTCGCTGCCGCTCATGGCTTCTCGCTGAACGCGGCGAAGAGGCGATCCCGGAAAGCGTCCATGCGCCAGATCGGAGAGCCGTCACGCGGCTGAAGGCCGCGCGTCCACCCCCAGCCGTCGATCGCCGCGAACACCGCGGGGTCGCGGGCGATGACGCTGATCGGCACGTCGTGCGAGGCGCCGGCGCCGCTCACGATCGCGGCGGGCTGGTGATCGCCGAGGACGATGACCACGAGGTTCGGATCGTCGACGTTCTCGAGGAACGAAAGCAGGGATCCGAGCGAGTACTGCACCGACTGCCCGTAGAAGCGCTGGACGGTCTCCGCGCTCTGCCAGACCGTTCCTGCGGATTCGCTCTGACCCGGCTGCGGTTCGTAGACGGAGCCGTCGCCGATCTGCTCCCAGGGCACCAGTTGCGGCAGTGGCGCCCACGGGGTGTGCGACGACACCAGGTCGATCTCGGCCATCACGGGATCATGCGGACCCGTGAGCTCCGTGTCGGCGAAGTGCTTGAGTGTGAACTGGTCGGGAATGCGCGCATAGCCGAAGCCAGGGCCGCGGTAACCGACGTCCGTCGCGCCGACCAGCGAGTCATATCGATAGAAGGACGACCCGGTGCGCCAGGCCTCGGTGTCCGAGGGCACGTCGGACACCGTCCGCCACCCGGCTTCACCGAACGCCCGCGCCAAGGACAGGCGGTCGCTGGCGACGAGCTGATCGTATGCCTGCTGCGTCGGCGTCCACACGCCGGTTTGCAGGGTGCCGTGCGCGAGCCAGCTCAGCCCGCCGTAGGTGGGCGATGTGAGCCAGGCGCTTTGCGCGGCGTACCCGTCGGCGACCAGGGAGGCGTTCCCGGCCCGGAGCACATCCGTCACGCCGTCGGCGATCCCCGCGCCCTCCAGCGCGACCCGGCCGTAGCTCTCGACGAACGCGACCACGACGTCCTTGCCCCGGAGTCCGCTGAGCAGGCGAGACGAGGGCATGGCCGCGAACGGATCCTCCGCGATGGCACGCGCGACCGCCGCCTGCTCCGCGAGCACGCGCTCGGTGCGCGACACCGCGGTCGCGACGGAGCCGACCGAGGCGGCGGAGGCGAGGGGATCGCCGGTCGGCGGCGGCGCCACGACCCCTGCGACCAGCCACACCACCGCGAGTCCCGCGATCACGACTCGCCCCGCGCCACGTCGCTGCACCACTTCCGAGACGCGGAGGGAGGCCCAGGCCAGCAGCATCGCGCACGCGAGGGCCGCGCAGAGGAGGCCGACCAGCAGCAGCTCCGCGAGGAAGGGGCCCACCGAGTCGACGACGACCCCATAGGCGGATCCGAGCTGCGGCCAGTCCACGAGGACGAACGGGGTTCCGACGGTGGTACGGAATCCGCGGTCGATTCCGGCGAGAGCAAGGGCAGAGGTGACGAACACACCGAACACCCCGGCTAGGACACGGCGCACGGCGCGCCACGGAACGAGCAGGAGCAGAAGCACGATCAGGAGCGACTCCGCGGGGATTCCGAGGAGTCCGTTCAGTCCGGGAGAGGGCCGGTCCGTCCCCAGCAGTCCCGGAGCGAGCGGGAGGACGACGAGCGCCACGATCGCGACGGTGAGCCCGGCCGCGCCTCTCCCCTGCCACGGGGCCGCGCCGAGGTGCGTCCCACGTGAGGTCCAGCTCCCGGCCTGCAGGCTCATGGCCATGCGGAAGCGGCGATGGCGTGATCCCGGACGGCGGGATCGCCGTCATCCGTAGGGACGTCGCAGCGATCCGACAGCGCGTAGCGCAGCAGCACGACGTCGCCGATCTGCCGCGTGTCCGCCAGACGGGCACGACGCGAAGCCGTCCAGGGATACCGGCCCGCGGCCGCGGCCCGGGGCGCTCCCGGCTCGCCGACGAAGAAGGGCGCGATCACGAGCTGCAGCTCGTCCACGAGATCGGCCTGGAGGAACTGGGTGAGAACGGCACCGCCTCCCTCGACCATGAGCCGGCGGACTGCTCGGCGTTCGCCGAGGTCGTCGAGCACGGCGGCCATGGTCACGTGCTCGCCGAGGCCGACCACCGTGGCCCGCTCGCCGAGCCGTGAGCCAAGACGGCGCACGCCCTCCGACGGCGTGTACACGAGACGCGGCACCTCCCCCGTCGTGAAGAACGCGGCGTCCGGGGACAGAGCGCCCGACGCCGTCACCGTCACCTTCATCGGAGACGCAGCGCATCCGGACGACAGCCGCCGCGCACGCCGCGCGGCATCGCGGACCAGCAGTCGAGGGTTGTCCCGCCGCACCGTCGACGCGCCCACCAGGATCGCGTCGTTGCGGGAGCGCACCTCGTCGACCCGGTCGAAGTCGGCCTCGTTCGACATCGCCAGGCGGCGCGGTGCGGAGCCGTCGAGGTACCCGTCGATCGACATCGCACAGCTGAGAGTGACGTACGGTCGCTCGCTCATAGCCTTCTCCTCTGCTCGACGAGAAGCACGACCGCGCCCGGCAGCACGCCGATGAGCGCCAGCGCGCCGAACGCGGCGGAGGCGGACACGCCGGCGGAGGCGCCGAGGCCGACGAGTGCGAATGCCGCGCCGGCCACGGCCTCCCTCGGGCCCCAGCCGCCGACGTTGAGCGGGATGGCGGAGGCTGCGAGCACGACGAGGCCGACCGCCGCGATCGCACCGTCGGGCCGCAGTCCGACGGCGAGGGACGCCACGAGGAACAGCGCGACGTGCGCCGCCACGACCACGACCGATGCGGTGATGATCGCGAGCAGCGCGGCCGGTCTTGCCAGCACCGGGCGGAGCAGGAGATACTCCTGCTGCAGGAGCCGCCGCGGGCGCGGCAGGATGACCGCCGTCGCCGCCATCACGGCGATCCCGGCCGCGATCGCTCCCGCGCCCCAGACGAGCGGCACGAGCCGGGACCCGAACCCGAGCGGCAACAGGATCGCGAGCGTCAGCGCGACCTGCACGATCTGCCCGAGGATCCGTTCGACGGCCACGGCACGAGCGGCGATGCCCAGGCGCGCCTGGTCCCGGCCGTGCGCCCAGGCGCGATGCACATCGCCGAGGATGCCCGCCGGAAGCACGGCATTGAGGAATTGCGACCGGTAGTAGGCGGCGAATCCGGCGCGCCGGCTCAGCGTCAGCCCGTAGCCGGTGGCGACGACCCTCCAGCGCCACGCGGCGGCCGAGGTCGCGATCACCGCGAGCGCGAGGGCCGCCAGCACGGACAGCGGCGAGATGGCGGCGAAACCGTGCAGGAACGGGCCGAGACCGACGACCAGCACCGTCGCGACCAGGATCGCGATTCCGGCGCCGACGCGGGCGGCGAAGCGGATCCGGGGATGATCGCGCCGCCGATCCGCTGCGTCTGGCGCGTACGGGAGGGCGCCCTCCGAGAAGGGGCTCACCGCGGCCATGCGAGCACATCCTGGTGCGAGACGGTGACGCGCAGCGTTCCCCCGTCGAGCTCGGCACTTCTCCGGGCGAGATAGCCGGCGGCATCGTCTGCGAGTTCGGGACGCTGCTCGACGGCCGCACCGACCCAGCCGTCCAGCCAGGCGGCGAGCAGGGGCCCGTCCGCGGGGCCGAGATGCCACGGCGTCGAGCTCGTTCGGATCCTCCATCCGGCGTCGGCGAACAGCCTCGCCAGGACGGGAGCGGCATCCGGGCCCAGCAGCCGCCGCCCGTCGGCATCCCGCCGCTGGTGCGCGTTGAACGCGTCTCCGAGGGTGGCGTCGATGTCATCGGGAGGATCGAGGACCACCACTCCCGTGACGGAGAGGCTGAAGAACGCGGGAGCACCCGCCGCGACGCACGCACTGACGATGCGGGCCGCCTCGTCGCGGGTGACGACGTCGAGCAGGGCGGAGGCAGTGACGGCGGACGCGCCGGCGAACGCCCGAGCATCCAGTGCTTCCAGTACCTCGACGTTCGTGAGGAAGCGGATCGGCCTCCCGGCGTCGTCGGCGACCGCGTCGAGGTCGAGGTGCTCGAGGATCCCTGCGTCCCCGTCGCGCAGCACCCACTCCTGGGGGCCGGGCAGCCGAGGGGCGAGCCACCGGGTCATGCCGCCGGTTCCGGCCCCGAGGTCGTGCAGCACGACCGGCCCGGATGGCAGCAGGCGCGCGAGCACGGCAGCGAGCTCCGTCGAGCGGGCGGCGTCATCCGCCGCGGAACGCAGCGCGAGCCACGACGGCGTGGCGGTCGAGACGGAGCTCATGACGTCTCCAGCGCGACGGACACGGCATCCACCGTGTCCGACCAGCTCGGCAGGCTGTCGCGAGCGGCGCGGGTCTCGGCGCGCAGCCGCCGGCGCAGCGCCGGATCCGTCATCCAGCCGTCAAGAGCGGCCGCGAGGGCACCGGGATCCTCGGGTGGGACGAGGAGGGCCCCGCCTCCGGCCACGGTGTCGGGGATGCCTCCCACCGCCGCGGCCAGGACGGGCATGCCGTGCCCGCGGGCCTCGGCGATCGCCATGCCCGAGCTCTCCACGCGGGACGGCGCCACGAGCAACCCACTGCGGCGATACTCCGCGGCGAGCTCCGGCCCCTCGAGCACACCGGTGAGTCGCACCCTGCCGGAGAACCGCTGTGCCTCGCGTGCAACCGAGGAGGCGAAGCTGCCGGACGGTGGGGAGGATCCGACGATGCGGCACGTCCAGCCCCGTCCTGACAGCCGATCGAGTGCGGCGAGCAGCACGTCCTGTCCCTTGTGCGGCGCCACGACGCCGACGCAGAGGAGATTCTGCCCGCTCGCCTGCGCACCAGAGGACGAGGGAGCCTGTGGCACGTCGACTCCCGGCACCGCGATCGTCACGCGGTCGGAGTCCGCCAGCCCGCGCCGGCGGAGCTCCTCCGCTGTCCACCGGCTCGTCACGATCACGTGGTCCGCTGCCGTCAGGGCACGACGCTCCGCATCCGTCGTCCGCGCCGTCGCATCCGGGAACGCCGCCGCGACCATGTGCGCCAGGACCACCGTCCGCACCCGGGCCGACGCCTCGGCCAACGCCTCCGATGCCCTGAGGGCGATGAGCCCGTCCACGAGCACGGTCGCGCCGCGCGGAACCTCCCCGAGGGCCGCCGCCGCGTCGGAGGAGCCGCTCGTCTCGACGGTCGTGACGCGCCATCCGCGGGCGCCCAGGCCGTCGCGCACGCGCCGGTCGTACACGTTTCCGCCGCTCACCCGGGCGGGATCGTCGATCCCCTCGGGGACGAGGAAGGTGACGGCGCGGCCGGTCACATCGTCACCTCGTAGGAGGCCCACGCGATGTGCGATTCGTGCAGGGTCACGGCGATGCCGGTCAGCCTGGCATCGCCGAAGCCGCCGTCGCGCGCCCGCCCTGCGAGCCTGTCGCCGATGATCTGGCACAGCCGCTCGGTCGTGGTGTTGACGCCCTGCAGGTCGGGCTCGTCATCGAGGTTGCGGTACGAGAGCGCATCGACGATCTCGTGCAGCGCGGCCGAGGCCCGACCGATATCCACGACGATTCCGTCCGGATCGAGCTCCGCGGCGCGGAAGGAGGCGTCGACGACATAGGTCGCGCCATGCAGTCGCTGCGCGGGTCCGAAGACTTCGCCGCGAAGGCTGTGGGCGATCATCAGGTGGTCACGGACCGTCACGGCGAAGGTCATGGCCTGCTCCAATCGATGGTCTGGCAGAGCTCGGCCGCGGTGCCGTCGGCGAGGCCCGCAGTCACGTCCGGCAGCTGCCGCCACGATGCGGTCGCCCCGAGCAGGACGTCGAACGCGGGGTCCTGCAGAAGGCTGAGCGCGAGTGTGAGCCGATCCCGCGTGCTCCGCCGACCGCGACGGGTCGTGGCGACTGCGCCGACCTGGCTCGAGCGGATCCTCAGCCGGCGCGAGTGGAAGTCTGCACCCAACTCGAGCGACACCGGTTCGGCGCCGTACCAGCTCGCCACGAGCACCTCGCCGTCCGTGGGCGCGCACCGCAGCGCCAACTGCAGTCCGGCACCGGATCCGCTGGCCTCGATCACCACGTCCGCGTCGCCGGGCGGAGCCGCAGCGCCGGCGAACCGCGCACCGAGCGCCTCGACGACGCTCCGCTTCTCGGGGTCGATGTCGACCACGGTGACCTCGACTCCGGGGATGCCGCTCGCCAGGCGTGCCACGGCGCAGCCGATCATCCCGGCCCCGACGATGAGCACGCGGTCGCCGATGGCGGGTGCTGCGTCCCAGAGCACGTTCACTGCGGTCTCCACCGCCCCCGCGAGCACCGCCCGCCGGGCCGGCACGCCCTCGGGCACGGGCACGACGGCTCCCTCCGGCGCGACGTACCCCGACTGGTGCGGGACCAGCGCGAACACCGTCCGTCCCCGCAGCGGCAGCGGGCCGTCCTCGACCACGCCGACGTTGAGGTAGCCGTATTTGACGGGGAAGGGGAAGTCGCCGTCCTGGAAGGGAGCGCGCATCCGCTCGTGCTCGGAGTCAGGCACCGCCCCGCGCGCGACGAGCGACTCCGTGCCGCGGCTGATCCCTGTCCACAGGGTGCGCACCGAGACCTCGCCCGGGGCGGCGGGCCGCACCTGTTCGCTGCGGAACTCGCCATGTCCCTGGCCCGTCGTCCACCACGCGGTCGCCGTCTCTGCGCGATCCGCGTGAACCTCGACCGCCCGCTGCGTCGTGTCACCCATGACTACCATGAAAGTAACACGGAGGCCGGATGCGAAAGGTTCAGCTCACGCCCTGGCTGTGGGGGGCCGCAGGAGTCCTCGCGCTGCTCACGCTCGGTGCGTTCGAACCGCTGTCGCCGGCGGGTTGGACGGCTGCGCTCGGCTACCTGGCCGTGTCGTCCCTGCTGGTCTCACGCGGGCTCCGACGGCGCGGCAGCACGCGCTTCGGCGCCGCCAACGCCGTCACGGCCGCCCGATCGATGCTCGTCGGCATCGCGACGGGCCTCGTCGTGACCTCGTTCACGGATGGAATCTCCGTCGCGCTCTTCGCGACGATCGTGGCCGCAGCCCTCGCCCTCGACGGCGTCGACGGGTACGTCGCGCGCCGCACCGACAGCGTGAGCGAACTCGGCGCCCGCTTCGACATGGAGGTCGACGCGTTCCTGCTGCTTGTGCTGTGCGTGTACGACGTGCGATTCGTCGGCGGCTGGGTGCTCGCGATCGGGCCCATGCGGTACGCCTTCGTCGCCGCGGCATGGGCGCTGCCGTTCCTCGGCCGCACACTCCCCTACCGGTACTGGCGGAAGGTCGTCGCTGCGGCGTGCGGCATCGCGCTGGCGCTGATCGCCACGCAGCTGCTGCCGCCTGTCGCGAACATCGCCATCGCGGCGGGAGCGCTCCTCCTGCTGTGCGAATCCTTCGGTCGCGATGTCGTCTGGCTCGTCCGGATGAACCGGACGAGCTCGCATCTCGTGTCACCCCAGAAGGCCTCGGCTCGAGACGGAAGCAGGTAGCACGATGACGTCGACCACCACCCCGGCGCTGCGGGTCATGCGGATCCTCAGCGCGCTCGTCCTCCTCACCACCGGCGGGATCCACCTCTTCCTCGTGTTCGCAGGAGTCGGCGGGATCCTCGGCGTGATGTTCGTGCTCAACGCCGTGGCGGCACTCGTGCTCGCGGTCGGGATGCTCGTGCTCCACGGCAGGCTCGCGCAGGCCGCGACGGTGCTGTCCCTGCTGTTCCTGATCGCCACACTGGGCGCGCTTCTGCTTGCGCTCACCGTGGGTCTGTTCGGGATCACCGAGGTGTGGACCTTCACGCTCGTCCCGCAGACGGTCGTCGTGGAATCGATCGGGATCGTCGTCCTCGCGGTGACGACTGTGCTCGTGCTGCGAAGCGGATCGCCGGCGCGGCGCTGAGCAGTGCGTTCAGCCCGCCCTCAGGCGGCCGCGGTCCATCCGAACCGGCGCTCCAGCACGCTCGCCACGCGCTCGAAGCGGGCGCGGTCGAGAGCGGCCGCTTCGCGCCGCACACCGGAGATGTGCACGCTGTAGAGCTGGTCGATGTCGACCCAGCTCTCCCTGCCCTGCCCGTCCCAGGGTCCAGATCCGAGCGAGAGGAAGTCGCGGTCCCCGTCGTGCGACTTGCTGGTCAGCTTGACCGCGTACACCCGCTCCGCCGACTGCCCCGCGATCACGAGCACCGGCCGGTCCTTGCCCCGGCCGTCGCGCTCGGCGTACGGCACCCAGGTCCAGACGATCTCCCCCGCGTCCGGAGCACCGTCGCGCCGCGGCGCGTAGGCGACGTGAAGGCCGCGCACCGAGCGGGGATCGAGCTCGAGGGTCTCGGTCGCTCCGCCGTGGCCCACCGTCGGCTCCAGCGTCGCGGTGCCTGTTGAGGCGCCTGCCGTCGTGCGAGCTGCGGGGCCCTGCGGCGCCTTCTCACGGGTGGAGGTGTTCGTGACTGCCTTCGCGATCGCCGCCACGGCGGCGAAGAGCGCGGACAGGATGCCGTTGCCATTGGTGGTCACAACGACACCCTATCCGCGCCTGTCCCGCATCCCCGCGGGCCTCAGGAGGTGAGCGCGTAGCCCTCCTCGCCGTGCACTACGAGGTCGACGCCGGCGATCTCGTCCTCGCTGGTGACACGGAAACCGACGGTCTTCTCGATGGCGAAGCCGATGACCAGCGCCACGACGAAGGAGTAGATCAGCACGCCGCCCGAAGCGAGCACCTGCACCACGAGCAGCCGGAGGTCGCCGCCCGTGAACAGGCCCTGCCCCGTCGCGAAGAAGCCGAGGTAGATGGTGCCGATGAAACCGCCGACCAGGTGCAGACCGACCACGTCGAGCGAGTCGTCGTAGCCGAGACGGAACTTCAGCTCCACCGCCAGCGCGCACACCGCGCCGGTCAGCGCCCCGAGCAGCAGTGCCCAGCCCGGCGTCAGGTTGGCGCACGCCGGCGTGATCGCCACGAGGCCCGCGACGGCACCGCTGGCGGCACCGATCGAGGTGGCCTTGCCGCCGCGGATCCGCTCGATCAGGATCCATCCGAGAATGCCCGCAGCGGCCGCTCCGAACGTATTGATCGTGATCAGCCCGACGCCGTCCATACCCTTCGTGGTCCACTGCGCGCCGGCGTTGAATCCGAACCAGCCGAACCACAGCAGCGCGGCACCGAGCAGCGTGAGGGGCACGTTGTGCGGCTTCTGGATGCCCTTCTGGAACCCGATCCGCTTGCCGAGCACGAGCGCGAGGGCGAAGGCCGCGGCGCCGGCGTTGATGTGCACCGCGGTGCCGCCGGCGTAGTCGATGAACTCGATGCCGCTGTCGGCTCCGAACAACATGGCGCCCAGATGCATGATCCAGCCGCCGCCCCACACCCACGCGGCGATCGGGAAGTAGCCGACGGTCGCGAAGACGCCGACGAAGATGAGCCACGGACCGAACTTCGCCCGGTCCGCGATGGCGCCGGAGATGAGGGCGACCGTGATGATCGCGAACGTGGCGCCGTACCCCACGGTGAGCAGCGCGACGTTGGATCCCTTGCCGCTCGCGAGCGAGGCCAGGCCGAAGTCGGCGAACGGGTCACCGGCGAACTGCGTCGGCGAGGACACACTCGCCATCGACGACCCGAACAGGATCCACAGCACGGCGACGAGCCCGATCGCGCCGAAGCTCATCATCATCATGCTGATGACGCTCTTGGCCTTGACAAGACCGCCGTAGAAGAACGCCACTCCTGGCGTCATGAGCAGTACCAGCGCCGTCGCCGTCACTCCCCAGGAGATGTTCCCTGTTGCTTCCATACTGTGCGCCTCCACCTGATCGCGTCGTGCGTTTCAGTGTGGCGGCGCTGTGTTTCGCGGGAGGGAGGCGCATGTTGCGCCGGTGTTACAGGATCCGCCGCTGTGTGAACAGCGTGTTTCGCGCGTCCGGATCAGCCGGCGACGGGGAGCTCGGCGTGCGAGAGAGCGTTCAGACGAGAGATCGCACGCAGGTACTTCTTGCGGTAGCCGCCGCCGAGCATCTCCTCGCTGAAGACCTCGTCCAGAGGACGTCCGGTCGCCAGGATCGGGATCTGCGCGTCATACGCGCGGTCGACGAAGGCGACGAACCGCAGCGCCTCGGACTGGTCGGTGAGCTGGCGCACATCGCGGATCCCCAGCGCCTCGACTCCGGCGATGAGGCGGATGTAGCGAGACGGGTGCACCTGCGCGAGGTGCTTGACGATGTCGTCGAACGCGTCGTCCGAGACGCGGTGACCTGTGCTCAGCACCGCGATCCGTTCGGCGTAGTCCTCGCCGGACAGCGCCACGGCGTGCCCGTCCAGCGCGCGCTGGCGGAAGTCGACGCCGTCGATGCGGATCGTCTCGAAGCTGTCCGACATCGCATGGATCTCGCGGAGGAAGTCCTGTGCGGCGAAACGGCCCTCGCCCAGCGCGTTCGGCGGGGTGTTGGAGGTGGCCGCGAGCTTCGTGCCGGTGCCGACGAGCTCGCCGAGCAGTCGGGTCATCACCATGGTGTCGCCCGGGTCGTCGAGCTCGAACTCGTCGATGCAGAGCAGATCGGATCCGCGGAGCAGGTCGACGGTGTTGCGATAGCCGAGCGCGCCGACGAGAGCCGTGTACTCGATGAAGGATCCGAAGTACTTCCGCCGGGCGGGCATCGCGTGATAGATCGACGCGAGAAGGTGGGTCTTGCCGACGCCGAAGCCGCCGTCGAGGTAGACACCGGGCTTCGTCTCGGGCACCTTAGGCGCCCGCCGGAACAGGCCGCCGCGCTTGACCGGCTGCGCGCCCGTCGCGAACGTCATGAGATGCTGCTTGGCCTCCTCCTGGGAAGGGTAGGCCGCGTCGGAGCGGTAGCTTTCGAACGTCGCGCCGTCGAACTGCGGCGGCGGCACGAGCCCCGTCAGCAGTTCTGCGCCGGTCATCTGCGGCTGGCGGTCGATGAGGTGGACGACGCCGGAGGTGGCGGCCTGATCGGTCATGCGGATCCTGTGTCGAAGTCTTACCCCGCGGGTGCGCAGGGGCGCACGGGGTTCTAGTGTCGAAGAGACGGATCAACCCTACGCCGTCGCCGTCACCGGTTTCACCGCGCGTCATCGCGCGCGACGGGCCGTTCACGGACATCGTCGCCCTGCATCACCACTTCCGAGGGAGCCCCCTGTGACCGTCGAATTCGACACCGCGTCCGCATCGTTCGCCGAGTACGCCGAGCCCGGACGGCTCGTCAGCACCGACTGGCTCGCCACGCACCTCGGCGAACCGGGCCTGGTCGTGGTGGAGTCCGACGAGGACGTGCTGCTCTACGAGACCGGGCACATCCCGGGTGCGGTCAAGGTCGACTGGCACACCGAACTGAACGACCCGGTCGTGCGCGACTACGTCGACGGCGCCGGGTTCGCCGCGCTCCTGAGCCGCAAGGGCATCTCCCGCGACGACACGGTCGTGATCTACGGCGACAAGAACAACTGGTGGGCCGCCTACGCCCTCTGGGTCTTCTCGCTGTTCGGTCACGAGGATGTACGCCTGCTGGACGGCGGGCGCGACCGCTGGATCTCCGAGGGCCGCGAGATCACCACCGAGCTCCCCGGCCGCGCGGCCACCGAGTACCCCGTCGTGGAACGCGACGACTCAGTGCTGCGCGCCTACAAGGACGACGTGCTCACGCATCTGGGCAACCCGCTCATCGACGTGCGCTCGCCGGAGGAGTACAACGGCTCGCGCACGTCGGCACCGGCCTATCCCGAGGAGGGCGCGCTGCGCGCCGGGCACATCCCGACCGCGCAGAACGTGCCATGGGCGAAGGCCGTCGCCGAGGACGGCGGGTTCAAGCCCCGTACCGAACTCGAAGCGATCTATCTCGATGGCGCCGGGCTCAAGGCCGGCGACGACGTGGTCGCGTACTGCCGCATCGGTGAGCGCTCGGCGCACACCTGGTTCGTGCTGAAGCACCTGCTCGGGTTCGAGAACGTGCGCAACTACGACGGATCCTGGACCGAGTGGGGCAGCGCCGTGCGGGTCCCGATCGTCACCGGCGAGGAGCCCGGGTCGCTCTGAGCATGGGAGGATTGCGGTGATGACTGACACCGCTGCTTTCGCCCTCCCCGACGCGCTCGCAGAGATCCGGGACGCGTTCCTGGAGCTCCCCGAAGCGGACCGGCTGCAGCTCCTGCTCGAGTTCTCGAACGAGCTGCCTGCGGTCTCCGAGGAGGTCGCCGCTCATCCCGAGATGGCTGAGCGCGTGGCCGAGTGCCAGTCGCCCGTCTACATCTACCTGGAGCTGGCGGGCGGCGCGGTGACGATGCACGCCACCGCGCCCGCAGAGGCTCCGACCACGCGCGGGTTCGCGAGCATCCTCGCGCAGGGCATCGCCGGTCTCAGCCCGGAGGCCGTGCTGGCGATCCCCGACGACTTCCCGCAGTCCATCGGTCTCACCCGCGTGGTGTCGCCGCTGCGCATCTCCGGCATGACAGGGATGCTCATGCGCGCCAAGCGGCAGGTGCGCGCCCGCCTCGCGGCCGCCTGACCGATACGCGGCGGAGCCGGCCGACGGAGAGCTCTCAGCCCAAGGAGCTGTCCTGCGCGAAGCCCTGTTCGCCGAGCCAGTCCGTGATCGCGTCGGTCCACCGGTTCTGGTCGTAGTTCCACAGTTTGGTGTGGCGCGCGCCGGTGAACGGCGGCATGGTCACCAGATCCGGCCGCGCCCTCGCCAGTGCGTGCGAGGCGTCCGAGGGCACGAAGCCGTCGTCGTCGCTGTGCAGCAGGAGGATCGGCACGTCGAGCTCGGCGGAGCGGGCGACCATGTCCAGCGCATCGAACGGGATCGCCTGGTCCGCACCACTGAGCCGTGCGGACCAGGGCTGTTCCAGCGCGTCCATCGCGAGCTGCGGAAGCGGATCCGGCAGTCTCATCGCCTTCGCCTGGAAGCGCAGCACCGTCCGCCAATCCACGACCGGGGAGTCGAGGATCATGCCGACCACGGCGCCGCCGTGGTCCGACCTCACCAGGGTCTGCAGCGCGATCGCGCCACCCATCGACCACCCCATGAGCAGGATCCGCTCCGCGCCGTGGCGGAGCGCGTACGCGATCGCCGTATCGACGTCGCGCCATTCCGTCGCGCCGAGGCCGTAGGAGCCCGGACGCGTGCGCGGCCCCTCCCCGTCGTTGCGGTAGGACGTGATGAGCACCGGCAGCCCCGCGGCATGCAGGACGGGAACGGCGCGAAGGCACTCGGAGCGGGTGGCACCCCGGCCGTGCACCTGGATCACCCAGGTTGCCGACTCCGCCGGGAACAGCCACGCAGGACACGGGCCCGCAGGCGTGCCGATCAGCACCGACTCGTACGGCAGGTGCAGCTCACCCGGTGCGAGGTAGTAGGAGCCGCTGAACCCGGCGCGGCGTCCCACCTCAGCGCCCGGCTCGATCTGCGTCAACAGCTTCCGGCGCACGCTGTCGGCGTCCGCGTGCAGCACCGCGCCGAGCTTCACATAGCCGGGGGTGCCGTCGACGTAGAGGCCGTAGCGCCCGGGCAGCTCGGTGTCCGGCGTGCGTGAGAGTTCGATCGTCTGCGCGCCGGTGTCGATCCAGAGCACATCGGTGTCGTTCTTGCGAGGGGCGGGGGTGACCACCTGGCGCGCGATGCGCAGCACGAGGGCGCTGCCGATCGCCGCGCCCAGAGCCGCGGCGCCTGCCAGCGCGATCGCGCCGACCGTCGCGGCGTGCCTGAGACTCTTCATCGCCTCCTGACTCTAGTCTGTCCGCGTGAGCGCTCATCCCGGATCCGACGGCGTCTTCGCGCATGCCGCCGAACAGCTGCGGGCGCTGCGATTCCGCGACGACATCGTGGTGCACGAGATCCCCGCACCGTCCGGCCTCGCGCCCGATGCCCTCGCCCTCGCAGCCGACGTGCGCCCCGACGACAACGGCGACTCGCTGTACGGCACCGGGCGCTTCGTGCTGCTGCACGATCCGTCGGAACCGGACGCCTGGACGGGCCCCTGGCGCATCGTGGCGTTCGCTCAGGCTCCTCTCGAGCCCGAGATCGGCACGGATCCGCTGCTCGCGGATGTAGCGTGGTCTTGGCTGATCGACGCGCTCGCGTCCCACGGCGCGACGCATCACTCCGCATCCGGAACCTCCACGAAGACCTTGTCCAGGGGCTTCGGCGGGCTGGCCGCGGAAGGAGACGGCGCGCAGATCGAACTCCGTGCGTCGTGGTCGCCGACCGGACCGCTCGCCCCGCATGCCGAGGCATGGGCGGAGCTGGTCGGAATGCTGGCGGGACTGCCGCCCGGCTCAGAGGACATCGCCGTGTTCGGCGCCAGGAGAAACATCCGTGACTGACTACGTCGTCATCGACAACGACGAGGACTTCGTCGCCGCGGTCCAGACTCTCGCCGCAGGAAGCGGCCCCGTCGCCGTAGACGTGGAACGCGCCTCCGGCTTCCGTTACTCACAGCGGGCCTACCTGGTGCAGGCCTTCCGACGCGACGCCGGGGCGTTCCTGTTCGATCCGATCGCGATCAGCTCGTTCGCTCCGCTGCAGGAGGCCATCGGCGGTGAGGAGTGGGTGTTCCACGCCGCCAGCCAGGATCTGCCGTCCCTGCACGAGCTGGGGCTGGAGCCCGCGAGCGTGTTCGACACCGAGCTCGCCGCGCGTCTTCTCGGCTATGAGCGCGTGGGCCTCGCGGCCGTCGTCGAGCGCGCTCTGGGCATCGTGCTGGCCAAGGAGCACTCGGCCGCGGACTGGTCGACCAGGCCGCTGCCGAACGCCTGGCTCGAATACGCCGAGCTCGATGTGCTGCACCTCGTGGATGTGCGCGACTTCATCGCCGCCGAGCTCGCAGCGGCCGACAAGACGGCGTTCGCCGCCGAGGAGTTCGAAGCGACGCGCGTGCGCCTGCCCAAGCCTCCGCGTGAGGAGCCGTGGCGGCGCCTGAGCGGCCTGCACCAGGTGCGCGGTGCGAGGAATCTCGCTGTGGCCCGCGAGCTCTGGCTGGCCAGGGAGGACTTCGCCCGCGAATCCGATGTCTCCCCCGGTCGTCTCGTCCCCGATCGCGCGCTGATCGCCGCCGTGCAGGCGAACCCGCAGAACAAGGGCGCCCTCGCCGCCGTCTCGGCGTTCACCGGTCGCGCCAGTCGCAGCCAGTTGGACCGGTGGTGGGCGGCGATCGAGCGCGGACGCGAGCGCACCGACCTGCCGCGTGAGCGGGTGCCCAGCGACGCTCCCCCGCCGCCGCGCGCGTGGGCCGATCGCAACCCCGAAGCGGACATCCGGCTGAAGGGCGCACGTGCCGCCGTCGAGGCCCGTGCGGAAGAGCTCGGGATGCCCACGGAGAACCTGCTCACCCCGGACACGCTGCGCAGGATCGCGTGGGAGCCGCCGTCGGAGATCGATGCCGCATCGATCGGTTCCGCCCTCGCCGCACGCGATGCCAGACCCTGGCAGATTGAGGAAACCGCACAGCGGATCGCGGATGCTTTTGTGGAAGCCGCGCAAACGACCGACGAGGCGCCCGGAGACGCTTCGTAGGTTCAGCCCAACCGATTCATACTCCGTTCCGTGACCCCACCTAGGCTGAGGGGACACCCCTGGAATGCGCAGACCGCGATGACACTCGGTCTCACAAAATAGGGAACCGCGTTCCTCAGGACGTGCGAAACTGTAAGTCCGGCGTGCGTTGGCTGCCGGCAGAACAACGGAGGCCTTGTCCGCGCAGCGGACGGGGCATTGGAGGCAGAGTGGCCGAGATCTCGGACGTCTTCTTCGTCGATGGAGTGCGCACCCCCTTCGGGCGCGCCGGCGAGAAGGGCATGTACTGGAACACCCGCGCGGACGACCTGGCCGTCAAGGCCACGATCGGCCTGATGGAGCGGAACACGAACGTCCCGCTGGACCGGATCGACGACGTCGCCATCGCCGCGACGTCGCAGACCGGTGACCAGGGACTCACCCTTGGCCGTTCGGTGGCGATCCTCGCCGGACTCCCCCAGACCGTGCCAGGCCTGGCCGTCGAGCGGATGTGCGCCGGCGCGATGACCAGCGTCACCACGATGGGCGCATCGATCGGCGTCGGCATGTACGACCTCGCCCTCGCGGGCGGCGTCGAGCACATGGGCCACCACCCGATCGGCGGCAACGCCGACCCCAATCCGCGGTTCGTCGCCGAGAAGATGGTCGACCCGGGAGCCCTGAACATGGGCGTCACCGCGGAGCGCATCTTCGATCGCTTCCCGCACCTCACCAAGGAGCGCTCGGACCGCTTCGGCATGCTGAGCCAGCACAAGGTGCAGGCCGCGTACGACGCCGGCAAGATCCAGCCCGACCTCGTGCCGGTCGCGATCAAGGGTGCCGACGGCGCCTGGGGTCTTGCCACCGAGGACGAGGGCCGCCGGCCGCAGACCACGATGGAGGACCTGGCAGCGCTGAAGACGCCGTTCCGCCCGCACGGGCGCGTCACGGCCGGAACCTCCTCGCCGCTCACCGACGGCGCGACCATGTCGCTGCTCGCCGGCGGCGGAGCCGTCAAGGAACTGGGTCTCACCCCGAAGATGCGCATGGTCTCGTTCGCGTTCGCCGGCGTCCAGCCGGAGATCATGGGCATCGGTCCGATCCCTTCCACCGAGAAGGCGCTCAAGAAGGCCGGCCTGACGATCTCCGACATCGGCCTCTTCGAACTGAACGAGGCGTTCGCGATCCAGGTCATCTCCCTGCTCGACCACTTCGGCATGGCCGACGACGACCCTCGTGTCAACCAGTGGGGCGGTGCGATCGCGCTCGGTCACCCGCTCGCTGCGAGTGGCGTGCGCCTGATGATCCAGCTCGCCGCGCAGTTCGCCGAGCGTCCCGACGTCCGTTACGGCCTCACCGCCATGTGCGTGGGGCTCGGCCAGGGCGGCTCGGTCATCTGGGAGAACCCCTACTTCGACGGCAAGAAGCGGAAGTGAGTGCCGGAATGACGAACTACGACGCGATCGACTTCTCGCCCATCATGGCCCTCACCGAGGGCGAGGTCGTCACGCACTCCCCCGTGCGTGACGTACGCCTGCCCTCCGGCAAGGTGCTCGCCCTCATCACGCTGGACAACGGCCGCGACCACACCCGCCCGAACACGCTGGGACCTGCCACGCTCACCGAGCTCGGCGAGACGCTCGCCGGACTGCGTGCTCGCGCAACGGCCGGCGAGATCGACGCGGTGGGCATCACCGGGAAGCAGTACATCCTCGCCGCCGGTGCCGACCTCTCCGACATCAGCCAGGTCGGATCCCGCGACAACGCGCGCCTCATCGCGCAGCTCGGCCACAAGGTGCTCGGTTCGCTGAGCACCCTCGGCGTGCCGTCGTTCGCATTCGTGAACGGCCTCGCGCTCGGCGGTGGCGTCGAGATCGCGCTGAACTCGAACTACCGCACGGTCGATTCGTCGGCCGCGGCCATCGCGCTGCCCGAGGTGTTCCTCGGAATCATCCCCGGCTGGGGCGGGGCGTACCTGCTGCCGAACCTCATCGGCATCGAGAACGCGCTCGAGGTCGTGATCTCGAACCCGCTCAAGCAGAACCGCATGCTCAAGCCGCAGCAGGCTTTCGAGATCGGCATGATGGACGCGATCTTCCCTGCCGCGAACTTCCTCGAGGATTCGCTGCGCTGGGCCGACGCGGTGCTTGGCGGCAAGAAGGTCGACCGCAAGAACGAGCCGGGCAAGATCGAGCGGCTCACCAAGTGGCCGATCGCCATCAAGATGGCCCGCGGCATGCTCGAGTCCAAGATCGGCACCGTGCCCCGTTCGCCGTATGTCGCGCTCGACCTGCTCGACAAGGCGAAGAGCGGCTCCCGCGAGGAGGGCTTCGCCCGCGAGGACGAGGCGCTCGCCGATCTCGTCACGGGCGACCAGTTCGCCGCGTCGATGTACGCCTTCGACCTCGTGCAGAAGCGTGCGAAGCGCCCGGTCGGCGCGCCCGACAAGACGCTCGCCAAGAAGGTCACCAAGGTCGGCATCATCGGTGCGGGTCTCATGGCCAGCCAGTTCGCGCTGCTGTTCGTGCGCAAGCTGCAGGTGCCGGTGCTCATCACCGATCTCGACCAGGCGCGCGTGGACAAGGGCGTCGCCTACATCCACGACGAGATCGGCAAGCTCGAGGCCAAGGGCCGCCTGGACGCGGACAGCGCGAACAAGTTGCGCGGCCTGGTCACCGGCACGACCGACAAGTCCCTCTACGCGGACTGCGACTTCGTCATCGAGGCCGTGTTCGAGGAGGTCGGCGTCAAGCAGGCGGTGTTCGGCGAGATCGAGAAGATCGTCGCCGAGGACGCGATCCTCGCGACCAACACCTCGTCGCTCTCCGTCGAGGAGATCGGCTCGAAGCTCGCGCACCCCGAGCGACTGGTCGGCTTCCACTTCTTCAACCCGGTCGCGGTCATGCCGCTCATCGAGATCGTGAAGACGCCGGCGACCACAGATGCCGCCCTGTCGACCGCTTTCGTGGTCGCGAAGGGCCTGGGCAAGAACGCCGTGCTCACCGCCGACGCCCCCGGCTTCGTGGTGAACCGCCTGCTCGCCAAGGTCATGGGCGAGGCCGCCCGTGCCGTGTACGAGGGCACACCCGTCGCCGACGTCGAGAAGGCCTTCGGTCCGCTCGGACTGCCCATGGGGCCGTTCCAGCTCATCGATCTGGTCGGCTGGAAGGTCGCCGCGCACGTGCAGGACACCATGGTGCACGCGTTCCCGGATCGCTTCTACGCGAACGAGAATTTCCATGCCCTGGCGGATCTGGCCGAGGTCGTCGAGAAGGACAAGGGCGGCCGTGTGACCGGCTTCACCAAGGCCGCGGACAAGCTCGTGAAGCAGGCCGCCGGTTCCACCCCGACGCCGGCCGCGGAGATCCTCCGGCGCGTGCAGGACGGGCTCGCGCACGAAATCAGGCTCATGCTCGACGAGGGCGTGGTGCCGGAGGTCGAGGACATCGACCTGTGCCTCATCCTCGGCGCGGGCTGGCCGTTCATCGACGGTGGGGCCTCGCCATACCTCGACCGCGAAGGCGCCTCGGAGCGCGTGTTCGGCGCGACGTTCCACACACCCGTGATCCGCGGGATCGCGAACGCCTGAGAGTTGCGCGACCGATCCGCACGACGAAGGCCGTCTCCCGAGGGAGGCGGCCTTCGTCGCTTGTTCAGGCCTGTTCCGGCCTCGGATCCGCCTCACCCCGTCGCGGCCAGTACGACATCGCGCGTTCGGCGAGGGCCGTGATCGTGAGAGACGGGTTGACGCCGGGGTTCGCCGGGACCGCAGATCCGTCCACGACCGACAGCCCGGGATGCCCCCACACGCGGTGGTACGGATCGACGACGCCGCGCTCAGGCGCATCCGAGAGCACCGCCCCGCCGAGGAAGTGAGCGGTGAGCGGGATCCCGAAGACCTCGGGCCAGGATCCGCGCGCGGACGCCGGGACGCCGGTCTCCCGCGTCATGCGGGCGGCGATCGCCTCGGCCGCGCGATGCGCCTCGGGCAGATGGCTCGGGTTCGGGGCGCCGTGGCCCTGGGCGCTCGTCAGCACATCGCGCCCGAATCGACGCCGCAGGGAGAGCGTGAGCGAGTTGTCGGCGGTCTGCATGACGAGTGCGATGATGCCGCGCTCGCTCCAGCGACGCAGCGTCCCGAGTCGGAACTGTCGGATCGGATGACCCGCGACGGCTCCGAGGAGCGCGCCCAGGCGGCGATGCAGCGGCGCGTCGCCCGGCACGAGGACGGTCGCGAGCGCCCCCATGAGGTTGGATCCGGGGCCGTACCGCACGTTCTCCACGTGCGTGCGATCGTCGACGTGGAATGACGTCGTGATGGCCACGCCGTGGGCGAAGCCGGCCTTTTCCGGCACCGCGGTCGAGACTGCGCCGTCCAGCGCCTCCGAGTTGGTGCGTGTGAGCCGGCCGAGCGCATCCGGGATCCGCGGCAGCGCGCCCGAGGCCTTCATCCGGTGCAGCAGCTGCTGCGTCCCCCAGGTGCCCGCCGCCAGCACGACCCGCTCCGCGGTCACGGTGCGCCGTCGGCCCCGACTCCAGCCGCCGCTGGGGCGAGTGGTGACCGAGAAGCCTCCTCCGGCGAGCTCGCGGACCTCGACGACCGTGCGCAGCGGCTCAATCACCGCGCCACGACGCTCCGCGAGCGCGAGGTAGTTCTTCATGAGGGTGTTCTTCGCGCCGACGCGGCAGCCCACCATGCAGTTCCCGCACAACGTGCAGCCGGTGCGTGCGGGGCCTTCGCCGCCGAAGAACGGATCCGGCACGGTCTCGCCCGGCGCGCCGAAGTACACGCCGACCGGCGCTCGGCGGAATGTCTTCGCGACGCCCAGATCCTCGGCTGCACCTGCCATGATCCGTTCGACCGGGCCGGTGTGCGGGTAGTGCTCCACGACACCGAGCATGCGCTTGGCCGTGACGTAGTGCGGCGCGAGCTCGTCCCGCCATGGCGCGATACCGGACCACTGCGGGTCCTCGAAGAAGCCGTCGCCGGGCTGATACAGCGTGTTCGCGTAGTTCAGGGATCCGCCACCGACACCGGCCCCTGCGAGGATCATGACGTGCGGCAGCCGGTGGATGCGCTGCACGCCGAAGCACCCGAACGCGGGAGCCCACAGGTAACGGCGGACGTTCCAGTTCGTCTTGGCGAAGTCCTCGTCCTCGAAGCGACGCCCCGCCTCGTATACGCGGACCCGGTACCCCTTCTCCACCAGCCGGAGCGCGGCGACGGAGCCGCCGAAGCCGGACCCGATCACGATGACGTCCTCGTCGAAGTCGCTCATGCCGCTTCTCCCTTCGGGACCATCACGGTCAGCGACGCCGGACGCACCCGGATGGTGCACTCCCGCTCCGCGATCCGCTCTCCGTCTGCGTAGACCACGAGATCCGGCGCGGAGACGGTGATCTCGCGCACCCGGCGATGCGTCACTTCCGACCGCATCAGATGCCGTCCGCGTAACAGCAGGGGGAACAGTGTGAGCAGCCGGGCGCGACGCAGCGGCGCCACGTGCACGACGTCCAGCAGGCCGTCGTCGGGGCGCGCATCGGGGCAGATCGGCATGCCGCCGCCATAGCTGACGGTGTTGCCCACGGCGACCAGTGTGCCGGGGGCGTCTCTCGGATCCTCGCCCTCGCAGGCCAGCCGGAACCGGGTCGGCCGCAGGCGGGCGACCTCGATCAGGATCGCCAGGTAGTAGCGCGCGGCACCGCGGGGCCAGCGCAGCAGGTTCGTGCGATCACTGACCTTGGCATCGAAGCCGAGCGCCGCCACCGTGAGGAACGGCGTGGTCCGGCCGGCTGCCACGATCTCGCCGACGTCGATGCGACGAGGAACTCCGTGCAGCGCGAGCAGCGCGGCGCCGCCCGGGTCGTGTCTCGGCACTCCCAGGGCGCGAGCGAGGTCGTTGCCCGTGCCGGCGGGAACGAGCACCATCGGCATCTCCGTGCCTGCGAGCTCGGGCAGGATCTCCGACACGGTGCCGTCTCCGCCGACCACGACGAGCGCCTCCGGGCGTGCCGCGACGGCGACCCCGATCAGACGGCGCGTGTCCGCGGGCGAGGATCCGATGTGCACGACGACCTCGGCACCCGCGTCCCGCAGCGCAGCGACGGCCGCATCCGCCGCGGAGGCGCCGCGCCCCTTGCCGGAGCGCGGGTTCACGATCAGCGCGATCCTCGGCATGCCTCAGGCTCCCGCGGGTGACACGGGAACCGGCGTCGCCGCGCCGAGCACGGCGCCGGGATTCATGATCCCCGCGGGATCGAGCTCGCGTTTGACAGCCGCGAGGATCCGGATGCCCGTCTGACCGATCTCGTCCGCGAGCCACGGCGCGTGATCGCGCCCCACCGCGTGGTGGTGGCTGATCGTGCCGCCGGCCGCCATGATCGCGTCACCGGCACGATGCTTGATGTCGACCCATGCCTCCAGCACATCGACGCCGCGCGGGGCCAGCACGGTGAAATACAGCGATGCCCCGCTCGGGTACACGTGCGAGACGTGGCACATCACGAACGACCTGCGCCCCGCCTCGGCGAACCCGGTCTTGAGCGCCGCCGTGACCGCATCGCGCAAGCCCGCGAGCCGGGACCACGTCGTCGCCGTCTCCAGCGTCTCGCAGAACACGCCCGCATCCAGCAGCGCATCGCGCAGGTACGGCCCGTCGAAGCGGGTGCGCAGCCAGTCCTCCGACGCGCCCTCGCCCTGCGAGGTGCCGCCGGCTGCCTGCAGCAGTGCGGCCGTGCGTGCGCGTCGTACCGCCAGGTCGTCGCCCTCGAACACGGTGACCGCGCTCGCGCCCTTGGCGAGGGCCTTGCCGATCTTCCCCACCTGGGCGAGGCTCACGCTGGTCTCGGCCTCGTCGGACAGGCGGATCACGGTGGGTCCGCCGCCGTGCTGCGCCACCGCCCGCAGGGCTGCGGCTCCGGTCGCGAAGTCGGGGAACGTCCACGACTCCATCACGCGTTCGGCCGGTATCGGGTGCACGCGAACCGTGACTTCGGTGATGACGCCGTAGATGCCCTCGGATCCGAGGAAGAGGCGGGTGAGGTCCGGCCCCGCGGCGCTGCCCGGTGACCGCCCCAGCGCGATGTCACCGGTCGGAGTGGCGACCCTGATCCCGGTGACCATCGTGTCGAACCGTCCGTGGCCGGCCGAGTTCTGCCCTGACGAGCGCGCGGCGGCGAATCCGCCGATCGTCGCGTAGCGGAAGCTTTGCGGATAATGCCCGAGCTCCATCCCGTGCTGCGCCAGGAGCCGCTCCGCCTCCGGCCCGGTGGTTCCAGCGGCGAGCACCGCCTCCGCGCTCACGGCGTCGTAGCCGAGCAGCCCGGACATCCTGCCGAGATCCAGGCTCACGACGCACCGGTGCACACCGCGCTCGGGGTCGAGTGCTCCGACGACGCTCGTCCCACCGCCGAACGGGATGACGGCGATGTCGCGCTCCGCAGCCAGCCGCAGACATGCCACGACCTCATCGTGACCGCCGGGGCGCAGCACAGCATCGGGCGCGTCCTGGTCCTCTTCGCGGCGGCGCAGCAGGTCCGGTGTGGACCGGCCGCCGGCATGCCGGATGCGGGACTCTGCATCCGCCCGGACGTTGTCGATGCCGATCGCGGCGGCGAACACCTCCGCGTCGGCCGAGGTGAAGGCGGACGCACTCAGACGCACATCGGCGAGGGCGATCGCCGTCCGCGGGCGACGAATGCGACCGAGCAGGAGCGGCAGCAGCGACCGTACGGCGAACGGCAGATCCTCGGCCTTTTCGGGATCTCCCCAGCCGTTCCAGCGCATCGGCGTCGCCGGGTCGGTCGGATCGTCGGCGCCACTGCCGCTCAGGTTGGTCATGCGTTACAGTGTGACAGATCATGACAAAACGTCAACCCGCGTTCGAAGCCGCCCTGCCGAGCTGGGACCCGACGCAGACCAGAATTCTCGAGGCCGCAGAGGCGCTCATCGCCACACGCGGCGTGCGTGGCGTGACGATCGCCGAGCTCGCCCGGCGCGCGGGGGTGAGCCGTCCTACCGTCTATCGCCACTGGTCCGACGCCGACGACGTGGTCCGCGCAGCGCTGCTGCGCCGCGTGGCCGGCATGCTCGAGCAGTTCCCCGCGCCCGCGACGACCCGCACCGCGATCGTCGACACGTGTTGCGCTTCTCCGCGCTGTTCCGCTCGGATCAGGTCTACCGGCACCTGCTGGCGGAGGAGCCGGAGGCGTTCACGCGTTACACCCTCGAACGTGTCGGATCCAGTCAGCGTGCGATCCTCGCCTGGATCGCGATGTCGATCGGCGCCGCACAGGACGAGGGATCCGTCCGCCGCGACGATCCGCAGGCGATGGCAGTGATGCTGCTGCTGATCGCACAGTCCGCGCTGCTCTCGCACGGGACCGTGAGCGAACTGATCGACGAGCGCTCCTTCGAGCGAGAACTGCGCGCCGCCATCGACGGCCTGTTGCGGCCATGAGCAGTTCTTCCGGGCTGAACGCGCGACGACGGGGCGAGGAACTGATCCGCTCCGCCGAGGATCGCGTCGACCTGCTCGTCGTCGGCGGCGGCATCACCGGGGTCGGGGTGGCCCTGGATGCGGCGAGCCGAGGGCTGTCCGTCGTTCTCATCGAGGCGGAAGACCTCGCCTTCGGCACGAGCCGGTTCAGCTCGAAGCTCGTGCACGGCGGGCTGCGCTACCTCGCGACTGGCGACGTCGCCACGGCGAGGGAGAGCGCGATCGAGCGCCATCTGCTGATGACCAGGATCGCGCCCCATCTCATCCGCCCGATGGCGCAACTGCTGCCGTTCGCCCCCGCCGTCAGTCCGAAGCAGCGACTGACGGGCGCTGTGGGGTTCGCGCTCGGAGATCTGCTCCGGCTGCGCGCCCGCACGCCGCACGCCGTGCTGCCTGCACCGCGCCTCATCACCGCGCGCACCGCGGCGCGGCTGACGCCTGCGCTGCAGACGGAGCGACTGCGAGGAGCGGTCCTCGCCGCCGACGGTCAGCTCGTCGACGACGCGCGCCTGGTCGTCGCCGTCGCGCGCACCGCTGCATCCCTCGGGGCCCGGATCCTCACGCGGGTGCGAGCGCTCGCGCTGCGCCAGGACGGCGCATCCGTCGCGGACACCCTCAGCGGAGAGCGGTTCGAGATCCGCGCCCGCGCGGTGGTGAACGCGACGGGCGTCTGGGCCGGCGAACTCGACGACACCATCCGCATGCGGCCGAGCCGGGGCACGCATCTCGTGCTCGACGCCGCGGTGCTCGGCGATCCCTCCGCGGCGCTCACGGTTCCGCATCCCGGATCCGTCAGTCGCTTCGTCTTCGCCCTGCCGCAGCAGCTCGGCCGCGTCGTGGTCGGTCTCACCGACGAGGACGCACCAGGGCCGGTGCCACGGACGGCGGTGCCCACGGAGCCGGAGATCGCGTTCCTCCTCGAGGTGCTCAACCGCGCGCTCACCACCCCGATCAGGCGCGACCAGGTGCGCGGCGCGTACGCGGGGCTGCGGCCGCTCGTCGACAGCGGCGGATCCTCCACTGCGGACATCTCTCGACGCCATCTCGTAGCCGTCTCCGAGAGCGGTTTCGTGAACGTGCTCGGAGGAAAGCTCACCACCTATCGCCGCATGGCAGAGGATGCGGTCGATCGAGCAGTCGCGATCGCAGGTCTCCCCGCGGGGCCGTGCCGCACCGCCACGCTGCCTCTCGTCGGCGCGATTGCGGCTCCTTCGCGCCCCTCGGACGATCTGGACTGGCGCTACGGAGCCGAGGCCGGCCTGGTGCTGGCCCGCGCACGTTGCGCGGATCCGCGGGAGCGCATCGCCGCACGCATCGACGTGACGCGCGGCGAGGTCGAGTTCGCAGTGCGTGCGGAGGGCGCACTCTCCGCGGACGACGTGCTGGAGCGGCGCACCCGCATCGGACTGGTGGACGACGACCGCGCCCTCGCCCAGGGCGCGGTCGAGTCCCTCGTCGCAGAGACGCTCGCGGATCCCGACTGAATCGCTCGCAGTGCGCGCCGCGGTATCGCGATGGACGCGAGCCTCTCCGCGCGCTAGTCTTTGAACATGTTCAGTTCATCCGCGGACAACGCCTCGAAACCCCTCACCCCGAAGGCCGAGGCGACGAGAGCACGGATCCGAGCGGCCGCCATGGCCTCGTTCGTCGAGCGCGGGTATCCGGACACGACCATCCGCCTGATCGCCAAGGAGGCAGGCGTCTCCGTCGGGAACGCCTACTACTACTTCCCCTCCAAGGAGCATCTGGTCCAGGAGCTCTACGACCAGCAGCAGCGGGACCACGGGGCGATGGCGCGCCCGCGGCTCGAGGGTGTGACCGGGCTCGTCGATCGCCTGCGCGTCTTCTTCGAGACCGGCCTGGAGACCGTCGGCGCGTATCGCGCTGTCGCCCCCGGATTCCTCAGCGCCATGGTCTCCCCCGACTCCCCGATCAATCCGCTCTCCGTGGAGTCGTCCCCCGCGCGTGAGATGACGATCGACCTGCTCCGCGAGGTCGTGGACGGCGCGTCGCATCGCGTGCCGGAGGACATCGCCGATCGCCTGCCCGCAGCGATCTTCCCGATGTATCTCGCGTTGATCCTGCGATGGACCTACGACGAATCGCCCGGCCAGACGAAGACAAGCCGCCTGCTGGACACCGGGCTCAAGCTGTTCGCCGTGGCCCTGCCGTTCCTCCGCGTGCCCGGCGTCCGCGGCGTCACTCGCGACCTCCTCGACCAGATCGCCGACGTGCGGCCGTGAGCGACGAGCGGGTGGCTTCGCCTCGGACCGCCGAGAAGCCCATGGCGTTCGAATCGGGAGAATTCGCCAGCGGGGCGGCACGTGCCGTTGCGCTGCACCTGGTCCTGTTCGCGATCACCTCAGTACTGTGCAGCCTCGCCATCAGCGTGACGAGGATGATCGTCGAGCCTCATCACGCAGGCTCCGGCTTCTCGGGCGCATTCGGGCTTGTGATGCTGGTCATGCTCTACGCGGTGCCTATCAGTCTCATCGCCACACTGATCGGTGTACTCCCGGCCTGCCTGCTGGGTCTCGGAATGGTGCGCATTTCGGCGTTCCGCACCCACCTTCTGGCCTGGTGCGCGTTCGGCATCGTCTTCTGCAGTGCGGTGTCCGTCGCGGTGACCCACATCCTGCACGTGGACCAATTGACACCGTTGCCTGCCTTCGTCATCGCCGGTTTCGTGTCCGGCGCGACGGCGATCCCGTTGGCCTGGGCGAGAACGGCATCGCTCGCGCTGCGCAAGGATCGCGGGCTCAAGCCGCTGCGGTGGTTCCGGCGACGGACACGGGTCTCGGTCGGTGTCGACACCGAGTCGCCAGGATCTGCTCCGTACAGCGACCGCTGACGCCGCGACCTCTGGTCTCCTTCAGAGCCGCCGGCGCTCCTCGGCACCGCGCTCTGCACGGACGCCCGTCACGATCTCGACCGTCCCTGTGTGCAGCGGCACTTCACCCGAGGGGCGCGCGATCGGCACGCGGGTGCCGAGCACCTGCGCGACCACGTCCTGCGCGATCTTGCCGGCGGTGAGACCCGCGTCCTCGAGGATCTGGTCGCGGCTGGCGTGGTCGAGGTACTCGTCGGGCAGACCCAGCTCGTCGACGGCGGTGTCGATGCCAGCCTCGCGGAGCACCTGCCGCACGCGCGTGCCGACACCGCCCACACGGATGCCGTCCTCGAGGGTGATGACGAGGCGGTGCCGGGCGGCGAGCTCGACCACTGAGGGCTGCACCGGGATCGCCCAACGAGGGTCGATCACGGTCGCGCCGATCCCCTGGGCCTTGAGCCGTTCCGCCACGTCGAGCGCCAGCGTCGCGAACGGGCCGATCCCGATGAGCAGCACGTCCTCGTCCTCATCACGGGACAACACGTCCACGCCATCGTGCAGGCGCTCGAGCGCCGGGATCTCGGGGGTCACCGCACCCTTCGGGAAGCGGATCACGGTCGGCGCGTCGTCGACGGCCACCGCCTCCTCGAGCTCCTCGCGCAGGCGCTCGGCGTCACGGGGCGCCGCGATGCGGATCCCCGGCACGATCTGCAGCATGGACAGGTCCCACAGACCGTGGTGGCTCGGGCCATCGGGCCCGGTGACGCCCGCCCGGTCCAGCACGAACGTCACCCCGGCGCGGTGCAGTCCGACGTCCATCAGCACCTGGTCGAACGCGCGGCCCATGAACGTGGCGTAGAGCGCAACCACCGGATGCAGACCGCCGTAGGCGAGCCCCGCGGCCGCGGTCACCGCGTGCTGCTCTGCGATGCCGACATCGTAGACGCGGTCGGGGAACCGCTCCGCGAACGGCGCGAGACCCGTGGGCCGCAGCATCGCCGCCGTCATCGCGATGACCTTCGGGGTGCGCGAACCGACGTCGACCAGCGCGTCGGCGAACACGTCGGTCCAGCCGGTGCCGCTCGCCGAGAGGGGGGCCCCGGTCTTCGGATCGATCTTGTTGACCGCGTGGAACTGATCCGCCTCGTCATCGAGCGCGGGCTGATAGCCCCGGCCCTTCTCGGTGATGACGTGCACGATGACCGGCGCGCCATAGTCCTTCGCGAGCTGCAGCGTCTCGAGGAGAGAGGGGATGTCATGCCCGTCGATGGGACCGAGGTACTTGATGTCGAGGTTGGAGTACAACTCCTCGTTGTTCGAGAAGCGCGAGAGGAAGCCGTGCGTCCCACCGCGCACTCCGCGGTAGAACGCGCGCCCGACCGGGCCGAACGCGCGGAAGAACCGATCCGACTTGCGGTGCAGGTCGCGGTACACCCCCGCCGTGCGCACCCGGTTCATGTATCGGGCCATACCGCCGATCGTCGGCGCGTAGGAGCGCCCGTTGTCGTTCACGACGATGACCAGGTTGCGCTCGTTGTCATCGGAGATGTTGTTGAGCGCCTCCCACGTCATGCCGCCGGTGAGCGCGCCGTCGCCGACGACCGCGACGACGTGACGGTCCCCGCGACCCGTCGCGGTGAAGGCGCGGGAGATCCCGTCGGCCCAGCTCAGCGAGCTCGAGGCGTGCGAGGACTCGACCACGTCGTGGGCGCTCTCCGAGCGCTGCGGGTAGCCGGCCAGTCCCCCGCGCGACCGCAGAGCGGAGAAGTCCTGACGCCCGGTGAGCAGCTTGTGCACGTACGACTGATGCCCGGTGTCGAAGATGATCGGGTCATCCGGGGAGGAGAACACCCGGTGCAGGGCGATGGTGAGCTCCACGACTCCGAGGTTCGGCCCCAGGTGTCCGCCGGTGCGGGCGACGTTCTCGATCAGGAATGAGCGGACCTCCGCGGCCAGCTCGACGAGCTGTTCGGGGGTGAGCCGATCGAGGTCGCGGGGACCGGAGATGCCGGAAAGGATCGCCACCGTGTCTGCCTCCTGAAGCCAATCGTGCGCGACGAGTCAGAACCCGCAGCACCGAGCCAGCCTACCGAGCAATGCTGCCGGACCGCTGGACATCCGCCGCATCCGGGCCGACGTAGCGCCCGATCGGACGCAACCGCAACGGCGCGCGCCTGTACTCGTCCAGCGCATGCCCGCACCAGCCGGCGGAGCGAGCAACAGCGAAAACGGTCTCCCCGGCGTCCGCGGGCATCTCCCAGGCCAGCGCCATCACGGCCAGCGCGAGATCGACCGTGGGATGAAGACCGGTCCGGGAATGCACGACGGCGGTGACTTGATCGGCCACGTGCAACGCCGCTTCGGCCTGCGGATCCGCCGTCTCCCGCAACAGGCGCAGCAGCAGCCTCGCCCGCGGGTCGCCGTCCGGGTAGAGCAGCTGACCGAATCCGGGGATCCCCGCTCCGCCCAGGCGTGTCGCGGTCGCCACCGCGGCCGCAGGATCCGCGCCGTCCTGCACCTGCCGCAGGAGGGCGTGCACGGCGGCGCTCACGGCGCCGTGCAGGGCCGAGTCGAGCGCACCGAACCCGGCCGCCACGACGGCGTAGGGATGGGCTCGCGCCGACGCTGCGGCCCGCGCGGCGAGGGTCGATACCGCCATGTCGTGGTCGACGAGGAGCACGAGTGCGGCGTCCAGCACCCGCACGCGGGCCGGCGTCGCCGGCAGCGCGGTGAGCCGGGGCCAGAGCCGCGCTGCCACCGGTCCACCCGTCGTCCCGCTGGTCGACGCCCCACCGTCGTTCTCCTGACCGACACCGAGCAGCGGGAGCGCATCCACGAGTCCGGCGACGAGACGCGTCGCGACGCGTGCCACGGTCTCCGCACGGAGGTCGTAGCGCTCCGGGTCCTCCGCCGCGAGAGCCGCGACCGCCGCGAGCAGTCGGCTGAACGCCCCGGCAGCGGGCGGAAGGGCTGCGACCACGCGGCTCGGCGCTGCGCTCCCGGACCCTTCCAGCGGCAACGCGTCCCGCTGCGGCAGGTCCGTGCGCGCGAAGAGCCACCGTACGATCGCGTCGAACCTCGGCGACTCGCCCTCCCCTGCGACCAGCTGGTCGATCGGGACCCCGCGGATCCAGAGCTCGCCGTCCTCGATCAGCGCGATGTCCGTGTCGATGACCGCCAGCGGGCTCCCGTCGGCCCCGGCCGGGCGTGCCGCGCCGTGCGAGGGCGATGTCGCCCGGCGGCGGGCACGGGCGAAGCGCTCGACCTCGAGCGGGTCGAACAACGAGCCGTGCGCCCCGCGCTCGCGCGCGATCAGGCCCCGAGAGACATACGCGTAGAGCGTCTCCGTCCGCACACCGAGGCGAGCCGCCGTCTGCGCCGCCGTGAGTACGTCCATCGCGGGCTCCTTCATTGATCCGATCAACATTGACGATATCCGGATCCATTAGCCATCGTGAGCGAAGAGCCGCCATCCGCGACTCGCCAGAGAGGAGCCGACATGGCCATCACCATCGATCGCAACGACACGCATCTCATCGATGTCCCGCGAGGACTCACCAACGTCGTCGTCGCGGAGACCACGATCGGCGACGTCCGCGGCGCGGAGGGCTTCTTCCAGTACCGCGGCGTCTCGGGTGTGGAGCTGGCCGCCGAAGCCCGATTCGAGGACGCCTGGAGGCTGGTCGCACTCGGCGAGCTGCCCCAGAGCGGAGCGGACGCCGCAGAATTCCGCGCCCGCACCGCCACGACGCGAACGATCCCCGAACACCTGCACGGACCGCTGTCGGCGATCGCGGTCTCGGGTCTGGATCCCATGGCCCAATTGCGCACCGCGCTCGCTCTCGTCTCCGCCGCGGACGGACGGCGCGCGCTCTACGACGAGACCGACGAGGAGCGCGTCGACGACACGATCCGTCTCGCCGCCGTCGCGCCGTCCCTGATCGCGGCACTGCACCGGTGGAGCCAGGGACAGGATCCGATCGCGCCGGACGCGGAGCTCGACCCCGTCTCCGACTACTTGCGCATGCTCACGGGCGCCGCACCCGACGCCCGCCTCTCCATTGCCCTCGCCACGTATCTGACGGCGGCGATCGATCACGGCTTCAACGCGTCAACGTTCACGGCGCGGGTCATCGCGTCCACCGGCGCCGACCTCGCCTCGTGCGTCGGCGGTGCACTCGGCGCGCTCTCCGGGCCGCTGCACGGAGGCGCACCCGCGCGCACGCTCGACATGCTGGACGAGATCGGGACACCCGATCGTGCGGACGCCTGGGTGCGCGAGCGCGTGCAGAACGGCCGGCGGATCATGGGGTTCGGGCACGCGGTGTATCGCACGGAGGATCCCCGCTCGCGCTTGCTGCGCGGCGTCGCTCAGCGGTTGCGCACCGACGGACTCGCGTCGGACCGCGTCGACCTCGCCGTGACGGTGGAGCAGACCGTGCTGCGGGTGCTGGACGAGCTCAAGCCAGGCCGCGCCCTGCGCACGAACGTCGAACTCTACGCCGCAGTCGTCATGGAGGCGTGCGGGATTCCGCGCGAGCTGTTCACTCCGACGTTCGCATCGGCACGCCTGATCGGCTGGGGCGCGCACGCCTGCGAGCAGGTGCAGGACGGCAAGATCCTCCGCCCCTCGTCCCGCTACATCGGAGCGTCGTCACACTCTCGTTGATCGCCACCGACCCCGGGTCTATGCTCGGCGGCAGGCGGGCACGGGGACGCGAGCGATCGTCCCCGTGCGCCCGAAGGACCGGACCCGAACGGCCCGCCGGTGCGCTTGGACATTCCGCGATCGTGGATCCGAGGAGACGAACGTGAACGCGCAGACACCGGCATCCCGCGGCACCGCGCGGCGAAGGACGATCGTCGTCATTGCAGGCGCTGCTGCCATCGCACTGCTCGTGGTCATCGCCTGGATCGTGTGGCGGCCGGCGGGCGGGGCCGCTCCCGCCGCGATCGCGTCGTCCGCACGTCCGGACGTCCAGAACGCACGGGTCGACTCGATCATCCGAGAGGCCATGAAGGCCGACAGTCTCAAGGCGGTGATCGTGCGGGTCACGATCGATGGCAAGGTCGTCTCGATGCAGGCGTACGGCGACTCGATGACCGGCGTCCCCGCCACCACCGACATGCATTTCCGCAACGGTGCGGTGGCGTTCGAGTACGTCTCCACGTTGTTGCTGGAGTACGTCGACGAGGGGAAGATCACCCTCGACGACACGGTCGACAAGTGGATGCCCAGCCTGCCCGAGGCGAACAAGGTCACGCTCAGGATGCTGACGAACCAGACCACCGGATATCCCGACTTCGAGACGGATCCGGAGTGGACCGCGGCCTACAACGCCGACCCGTTCCACGAGTTCACGTTCGACGAGCGATTGAAGGACGCGTTCAATCGCCCTCTGCAATTCGAGCCCGGCACAAACTGGAGCTACGCGCACACCAACTTCATGATCCTCGGCCACATCCTCTCCATGATCGGAGGAGCTCCCCTCGACCAGCTGCTGCAGAAGAAGGTCCTCGGCCCGATGGGTCTGACGCAGACGGCGGCGTACAGCACGGCGACCGTGCCGGAGCCGGTGCTGCATGCGTACAGCTCCGAACGCCGCGTGGCCCTCGGCATCCCTCCGTCGATGCCGTTCACGGAGGAGTCGACGTTCTGGAACCCCGCCTGGGGCACGCCGATCGGAGCGGCCGAGACGACCACGATCACCGACATGGCGACGACCGCGGTCGCCGTCGGCACCGGCAAGCTGCTCTCACCGAAGAGCTTCCACGAGATGACCGATTCGACGTTGATCGGTTTCGGCACACCGCTCCCGGTCTGCGCCGGGTCGTGCTTCACCCAGGTCACCGGTTACAACTACGGGCTCGGGGTGGTGCGATCCGGATCCTGGCAACTGCAGAATCCTCTGCTGAGCGGCTACAGCGCCACAGAGGCGTATCTGCCCTCGAAGAAGATCGCGATCGCGGTGGCGACGACGTTCCTGCCGGGTGCCTTTGACGCGAACGGCATCTACGACAACTCGAGCGACCGGCTGTTCCGGCAGATCGCCACAGAACTCGCCCCGGACGACCCGCCGCCGACGCTTCCGGCGAAGAAGAGCTGACGAGATACACGAACGGGGCCGGCTCCCGAAGGAACCGGCCCCGTTGTGGTGCGCGTGGATCAGACCAGCGAACGCAGCACGTACTGCAGGATGCCGCCGTTGCGGTAGTAGTCGGCCTCACCGGGGGTGTCGATGCGCACCACCGCGTCGAACTCGACCGTCTGCTTGCCCTCCGGAG
Source organism: Microbacterium sp. 10L49 (assembly GCF_056395125.1). Classification (NCBI taxonomy): domain Bacteria; kingdom Bacillati; phylum Actinomycetota; class Actinomycetes; order Micrococcales; family Microbacteriaceae; genus Microbacterium; species Microbacterium sp. 10L49. Next base: position 579,832 of record NZ_JBFTIW010000001.1, read on the forward strand.
AGAACTCGCTCGGGGTCGCGGTGACCTTGACAGTCTTCGGCGTGGTGCCCTCGTTGAGCTCCTCGAGGCCCGCGATCGAGACGATCTCGGTGCCGTCGAGGCCCAGCGACTCCCAGGACTCGCCCGCGGGGAACTGCAGCGGGACGACGCCCATGCCGATGAGGTTGGAGCGGTGGATGCGCTCGAAGCTCTCCGTGATGACGGCCTTCACGCCGAGGAGGTTGGTGCCCTTCGCCGCCCAGTCACGGGAGGATCCGGATCCGTACTCCTTGCCGCCGAAGATCACCAGCGGGGTGCCCTGGGCCTGGTAGTTCGTGGAGGCGTCGAAGATGTACGCCTGCGGGCCGCCGGGCTGGGTGAAGTCGCGGGTGTATCCGCCCTCGATCTGCTCGCCGCCGTTGACGGCCTTGACCAGCGCGTTCTTCAGTCGGATGTTCGCGAACGTGCCGCGGATCATGACCTCGTGGTTGCCGCGACGGGAGCCGTAGGAGTTGAAGTCCTTCTGCGCCACGCCGTGCTCGGTGAGGTACTGGGCGGCGGGCGTGCCCGCCTTGATGTTGCCGGCCGGGGAGATGTGGTCGGTGGTGACCGAGTCGCCCAGAGTCGCCAGCACACGAGCACCCGAGATGTCGGTGACCGGAGCCGGGGTCGCCTGCATGCCGTCGAAGTACGGCGCCTTGCGCACGTAGGTCGAGTCGGCGTCCCACTCGAAGACCGGACCGGTCGGCGTGGGCAGGCTCGTCCAGCGCTCGTCGCCGTCGAACACCGTGGCGTACTGCTTGATGAACTGGTCGCGCGAGATCGACGAATCGATGATCTGCTGCACCTCAGCGGGGTCGGGCCAGACGTCCTTGAGGAACACGTCGTTGCCCTCGCCGTCGGTGCCCAGCGCCTGGGTGTCGAAGTCGAAGTTCATCGACCCGGCCAGGGCGTAGGCGACGACCAGCGGCGGGCTGGCGAGGTAGTTCATCTTCACGTCGGGGCTGATCCGGCCCTCGAAGTTGCGGTTGCCGGAGAGGACGGCGGTGACGGCGAGGTCGTGCTCGTTGATCGCGGCCGAGACCTCGTCGATCAGCGGGCCCGAGTTTCCGATGCAGATCGTGCAGCCGTAGCCGACCGTGTAGAAGCCGAGGCCCTCGAGGTCCTTGTCGAGACCGGACTTCTCGTAGTAGTCGGTGACGACCTTGGAGCCCGGGCCGAGCGTGGTCTTGACCCACGGCTTCTGCTTCAGGCCCTTGGCGAGGGCGTTGCGGGCGAGAAGGCCGGCGGCGATCATGACGGACGGGTTCGAGGTGTTGGTGCACGAAGTGATCGCGGCCAGCGTCACGGCGCCGTTGTCGAGGATGTACTTCTGCCCGTCCGGCGTCTTGACCTTGACCGGCTTGGACGCGGCCTTCGGGGACCCCGAGGACAGCGTGGGGATCTCGTTGGTCTCGACCTCTTCCCCCGGGACGGATCCCGGGTCCGACGCCGGGAAGGATCCGGAGTCGTTGATGTCGATCGGACCCGTGACGTAGTTCAGGATGTCCTTCTCGAACTGCGCCTTCGACTCGGACAGCAGGATCCGGTCCTGCGGGCGCTTCGGTCCGGCGATCGAGGGCACGACCGTAGAGAGGTCGAGCTCGAGGTACTCGCTGAAGCTGGGCTCCTTGGCTGCGTCGTGCCAGAGCGACTGCTGCTTGGCGTAGGCCTCGACGAGGGCCACGGCCTGCTCGTCGCGACCGGTCAGGCGCAGGTAGTCGAGGGTGACGTCGTCGATCGGGAAGATCGCGGCGGTGGAGCCGAACTCCGGCGACATGTTGCCGATCGTGGCGCGGTTGGCGAGGGGCACCGAGGCGACGCCGGCGCCGTAGAACTCGACGAACTTGCCGACCACGCCGTGCTTGCGGAGCATGTCGGTGATCGTCAGCACGACGTCGGTCGCGGTGACGCCGGCGGGGATCGCGCCGGTCAGCTTGAAGCCGACGACGCGCGGGATCAGCATCGACACGGGCTGGCCGAGCATGGCGGCCTCGGCCTCGATGCCGCCGACGCCCCAGCCCAGCACGCCCAGGCCGTTGACCATGGTGGTGTGCGAGTCGGTGCCGACGCAGGTGTCGGGGTAGGCGCGCAGCACGCCGTCGACGGAGCGGTCGTAGACGACCTTCGCCAGGTGCTCGATGTTCACCTGGTGCACGATTCCGGTGCCCGGCGGGACGACCTTGAAGTCGTCGAAGGCGGTCTGGCCCCAGCGCAGGAACTGGTACCGCTCGCCGTTGCGCTCGTACTCGATCTCGACGTTGCGCTCGATCGCGTCCGGGCGGCCGAACAGGTCGGCGATCACGGAGTGGTCGATGACCATCTCGGCCGGGGACAGCGGGTTGATCTTGTTCGGGTCGCCGCCGAGGGCGGTGACGGCCTCGCGCATGGTGGCGAGGTCGACGATGCAGGGCACGCCGGTGAAGTCCTGCATGACCACGCGCGCCGGCGTGAACTGGATCTCGGTGTCAGGCTGGGCCGCCGGGTCCCAGGATCCGAGAGCCTCGATCTGCGCCTTCGTCACATTCGCGCCATCCTCGGTGCGAAGCAGGTTCTCCAGGAGGACCTTGAGGCTGAACGGGAGCTTCTCGTATCCGGGGACCGTGTCGATCCGGAAGATCTCGTAGTCGGTGCTGCCGACCGTCAGGGTGCTCTTGGCACCGAAGCTGTTCACCGTGGACACGGATCCGTCTCCTTCTGTTCGGATGGAAGCGACAGTCGACACCATCTTGCTCGCCCGCTCCCCCGCGCGGCTAGCAAGGCGGGCCTTACCAGTCTGCTCTCGCGGACGGGCGAGCGAAAGGTGCTGATTTATCTTGACGTCAAGATAAATCTAGCACGGTGCGGGCGGCGCCGACTCACCCCTGACGCGTGTCGGCGTCCTGCTTCGGCGGGTACAGCGCACGCACCAGCAACCACGTCACAGCGACCATCGGCGCGAACAGCGGGAGCCCCATCACGAGCTTGAGCGTGCCCAGCGCCTGCACGTTGCCGGAGAAGTACAGCGGCAGCTGCACGGCCAGGCGCGCGAAGAACAGGGCGGCCCACGCGATCGTGATCCAGAAGAAGGCGCGGCGCTTGCGCTTGTCCGTTCGCCAGCCGCGCACGTCGCCCATGAGGAATCCGGCGGCGAGGCCGATGAGCGCCCATCCGATGAGGGCCGAGACGAGCAGCACCGTGCCGTAGAGCGCGTTGGTGAAGAAGCCGGGCACGAAGTTGTCCTGGCCACGCCCCGTCCACAGTGCGAGTCCTGCGGCGACCGCGACGGCGACGAGCCCGCCGAGCGCCGAAGCGGCCGGCGAACGCTGCAGCAGGCGGACCACGGAGAAGATCGCGGCGAGCCCGACCGACACGATCAGCGAGAGCCAGAGCGGATCCGGTCGAAGTGTGTAGATGATGAGAAATGCAGCGCTGGGCAGCACGGACTCGAGCACTCCGCGCCAGCCTCCCATCGCGCTCCACACGACGTGCCCCGTGCTGGCACCGGAGTTCGGATCGATGCCGAGACGCTGCGCGGCGCCGCCGAGCGCGGCCCCGAGGCTCTGCGCGGCATCGGGCGCCGGGGGCGGCGCGTACCGATCCTCGGGAGCACCCTCGGACCCGCGCTCCGCGTCGTCCGGCCGCGACGTGCTCACGCCGTGCCGGGGGCCGCGGGCATGCGCAGGGGGATGAGATCGCGCGGGGGCATGGGGGCTCCGCCGCGCACCACGACGATCGAGCGGAACAGGTCCTCGACGGCAGCGGCCGCAGTCTCGTCGGATGCCGCGGCTCCGCCGATCACGCCCCGCAGGAACCAGCGCGGACCGTCGACGCCCACGAACCGGGCGAGACGCGTGACAGCTGCGTCGCCGGCGACAGCGGGGATCTCCGCCAGCAGTTCGGCACCCAGGGCGCCTTCACGCTCGGTGACGGTGCCGCCCTGCTGCGAGATCTGCTCCTGGATCTGCGCGCGCGTCTCGTCCCACAGCCCACTCGAGCGGGGCGCCGCGAACGGCTGCACCTGCAGGGTCGAGTCGGCGTAGTCGAGGCCCACGGCGACGATGCGCTGCGTCTGCTCCTCCACTTCGAGGCGGAGGTTCAGCCCCTCACGCGGAAGGATCTTGATGGCGCCGAGGTCGATGTAGGGACGGACCGGGTTGGCCTCGCTCTCGTCGAACGGGCCGTCGACCGCGCGGTCGCGGACGGGCGCCTCCGAGGCGTCCTCCACGGGCTCGATCCCGGACGTGGTGTCGTCGCTCATGCGTTCTCCTGGCTCTGGGTCTGATAGCCGGTGGATCCGAATCCGCCTGCTCCGCGCACCGATTCGTCCAGTGCGTCGACCGGGATGAACCGGGCTCGGGTGACGGGCATGACGATCAGCTGGGCGATCCGATCACCGACCGCGACATCGTACGCCGCATTGCTGTCGGTGTTCAGCAGGCTCACCTTGATCTCCCCGCGATAGCCGGCGTCCACGGTGCCCGGGGCGTTGACGACGGTGATGCCGTGCTTGGCCGCGAGACCGCTGCGCGGGACGACGAACGCGGCGAAACCCTCGGGAAGCGCGATGCTCACGCCGGTGCCGACCAGCGCGCGCTGCCCGGGCTCGAGCCGCAGCGCCTCGGTCGAGACGAGGTCGGCTCCGGCGTCGCCGGGGTGGGCGTAGACGGGAAGCTGGGGCGCGATAATGGGAACGTCCACGGATTCGGTCACGGAAAGAGGCTAATGCAGAACGCAGCACGCGATGCCGGGACCGCCTCGACGGCCACCCGCTACCGCGAACGTCTCGCGCCGAGTCTGTGGCTGTTCCTCGCCGCGGCCCTCGGCGGCCCCATGCTCGCGCTGGTGTTCGTGCCGGCCGGATCGGGCGTCGCGCTGATCATCGGCATCGCCGCGACCGTCGCGATCATCGTCCTGATGATCGCCGGGTCGCCGCGCGTGGCGGTGGAGAAGAACGTACTACGCGCCGGCCGGGCCTGGATCGATGCCTCCTGGCTGGGCGAGCCGGAGGTCCGCACCGGGGATGATGCGCGTCAGGCGCGCGGCCCCGGCCTTACCGCCCGCGGCTGGCATCTGATCCGCGGCGGCATCGACGGCGTGGTGATCGTGCCGAATACGGATCCGGCAGACCCGGCGCCGAGCTGGACGATCTCCTCGCGCACGCCGGACCGGTTGGCCGCTGCGATCGACGCCGCTCGCGCCGCGGCGAACCCGCAGGCCTGAGCAGAAACCCGCACGACTCCGCCGTCTCGGATCCGCTTTCGCTGACGGCGGACGCCCGTGAACGCAGAACGCGCCCGGAACCGAGAAGGTCCGGGCGCGAGCAGCGAAGGGGAATCAGGCCGCGCATTCCTTGCAGATGGGGCCTGCCTTGTCCTCGTGGTCCAGCTGCGAACGGTGCTTCACGAGGAAGCAGCTGACACAGGTGAACTCGTCCTCCTGCGGGGGCAGCACCACGACGTCGAGCTCGACGTCGGAGAGGTCGGCTCCCGGAAGGTCGAATCCGCCCGGGTTGTCCGAATCCTCAGCGTCGATCGATCCCGACAGCTTGTCGGGGACGCGCTCCTTGAGAGCCTCGATCGACTCGCTCTCGTCTTCGTTCTTGCGCGGAGCGTCGTAATCGGTTGCCATGGGTTTGGATCTCCAGTCTCATCCTGCGAGCGGCTTGGCATCCTGCGTGTGCCGGGCGCCGGGGGTGTTCGGCGGCCCATAGTTTGCATGACGCGCGTGCAAATCGCAAATGCCGCTCTGTCTGCGCATCAGAACTCACGGCACGCCCGCGATATTCCCGGCGGCGCGCACACCGCATGACACCATGAACCGACACTCATTCTGAGGGGCTGAAGCCATGGAACACGTCACGATCGTCGGCGCGGAAGACGACGTCCTCGTTCTCGCCACCGAATCGGGAGAGCGATTCGCCCTCCCGATCGACGAGGTGCTGCGCGCCGAACTGCGCCGGGCCAAGGCCGGTCGCGAGGAGAAGGCTCCTCCGCTGGCTGCGAGTCCCCGCGAGATCCAGTCGCACATCCGCGCCGGGTTGTCCGCGACTGAGGTCGCCGAACTCCTCGGGGTGGACCTGGAAGTGGTGCAGCGCTTCGAGAGCCCCGTGCTCGCCGAGCGCGAGCACATCGTCGGTCAGGCCCTCGCCGTTCCTGTGCTGATCGGCAGCGAGGTCGAGCCCGATGCACAGCCGACGTTCGGCGTCGCGATCCGCGCCAAGCTCTCGGAGCTGGCGGCTGCCGACGAGCGGTGGGCGAGCTGGAAGGACGACACCGGCTGGGTCATCAAGCTCGAGTTCACCGCGAACGACGTCGAGCACGATGCGCGATGGTCGTTCGATCCGCGCCGCAGCGCGCTGGCGCCGCTCAATGCGGACGCCACGCAGCTGTCCCGCCAGGGCGCTCTGCCGGAGGGGCTGATCCCCCGTCTGCGCGCACTCGACAAGGACCGCTCGTCGCCGTACAAGGACGACACCCGATTCGATTCGGGCGCGTTCGGCCCGCGCCTGGTGCCCGCCCCCGCCGAGCCCGTCGAGGCGGAGGAGGACGGCGCGACCGTCGCACAGGAGCCCCGGTCTGCGCGGCACCCTCAGACCGCATCCAATGCCCAGGAGGCGGCGACGCGCAGCGCGTCCTTCGCGCCTGCGACGCCATCCGACACGGCTGACCTGCTGGAGGCCCTGCGCCGCCGGCGCGGTCAGCGCGAGGTCCGTCCCACTGTCGAGTACGAGCCCGAGGAGTCCCGCCCGCTCGCCTTGTTCGAGGCCCTCGAGCCCGGATACGAGCCGGAGCCTGAGCAGTCGACGACCGCCCCCGTCTCGATCGACGGCGACTCCACCCCGCGCCGACGCCGGCGTGAGATGCCGTCCTGGGACGAGATCGTGTTCGGAGCCCGCAGCGACGACTGACCACGGCTGCACGCACTGATCGGCCCCGGTCGATCAGCGCGCGAAGGCGCCGAACCGGAGCGACGGCACGCGCAGCTCCTCCGGGCTGAGCGATCCGTGCTGACCGATCATGCCCTGTGAACGCTGATCCTCAGCGGTCCCGTCGTACAGCGCCCAAAGGCCACGGGCGGGTACCACGAGATCGCCGATCCGCTCCTGTGCCTCAGCGATCGGAGCGGATCCGAACAGGCCGCCGTCGATCGCCTGCGCGCGCGTGAGCACGTCCGCAGCGCCCTCGACCCCCGCGGCCCAGGCCGCAGCGATCTCGTCGCGCCTGGCCGGATCCTCCACGTAGACGTGCAGCATGCGCGGCTCCCCCGCGATCGCTGCGACCCCGTCATGCAGGCGGCTGCGCTCGTCGAGGATGAGATGCCTGGTGCGCGGCACGTCGACCATGCCGTGGTCGGCGGTGATCAGCATGCCCACGCCGTCGGGCGTCCCGGCGGGGATCGCCGCATCCAGCTCCTCGAGCGCGCGGACCCATTCCGCTGAGGCCATGCCGTGCTTGTGTCCGGCCTTGTCCGCCTCCGGGAGGTAGCAGTACACGAGTGACCCCTCGTGCTCCTCGGCGAGGCTCAGGGCCAATGCGACGCGCTCCGCCGCCGTGCGGGCGGAGCGGAACTCGGCACCTCGCAGGGTCGCCGCGGAGAAGCCGCTGCCGGCATACTCGGCCAGGCCCACGGCGAACGCCGGACGTCCTGCCGCGGTTGCGGTCTCGAACACGGTCGGCGTGCGCTGCCATTCGGTCGGATCGACGCGCGCCTTCTCCCAGCCTGCAAGTTGGTTGACGAGCACGCCGGTGCGCGGGTCTCTGACCTCGTAGCCGACCAGACCGTGCCGGCCCGGATCCACGCCGGTCAGCAGGCTCGTGAGGGCGGCCGCGGTCGTGGACGGGAAGACGCTGAAGAGCACGTCCTTCTTCGCCATGGCCCCTGCCAGGCGGCGGGCATGGCCCGCATGCGCGCGCAGCGGGATCGCGCCCAGCCCGTCCATGACGACCAGTACCGCCGACCGCACCCCCGGCAGCACGCCGTCGCGGCCGTCCAGAGCGTTGAACAGGTCGTGCGCCACCCCGGTGATGCTCCGGAGTGAGGGCGGGATCGCCGGTAGCATGAGGGTCATCCGAGTCAGTCTCGCACAGAGCCCGGCACGGATCCGGCGTCGAGAACCGCTCCGCCGCCGCCCGAAACCCGCAGGAAGCCCATGCCCCGCACGACCACGCCGCCCGAGCCGATCGAAGAGCGCATCCAGGACATCGATCTCTCGAGCGAGATGCAGGGATCGTTCCTGGAGTACGCCTACTCGGTCATCTACTCCCGCGCGCTGCCGGATGCGCGCGACGGCCTCAAGCCGGTGCAGCGCCGGATCCTGTTCCAGATGGCGGAGATGGGCCTGCGCCCCGACCGCGGCCACGTCAAGAGCGCCCGCGTCGTGGGCGACGTGATGGGCAAGCTGCACCCGCACGGCGACTCCGCGATCTACGACGCTCTGGTGCGTCTCGCGCAGCCCTTCGCGCTGCGCCTGCCCCTCGTGGACGGACACGGCAACTTCGGCTCCCTGGACGACGGTCCCGCCGCCTCCCGCTACACCGAGGCGCGCCTCGCCCCCTCCTCTCTCGCGTTGACCGAGAGCCTGGACGAGGACGTCGTCGACTTCGTCCCGAACTACGACGGCCAGTTCCAGCAGCCCTCCGTGCTGCCCGCCGCCTTCCCGAACCTGCTCGTCAACGGCGCGAGCGGCATCGCGGTCGGCATGGCCACCAACATGGCGCCGCACAACCTCATCGAGGTCGTCGCGGCAGCCATCCACCTCCTCGAGCACCCGGAGGCCACCACCGAGGAGCTCATGGAGTTCGTCCCGGGCCCCGACTTCCCCTCGGGCGGCATCGTGATGGGCCTCGACGGTGTCCGCGACGCCTACGCGAACGGTCGCGGCGCGTTCAAGGTGCGGGGCAAGGTCTCCATCGAGCCGCTCGGGCCGCGTCGCACCGGCATCGTGGTCACCGAGCTGCCCTACATGGTCGGGCCCGAACGGGTGATCGAGAAGATCCGCGACGCCGTGCAGGCGAAGAAGCTCCAGGGCATCAGCGATGTCAACGATCTGACCGACCGCAATCACGGTCTGCGGATCCAGATCGGCATCAAGACGGGCTTCGACCCGAATGCGGTGCTGGAGCAGCTGTACCGGCTGACGCCGATCGAGGATTCCTTCAGCATCAACAACGTCGCCCTCGTCGACGGGCAGCCGCGCACGCTCGGACTCAAGGAGCTGCTCAGCGTCTACGTGCGGCACCGTCTCGAGGTCGTCACGCGCCGCAGCCGGTACCGCCTGGCCCGCCGCGAGGAGCGCCTGCACCTCGTCGAGGGCCTCCTCATCGCGATCCTCGACATCGACGAGGTCATCCAGGTCATCCGCTCCTCCGACGACTCGGAGCAGGCCCGCAGCCGCCTGCAGAGCGTCTTCGACCTCAGCGAGCGGCAGGCCGAGTACATCCTCGAGCTGCGCCTGCGTCGGCTCACCAAGTTCTCCCGCATCGAGCTGGAGACCGAGCGCGACGCGCTCCTCGCGGAGATCGCGGCGCTGCAGGAGCTGCTCGGCAGCGAGGCCCTGCTGCGCGGCCAGGTCGCGACCGAGCTCGATGCGGCGGCCGAGGCCTACGGCACCCCGCGGCGCACCCTGCTGCTCAATGCCGCGCCGCCCAAGGCACGCGCCGCCAAGGGCCCTGTGGACACGCAGATCGCCGACGCGCCGACCGTCGTGGTCCTGTCCACCACCGGCCGCGCCGTGCGGGTGGATCTCGAGCCCGGTCAGGAGCTCTCCCCCGCCTCCCGGCGCAGCAAGCACGATGCGATCCTCGCCACTTTGGACACCACCACCCGCACCGAGATCGGTGCGGTCACCACGGCGGGCCGGGTCCTGCGCTTCACCGCGATGGACCTGCCGTCCGTGCCGTCCGCCTCGGTGCACCTCGCCGCGGGCGTGCCGCTGCGCGACTACATCGGGCTGCTCGACAAGAGTGAGCGGATCCTCGCGCTCGTGCGCTTCGACGATGACACGCCGATCGCGCTGGGCACGCGCACCGGCGTCGTGAAGCGGGTCGTGCCGTCTTCCCTCCCCGTGAAGCCCGAGCTCGAGATCATCGGCTTGAAGCCCGGCGACGCGGTCGTCGGCGCGGGCGCGGCCCCCGACGACGCCGAACTCGTGTTCGTCACGAGCGACGCCCAGCTGCTGCACTTCGCCGCGTCGGGAGTGCGCCCCCAGGGAGCACCCGCGGGTGGCATGGCCGGCATCAAGCTCGGCGCCAAGGCCGAGGTGATCGCCTTCTCCGTGCTCGCCGCCGATGCGGAGGCGATCGTGGTGACCGTGTCCGGCGCGACCGGGATGATCGCCGGCACCGACGCGGGCCGCGCGAAGTCGTCCCGGTTCTCCGAGTTCCCCGGCAAGGGGCGCGCCACCGGCGGTGTCCGCGCGCACGCCTTCCTCAAGGGCGAGGACCGGCTGATGCTGGCCTGGGTCGGCACGGAGCCCGCGCTCGCGGTCGGCCCGGACGGATCGGCCCGGGCTCTACCAGAGGCCGGCGCCAAGCGCGACGGATCCGGACAGCCCATCGACGGCGTGATCGGGTCGATCGGCGGTGTGCTCGGCGCCTGATGGCCGGGTGCCGTCGCCTACAGCCGCAGCGCGAGCGCGTTGGCCGTGAGGCCGGCCGCCGTGCCGCACAGCACGACGGTGTCGCCCGTGCCGACGCGGCCGGATTCCAGGGCACGGGTCAGCATGAACGGCACCGACGCCGACACCATGTTGCCGAACGCCTCGACCTCGTCGACGCGCCGGTCACCGGGCACGCCGATCCGGTCGAGCATCGGACCGAGCGCCGCCGACGCCTGATGCGGGATCCACAGCGCGATGTCGTCGTGGGCGAGTCCGGCCCTCCGCAGGAACCGGTCGAAGAAGTCGGGCAGCACGCGCATCATGCCGAGCAGCGCCCGTCGGCCGTCCATATCGAACAGGTAGTCGGCCGGATCCGTGACGGCGTACTGCTGGGCGGGCGAGTGCGACAACCCTCCGCGCAGCTCGGTGTCGTGCGCGTGCGCGGGCCAGGTCTGCTGCTGGCTGGCCACCACGCCCCGATCCGGCGCGGTCGCGCGGCGGAGCAGGACCGCCACGGCGGCATCGCTGAAGAGTTCGAAGCTCTCCCGCTGGTCGGGGTTGAGGAACCGCGACGCGACGTCGCCCGCCACGACCAGCACGGTCTGGTGGTCGCCGCCCTCCAGATAGCGGGAGGCGATGTCGAGAGCGGTCACGAAGCTCGTGCAGGTCGAGTTGACGTCGAAGGCGGCTGCATGGCCGGCCGAGGTGAGGCGCTCCCACACGAGCGCCGCCGTGCACGGGATCGGCTGGACGCCGGCGGCGGATGCGCCGAGCACCAGATCGATGTCATCGGTCGTCAGGCCCGCATGTTCGATGGCGCGCCGCCCGGCTTCGGCGAGCATGTCGAGGTGCGACACGTCATCCTCGACCCGATATCGCACGCTCTCGCCGAACCGTACCGTGCGGCTCGGGAGCACCCTGCCCCATCCCGCGATCTCACAGCTCCGCATCGTCACGATCCCCCCTCCAGCGCCGCTCCACGCGCCGCAGCTTCCGTCCCGGCTCCGGTGCATACGGCACGAAACGCAGCTCTGCGCGGTCGGCACCGAGACGGTCCGCCAATGTTCCCAGTTCCGCCGCGACGTTCGCCTGCACCAGGGCGAGCGGTGTGTCCGCCGCCGCTTCGATGCCGACCTCGAGCTCGCGACGGCCAGTCTGCACGATCCGGTACTCCGCCACGCCGTCCGCATACACCAGGGCGCGGGACACGAGATCGGCGAACACGTCGACGACGCCGCCGTCCTGCCCGGGCAGTCGCAGCGTGTCGCCTTCGCGTCCCTCGATCCGAGCCAACGCGGTCAAAGCGCTCCCGCAAGGACAGGGCGCCTCACGCTCGCGCAGCACGTCGCCGAGGCGATAGCGCACGATCGGCTGTGCCCGGCGGCGCAGGTCCGTCACGATGGGCGCGAACCTGTCGTCGCCCAGCGGCTCGCGCTCGATGAGCACGCCGTCTTCGTTGAGGTGCAGCACGCCCTCCTCGCACGTGTGCGCGAGGAACCCTTCGGTGCACTGATACAGCTGATGGATCCGCTCCTGCCGGAGACCGGCCGCGATCCTGCGCGCATCCGAGACCTCGAGCACCTCGGCGACGGCGTAGACCTTCTCCGGGCGCACGGCGATGGCGCCGCTCTCCGCAGCGCGTGCGATCGCCAGCAGCACCGAGGGCGGTGCGACCAGGATCGTCGGCGCGTACCGGGCCAGGCGCTCGAGGTTCTCCGTCATCTCCGCGAACACGTCGAAGTAGGAAAAGGAGACGGCGCGAGATCGGACCGCCTCGTACAGCGTGTTGTCGGCCCGAAGGAACAGCGCGATGCGGTGTCCGAGGATGCGCCCTCGCGGCAGGGTGCGCGCGAGCACCGTCCCCGCCCATGCCTCCCGCTCCGCACGGCTCACGAGGAACAGGCCGCGGTGTCCGCTCGTGCCGCTGGACAGCCCGATCGAGCAGCCCTCGAGGTCGGCCGCGAAGTCGCGGGAGCGCTCGTTCGCGAGAGCGATCCGCATCGCCTCGTCGCGATGGACGCCGACCGTGTTCAGCTCGTCGAAGCGTTCCATCATGACGCGCTTGTCCATGAGCGGCAGGTCGACGAGACCGGCGGGGTTCGCTCCGATGAGCGGGCGGAAGTACGCGGATCTGCGCCGCAGGAACCGCAGGTGACGGCGCAGCAGGCGCCGCTGCCGGCGTTCCACGGCCGCGCGCGTGCGCAACGGCCGCAGCCAGCGTGCGGCGGCGAACTCCGCAACGATGCGCAGCCGGCTCATCGCGGGAGCAGCTCTCGGTCACCGATCGGATCGTGACTGCACACCACTCTGATGCCCGCGCGCGAGAGCGCGACAAGTCGACGTGCGGTGTCGCGGTACGCATCGCCGTCGTGCTGCAGCGCTCGCGGCAGCGCTCTCATGCGCGGCTCCTCTGCGAGCAGATCCGACCCCCAGGCGGCGTCCCCGGCGAGCAGCACCCGGTCGTCCACCAGCGCCCCGATGTGCCCCTGCGCGTGCCCAGGGAGGTCGACGATCCTCAGTCCCGCCCCGGGGAACGGATCCGCGATGTGCAGCGTCACGCCCGCGACGTGCGCCTGAGTGAAGTCCGCCCGATCGAGGATGAGCGGATCGACCCCGGGGAACCATGTCGGCAGCAGTCCGGGCAGGATCGCGTCGCGCAGACGTGCCCGTCGCAGGGTCGCCAGCTGTCCGGCCGTCGCCACGATGCGCGCCGACGGGAACCGCGCGATCCCGCCGATGTGGTCGGGATGGAGGTGGGTGAGCACGACATGCGTCACGCTGTCCGGTGCGACGCCGTCGTCCGTGAGCTGGCGCGCGACGTCGTCGGGAGCGGACATCGTGGGCGGCAGGATGCGCCGGTACACGGCGCCGCGCCAGCCCGTGTCCCAGGGCTCCGGGGCATAACCCGTGTCGACAAGGATCCGGCGTCCGTCCCCGGGCTCGTACAGGAACACCCCCGAGGGGAACCCGCGCACCTCGCGTCCGCCGCCGCGGAAGAGGATGCCGATGTCGTGCACCGTGCTCCCGCACGCGTAGTGCCGCAGCCGGCGCGTCATGCGGCTGCGTCCGTGCGTGCGCGCAGGTCGGCGACGGCGCGGTCGAGCGCCTCGTCGAGCGACACCTCGGGTGCGTAGCCGAGTTCCTCCCGGGCGCGGGAGATGTCGAGGGTCTGCGCGAACGCGATGGTCGAGAGCGTGTAGCGGGTCAGCGGCGGCTCAGGACGGCCGGGAAGCACGCGGCAGACTCCCTCGAGCGCCGACGCGAGCGCCCATGCACCCCGGCGCGGCAGCCGCCGGAACCGGGGCGTCTCGCCGAGCCGCGACAGCAGTCCCTCGAGCAGCTCTCGGAACGGCCGGGGATCGCCGTTGCTGATGTTGTACACGCCGCCGGTCGGATCCCCTTCGCTCAACGCGAGGCGAAGTGCGGTGGCCACGTTCTCCACCGCAGTCACATCGATGAGGTTGCGCCCCTCATCGAAGAGCGGCACGCCGATGCGGCGATGCACGGCGAGCAGGCGCGGGAGGAGGCTCGGATCACCGGCGCCGATGAGTCCGCGCGGGCGCAGGATCACGAGTTCCCGGATCCGCCCGGCCCGCTGCGCCCGGTGCAGCAGCTGCTCGGCGGCGAGTTTCGAGCGGATGTAGTCGTTCAGGCGATTGCCCGGATCCACCTCTTCCTCACGGATGCCGATCCGATCGCGCGCGGCCGCGTACACGCTCGGCGACGACACGAAGACGAACCGGCGCGCCCCGCCCTTCTCAGCGAAACGCAGGACCGCCTCCGTTCCCTCGACGTTGGCCGCGAAGAAATCGCGCGGACGTCCCCACGGCGTCGACAGCGCCGCGCAGTGCACGACCGCGTCGACGGGGCGTACCGCGTCCGGAAGATCGGCGAGCGCAGAGACCAGGGTCTCCTCCGGGGCCGCGATCCGGGCGAGCGCCTCCGCATTGCGCCCCGAGGCCAGGACCGGAAGGCCGTGCGCCCTGAGCTCTCGCACGACGTATCCGCCGAGGAAGCCGCCGGCGCCGGTCACGAGCACGGGCCGGGCGGACGCAGACATGCCCCGATGCTATGGCACGATCGCGCCGCCGACGGGAGGTCCGGCGCACATGCGATGAGGCTCGGGGTCCGCCCTAGAGTGGGACGGTGCGCATCGCGATGGTCACGGACTACTACCTGCCCACGCTCGGCGGCGTCCAGACCGCGATCAAGGCGCAGCGCGAAGAGCTCGTGAGCGCGGGGCACGAGGTCGTCGTGTTCGCCCCTCTGAGCGAACCCTCGTCCGACCCGCCTGTCGTGCGGTTGCCGACGGCGCGCGGCTTCGCGCCCGACGGCTACCCGTTCACCTGGCCCCTGCGGGACGCCGCCGCCCAGCTCGAACGCGAACTCGCAGGCTTCGACGTCGTGCACGTGCACACCGAGATGTTCGCCGCGCTCGCCGCCTATCGCGCCGCCCGGGCGCTCGGCATCCCGCTCGTGCAGACCATGCACGGGCGCATCGACGTCTACACGCGCTCGGTGCTCCCCCTGCCGGCGATCACGACGGTGCTGCTCGCCGGCCTGCATCGCCGCGGGCTCGGCTCTGCGCCCGGTTCACGACCGCTTCCCCTCGACACGCGCGCGCACTACACCCGCACCCGCACGGCCCGTCGGATGTGGCGGCTCATGGTGAGCCAGGCGGAGCGCGCGGATCGGGTGATCGTGCCCTCCGCGCACTTCGCGGCGAAACTGGTGGCACAGGGCGTGCAGACGCCGGTGGACGTGCTCTCGAACGGGCTCGAGGCGACGGTGCTCGATGCGATCGGGACGCCCGTCCCGCGCCGGCCGGAGCCGGGAGCCGCGCTGCGGGTGCTCTGGTGCGGACGCCTGTCGCCGGAGAAGCGTCCTGAGATCTTCCTCGACGCCGTGTCCCGCACACCCGGGATCGAGGCCGTGATGCTGGGTGACGGCATCTCACGCCGGACGGTCGCGCGTGAGGCGTCCCGGATCGGATTCGGGCGGGTCGACGTGCGCGGAGCCGTGCCGCAGTCCGAGGTGCTCGACGCGATGCGCACGGCGCACGTGCTGGTGTCCAGCTCCTTCGATTTCGACAACCAGCCGATGGTGGTGCTGGAGGCCGTCGCGGCGGGGCTGCCGGTGATCGTCGCGGATCCCGAGCTGTCCGAGACCCTGCCTCGTCAGGGCCATCTGGTCGCGTCGCGGCCGGATGCCGCCGGTCTCGCAGACGCTCTCGCCGCGCTCCGCGACGATCCGGCGCGCGTCGCCGGCATGAGCGCGGCCGCGATCGCACATCGACCGCATGTCGCGCAGAGCGCCCACCGCGGTGAGCTGCTCCGCGTCTATCGTGCGGCCGGGGCCGCGCGAGCCGCGCGCTGACCCTCAGTCCTCGTCGACGGCGGTCCCGAGCTCCGCGAAGCCCTCCGCGATCACCTCGGCGAGGGTCGCCGCATGAACGCCGTCCGGATCCAGATCCGGATCGAACACCGTCACGGCAGCGCCCCATGCGTGCGGAGCGAGGTCGCGCAGCAGGCCGATCAGCTCGTCCGGAGCGAGGCCACCCGGGTCGGGGCTGTCCACGGCCGGCATGTGCAAGGGGTCGAGGACGTCGACGTCCACCTGGATCCAGTAGTCGCGCTCGAGCCCCTCGACCGCCCGCACGCGCGACGCTGCCCGCGCGGCGCCGTGCAGGATCACGTCGTCCGCGGGGACGACGAGGGCGATCGCCTCGCGCACCTCGTCGACGAACGCGTCCTCGTAGCGGTGGCCGATGTGCGCCACGCGCGCGGCTTCGAAGTACGGCCCGAGTCCGTCGATCTCGGCGAGTTCCGGCGTGTGACGGCCGATCACGATCGCCAGATCCTCGCCGGCGACGCTGCCTACCCCTGTGCTGTTGCCGGGATGGCGGAAGTCGGTGTGACCGTCGATGTGCACGAGCCCACCGCCGCCGGTCACCCGCGACGTCAGACCTGCGGCGATCGCGAGGCTGCAGTCTCCGCCGAGCAGGAGCGGCGCCTGGCCAGACTCCCTGATGTCGAACAGCCGATGGGCGAGCCGCCGGGCGTGCTCCACGATCGCCGCCTGGTTGCGCACCGTGCCCGCCGGACGGCGTCCGTCATCGTCCACGTAGCGTCCGGGCAGCACGACGCCGGCGTCGACCGCTCCCGCGGCGTACAGCCGCCGGTGCAGACCCGCCTCGCGCAGGGCTTCGGGCGCCTTCGCCGTGCCGGGCACACCGCCGCGCACCGGCGGGCGCAGTCCGAGGTTCGTGGGGGCGGAGACGATGGCGACCATCGACTCAGTCTGTCAAGACGCCGCGACGGACTCGGCAGCCGCGCGCGGATCGCGGCGCATCCAGATGTCGATGCCGTCGTTCTGCTCGACGACGAAACCATGCCGCTCGTACAGACGCCGCGCGGCGGATCCGACGAGCACCTGAAGCCGCAAAGGCCGATCAGCGGGTGCGTCGGCCAGCACGGCACGAAGAACGGACGATCCGATCCCGCGGCCCTGGTGCGGTCCGTCGAGATAGAACATCTCCAGCCACAACGCGTCATGATCGGGGCGCAGTGTGATCGTGCCTGCGGTCTCACCGTCGACGGCGATCATCCAGGTGTGCTCCGACGAGAAGTGCTCGACGACGCGGGCGCGCGAGCGCGCCGGATCCCATCCGACCAGCGGTTCCAGATCCTGCCGCAGCACCCTCTCCTTGAGCGCCGCGATCGCGTCGACGTCGCCCGGAAGCGCGGGACGCAGCGACACATCCGAGGGGAGCGCGGCCATCAGGCGTCGATCGCCTCGCGGGCCAGGCGATCGGACGAATCGATGATGAACTCGCGTCGCGGGGCGACCTCGTTGCCCATCAGCAGCTCGAACACCCGCCCCGCGGCCTCGGCGTCCTCCATGCGCACACGGCGCAGCAGGCGGCCGGAACGATCCATCGTGGTGGAGGCGAGCTGCTCGGCGTCCATCTCACCGAGACCCTTGTACCGCTGGATCGGCTCGTGCCAGCGCTTGTTCTGCTTGCGCAGCTTCGCGAGCAGGGTGTGGAGTTCGCCCTCGCTGTAGGTGTAGATCGTCTCGTTCGGCTTGGATCCCGGGTTCATCACGATGACGCGGTGCAGGGGCGGCACCGCGGCGAAGACCCGGCCGTCCTCGATGAGCGGGCGCATGTAGCGGTAGAACAGCGTCAGGAGCAGCGTGCGGATGTGCGCGCCGTCGACGTCGGCGTCGCTCATCAGGATGACCTTCCCGTAGCGCGCCGCCGCGAGGTCGAAGGAGCGACCGGATCCGGCTCCGATCACCTGGATGATGGAGGCGCACTCCAGATTCGACAGCATGTCGCTGACCGACGCCTTCTGCACGTTCAGGATCTTGCCGCGGATCGGCAGGAGTGCCTGGTACTCGCTCGTGCGGGCGTGCTTGGCCGTGCCGAGCGCGGAGTCGCCCTCCACGATGAACAGCTCGGTCTGTGCGACGTCGGTGGACCGGCAGTCGACGAGCTTCGCCGGCAGCGACGACGACTCCAGCGCGTTCTTGCGGCGCTGGGTCTCCTTATGGGCACGGGCGGAGACGCGCGCCTTCATCTCGGCGACGATCTTGTCCAGCAGCATCGACGCCTGGTTCTTGTCATCGCGCTTGGTCGAGGCGAAACGCTCGCCGAGCGCCTTGCGGACCACCTGCGCGACGATCGTACGCACGGCCGGCGTGCCGAGGACCTCCTTGGTCTGCCCCTCGAACTGCGGTTCGGGGACGTTGACGGTCAGCACGGCGGTGAGCCCCGCGAGAACGTCGTCCTTCTCGATCTTGTCGTTGCCGGCCTTCAGGCGGCGGGCGTTCTGCTCGACCTGGGCGCGCAGCACCTTGAGGAGCTCCTGCTCGAATCCCTGCTGATGCGTCCCGCCCTTGGGCGTGGCGATGATGTTCACGAACGAGCGCATGCTCGTGTCGTATCCCGTCCCCCAGCGCAGGGCGATGTCGACGGCGCAGACGCGCTCCACCTCGGTCGCGACCATGTGGCCGTCGGGCTGCAGCACCGGCACGGTCTCCTTGAACGTGCCTTCGCCCTGCACGCGCCAGGTGTCCGTGACGGGCGCGTCCGTTGCGAGGTACTCGACGAACTCCGCGATGCCGCCCTCGTAGTGGTACGAGGTCTCGTTCACCGCGTCCATGGCGCCGGTGGCCGGCTCGCCTTCGACGCCGTCCTGCGACGTCGCAGAAGTCGCCGCGCGCTCGTCCCGGACCACGAGCTCGAGTCCCGGCACGAGGAACGCGGTCTGCCGTGCACGGGTCTCGAGGTCGGCGAGCTGGAACGCGGCGTCCTTGGTGAAGATCTGCCGGTCGGCCCAGTAGCGGATCCGGGTGCCGGTGACGCCCCTCGGCGCCTTGCCGATCACGCGCAGCTCGCTGTTGTCCTGGAACGGCGTGAAAGGCGCGTCCGGCCTCTTCTCCCCCGCATCCGTGAAGATCCCGGGCTCGCCGCGACGGAACGACATCGCGTAGACCTTGCCGCCCCGGTCTACCTCGACGTCGAGACGTTCGGACAGGGCGTTCACCACCGAGGCGCCGACGCCGTGCAGGCCGCCCGATGCCGCGTACGAACCGCCGCCGAACTTGCCTCCCGCATGCAGCTTCGTGAAGACGACCTCGACGCCGGTGAGACCCGTGCGCGGTTCGACATCGACCGGGATGCCGCGCCCGCGGTCGTGCACCTCGACGCTGCCATCGGGATGAAGGATGATGTCGATCTTCGAGCCGTTGCCCGCGACGGCCTCGTCGACGGAGTTGTCGATGATCTCCCAGAGACAGTGCATGAGGCCCGGGGAGCCGTTCGAGCCGATGTACATTCCGGGCCGCTTGCGGACGGCTTCGAGACCCTCGAGGACCTGGAGATGATGGGCGGAGTACTCGGCTGTCACAATCCCCCATCGTATCGAGCAGCACGGACTTGGCCCCGACGACACTCCTGGCCGTCACCCGCTCGTCACCGGGCGCGTACGCGGTGAGCGAAACACGCCGTCTCGCGGGCATGACTCTCAGCTCTGCGTGGTTGTATTGAGCACACTCCACACAGCGGACCCGAACAACGAGGAGGCATCGAGATGAACGCGACGACCGAACGGGATAGCACAGTCATCCCCCGCCTCACGGCGATGGACCGATGCGACTCCTGCGGAGCCCAGGCCTACATCGCCGCCGAGGTCAACGGCAGCGAGCTTCTGTTCTGCGCCCACCACGGACGCAAGTACGAGGAGAAGCTCCGCGCGGTGGCCACGAGCTGGCACGACGAGACGTCGCGTCTGCTCGAAGGCTGACCCGCCCATAGACAGAAGCGCCCGGTGTCCTCGGACATCGGGCGCTTTGCTTTCTGCGGCGGGCGACTCCGAGAACGGGAACTCAGCGCGCTTCGCGCCGCACGTGCGCGGTGAGCCGGCACAGGATCTCCTCGCCCACAGTGTCGATCGCCTCCGCGAGGGTCGTCGGCGTGCAGTCCCCGTGGGCGCCACGGCCGAACAGCACCACCTCGTCGCCGACGGCGGCGTCATCCCAGCCGGCGACGCGTACCGTGTCCGCGCCGACGGCAAGGAGCGCGCGAGCTCCGGCGGGAGTGCCCACCTGCACGCGCCCGGCGAGGATGCTCGGCAGCCCGTCGAAGGATCCGACCCCGACGATGACCTCGTCGCCCTCGACCTGCAGCACCGGTGCGACGAGCTCGGCCGCGGGGGCGATCCCGGGCAGGTCGGGTCCGTCGGCGGAGCGCACGCCGAAGCAGAAGGCGCCCACACGCACGAGCGTGCCGCGCAGCTCGGGACGAGCCCAGGTGGCAGCGGACGCCGTGAGGTGCCGGTACGGCAGCTCTGCGCCGAGCTCGCCGGCACGTCGCACGGCCGCGAGGAAGAGCTCCTGCGCGGCGTCATCCTCGTCATCGCTCGCCTCGGCGAGGTGGCTCCACGCACCAACGAGCAGCACGTGCCCATCCTTCTGCGCGCGCAGTGCCGCAGCGACGCCCTCGTCCCACTCCGCGGCCGACAGTCCGTTGCGGTGCAGCCCGGTGTCGACCTTGAGATGGATGCGCGCGACGGCACCGAGTACCGCTGCCCGCGCGATCACCCGGCGCAGATACTCGAGCGTTCCCACGCCGAGGTCCACGCCGGCCCGCAGCGCCGCATCGATCTCCGCATCAGCGGAGGTCGCCCAGGCGAACAGCCGGGGCGCCGCACCGATCTCGCCACGCAGCCGGATCGCGGTGGGGATGTCGTAGGTTCCGAACCATCCGACGCCTGCGTCCGCCGCGACCCTGGCCGCCCAGACGGCGCCGAGACCGTATCCGTCGTCCTTGAGGACCATCATCAGGGTGGAGGGGGCGACGCGCGCGGTCACCGCCGCGATGTTCGCCCGCAGCACGCTCTGGTCCACCCGCAGCACGGGTCCGGTCATGCCTCCCATGCGCGCTCCGTCCGCTGCCCGACGACCGCCACCAGCTCATCGACGCCCATGCCGGTGATCCGCGCCCAGTCTGCGACCCCGGCCGACAACGGGCCGGATCCGCCGAAGTACGTCACCTCGGCGCCCACGGCGACATCGGCCTCGCCGATGTCCACGACGCAGACGTCCATCGCGATCCGGCCGACGATCGGGTGCACCACGCCGTCGATCTCGACCGCGGCCCTGCTGCCGAGCGCACGCACGACCCCCTGCGCGTAGCCACCGGTGACGAGTGCCAGACGAGAGTCCTCCGGAGCGCGATGGATGTAGCCGTAGGAGACGCCCCCTCCGGCCGCGATGTCCTTGGTCGAGAGCACCCGCCCCGCCACCCGCATCAACGGCCGGCCCGGCAGCGCACCGGTCGCATCCGGCAGGCCGTACAGCAGACGCGGATCCAACTCAGGTGCCTCCGTGCAGGTCGCGTCGATGGCTTCCGCACGCAGCAGCGCGACGTCGTCCGCATCGTCCACACGCACGGCGCGCGCACCGGCTGCGGTGACGACCCGGGCCACCTCGAGGAGGCCATGCCCCCAGGCATCACGGCGAAGATCGGCGACGCCCGCTCCCCCGGCGGCGACGGCTGCAGCCGCGCCGTCCTCGAGCGCGGATCGCGAGATCACCGAACGCAGCATCGCACTCTGCGCAAGCGTGTCGGGGAGCGGCTCGTTCACCGTTCCAGCCTACCCAGGCGGATCCGGCCGGGTCCGCCCGACGCCGGCGCCCGGGGGTTCTCGGAGGCTGGCCACCTAGAATGGACCGGTCCCCGCCCGATCTCCCCGGAGTACGCATGCCCTCGAACGGCCTCGGCCTCAAGTCCCGTCTCGGCTACCTCGCCGAGCGCGCCCGTCGCATCAACGTCGGCTCGGTGATCGAGCGCGCCAAGGAGGCGTCCGCGCAGCACGGCAAGGCCGTCCCCGCCGTCGTGGTGGACATGCTGTGGTCCGCGGGACGGCACAACGTCGGCTTCCAGGACTACATCGACTACGACTTCGCGATCCTGAACAGGGCCGAGCGCGCCACCTACATGACGCACCCTGTGTCGAACCAGATCTCGGAGCGCTACGCCCACCCCGATTACCGGCACCTGTTCCACGACAAGATCGAGTTCGACGAGAAGTTCTCCGACTTCCTCCGTCGCGAATGGATGGTCGTCAAGCCGGGCAACGCCGACGAGCTGCGCGACTTCGTGCAGCGTCAGGGCACCGTCATCGTGAAGACGCCGATGGGCCAGGCCGGATCCGGCGTGTTCCGTTACCACGCCGCCGACATCCCCGACTGGGATGCGTTCCACGCCGACCTGCTCGGCAAGGGCCGTCTGCTCGTCGAGGAGGTCATCCGACAGCACCCCGACCTCGCGGCCGTCTGCCCCGGCACCGTCAACACCACGCGCGTGACCGCGTTCTTCGACGGGGAGAAGACGCACATCCTCGCGATGGCGCAGAAGTTCGGCCGGGGCGAGGTCAGCGACCAGATGTCCTTCGGCGGCTTCTACACGATGCTCGACGACGACGGCCACGCCATCAGCGCCGGCTACGACTCGCACGGGCACGTGCACGAGCTGCACCCCGACTCCGGCTTCCGCATCGCCGACTTCCAGCTGCCGATGATCGACGAGGTCAAGGCGTTCATCGACCAGGTCGCGCGCGTGGTGCCCCAGGTGCAGTACGTCGGCTGGGACATCGTGGTCGGCCCCGACGGCCCCGTGCTCGTGGAGGGCAACTGGGGCGCCGGCGTGTACGAGAACAAGCCGAGCGTCTCGGGCATCCGCACCGGCCACAAACCGCGCTACCAGGCCGCCATCAAGTTCTGAGCGCGCCGTTCACGCGAAGAAGGCCGCCCCGTCATCATGACGGGGCGGCCTTCTTCGTGGATCCGGGTGGTCAGGCCGGGCGGATGATGCCCATCGGCGTCGACTCGGTGCCCTGGCCGAGCGGATTGTCCTTGAGGATCGCGACGAGGCGCTTCTCGGCGCCCTTCTCGAGCGTGGAGCCGAGGATGTTGCCGCCGAGGTCGTTGATGTCGACCACGGCCACATCGCACACCCCGCCGATCAGCCGCTGCATCTCGTGCGCCACCTCGCGCGGGCGCGCCGGCCCCAGCACGACCGAGCGGTCGTACGGCGGCATGGTGCCCTCCGTCGGTCCGTCGATCGCACGCGCCTTCTCGCCGGCGATCCGGTAGAAGTCGCCGCGCCGGCCGAACGCCTTGGTCACGGCGGACACCGCGGCCGCGAGCAGGATCCGGGGCGTGCCGCATTCGCGCAGCGCCATCTCCATCGTCTCGGGCATGCCGAGTCCGATCCCGTAGGGCGTGCGCGTCACGTACTTCGACAGGAAGTGCGCGAGCCGGCGCGGATGGATCTCCTCGAGCAGGAACGAGCGCCCCTGCGTGATGCCGACGATCTTCTCGGTGATGAACAGCAGGTCGCCCTTCTGCACCTCACCCGCGGCGTACTCGGTCACGACATCGCCGAGCACGTCGCCCGGCATGACGACCTTCGTGCGGATCGGGATCCGCAGCCAGCGCGTGCCCTCGACGGAGATCTCGAGGTTCTTGCCGTCGTTGGGCTTCGCCTCCGCGCTCACTCGAGGTAGTCCCGCAGCGACTGCGAACGGCTCGGGTGGCGCAGCTTCGCCATCGTCTTGGACTCGATCTGCCGGATCCGCTCGCGGGTCACACCGAACGTGTCGCCGATCTGGTCGAGCGTCTTGGGCTGGCCGTCGCCGAGGCCGAAGCGCATCCGGATCACGCCGGCCTCGCGCTCGGACAGCGAATCGAGCAGCTGCTCGAGCTGACGCTGCAGCATCGTGAAGCCGACCGCGTCCGCGGGGACCACGGCCTCGGTGTCCTCGATGAGGTCGCCGAACTCGCTGTCGCCGTCCTCGCCGAGCGGGGTGTGCAGGGAGATCGGCTCGCGGCCGTACTTCTGCACCTCGATGACCTTCTCGGGGGTCATGTCGAGCTCGCGGCTCAGCTCCTCGGGCGTGGGTTCGCGGCCCAGGTCCTGCAGCATCTGCCGCTGCACGCGGGCGAGCTTGTTGATGACCTCGACCATGTGCACGGGGATGCGGATGGTGCGGGCCTGGTCGGCCATGGCGCGGGTGATGGCCTGACGGATCCACCACGTCGCGTAGGTCGAGAACTTGAAGCCCTTGGTGTAGTCGAACTTCTCGACCGCGCGGATGAGACCGAGGTTGCCCTCCTGGATGAGGTCCAGGAACTGCATTCCACGGCCCGTGTACCGCTTCGCGAGCGAGACCACGAGTCGCAGGTTGGCGCCGAGCAGGTGGCTCTTGGCGCGCTGACCGTCGCGGGCGACCCACTGCAGGTCGAGTCCGAGCTGGCCGGTCTTCTCGGCCGCCGACATCGCCGAGAGCTTCTCCTCGGCGAACAGGCCGGCCTCGATCCGCATCGCGAGCTCGACCTCTTCGGCCGCGTTCAGCAGCGCGACCTTTCCGATCTGCTTCAGGTAGTCCTTGACCGGGTCGGCGGTGGCGCCGGTGATCTGCGTCGAGTAGACGGGGACGTCGTCCTCGTCGGTGGAGCTGATCCGGATCGCACCCGTGGGCAGCGGCTCGGTGAAGGCGGGCTTGCCGCCCTCCTCCTCGTCGCCCTCATCGTCCGCGGGGGCTTCCTCCGGAGCGGTCTCGCTCTCCGCCTCGTCCTTGCTCTTCGCCCTGGACGTCTTCTTGGCCGCCGGCTTCTTCGCCGCCGCCCTCTTCGGCGCGGCGGTCGCCGCGGCGTCGACGGCCTCGGCCGCGACCTCCTCAGGCTCGGCCTGGTCGCTCTTGGTCCGGGTGTTCTTCTTCGTGGCAGTCGTCACGTCTCGCCTTTCAACGGAGCGCTTGCGCAGGCGCCCTGTGGTTCTTGGCCTGTGGGCCTTGACAGCCCGTGCCCTTGCGGGCACTAGTAAGACCCTTGTCAAGTCCCCGACCTTGCGGAGAGGGTATTGACAACGGGTCGTCAGATAAGTATCGCACACTCTGCGGGCGGAGACACCGGATCCCGCATTCCGCCTGAATCCTCCCGGGACACTCCCGGAATCGCTCAGATCCGGCCGTTCTTGTCCTCGTCGCCACCGGGCCGGGTAGCCAGGAATCGCTCCAGCTCTGCGGCGAGCTCATCGGCGCTGGGGAGTGATCCCTCGTCGAAACGCGCAGGCGCCTCGTCCTCCAGCTCGAGCCCGGACATGTAGGCGTCATACCGGTGCTCAAGGGTCTGCACCATCTGACCGAGCTCCTCGTTGTCACGCACCTGCTCGTCGACCCGCTCGAGATACTCCGCGCGCTTCTCCCGCAGCGCATCCGTGAGCAGCACCAATCCCGTGGCCGCCATGACCTTCTCAGCGGCGGTGAGAACGGCATCCGGGTACTCGGTGTCGGCGAGATAGTGCGGCACGAGCAGGACGAAGCTCGCGACACTGCGCTCCGCCTGCACGAAGCGGTACTCCAGCAGATGGCCCGCCGTGCCGGGCACCTGGGTGCGCGGGCGCCACACCGAATGCGCCGCCGTGAGCTCGGCCCGGTTGCCGCTCGCGGTGACGCCGATCGGCCGGGTGTGCGGAACCGGCATCGCGATGGAGTGGACCCACGTGACGGTGGATACGTCGTATTCCGCGGCGAAGTCGAGGACCACATCGGCGAACGCGTTCCACGCGAAGTCGGGTTCGTAGCCGGCGAGAAGCAGGAACGGCCGCCCCAGCGCGTCGTGCGCCAAGGACAGCTCGAGCCGCGCGGGCTTCAGTTCCGCGATGTGGTCCTGATCGAAGGTGAGCACCGGGCGGCGCGCACGGTAGTCCAGCAGCATGTCGTTGTCGAAGACCAGCACAGGCTGCGGATCCGTCGTCTCAGAGAGGTGATCGATGAGACCCGACACCGCGGATCCCGCGTCCGTGAAGCCGGTCAGCAGGATGACGAGCGGCAGGCCGGACGGCACGCCGCCGGGGTAGGCGACGCGTTCGTGGATCTCTCCGGAGATGGGCATGCCTCCATGCTACGAGTCGCCCCGCCCCGCGGATCCGCTGAGCGCTGACAGCGAACACGCGGGCGGGGCCATCCTCTCTTCGTGCACGGCACCGAACCTAGGATGGAACCCATGACGTCACCTGCGCTCGAGCTGCACACAGGCGCTCCGGCGGACGCGAACGCTGATGCGGTCGTGCTCGTCGTCGCCGGTCTCACGGACACCCCGGAAGACCTGTCCCCCTTCTCCACCACCCACGCCGCGTTGACCGCGGTCGGCTTCACCGGGAAGGCGGGCGCGTACGCGCGCATCCCCGCTCCCGAGGTCGCGGACGTCCCGGTCGCCGTCGTGAGCGCAGGATCCGCGCCGGATGCGGATGCCGTGCGCGAGGCCGTCGGTGCCGCGCTGCGCACACTCACCGGGTTCGAGCGCGTCTTGGTGCTGCTCGGCGACGCTGTAGCCGAGTTCGCGACGGCTGCGGCCGAAGGCGCGCTGCTCGGCGGCTACCGCTTCGACGACTACCGCTCCGGCGAGCAGCCGAAGCGCGCCGGGACGGTCGTGCTGCATGCCGACCTCTCCCCCGACGACGTCGCGCACGCGACGGCGCTCGCCGGCGCTGTCGCGCTGACCCGCGATCTGGTCACCACCCCGGCCGAGTGGCTGGGGCCGGCAGATCTGGCGGCGCGTGCCGTCGACGAGCTCTCCGGACTCGACGTCGCCGTCGAGGTGCTCGACGAGGCCGCTCTCGCCGCCGGGGGCTTCGGAGGCATCCTCGGTGTCGGTCAGGGATCCGACCGCCCGCCGCGCCTCGTGCGCCTCGACTACTCCCCCGCCGATGCGGTCAGCCACATCGCCCTCGTGGGCAAGGGCATCACCTTCGACACCGGAGGCCTGTCGCTCAAGCCGCCGGCGAGCATGGTCGGCATGAAGACGGACATGGCGGGTGCGGCCAGCATCCTCGCCGCGACCAAGGCCGTCGCGGCTCTCGGCGTGCCCGTCCGCGTGACCGCCTGGATGTGCATCGCGGACAACATGCCGTCCGGCTCGGCGATCCGCCCTGGCGATGTGCTGCGCTTCGCCGACGGGCAGACCGTGGAGGTGCTCAACACCGATGCGGAGGGGCGTCTCGTCCTCGCGGACGGGCTCGTCGCGGCGAGCCGTGAGCACCCCGACGTGATCCTCGACGTCGCGACTCTCACCGGCGCCATCATCGTCGCCCTCGGGATGCGCCACACCGGCATCTTCGGCGACGACGACACCGTGCAGGAGGTGCTGACCGCGGCGGCCTCGACCGGTGAGGCCGCCTGGCACATGCCGCTCCCCGAGCACATGGAGGACGAGCTGAAGTCGCCGATCGCCGACCTGGTGAACGCCAAGATCGGCGACCCTGCCGGCGGCGCCCTCTTCGCCGGCCTGTTCCTGCGCCGCATGGTCGGACGCACCTCCGACGAAGCCGACGCACCGCGCATCCCCTGGGCGCACCTCGACATCGCCGGATCGTCCGAGCACAAGGGCGCCCCGTACGGCTTCACCGACAAGGGCGCCACAGGCGCGATCGTGCGCACGCTGATCGCCTTCGCCGAGGCCCGCGCGAACGGAGTACACGCATGACCGCTCACGCCTTCGACATCGTGATCCTCGGCGGCGGCAGCGGCGGATACGCCGCGGCGCTCCGCGCCGCCGAACTGGGCAAGTCCGTCGCGCTGATCGAGAAGGACAAGGTCGGCGGCACCTGCCTGCACCGCGGATGCATTCCCACCAAGGCGCTGCTGCACTCGGCGGAGATCGCCGAGAACGTCCGCGATGCCGCGAAGTACGGCGTCGGCGCTTCCTTCGACGGGATCGACCCGGCCGGTGTCCGCTCCTATCGGGAGGGGATCGTCGCCAAGAAATACAAGGGCCTCGAGGGCCTCATCAAGGCGCGCGGCATCACCGTCGTCGGCGGCGAGGGCGTTCTGCGTCCGGACCGGACCATCGCGGTCGGGGACGACGTGTACACCGGATCCGATGTCATCCTCGCGACCGGGTCGTACAGCCGCTCGCTGCCCGGCCTGGAGATCGGCGGACGGATCCTCGCCAGTGAGCAGGCCCTCGCACTCGAAGAGGTGCCTCAGCGCGTCGTCATCCTCGGCGGCGGTGTCATCGGCGTCGAGTTCGCGAGCGTCTGGCGCTCCTTCGGCGCCGAGGTCACGATCGTCGAGGCGCTCGACCACCTCGCCCCCAACGAGGACATCGCGCTGAGCAAGGGGCTCGAGCGCGCGTTCCGCCGGCGGGGCATCACCTACTCGCTGGGCGTGCGGTTCGCGAGCGCCGCCCAGACCGAGCACGCCGTCACCGTGACTCTGGAGAACGGCACCGCCTACGAGGCTGACTACCTGCTCGTGGCCGTCGGCCGAGGCCCGGCCACGGCGGGCCTCGGCTTCGAGGAGGCCGGCGTCGCCATGGACCGCGGTTTCGTGCTCACTGACCCCGAGCTGCGCACGAACGTCGACCACGTCTGGGCGGTCGGCGACATCGTGCCAGGGCTTCAGCTCGCGCACCGCGGGTTCCTGCAGGGCATCGCCGTCGCCGAGCGCATCGCGGGGCTGAGCCCTGCAGTGATCCCGGATGCGCAGATCCCCCGCGTCACGTACTGCAGCCCGGAGGTCGCCTCGGTCGGGGTGACCGAGGCTGCGGCGATCGAGGCGCTGGGCGCCGATGGGGTCGTCGCCTACGAGTACAACCTCGCCGGCAACGGCAAGAGCGAGATCATCGGCACGGGCGGGCTCGTCAAGGTCGTGCGCCAGAAGGACGGCCCCATCCTGGGCGTCCACCTGCTGGGGGACCGCGTCGGAGAGCTCATCACCGAGGGGCAACTCGCGGTGAGCTGGGATGCGCACCCCGAGGACATCGCCCCGCTGATCCACGCCCACCCGACGCAGAGCGAGGCTCTCGGCGAGGCGTTCCTCGCCCTCGCCGGCAAGCCACTTCACGCATTGTGAAAGATTTCTTGCGCATCGTGGAATTCAGGGCTGGGCTGAACGCCCTGTTGCCCACTAAGCTGAACACCATCACGAACTTCCTTAAGGAGACTCCGTCATGAGCACACCCGTGGTCCTTCCCGCCCTCGGCGAAAGCGTCACCGAGGGCACTGTGACCCGTTGGCTCAAGCAGGTGGGCGACACCGTCCAGGCCGACGAGGGCCTGCTCGAGATCTCGACCGACAAGGTCGACACCGAGATCCCCTCGCCGGTCAGCGGCGTGATCGAGGAGATCCTCGTCGCCGAGGACGACACCGTCGAGATCGGTGCGATCCTCGCCCGTATCGGTGACGGCTCGGGCGCATCGGCTCCCGCCGCTCCCGCTGCCGAGGCCGCTCCCGCCGCCGAGGCGCCGGCTGCCGCGGCGCCCGCACCTGCCGCCGAGCCCGCACCTGCCGCTCCGGCTGCCGCCCCCGCCGCGTCTTCGGACGCCACCGACGTGCGCCTCCCCGAGCTGGGCGAGAGCGTCACCGAGGGCACCGTGACCCGCTGGCTGAAGCAGGTCGGCGATGACGTGGCCGTGGACGAGCCGCTGCTGGAGATCTCGACCGACAAGGTCGACACCGAGATCCCCTCGCCCGTCGCCGGCACGCTGCAGGAGATCCTGGCCGCCGAGGATGAGACCGTCGCCGTCGGCGCGGTGCTCGCTCGCATCGGCAGCGGCGCTCCGGCTGCTGCCGCCCCGGCAGCCGAGCCGACCCCGGCAGCCGCAGCCGCTGCACCGGCGCCTGCCCCCGCCGCTCCCGCAGCTGCGCCGGCACCTGCCCCCGCTGCACCCGCCGCTGCTCCCGCACCCGCCGCTGCACCCGCCGCTGCTCCCGCACCCGCCGCTGCACCCGCACCGAGCGCCGCGACGCCGGCACCGGCAGCTCCTGCTGCCACCGACGCCGGCTCCGACTCGGTCTACGTGACGCCGCTCGTGCGCCGTCTCGCCGCCGAGAAGGGCGTCGACCTGGCGTCGATCACCGGCACCGGCGTGGGCGGACGCATCCGCAAGGAGGATGTGCTGAATGCCTCCGCGACCCCGGCTGCGGCACCCGCTGCAGCCGCCGCACCGGCGAAGGCCCGTGAGATCTCGCCGCTGCGCGGGACCACCCAGCCGATGTCGCGTCTGCGCAAGGTGCTCGCCGAGCGTGCTGTCGCATCCATGCAGCAGACCGCTCAGCTGACCACGGTGGTCGAGGTCGACGTCACGAAGCTCGCCGCGTACCGCGACGAGGTCAAGGGCTCGTTCCAGCAGAAGACCGGCGACAAGCTCTCGTTCCTGCCGTTCTTCGCCCTCGCTGCCGCCGAGGCTCTGCAGGAGTTCCCGATCGTGAACGCCACGGTGGACGGCACGGACATCGTGTACCCCGCGTCGGAGAACATCTCGATCGCGGTGGACACCGAGCGCGGCCTGCTCACGCCCGTGCTGCGCGATGCCGGATCGAAGAACATCGCGCAGATCGCCCGGGAGATCGCCGATCTCGCGGCGCGCACCCGCGACAACAAGCTGAAGCCCGACGAGTTGGCCGGCGGCACCTTCACGCTGACCAACACGGGTTCGCGCGGCGCGCTGTTCGACACCCCTGTGGTGTTCCTGCCGCAGTCGGCGATCCTCGGCACCGGCATCGTGGCGAAGCGCCCCGGGGTGATCACGGTGGACGGCCAGCAGGCCATCGCGGTGCGGTCCTACGTCTACCTCGCTCTGTCGTACGACCACCGCACGGTCGACGGGGCCGACGCCGCACGGTTCCTGTCGTCGGTGAAGGCGCGCCTGGAAGCGGCGGACTTCGCCGCTCAGCTCGGCGCCTGACCACGCTCACGGGGCTCCGGTCCCTTCGGATGGCGGGTTCGCGATGTCGTACACATCGCGGATCCGCCATTCGGCGTCCCGGCGGATGATCACGACCATCTGCGCTCCCTCTTCGGAGGCGTTCCTGATCGCGGCGATATCGCCGTAGTCCTCGATCAGCACCGGCGGTTCGTCTGCCTCCCGCAGGTGCCGGGATGTGGTCGCACCGCCGTCCCACACCTCCGCGCACTCCGGCTGCGGGTGCACCTCGCAGTTCCGGCCCGCAGCGATCAGCTCTTCGCCGGCGGCCCGTGGATCCGATTGCGCCGACGCACCGAGGGTGCGGGTCCGTACAGGAGCGGCCGGCGTCGCTCCCCCGCGGTCAGGCAGCGTAGGAGACGGGGACGGCAAGGGCGGCCGTCCGGTCGACGATGGAACGGCCGGAGTCGCCGTGGACGGACGGTCGGCCGCGTCAGCACTGCCCGTGCCGGACGGCCACAATGCGCCGACCACAGCGATCACGGCGGCCGCCGACACGGCGACAAGAACTGGCCCCCTCCACCGCTTGCGTTCGACCGACCGATCCGGCCGCGATGCGGGGAGCCGGGACTGCACCCGGGCCGTTCTCCGGAACGGCATGACGCGCCCGGTACGTTCCCGCACATGGCCCAGGGCGTCGCGCAGCCGCGGCATCAGCAGCGGCCCGGGGGCGGAAGAGCGCCTGCCGCGTGCGTGGCGCCCCTTCGCCCCCGCGGGGCGATTCCGCTGCGCCACAACCTCCCGTCGCCCGTCGTCTCGTGCGGCGGTACGCAGGTCTCTCCGTCGCGGAGGACGGTCGCCTCCATGCGGCGACGTCCGCAAGGTGTCCCTCCTCTGGCTCCCGTCGTCAGGTTCCGGGACCCCGCCGACGTCCAGTCGCAACGCTCGCGGGGCGGCGATCTCGAGCAGTTCGCTTTCCCACCGCGCGGCTTCGACGCGGAGGCGGCGCGGATCATCCAGCGCGTCGGCGAGGCGTGTCAGCACGCGACGGAGCGCACGGTCCTCGATCCGCGCCTCGAGATCACGCAGCAGCCGTTCTCCGGTCTCGCGCGGCGATCCCCCGGCACCCGGCGAGTCGGCCGCTCCGATCGCGAACAGTGGACGCGCCTCATCGGTCAGCCACCAGCCGCCGTCCAGGCCTCCTTCGGCCTCATCGTCCGCACTCGAACGTGCGCCTGCACTCCGCTCGCCGGACGGCGCGTCCTGCGGGACCTCCAGCTCGAGCACACCGCGCAGCACGCTGACCGCGAGGGTCACCGCTTCACCGTGTCCGATCCCGCCGGTGTCCGCCGATTGCGCGAGGTGCGCACGCACGGTGCGCACGCACCACGGCAGCAGCACGTCCTGCCCATCCGGCCTCAGCGCGACATCGAGCGGCGCGGCCACGTGCTCGGCGCCGGCGAACACCCATCCGGCCCAGCCGTGCAGCTGCGCCGCATCGACCCGCACAGCCATGCCGTTCCTGCACGTGACGAGCTCGCCGTCATACGGACCCTCACCCTCCGCGAGCACACGGACGGTGCGATGCGCACCCGTCACGGCGATGCCTCTGCTTCGTTCCGTCATGCCCCCATCCCAACGCGCCGGGATCCCTCACAACGGGGGCATCACGCAATCCGTGCACATTCCGGATCGCGAGCCCTCTGTGCAGGACGATGCTGTTCGCCCACCGCGTGTCCATCCGGGCCGTCACGGCCTCGCAGAATCGGTAGGCTGGAGGGTATGGCAAAAAGTCCCTCCGCGACGGAGAAGCAGCCCGGCTTCTTCTCGCAGCTGCGCTCGCTCTTCCGCTTCACCCGGGAGATCTACCCGTGGCTGCCCTG
This sequence comes from Microbacterium sp. 10L49, assembly GCF_056395125.1. NCBI lineage: Bacteria > Bacillati > Actinomycetota > Actinomycetes > Micrococcales > Microbacteriaceae > Microbacterium > Microbacterium sp. 10L49. Next base: position 612,529 of record NZ_JBFTIW010000001.1, read on the forward strand.
GGCGCAGATCGCGCTCCTGGTCGTCGGCGTCCTCATCGGCCTGATCGTCGGCTACCTGATTCCCCCGTTCCAGATCTGGAGCCTCGTACTGTGGGGCATCACCGGCCTGCTGCTGGGTGTGCTGGGCGCCATGTTCCTGATGACGCGCCTGTCCACGACCGCGATGTACCGCAAGATCGACGGCATGCCCGGCGCGGCCGGCCATGTCCTCAGCACTTCGCTGGGCCGCAGCTGGCAGGGTTCCGAGGTCCCGGTCGGCGTGAACCCGAAGACGCAGGACGCGGTCTACCGCGCGATCGGTCGCGGCGGCATCGTGGTCGTCGCCGAGGGCGCGCGCGGCCGGCTCACCCGGCTCGTCAAGGATGAGAAGACGAAGGCGATGCGCGTTGCCCAGGGCGTGCCCGTGAACGTGTTCTACGTCGGTCACGGCGAGGACGAGGTCTCGATCGACAAGCTCTCCAAGACCATCAAGAAGCTGCCCAAGGCCATCGACAACGCGACCATGGCCGCCGTGATCAAGCGCATGGAGTCGGTCTCCCAGTCCGTCGCCTCGCTGCCGATCCCCAAGGGCATCGACCCGCTCAAGACGCGCGCACCGCGTCCGCGCTGAACCTGCTCCTGACGCGACGAGCGCCCGGTCCCCTTTCGGGGCCGGGCGCTCGTCGTATGGCCGATGGGACTCGCTCAGCCCGTGGTGTCCGGCATGTGCTCCTTCTGGAGCTTGCGCACCTTGGCCCGCCGGCGACGGCGCTCCGGGATCATCGAGCGCATCTCGTCGAGCTTGCCGAAGCACAGCAACCGGTCCTCGTCCTCGAGCACGACGTGCTTGCGCGGATTCGGGATCACCGTGACGCCGCGGTGCAGGGTGAGGACGGTGATGTCGCGATCCCACAGACCGAGGTCGCCGAGCTGCTTGCCGACCTGCTCCGCGCCGGCGTGGATCACGAGCTCGGCCACGCCGTAGCCGGTCGAGACGCTCAGGCGCTGGCGCACGTCGATCTCGGGGAAGTTCACCTGGTTGGCGATGAAGTCGATGATCGCGCCGGCCACGTCCAGCCCGGTCGCCGCCTCGATGCCCTGCAGGCCCGGCGAGGAGTTGACCTCCATGACCAGGGGCCCGTCCTCCCCCTCGAGCATGTCCACACCCGCCACGCGCAGCCCCATGATCTGCGCGGCCCGCACGGCCGTCTGCTCGTAGATCGGGTCGAGGTGCACGGCCTCGACGGTGCCCCCGCGGTGCACGTTCGAACGGAACTCGTCGCCGTTCGCCACGCGCCGCATGGCCGCGACCACCCGATCACCGACGACGAGGGCCCGGATGTCGCGGCCCCGGCTCTCCGAGATGAACTTCTGGATCAGCACGTTCTGCTTGGTGGAGTGCAACGTCTCGATGATCGCCTCGGCGACCTTGACCTGCGGGGCGAGGATGACGCCGATCCCCTGCGTGCCCTCGAGCAGCTTGATGACGACCGGCGCCCCGCCGACGCGTTCGATCGCAGGACGCACGTCGGCCCGGTTGCGCACGAACGCCGTGGGCGGCATCGCGATGTTGTGCCGGGAGAGGATCTGGTTCGCGCGGAGCTTGTCCCGCGCGCTGGAGATGCCGTTCGCGGTGTTCGGCGTGTAGACGTCCATCTGCTCGAACTGACGGACCACCGCCGTGCCGAAGTACGTGATCGAGTTGCCGATGCGCGGGAGGATCGCGTCGTAGTCGCTGAGACGGCGCCCGCGGAAGTGCAGATCCGGTTCGTCCGCCGTGAGGTCGATCGCGAAGCGCAGCGTGTTCAGCACCTTGATCTGGTGACCGCGCTGCGTCGCGGCGGCACGGAGGCGCTGGGTCGAGTAGGACTGCGGGGCGCGCGAGAGCACGGCGAGCTTCACGGTGATTTCCTGCCAGGATGTGTGTTGTGGACCGACCTACTCATTCAAGCACCCTAATCGGGTGGCGGGAGTGGGTGTCGCTCCCCGACGTCGGAATCCCCTGGATCAAGGCGAAGGTCGACACCGGGGCGCGAAGCTCATCGCTGCACGCCCAGCACATCCGCGAGTTCGAACGCGACGGCGCCCCGTGGGTGCGGTTCGACGTGCGCCCCTGGCAGGGCGCGCACGAACTGGTCCCGGTGGAGCTGCCGGTGTTCGACCGCCGCGACGTGCGCTCCTCATCCGGGCACGCGCAGAGCCGCCTGGTGGTGCTGCTCGATCTCGTGCTGGTCGACCACAGGGTCACCGCAGAGGTCACTCTCAGCAATCGCAGCGAGATGGGATTCCGGATGCTGATCGGCCGCGAGGCGCTGCGACAGGGCTTCACGATCGACCCGGCGCGCTCCTTCGTCGGAGGCAAGGCCCCGAAGACGTTCCGCCGCCTCAACCGCGGTCACGCCGCCGCCTGAAGGCTCTGCGGAGCCTTGCGCATCTCCTGCGCGATCGCGTCGTAGCTCGGCGCGTCAGGCGCGGATGAGCACCGTTCCGACCGCCTTGTCGTGCAGCCCGCGCTGATCCGCATCGAAGATCACGGCCGGGATCACGAAGACGAGCAGCAGGGTGCGCACGATCGGACGCCACAGGCCCACCCAGGAACCGTTCATCATGACCAGGCGCAGGCCCACGATCCGGTGCCCCGGGCTGCCGCCGATAGTCGGGATGAACACGATCTGCAGCACGGCGAACACGATCATCGGCGCGAACTGGGTGATGCCCGCCTCCTTCGGCAGGGCGAACTGCTGGAAGCCGAGGAACGCGCTCGCGATGATCGATGCCGCGGCGTAGTCGATCACGAGAGCGGCGATCCGTCGTCCGATCCGGCCGACGCCGCCCGGGCCGGTCTTCGGGAGACCGAGTCGTTCTCCGGGGTAGCGCTGCGCGGTGTCGGACATCCCTCCAGCCTAGGCGAGCGCGCTCCCTGATCCCGCCGCGGACGCCTCAGCCGCAGGCAGACCCGTAACACGCCGGAAACATTCCAGACACGGCCGCGTCATCCCCTGCTCGTAACCTGCTTGCAGGTCGCTCGACCGCACCCGTTCCTCCAGGAGTTGATGCATGTTCACCACCCCCGCCGACGTGCTCGCGTACATCCGCGACAACGACGTCAAGTTCCTCGACATCCGCTTCACCGACCTGCCCGGCGTGCAGCAGCACTTCAACATCCCTGCCGCGACGGTCGACGAGGACTTCTTCGCCAACGGCCAGCTGTTCGACGGCTCCTCGATCCGCGGCTTCGCGTCGATCCACGAGTCCGACATGCAGCTCATCCCCGACGTGACCACGGCCTACGTCGACCCGTTCCGCGAGGCCAGCACGCTCGTCATGGTCTTCGACATCTACAACCCGCGCACGGGTGAGATCTACAGCAAGGACCCGCGTCAGGTCGCCAAGAAGGCCGAGAAGTACCTCGCCTCGACCGGCATCGCCGACACCGCGTACTTCGCCCCCGAGGCCGAGTTCTACATCTTCGACGACGTGCGCTACTCGGTCACCGCCGGTGAGAGCTTCTACAAGGTCGACTCCGAGGAGGCCGCGTGGAACAGCGGCCGCGAGGAGGAGGGCGGCAACCTCGGCAACAAGACGCCGTTCAAGGGCGGCTACTTCCCCGTGGCGCCGGTGGACAAGACCGCCGACCTGCGCGACAACATGACGCTGAACCTCATCGACGCGGGGTTCCACCTCGAGCGCTCGCACCACGAGGTCGGCACGGCCGGTCAGCAGGAGATCAACTATCGCTTCGACACCATGGTGCACGCGGCGGACGACATCCTGAAGTTCAAGTACATCATCAAGAACACCGCTGAGGAGTGGGGCAAGACGGTCACGTTCATGCCGAAGCCGCTGTTCGGCGACAACGGATCCGGCATGCACACGCACCAGTCGCTCTGGCTGGACGGCAAGCCCCTGTTCTTCGACGAGAACGGCTACGGCCAGCTCAGCGACACCGCCCGCTGGTACATCGGCGGCCTTCTCAAGCACGCGCACGCGGTACTCGCCTTCACCAACCCGACCCTGAACAGCTACCACCGCCTGGTGAAGCACTTCGAGGCGCCGGTCAACCTGGCCTACTCCGCCGGCAACCGCTCCGCCGCGATCCGCATCCCGCTCACGGGCTCCAACCCGAAGGCCAAGCGCATCGAGTTCCGCGTTCCGGACGCCTCGGGCAACCCGTACCTCGCCTTCGCCGCGCAGCTCATGGCCGGCCTGGACGGCATCCGCAACCGCATCGAGCCGCTCGAGCCCATCGACAAGGACCTCTACGAGCTTCCCCCTGAGGAGGCCAAGAACATCCCGCAGGTGCCGAACTCCCTGCTGGACTCGCTCGAGGCTCTCCGCGCCGACCACGCCTTCCTGCTCGAGGGCGGCGTGTTCACCGAGGAGCTCATCGAGACCTGGATCTCCTACAAGTACAACAACGAGATCCTGCCGATGGCCCAGCGCCCGCACCCGTACGAGTACGAGCTGTACTTCGGCGTCTGACCCCCGATCCGACGAACGCCCTCGACCTTCATGGTCGGGGGCGTTCGTCGTTCCGCCCGGCACGGCGTGGTTCGTCGCGGCGGATTCACGGATATGCCAAGGTGAGGCCAGTCACCCCGGTGACTGGCCTCACCGGCCCGCAGAGGAGTCAGCATGCTCACCCCCACCACCGTCAAGATCTCATTCTGGATCTTCCTGATCGGCATCATCCTCGACGTCGTCGGCGCCGTCCTGATCATCATCGCGGGAACGGCCGTCACCACGACCGGCGACTCGGCCACTGTCGCGGGCACCAGCGTCAACGGGACCGTCCTCATCGCCACGGGTGCCATCGCACTCGTGTTCGCGATCATCGAGCTGTTCATCCTCCGGAGGATGAAGGCAGGTAGGAACTGGGCACGCATCGTGCTGACGGTCCTGGAGATCCTCTCGATCGGCTCACTGTTCAGCGGCACCAACGGCATCGGGATCCTCGCCCTCCTTCTCGGCATCGTCGCAGTCGTGCTCCTGTGGCTGCCCGCCTCGAACACCTACTTCCGCGGCGCCTGAGGTCTCGTGCGCTCGGCCCGGGCCGAGAGACCCCGGCACCTTATCCGGTTCAGGCGCGGACCAGCAGCACTCCGGGACGGATGCCCGCGGTGAAGGAGCGCACCTGGCCGCGCTCCTCGCCGTCGATCTGGAAGGGCTGCGAGCGCGCCAGCTCTACTCTGATGCGCTGCGCCGAAGCATGCCGCACCACGTCGGTGCTGGTCGTCTCGCCACCGAGAAGCCTGCGCAGACCGTTGTCCCAGACGACGGTGCGCACCGTCTCGAACCAGTCCGCCACGCCCTCCGCGCTGACGAGAAGGAGATCCAGCCGCCCGTCGTCCGGTACGGCGTCCGGAAGCAGGGTGATCCCGCCTTGGATCATGCCGCAGTTGCCGATCATGAGGGTGTGGATCCGCGCCCGGTCCGCGTGCTCCCCGTCCAGGGCGAGCTCGACGGAGACGAGCTCGGTCCCGGCGGCCGCGGCGCCCAGCGCCTTCACATAGGCGAGCCAGCCGGCCTTCGCCTTGAGCTCCTCGTCGGTCTCCTCGAGCATGCGCGCATCGAGCCCGAGGCCGGCCATCACGACGAACACGTGCTCTCCCGGAGCGTCACCCTCGCTCACCTCGATGGTGCCCACGTCGATGCGGCGCGGCTCTGCGGTGAGCGCGTGGGCGACCGCGGCCGCGACCCCGTCCAGCGGCACGCCCAGATTCCTGGCGAGCAGGTTGCCGGTGCCGTGCGGCAGGATCCCGAGAGCGGCATCGGTGCCGGCGAGCACCTCGGCCACTGCGCGGACCGTGCCGTCACCACCCGCCGCGAAGACGAGCTCGCAGCCGGCATCGACCGCCTCCTGCGCCATCGCCCGTCCCGGGTCCTCCTCGGTCGTCAGGAAGAACCGGATGTCGGCATCGGAGATGTGCGCAGCGACCGCGGCGCGCACCTCATCCTCCGATTCGAGCTTCACCGGATTGCGGACCACGCCGATCATCGTCATGAGACCATCCTCGCCGCATCGCCGGCCGAACGCCGCGCACAGCGCCCGTCAGCCGTAGAACAGCGTCTCGAAAGCCTTCCTGGCGCGCCGCGTCACGCGCAGGTATTCCTCCTCGACGGCGGCCGCCGAGCGGTCGGGGTAGCCGAGGATCCGGCCGACGCCGTCGAGCTCGCGCGGATCGGCCGGCAGCACGTCCTTCGTCTGCCCGGTGAGCAGCGTCATCGCCGAGCGCAGCCGGCTGGAGAGCCGCCACGCCTCACGCAGCCGCTGCCCCGCCGCGGCCGGCACGAAACCGTTCTCGACGGCGACGTCGAGTGCCGCCAGCGTCGAGGTCGTGCGCAATGCCGGCACGGCATGCGCATGCTGCAGCTGCACGATCTGGATCAGCCACTCCACGTCGCTGAGAGTGCCGGGGCCGAGCTTGAGGTGCCGGCGCGGGTCCACGCCCTGCGGCAGGCGCTCGCCCTCGACGCGTGCCTTGATCCGCTTGATCTCCCGCAGCGACGTGAGATCCAGCGCCTCCGGATAGCGCACGCCGTCGGCGAGCTCCAGGAAGCGCTCGATGAGCTTGTGGCTGCCCGCGACGCCACGGGCGCGCAGCAGCGCCTGAGCCTCCCAGGACAGCGACCAGCGGCGGTAGTACGCGGCGTACGCGTCGAGGGTACGCACGAGAGGGCCGTTGCGCCCCTCTGGGCGCAGATCCGCGTCGAGCTCGAGCGGAAGCCGATGGTCGGTCAGGTGCTCCCGCAGCCCTGCGACGATCCGCGCGGCGAGCTGCTGCGCACGCTGCGCGTCGACACCGTTCGCGTCGTACACGAAGAGCACATCCGCGTCGGATCCGAATCCGAGCTCCGCGCCGCCGAAGCGCCCCATTCCGATGACGGAGAAGTCCAAGACGTCGTCTTCGTCGGGCACGACATCGCGGCGCACGGCTCGCAGCGCGGCCTGGATCGCGGCATCGGTGATCGTCGTGAGCGCCAACGCGACCTCGTCGATGCTCAGCACGTCCAGCACCGCGCCCATCGCGGTGCGCAACAACTCCCGGCGTCGCAGCGCCCGTACCGAGCGCATCGCATCCATGATCGTGTCGTGCCGGGTCTGGATCGCCCTGGCCTCCTCATCGAGCGCCTGCCACGGCCGCGGTCGCAGCTGCTCGGTGCTCTCCAGCCACGCCACCGACTCCGGGATCCACTCCATCAGCTCACCGATGTACCGCGAGGTCGAGAGCACGCGGGTGAGCCGCTCCGCGGCGCCCGACGAGTCGCGCAGCATGCGCAGGAACCAGGGCGTGTCGCCGAGCCGCTCGCTGATGCGCCGGAACGCGACCAAGCCGTAGTCGGGATCCGTGCCGTCCGCGAACCAGCGCACCATCACCGGCATCAGGTGCCGCTGGATCGTGGCCTTCCGGCTGAGTCCGGTGGTCAAGGCGCCGATGTGGCGGAGCGCACCGGCAGGGTCGCGGAAGCCGATCGCGGCGAGGCGGTCGTGCGCCTGGTCCGTGGAGAGCGTGCGCTCCTCCTCCGGCAACGATGCGACCGCGCTCAGCAGCGGACGATAGAACAGCCGGGTGTGCAGGTCCCGCACCTCACGGCGCACGTCCTCCCACACCCTCCTGATGCCGTCCGCAGTCTCGGCGAGGCCGGTGGCGCGGCCCAGCACGCGCAGCGCCTCCTCCTCGCGCGGCACGAGATGGGTGCGCTGCATCTCGCGCAGTTGCAGCCGGTGCTCGATCAGTCGCAGCACCCGGTAGTCCTGCGCGAACAGGCCGGCCTCGGCTCGGCCGATGTAGCCACCCGCGACGAGCGCGTCGAGCGACTCCAGCGTGCCCCTCGTGCGGATCTGCGGATCCGTGAGGCCGTGCACGAGCTGCAGCAGCTGCACGGTGAACTCGATGTCGCGCAGTCCTCCCGGTCCGAGTTTGAGCTGGTACGGCACGTCCTCGGCAGCGATGTGCTCGGTGACGCGCTCGCGCATGCGCTGCACGCTGCCGACGAAGTCCTCGCGTGCTGCACTCGACCACACCTTGGGCTGCACAGCCTCGATGTATGCCGTGCCCAGGGCGTCATCGCCGGCGATCGCCCGCGCCTTCAGCAGCGCCTGGAACTCCCAGCTCTTCGCCCAGCGGTCGTAGTAGGCGACGTGTGAGCCCAGGGAGCGCACGAGCGCGCCCTGCTTGCCCTCGGGGCGCAGCGCCGCGTCGACCTCCCAGAGCGGCGGCTCGGACTCGATCCCGGCGATGACCTGCATGGTCTCCCGCGCCAGCCGTGTGGCGATGTCGATCGCCCTGGGCTCGGTCAGCCGCTCCTCATCCGCGGTGCCCGCGACGAAGATGACGTCCACGTCGCTGACGTAGTTCAGCTCGCGCGCCCCGGTCTTGCCCATGCCGATGATCGCCAGCCGGGTCAGAGCGACGTCCCGCCGGACGTCGGCGGAACCGGCCGCGATCGCGGTGCGCGCGATCGCGAGCGCCGCCTCCAGCGCAGCGGACGCCGCATCCGCGAGCGCCGCCGAGACGTCCGCCACCGCGGCGACCGGATCCGATGCGGTCAGATCCCACGCCGCGATCCCTGCAACCGCACGCCGGTACGCGATGCGCAGCCGGATCCGGGCCGCCGCGTCTCCGGTCGCCGCGAACCCGTCCGCCGCATCCACTGAGGACAGCAGCAGGTCGCGCAGCCGATCGGCGCTCGGCAGCGCCGAGCGGTCCTCACGCAGCAGCGCCAGCTCCTCCGGACGGCGTTCGAAGAACCGGCCGAGCCCCGGCGAGGCGCCGAACACCGCCCAGGCACGGGCGCGCGGCGCCGTGTCCGACAGTACGGCGGCCACCCCGGTCGGATCCCGGCGGGCGACGCGGATGAGCCCGGCCAGCGCCTCGTCGGGGTCGGCGCTGCGCAGCGGCTCGATCAGCGTCGACGGCGTGAGCCCGGTGATCTCGCCCAGTTCACGCAGCCCGGTGGACGCGGCGGACAGGCCGACGAAGCCCAGCCGGGCGAGCGCGGACAGCGAGAGCGAGTCGTCGAAACGGGGCACTGCGACCCCTGCTCAGAGCAGTTCGAGGTTGCTCTTGAGCTCGAACGGCGTGACCTGACCGCGGTACGCCTCCCACTCCTTGCGCTTGTTCAGCAGCACATAGTTGAAGACCTGCTCGCCGAGCGTTTCGGCGACGAGTTCCGACTCCTCCATGAGTTCGAGTGCGTGGTCCAGGCTCGCAGGCAGCGCCGCGTAGCCGAGCGCACGCCGTTCCGCGTCGCTCAGAGACCAGACGTTGTCCTCGGCCTCGGGCGGCAGCTCGTAGCCCTCCTCGATGCCCTTGAGCCCGGCCGCGAGCATGAGGGCGTACGCCAGATACGGGTTGGCCGCAGAGTCCAGGGCGCGGTACTCGATCCGCGTGGACTGGCCCTTGTTGGGCTTGTACATCGGCACCCGGATCAGCGCGGAGCGGTTCGCGTGGCCCCATGTCACGAAGCTGGGCGCCTCGTCGCCGCCCCAGAGCCGCTTGTACGAGTTCACGAACTGGTTCGTCACCGCCGCGATCTCGTTCGCGTGCCGCAGGAGCCCCGCGATGAACTGGCGCCCCGTACGGGAGAGCTGGTACTTCGCCCCCTCCTCGTAGAACGCGTTCAAGTCACCCTCGAACAGCGACAGGTGCGTGTGCATGCCGCTGCCGGGGTGGTTGTTCAGGGGCTTCGGCATGAACGTCGCGTACACGCCCTGCTCGATCGCCACCTCCTTCACCACGGTGCGGAAGGTCATGATGTTGTCGGCGGTGGTGAGCGCGTCCGCGTAGCGCAGGTCGATCTCGTTCTGGCCGGGACCGCCCTCATGGTGGCTGTACTCCACGGAGATGCCGAGGTCCTCCAGCATCCGCACAGCGCTGCGCCGGAAGTCGTGCGCCGTGCCGCCGGGCACGTTGTCGAAGTAACCCGCCGAGTCCGCCGGGACGGGGCCCTCGGGTCCGAACTGCGACGACTTCAGCAGGTAGAACTCGATCTCGGGGTGCGTGTAGAACGTGAAGCCCGCGTCGGCGGCCTTGGCGAGGGTGCGCTTGAGCACGTGCCGCGGGTCGGCGACGGCCGGACGACCGTCCGGCGTGGTCAGGTCGCAGAACATCCGCGCCGTGGGGTCGATCTCCCCGCGCCAGGGCAGGATCTGGAAGGTCGTCGGATCCGGCTGCGCGAGCAGATCCGACTCGAAGGTGCGGGTCAGGCCCTCGATCGCGGAGCCGTCGAATCCGATGCCCTCGGCGAAGGCGCCCTCGACCTCGGCCGGGGCGATCGCCACCGACTTCAGGGTGCCGATCACGTCGGTGAACCAGAGCCGGATGAACTTGACGCCGCGCTCCTCGATGGTGCGCAGCACGAAGTCCCGCTGCTTGTCCATTCCGCTCATCGAGTACCGTCCGTGCCCTTGCCCCAGTTGTCCTCGGCCGCGTCCTCATCGGCCCAGGCCTTGGCACGCTCCTGGAGCACCTCGGGGGCGCGACTGGCCTCCTCGGCCGTGTCGAACGGGCCGATCCGGTCGATAGACGGCGATTCCAGACCGTATTCGACCTCACCGGTGCTGCTGTTGAACCAGTACTTGTTCTCGCCGGACATCGCTGCTCCTCCTGGGCTTTGTCACGATCCTACTGGCGTGCCCGCCTCTCGCTAGGCTGTTGCGCATGGCAAAAGCGATCGGCGTCGACATCGGCGGCACGGGTATCAAGGCAGGAATCGTCGACCTCGAGCACGGGACCATGGCGTCCGACCGCGTACGTGTGCCCACCCCCGAGGGCGCCTCGCCCCAGGATGTGCTGACGGCCGTCCAAACCGTGCTGCGGACCCTCGAGGTGCACGAGTCGACCCTTCCACTCGGCGTCGCCTTCCCCGCGATCGTCAAGCGCGGAAGGACGCTCTCCGCCGCCAACGTCTCGAAGAAGTGGATCGACTTCGACGCCGAGCGCTTCTTCCGGGACGGCCTGGGTCGCAACATCGTCTTCGTGAACGACGCGGACGCTGCCGGTGTCGCCGAGGCGCGCCACGGCGCGGCACGCGACGTCATCGGGCTCACCCTGATGACCACGCTCGGCACCGGCATCGGCTCCGCCTTCCTGTACGACGGCGTCCTGATCCCCAACTCCGAACTCGGGCACCTCAACTTCCGCGAGTTCGAATCCGTGGAGAAGTGGGCGGCCACCTCCGCCCGCGAACGCGAGGGGCTCAGCTGGGCGGCATGGGCCGAGCGCCTGCAGGCCTTCTACTCGCACATCGAGTTCCTCTTCAGCCCCGACCTGTTCGTCGTCGGCGGGGGCGTGTCCAAGAACGCAGGCGATTTCCTCCCGCTTCTCGAACTCAAGACACCGATCGTCCCGGCCATCCACCGCAACAACTCCGGCATCATCGGCGCGGCCTCGCTCGCGGGCGACTGACGCCCCCTGCACGCCGAAAGGCCCGGATCCGCTGAGCTGCGGATCCGGGCCTTCTTCGTGAGAGGAACGGGCCGGCCTGTACGCCGGGTTCTGTGCCGGGGCCCCTCTCGGGGCATCCCTTCGACGGTCATCTCTCTCGGCGACGCGTTGCCGCGCCGCTCCAGCGGCCTACCCGGGGACTCGGCGAGCCGCGTCATCATCCCCTGTCTGGCCTTGCTCCGGGCGAGGTTTACCTGGCGGGCCGTGTCGCCACGGCCCCCGGTGGTCTCTTACACCACCCTTTCACCCTTACCTCGGTCCTTGCGGGCCGCGGCGGTCTTCTCTCTGTGGCACTGTCTCGCGGATTGCTCCGGGTGGGTGTTACCCACCGCCCTGCCCTGTGGAGCCCGGACGTTCCTCGGTGCGGTCTCCCGCCACGCGACCGTCCAGCCGACCCGTTCGCATCCAGTCTACGAGTCCTTGCCCGCGTCCTCGGCGATGCGCAGGTCGAGGGGGATGTCGATCTCGAACCCGGGGAACAGCCGGCGCGTCGCCGCGTCCGCCGCGTCTTGCACCACACGCGCGGCCTCGTCGGCCTGCGCGACAGGCGCGTGCACGATCACCTCGTCGTGCAGGAAGAACGCCAGATGCGCGCGCCGTGAGAACACCGGTCCAGAACCGGACGCAGGCTCGGCAGCCTCGGGCAGCGCGGTCAGGCGGTGCCGGATCTCGGCCAACCAGAGCAGCGACCATTCGGCCGCGGTGCCCTGCACCACGAAGTTGCGGGTGAACCGGCCGCGATCCCTGGCCCTGCTGCGGGCCAGCCGCTCGTCGGCGCCGTCCGCATCGGGGTCGCTCGCCCGCGACTGCGTCGCGGTCCAGAGCACATCCGGCCGTGGCGAACTGCGGCCGAGCAGCGTCGAGACGACGCCCCCGTCCTCCCCCGTCTTCGCCGCGCCGTCCACGAGCGCCATCGCCCGGGGGAAGACGCTGCGCAGCCGCGGACCGAGCTGGCCGCTCGGTCCCGTGGTCGCGCCGTACATGGCCCCGAGGACCGCGTACTTCGCCTCCTGACGCGTCTGAACCGCACCCGAGCGCACGACGCCCTCGTACAGGTCGGCGCCACGCGCAGCCGCAGCCATCGCCCGGTCCTTCGACATCGCCGCGAGCACCCGCGGCTCCAGCTGCGCCACGTCCGCGCACACCAGCGTCCAGCCGGCATCGGCGCGCACCGCCGGGCGCAGGCTCCGCGGGATCTGCAATGCTCCCCCGCCGCTGGACGCCCAGCGCCCGGTGACCACGCCGCCGGTGAGGTAGACGGGCCGGAAGCGCTCCTCGCGCACCCACTCCGCGAGCCACGCCCAGCCGTTGGCGGAGTAGAGCCGAGCCAGCTTCTTGTACGTCAGGAGCGGTTCGACGACGGGGTGCTCGACCTCGCCGAGTTCCCAGCGCGAGGTCGAGTCGATCAGGATCCCGGCCCGCCGCAGCGCCTTCAGCAGACGCGGCGGGCTGTCGGGGTTGACCGTGGCGTCCTCCAGGGTCTCACCGATCACGGCCGCGAGCTCGGCCATCCGAGCGGGCCGCGCACCGGGCACCGGCCGCGGGCCGAGCGCCTCGGCGAGCAATTGCTCGTGCACGGCGGTGCTCCACGGCAGGCCGGCGGCCGTCATCTCCTCGGCGACGAGAGCCCCGGTCGACTCGGCGGCGCACAGCAGAGCGAGGCGACCGTCCGGGGCACGCCCCAGAGCGGCACGCTGGCGCGCATACTCGGCGAGGAGTTCATCGATCTCCACGTACGGGTCGCCGGAGGCCAGTGACGCGACCTCATGCAGATCGAACAGCGCGGGCGTCTCGATCGTCGTCGCCAGCGGATCCGACCGGATCCAGCGCGACGAAGCCGGGACCGGATCCGCCAGACTCGCCGTGTCGCGCAGGATCGCATGGCAGAGCAGCAGGTCGTGCGCGCGGCGGATCCTGATCCCGGCGGCGAGCAGCGGCGGGTACACCTCGCGGAGATGACGCACCACCCACCGCGGATGGGCCCGCCCCTCCAGAGCGGCGACCTCGGTGGTCAGCGCGGATGCCGCGATCTCATTCCTGCACCGCTCTGCGCCGTCCTCGTCGAACAGCACCAGAGTCCAGCTGGTTCGTGCGGACCGCCCCAGCACGACCTCGTGCGGAGCAGCCGATTCGATCATGTCTTCGAATCTACGCCCTCTGGGAGCCAGGCACGGCATCCGCGATTCAGTACACCGGATCCTCGGGTGTGTCGGTGTGTATCGCCGCGCGCGCACCCGAACCCGGCGGCGGTTAGCGTGGAGTCACCGGAGAGGAGTCCCCCATGTCCGATGCGTCCCCCTTCATCGCCCACAACGGCTTCGCCCTGCCTGCCCAGGGCCTCGGCACCTACGGTTTCCGCGGAGAGGCCGGTGCGGATGCGGTCCGCAGCGGCATCGAGAACGGCTATCGGCTGATCGACTCCGCCTTCAACTACGAGAACGAAGGTGCGGTCGGCTGGGGCATCTCCGGGGCAGCCGTCGACCGGGCCGAACTCATCGTCACCTCGAAACTCGCCGGGCGCCACCACGCGCGCGCCAAGGCGCTCGACGCGATCGAGGAGAGCCGGTTCCGCCTCGGCGTCGATGCGATCGACCTGTTCCTCATCCACTGGCCGCTGCCGCGCGTGGACGCGTACATCGAGGCCTGGCAGGCGCTCATCGAGGCGCGCGACCGGGGCCTGGTACGCCAGATCGGCGTGTCGAACTTCCTGCCGGAGCATCTGGAACGCATCGAGGACGCGACCGGGGTGCGCCCCGTGGTCAACCAGATCGAGCTGCACCCGCGCTTCCCGCAGGAGGAGGCCCTGGCGTACCACCGCGCTCACGGCATCCTCACCGAGGCGTGGAGCCCGCTCGGCAGGGCCGGCGAGGTGCTCGAGGATCCGGCGGTCACCGCCGTCGCCGCAGCGCACGGCCTGACGCCGGCGCAGGCCGTGCTGGCCTGGCACGCCGGACGCGGCGTGGTGGCGATCCCGAAGGCCGCCTCGGCCGAGCATCAGACCCTGAACCTCGCCGCGGCCCAGGTGCGGCTGAGCGTCGAGGAGATCGCCGCGATCACGGCTCTCGGCGCACCCGACGGGCGCCTCTGGGACGCGGATCCGGCCACGCACGAGGAATTCTGAGCGCGCTCCACCGCCGGGGTCGGCGCCGCCCGGCTCACTCCGCGGGGGCGGAGCTCTTCAGGCCCGACTCCTCGGTGCGGATCAGGATGCACCCGCACTCGGGGCATGAGACCACGTCGTCGTCCGCAGCCTGGCGGATGGCGTTCAGGTCCGTACCGGAGAGCACCATGCGGCACCCCTCGCAGGTGGCGCGGCGCAACAGCGCCGCGCCCGCGGTGCGTCCGGCGCGGCGCTGGTACTCGGCCATGAGCGACGGGGAGACCGAGTCGACGAGCGCGACGCGGTCTCGAGCGAGCTGCTCGCCCTCGGTCGTCGCTGCGGCGATGAGGGCCTTGGCCTCCGCGGTCAGCCGCGTGCCCTCGGCCACGGTCTGGTCGATGAGCGCCTGCTGGGCGGAGACGGCCGCCTCGGCATCCTCCAACCGGCCCATGAGCTCGAGCTCGGCGTCTTCCAGGTCGCTGATCCGGCGTGCGAGGCTCGCGATCTCCTGCTCGAGGGCGACCGCGTCCTTGGGGTTCTGCGTGGCAGCGAGCCGGCCGGCATCGCGGTCGCGGCGCTGTGCCGCGAGGGCGACATCCGACTCGAGGCGCTTCAGCTCGGTCTGCACGTCATCGCGCGTTCCGGCCAGTTCGGTCAGCTCGCGCAGCTGTCCCTGCCGCTGCGCGGAGAGCTCGTTGATCCGCTCCCCCTGCACCGGATGCGTGCGCGCGTAGTCGGCCTGCGCGATACGGCGGTCGATGTCGGCGATGTCGAGGAGCACGATCTGGTGCGCGGGGTTGGCTTTCACGCGTCCAAATCTACGCCAGGCGGGAATCCGGCCGCACGCGCATCCCGCGTCAGGACACGTCGCCGTCGACGTAGAGCCATTGGCCGTCCTCGCGCACGAAGCGACTGCGCTCATGCAGCACGCCACGACCCGTCGCGTCCCGGTGGATCGCTTCGAACTCCACGATGCCCTCCGTGTCGAAGGGCCCTCCAGCGTGCTTCGCGAGGATGTCGAGGCGGAGCCAGCGCAGATGCGCGTCGAGGTCCAGCTGCGCCGGCCGGGTCGTCGGATGCCAGGAGCGCAGCAGGTACGCGGCATCGCCGACCACGAACGCCGTGTAGCGGGAGCGCATGAGACGCTCCGCGGTGGGCGCAGGTCGCCCCGCGAGGATCGGACCGCAGCAGGTCTCGAAGAGGTCGCCGCTGCCGCAGGGGCAGCGCTGCACCGCCCTTCCGGCCATCGATCCATCGCTCATCCCGTCCAGCCTATTCGTTGACGTCGATACCCTTCGGAATACCCCTGGGGGGTATATGGTTGGTCCGATCATGGCCGAACGAACGCAGAACGGCAGCCCCCACGCCGACGGCATCGCAACGCACGGTCATGGAACGGCGCACGAGACGCCGACCCCGACGGATCACACGCAGATGCACGACTCCCCTACAGATCACGGCGACATCGATCAGGCGGAACTGCACCCCCACTCGGATCACAATGGCCACTCGGATCACGACGCCCCCTCGGGCCATGCCGGCCACTCGGGCCACGCCGGGCACGGCGATCACGTCGCGCGATTCCGGCGCCTGTTCTGGATCATGCTCGTCCTGGCAGTCCCCGTCGTCGCCTTCTCCCCCATGTTCGCCATGCTCGTCGGGTACCACGTTCCCGACACCCTCGTCGTGCGAGCGATCCCGCCGGTGATCGGCACCGTGCTGTACGCGTGGGGCGGACAGCCGTTCCTGTCCGGCGCGATCTCCGAGCTGCGCGCACGGCGTCCGGGGATGATGCTGCTGATCGCGCTCGCGATCACCGTCGCCTTCCTCGCCTCCTGGGGTGCGACTCTCGGAGTCCTCGACCATGAACTCGACTTCTGGTGGGAACTCGCCCTCCTCGTCGTGATCATGCTGCTCGGGCACTGGATCGAGATGCGTTCCCTGGCCCGGACGACGTCCGCACTCGACTCACTGGCCGCACTCCTGCCCGATGAGGCGGAGCGCCTCGTCGGCGACGACGTGGAGCTCGTGTCACCGGCGGAGCTCCGGGTCGGCGATGTCGTCCTGATCCGCCCTGGCGGACGCGTGCCTGCGGATGCGGTGGTGGCGGAGGGATCCGCCACCGTCGACGAGTCCATGATCACGGGCGAGTCGCGCGCGGTGCCGCGCACCGCGGGCGACCAGGTCGTCGCCGGCACGATCGCGACGGACTCGGCCTTGCGCGCCCGCGTGACGGCGGTGGGTGCCGACACCGCCCTCGCGGGCATCGGACGGCTCGTGGCCGAAGCGCAGTCGTCCTCGTCCCGGGCGCAGCGCCTCGCCGACCGCGCCGCGGGCTGGCTGTTCTGGTTCGCCCTCATCGCCGGCATCGTGACCGCCGTGGTGTGGACCGCGATCGGCCTCCACGACGCCGCCGTCGTGCGGGTCATCACCGTGCTCGTGATCGCCTGCCCGCACGCACTCGGCCTGGCGATCCCGCTGGTCGTCTCGATCGCGACGGAGCGGGCCGCGCACGGCGGGATCCTGGTGAAGGACCGGATGGCCCTCGAGCGGATGCGCCAGGTCGATGCCGTGCTGTTCGACAAGACCGGCACGCTGACGGAGGGTGCTCCGGCTGTGATCGGGATCGCCGTCGCGGCGGGCTTCACCGAGGACGAGGTGCTCGGCGCCGCCGCCTCTGCAGAGTCCGACTCCGAGCACCCGCTCGCCACGGCGATCCGCACGGCCGCTGAGAACCGCGGTCTGGCCCGAGGCGCCGTGTCGGGATTCCGCTCCGAGCCGGCGCTCGGTGTCCGGGCCGTCCTCGACGGCCGCAGCGTCGAGGTGGGCGGACCGGGGCTGCTCGCGCAGACCGGCGCGGCGGAGATGCCCGAGGCGTCGGCGTGGCGTGCCGAGGGTGCGATCATCCTGCACGTGCTCGTGGACGGACGGATCGCCGGAGCTCTCAAGCTGGCCGATGCGATCCGGGCGGAGTCCCGCGATGCGGTGCGGGCACTCCAGCAGCGCGGCGTCGACGTCGTCATGATCACCGGCGACGCCGAGGCGGTCGCCGCGTCCGTGGCGGCGGAACTCGGCATCCGGCGGTTCTTCGCCGGCGTGCGCCCCGAGGACAAGTCGACGCGGGTCGCCGAGCTGCAGGCCGAGGGACGGGTGGTCGCCATGGTGGGCGACGGTGTCAACGACGCCCCCGCACTGGCCACGGCGGACGTGGGCATCGCGATCGGCGCCGGCACCGACGTGGCCATCGGATCCGCCGGGGTCGTGCTGGCCAGTTCGGATCCGCGCTCGGTGGTCGCGACGATCGAGCTGTCGCGGGCCGCCTACCGCAAGATGCGGCAGAACCTGTGGTGGGCGGCCGGGTACAACCTCGCCGCCGTGCCTCTCGCCGCGGGCGTGCTCGCCCCCATCGGCTTCCTGCTGCCGATGTCGGTCGGTGCGATCCTGATGTCGGTCTCCACCGTGGTCGTCGCCCTCAACGCGCAGCTGCTGCGCCGGCTCGACCTGCGGCCCGAGAGCGTCGCCGCCTCACCGGAGCACGGCTCGCACTGAATGTCCGGCGGCCCGGCCGGATCGGACTCAGAGTCCGATCCGGTCCAGAGCGCCTGCCAGACGATCGACCGTGCCGTCCACATCCGCGAGCTTGTCGAGACCGAACAGCCCGATCCGGAACGTCGAGAACGATTCCGGCTCTCCGCAGTGCAGCGGCACACCGGCCGCGATCTGCAGCCCCTGCTCGCGGAACAGCGCTCCGGTGCGCAGTCCCGGCTCCGTGGTGTGCACCACGGCGACGCTCGGCGAGGCGAATCCATCCGCGGCCACCGAGGGCAGACCACGCTCGGCCAGCAGGGCGCGCACCCGGCTGCCGAGGTCCCACTGAGCGGCACGCAGCGCCTCGAAGCCCCGCTCGCGGGTCTCGGTCATGAGTGCGGCGTTGTGCGCGAGCGTGTCGGTCGGCATGGTGGCGTGGTACGGCGCGCGGCCCGCCACATACTCCTCGGAGATCCACAACCATTTCGCCAGGTCCATGGCGAAGCTCGACGACATGCGCGACGTCACAGCCTCGCGACCCGCGTCGCTGAGCATCACATAACCGGCGCCGGGTGATCCGCTCCACCCCTTCTGCGGAGCGCTCAGCAGCACGTCCACGCCGAGGGCTGCCATGTCCACCCAGAGCGCACCCGACGCGATCGAGTCCAGGACGAGCAGCCCGCCGACCTCGTGCACCGCGTCGGCGAGAGCGCGCACGTAGTCATCGGGCAGCAGGATCCCCGCTGCCGTCTCGACGTGCGGTGCGAAGACGACCTCGCTGCGCTGGGCGCGGATCGCGGCGACCACCTCGTCGATCGGTGCGGGGGCCCAGGCAGCCTGCGCGCCATCGGAATCCGGGCGCGCCGCGCACACCACCGTGTTGTGCGCGACGTCGCCGGCATCGAGGATCTGCGACCAGCGGTAGGAGAACAGTCCGTTGCGCACGATGAGGCAGCGGCGCCCGGTGGCGAGCTGGCGAGCGACGCCCTCCATCGCGTAGGTCCCGCCACCCGGGACGATCGCCGTCGTCGTCGCACCATAGGCGGCCCGAAGATCGGACTGCACGCTCTGCATCACGCGGACGAATCGCGCGGACATGTGGTTCAGGGAGCGGTCCGTGAAGACCACCGAGTACTCCAGCAAGCCGTCGGGATCGACATCGTCGTGCGGAAGGTTCATGCGCTCAGCCTGGCACACCGCTCCCGCTAGGCTGGAGGGAACGCGCCTATAGCTCAGTTGGTAGAGCACGTCCTTTACACGGATGTGGTCGGGAGTTCGAGTCTCTCTGGGCGCACCGCGAGGCGCCCATCGATCAGACGAGCCTCTTGCCCTCCGTCTTCGGCGCCCACAGCCAGGTGACCAGCGCGCCGAGTGCGAGCACCCCGGCGAGCCAGTACATCGACACGGACACTCCCCACTTCTCCAGGCTGATCGGCAACAGGAATGTCCCGATCGCCGAGCCGATGCGGCTGGTCGCGTTGAGCAGGCCGACGCCGCTCCCCCCGCAGATGCGTCGGGAAGAGCTCGGGCGGGTACACCTGGGTGATGTTCGACGCCGCGGACATCACGAACGAATAGACCACGAACGGGATGAGCATCAGCCACGGCGACGCCTCCGCGAGGAGCCCGAGCAGAGCCAGCATCACGGTCATGATGACGAACGTCCAGAACGTGAAGGCCTTGCGCGGGAATCGCACGATCGTTTCCGCATGGGTGCGGATCGCGTTCAGCAGCTTGGCGGACTCGTGCGCGACGCCGCGCAGAACCTGACTGCGGTACTCCGCCCCGAGCACTCCGCACCGACGACGGTGGACGCAGACCTTCGATAGCCGGCCTGACCGCTGGGAGGGCTAGGCTGAGATCCGCGCGTCTTTTGTGCGGAGTCGACAAGCCTCCCCGGCGCCGCATCCCGATTTCGTTGGCATGACCTGCCAGACAGACGAAAGGCCTCCTGTGACTGTTCACGACCAGGATCCGTACTCCCAGGGCCCGCTCGACAGCGATCCCGAAGAGACCAGCGAATGGCAGCAATCGCTCGACGAACTCGTCGACGCGAAGGGCCACGGCCGCGGCCGCGAGATCATGCTCAGCCTGCTGAAGCGCTCGAAGGACCTGCATTTGGGCGTGCCGATGGTCCCGACCACGGACTACATCAACACCATCGCCCCGGAGAACGAGGCCGCCTTCCCCGGCGACGAGGACCTCGAGCGCCGATACCGGCACTGGATCCGCTGGAACGCCGCGATCACCGTGCACCGCGCGCAGCGGCCCGGCATCGGCGTCGGCGGTCACATCTCCACCTACGCCTCGGCCGCCTCGCTGTACGAAGTCGGCCACAACCACTTCTTCCGCGGGCGCGATGACGCTGCCGGCGGGGACCAGATCTTCTACCAGGGCCACGCCTCCCCCGGCATGTACGCCCGCGGCTTCCTCGAGGGCCGGATCACCGAGCAGCAGCTCGACGCGTTCCGCCAGGAGAAGTCCGGCGCCCCGAACGGCCTTCCCTCATATCCGCACCCGCGGATGATGCCGGAGTTCTGGCAGTTCCCGACCGTGTCGATGGGCCTCGGACCGATCAACGCGATCTACCAGGCGATGACGAACAAGTACCTCGCCAACCGCGGCATCAAGCAGAACGACTCCCATGTGTGGGCGTTCCTCGGCGACGGCGAGATGGACGAGGTCGAGTCGCGGGGCCAGCTCCAGGTGGCCGCGAACGAGGGTCTGGACAACCTCACCTTCGTGATCAACTGCAACCTGCAGCGCCTCGACGGTCCGGTCCGCGGCAACGGCAAGATCATCCAGGAGCTGGAGAGCTTCTTCCGCGGGGCCGGCTGGAACGTCATCAAGGTCGTCTGGGGCCGGGAGTGGGACGACCTGCTCGCCCGCGACACCGACGGCGCCCTGCTGAACCTGATGAACGTCACGCCCGACGGCGACTACCAGACCTTCAAGGCGGAGAGCGGCGCCTACGTGCGCGAGAACTTCTTCGGCCGCGACGAGCGCGCGCTCGCCCTGGTCAAGGACTACTCCGACGACGACATCTGGCACCTGCGCCGCGGCGGCCACGACTACCGCAAGGTGTACGCCGCCTACAAGGCAGCGATGGAGCACAAGGGCCAGCCGACCGTCATCCTCGCCAAGACCGTCAAGGGCTACGGCCTGGGTCCGCACTTCGAGGGCCGCAACGCGACCCACCAGATGAAGAAGATGACGCTGGACGACCTCAAGCTGTTCCGCGACACCATGCACATCCCGATCTCGGACGCGCAGCTCGAGGCCGACCCGTACCGTCCGCCGTACTACCACCCGGGACAGAACGACGAGACGATCCAGTACATGCTGGAACGCCGTCGCGACCTGGGTGGCTTCCTCCCCGAGCGCCGCAGCACTCACGTCGGCCTGAACCTCCCCGAGGACAAGGACTACGCGCTGCCGAAGAAGGGATCCGGCAACCAGGAGGTCGCCACGACCATGGCCTTCGTGCGCATGGTCAAGGACCTCATGCGGGTCAAGGGCTTCGGCGAGCGGATCGTCCCGATCATCCCCGACGAGGCGCGCACGTTCGGCATGGACGCGTACTTCCCCACGGCGAAGATCTACAACCCGAACGGCCAGAACTACACTGCGGTCGACCGGGAGCTGCTGCTCGCGTACAAGGAGAGCCCGCAGGGGCAGATCATGCACGTGGGCATCAACGAGGCCGGCGCGGCTGCGGCGTTCACCGCCACCTCGACGGCGTACTCCACGCATGGCGAGCCGCTCATCCCGATCTACATCTTCTACTCGATGTTCGGCTACCAGCGCACCGGCGACGCGTTCTGGGCGGCCGGCGACCAGATGGGCCGCGGCTTCATCATCGGCGCCACGGCCGGTCGCACCACGCTGACCGGCGAGGGCACGCAGCACGCGGACGGCCAGTCCCCGCTGCTCGCCTCGACCAACCCCGCCACGCTCGTCTACGACGCGGCGTACGGCTACGAGGTCTCGCACATCGTGCAGGCCGGCATCGAGCAGATGTACGGCGGCACCCACCCGAACCCGGACGTCATGTACTACCTGACGGTGTACAACGAGCCGATGCGGATGCCGGCAGAACCTGCGGACGTGGACGCGGAGGGGATCCGGAAGGGTCTGCACCGCATCTCCGTCGGATCCGGCGAGGGGCAGCGCGTGCAGTTGCTCGCCTCGGGCGTCGGTGTGCCGTGGGCGATCGAGGCACAGGAGCTGCTGCTCGCCGATTGGGGCGTGTCCGCGGACGTGTGGTCGGTCACCTCGTGGACCGAGCTGCGCCGCGACGGCCTGGCCGTCGACGAGCACAACTTCCTGCACCCGGACCAGGAGCCGCAGACGGCGTACCTCACCGAGAAGCTGAAGGACGCCCAGGGTCCGTTCATCGCGACGAGCGACTACATGCACGCGGTGCAGGACCAGATCCGCCAGTGGGTCCCCGGTGCGTACTACACGCTGGGCGCCGACGGCTTCGGCTTCGCCGACACGCGTGCCGCCGCTCGCCGCTTCTTCAAGATCGACGGCCCGTCCATGGTCGTCCGCGCTCTGCAGGCGCTCGCGGACGAGGGGCGGATCGACCGCTCCGTCGTGGGACAGGCGATCGCGAAGTACGACCTGTACAACGTGAACGCCGGCACCAGCGGCAACGCCGGTGGCGACAGCTGATGCCAGCGGCACGATGAGCAGACCTCCCGAGATGACCAAGGAGGAGACGCTGGCGTGGCTGCGCCGCATCTCCGGGGATCTCGCCACGGCGACCCTGCAGCGTCTCGAGGACTCGCTGCCCTGGTACGCCGAGATGCCACCGGCCCGACGCTCCGCCGTCGGGCTGGTGGCCCAGGCGGGCATCACCTCGTTCATCCAGTGGTACGACGACCCCACGTCGACCCCCTGGATCGCCGCGGACATCTTCGCCGCCGCACCGCGTGAGCTGCTGCGCAGCGTGAGCCTGCAGCAGACGCTGCAGCTCATCCGCGTCACCGTCGAGGTGACAGAGGAGCGCGTGGCAGGCAACGGCCAGCACCTGCGCGACGCCATCCTGCTGTACTCGCGCGACGTGGCCTTCGCGGCCGCCGATGTGTACGCGCGCGCCGCCGAGGCCCGAGGGCTGTGGGACGCGCGCCTGGAGGCGCTCGTCGTGGACTCGATCCTCACGGGCGAGGCCGATGAGGAGCTGCCGAGCCGCATCGCCGCCCTCGGCTGGCACGGCCACGGCGAGGTCTGCGTGATCGTGGGCACCACGCCGCCGCAGTTCGACGTCGACCAGGTGCGCCGCACCGCCCGCAAGCTGGCCGTCGACGTGCTGATCGGCGTGCAGGGATCCCGACTCGTGCTGGTGGTCGGGCGCGCCAAGCCCGCTGCCACGGACGATGGTACGGACGGCGCCGAGCCCGCCGAGTTCTCCTTCGCGGAGATCGCGCGCACCTTCGAGCCGTCCTTCGGCCCCGGACACGTCGTGGTCGGCCCTGCCGTCGCCGCACTCGTCGACGCCGGCCAGAGCGCCCGGGCCGCCCTGGCCGGGTTCGCCGTGGCGCGCGCCTGGCGCGGCGCACCGCGGCCTGTCGATGCCGACGAACTGCTGCCGGAACGCGCGATCGCCGGCGACCCGCTGGCCAAGCAGACGCTGATCGAGCGCGTGTTCCGTCCGCTGCACGATCACTCCACGGATCTGGTCACGACGCTGTGGAGCTACCTCGACAACGGTCGGTCGCTCGAGGCGACCGCGCGGGAGCTGTTCGTGCACCCGAACACCGTGCGCTACCGCCTGAAGCGCATCAGCGAGGTGATCGGCTGGGACGCCACCGGTCCGCGCGAGGCCTTCATCCTGCAGACGGCGCTCGTGCTCGGCACGATCGGCACCGCCGATCCGGTCCGCCGCGGACTTCGTCCTCGTCGCCCGCGTTGATCCTTCGACGGCACGATGGCGAACGCGTTGTACATCTCGGATAACCGATCTGCGGATTCTTGTGAGGGTTGAGCCACCGAAACCGACGGATCGTTGGCAGACTGGGAACGTGATCGTCTTCGCATGCCCTGGACAGGGCTCCCAGACCCCCGGCTTCCTCTCCCCCTGGCTCGAGCTCGACGGCGTCGCCGACGACCTCGCCGCGTACTCGGAGGCCGCCGAGGTCGACCTGATCCAGCACGGCACAGTCTCCGACGCCGACACGATCCGCGACACCCGGATCGCGCAGCCCCTGATCGTCGCCGCCTCGCTGGTGGCGGCGAAGGCCCTGCGGGAGCGCGCGGGCCGTGGTCCGGACGGGATCGCCGGCCACTCGGTCGGCGAGTTCGCCGCCGTGTCGGACGCCGGCGTGATCCCCGCGGAGACCGCGATGCGCCTGGTCGGCATCCGCGGCCGCGCGATGGCCGACGCCGCCGGCAGGACCCCGACCGGGATGAGCGCCGTCCTGGGCGGCGACGAGGAGGCCGTGCTCGCACTGCTGTCCGATCTCGACCTCACCCCTGCCAACTACAACGGCGGCGGTCAGATCGTCGCCGCAGGCGCCCTGCCGGCCCTGGCGGCGCTGGCCGAGGCCCCCGTGCGCGGATCCCGCGTGATCGCGCTGCAGGTCGCCGGCGCGTTCCACACGCACTACATGGCCTCCGCCGTCGACACTCTGCGCGAGGCCGTCGCCGGCGTCGACGCCTCCGACCCGACGGTGACGCTCTGGACGAACAAGGACGGATCCGTCCTCGCCGACGGCGTCACGGCGCTGGAGAACCTCGTCACCCAGGTCTCCTCCCCCGTACGGTGGGACCTGTGCATGGCTTCGTTCGCCGAGCGCGGCATCACCGGCCTCATCGAGCTGACCCCGGCGGGCGCCCTCACCGGTCTTGCCAAGCGCGGGCTGCGCGGCGTTCCCGCCGTCGCTGTGAAGACCCCGGACGACCTCGACGCGGCGGTGGCGCTGCTGAACGGCGCTGACAACAACGGAGAAGCAGCATGACCACGCTTAAGCAGGCCACCGGCCCCGCGTACACCCGCATCTACTCCGTGGGCGCCGCCCGCGGAGAGAACGCCGTTCCGAACGAAGACCTCATCGGCCCGATCGATTCGAGCGATGAGTGGATCCGTCAGCGCACAGGCATCATCACACGTGCCCGTGCGGTGCCGACCACCGACGCGATCGATCTGTCGACGACGGCCGGGATCGAGGCGATCGAGAAGTCCGGCGTGGCGCCGTCCGACATCGACCTTGTGATCGTGGCCACGATCAGCAACCCGAAGCAGACCCCCTCCGTCTCGGCGATCGTCGCCGACCGGGTCGGCGCGAACCCCGCCGCCGCCTACGACCTCAACGCCGCGTGCGCCGGCTACGCCTATGCCGTCGCCCAGGCCGATGCCCTGATCCGCGCCGGCGCCGCGCGGTACGCGCTCGTCATCGGCGCGGAGAAGCTCTCGGATGTCGTGGACCCGACGGACCGGAGCATCTCGTTCCTGCTCGGCGATGGAGCGGGCGCCGTCGTGGTCGGCCCCAGTGACTTCCCCGGGATCTCCGGCACGGTCTGGGGTTCGGACGGTTCGAAGGCCGATGCGGTCGGCATGAACCACACCCTCACCGAGTTCCGCGACGGGCAGGCGCCCTGGCCGACCCTGCGCCAGGAGGGCCCGACGGTGTTCCGCTGGGCCGTCTGGGAGATGGCCAAGGTCGCCAAGCAGGCGCTCGAACAGGCCGGCGTCGAGGCATCGGATCTGGCCGCCTTCATCCCACACCAGGCCAACATGCGCATCGTCGACGAGTTCGCCAAGCAGCTGAAGCTGCCCGAGACGACCGTGATCGCGCGCGACATCGAGACCACCGGCAACACCTCTGCCGCGTCGATCCCGCTCGCCACGCACCGCCTGCTGCAGGAGCACCCCGAACTCAGCGGCGGACTCGCCCTGCAGATCGGTTTCGGCGCCGGCCTGGTGTTCGGCGCGCAGGTCGTCGTGCTCCCCTGACCGGGCGCCGCCGACTCCTAGACTGTTCACCGGTTCCCAACCATCCAAAGAAAGAGGAAATCATGGCCTTCAGCAACGACGAGGTCCTCGCTGGCCTTGCAGAGCTCATCACCGACGAGACCGGCATCGACGCCTCGGAGGTCGCTCTGGAGAAGTCCTTCACCGACGACCTGGACATCGACTCGATCTCCATGATGACGATCGTCGTCAACGCCGAGGAGAAGTTCGGCGTCACCATCCCCGACGACGAGGTCAAGAACCTCAAGACCGTCGGTGACGCCGTGAGCTTCATCGTCGCCGGCCAGGAGTGACACCCGCGGATGCCACCCCCGCGCTTCTGCGGGGCGTGGCATCCTCCTCTTCCCCACCCTGATCCCCAGAAGGAACCACGCATGACCAAGCGCATCGTCGTCACCGGCATAGGTGCCACGTCCGCCCTGGGCGGCACCGCCCCGGAGAACTGGGCGAATCTGCTCGCCGGCGTCTCCGGCACGCACACCCTCACCCACGACTGGATCGAGACGTACCAGATCCCGGTGACGTTCGCTGCGGAGGCATCCGTCCGCCCGGAGGAGGTCCTTCCCCGGCACGAGGCCAAGCGCCTGGATCCTTCGGTGCAGTTCGGCATGATCGCCGCCCGCGAGGCCTGGGCCGACGCGGGAGCCCCCGACATCGCCCCGGAGCGCCTCGGCATCGACTGGGCCACCGGCATCGGCGGCCTGTGGACCCTGCTGGATGCCTGGGACACGCTGCGTGAGAAGGGCCCGCGCCGGGTCATGCCCCTCACCGTGCCGATGCTCATGCCCAACGCGGGCGCGGGCAACCTGTCGCTGCATTTCGGTGCGAAGGCCTTCGCGCGCACCGTCGTGAGCGCATGCGCCTCCAGCACCGAGTCGATCGCGAACGCCTACCAGCATCTGCAGGACGACCTCGCCGACGTCATCATCGCCGGTGGCGCGGAGTCCGCGATCCACCCGATCACCATGGCCTCGTTCGCGTCTGCGCAGGCCCTGTCGCGTCGCAACGACGACCCCGAGCACGCCTCGCGCCCCGGCGCGATCGACCGTGACGGCTTCGTCATGGGCGAGGGCGGCGCAGCCCTGGTCATGGAGACCGAGGAGCACGCCAAGGCCCGCGGCGCGAAGATCTACGCCTACGTGGTGGGCGGAGGCGTCTCTGCGGACTCGTACCACATCACCGGCAACGACCCCGAGGGCCATGGCGCGGCCCGCGCCGTGGAGCAGGCGCTGGCACAGGCCGGCGCGACCCCCGACGAGGTCACGCACATCAACGCGCACGCCACGTCGACCCCGGTCGGCGACCCGAACGAGTACGGCGCCCTGAAGCGCGTCTTCGGCGACCGGATCGACGAGATCCCGGTGTCGGCGACCAAGGCGTCCACCGGGCATCTGCTCGGCGGCACGGGCGCGCTCGAGGCGGTCTTCACGATCCTCGCGCTGCGCGACCGTGTGGCTCCGCCGACGATCAACATGACCGAGCCGGATCCGGCGGTGCCGTTCAAGCTCTCCGGTGAGGCGCAGCCGCTCGGCGACGGCCCGCAGCTCGCGATCAGCAACTCGTTCGGCTTCGGCGGGCACAACGCGGTCGTCGCGTTCCGCTCCTACGACGGCTGATCCGCACGGACGAGAATCGCCCCGGTCGCTTCCTCATCGAAGCGGTCGGGGCGATTCTCATTCTTTTCGGTTGTGCTGTTCTGTTATCTCTCCGGCCCAGGACCGGGGATACGCTTTCTCGGGTTCCGGGTCCTTGCTCTCCGACCCCCGATAATCGCGCCTCCTCCGATCCCCGCCCCTTCGTGTGATCCGGTGCCCTCGATCCCTCGGACCCCGGAGACCGGATCACACGAGTCCTTTTCCGACCCGCCAGCGCCGCGGTCAACCCACCCGCCAGCGCAGCGGCCTATCCCACCTTGTGGAGCCAGACCACGCGGGCGTCGTCGCTCGCATGCCGGAACGGCTCGAGCTCCTCGTCCCATGCGGATCCGAGTGCGACGTCGAGTTCGCGCTGCAGCTCGATCGGGCTGCCGGCGGCGATCTCGATGGCGTAGCGGATCCGGTCCTCGCCGACGACGATGTTGCCTGCCGCGTCGGTCTGCGCATAGTGCACACCCAGGTCGGGCGTATGCAGCCACCGGCCTCCGTCACTGCGCGGGGTCGGATCCTCCGTCACCTCGAACCGGAGGTGCTCCCAGCCGCGGATCGCGGTCGCGAGAGCGGCGCCCGTGCCCACGGGACCGTCCCAGTAGAACTCGGCCCGGCGGGCGCCATCGAGGACGGGCTGCTCGGTCCACTCGAAGTTGACGGCGCGCCCGATAGCGCGTCCGACCGCCCATTCCAGGTGCGGGCAGAGCGCGCGCGGTGCGGAGTGGATGTACACCACTCCGCGTGCTTGTGCTGCCATGGTCTCTCCGTTTCATCAGGTGCGTCTTCCCCTACGACCTGATCCGCGAAGCACGGCGTTATGCGGTTATGGGCCCATTCTCACTGATCATCGGCGAAATCACAACTGTGTAACTCATTGCGAAAAGGAAACGGTCCCCGGCGCCGAAGCGCCGAGGACCGTCTATAGGACGAGGGAGGCTCAGGCCTCGCTCATCGCGATCTTCTCCTTCTGACCCTTCGCGGCGTAGTACGCGGCGCGGGCCGCGTCACGGCGGGCCTGCTCCTCGTAGCCGGCGTCGAGGGTCGCCTGGTCGACAGGGTAGTTCTCCACCTCGTCCGTGCCGTGGTACTTCTCGATGTAGGCGTCCAGCTCGGGGCCGGAGGTCCACGACGTGATGAGGCAGTAGCGCGGCTCGGTGCCGTTGTGGGTGGCGGCGTGCCAGAGGCGCTGCGTGTCGACGATCAGCTGCGCGCCGGCCGGAAGGGCGATGCGGTACTCGACGCTCGGGTCGGTGCGGTTCTCGCGCAGGACGAAGTAACTGTCCTTGTCGTCGGTGAGGTTGAAGAAGCCGCGCACGACCCAGCCGGTGCCGTCCGGGTTGAGGCGGTTGTTGTCGTCCTGGTGCAGGTTGTAGAGGCACTCGCCGTAGGGCGTGGGCTGCAGCTCGATGACACGGCAGCGACCGACGTTCGCACCCGGCTCCTGCGCACGGCGCGTCAGGTTCGGGGCCTTCGAGGTCTGCGCGTCGATCCAGACGCCGTCCTTGTCGGTGCGCGGGGGCACGTGGTTCCAGAAGCCGTTGCACTCGATCTCGCCCTTGGCGGAGGCGAGCGGAGCGAAACGGGTGTCACCCGAGGACTTCCAGTCGTTGTACTCGATGTCGAGCCACTCCTTGGGGTCGAGCTCCTGGTTGTAGCTGTCGAGGACGACGAAGCCCTTGTCCTCGAGGGCGGCGGACTTGATGTATGCCATGAGCGAGTCATGTCCTTTCATAAAGGGGCCAGCACGTTTTAACAGGCCCTTCTTAGGACAGCCTAACAGCGCGCCTTCGACGCACCCGGAGGGCCGGCCGTGAATATCCAGGCGCCTCCGGTCGCTGAATAGACTGGTCCCGGCAGCACGCGATCCGAGGAGAAGCCCAGCAGCATGAGCACGGCCACGAACGTCGAAGCAACCGCAGTCTCAACGATCGAGTGGCTCTCCTCCCCCGCGACCACGATCGTCGTGCCGGTCTACCAGCGCCAGTACCGCTGGGACATCGGCGGCTGCGAGAAGCTCCTGTCCGACATCCGCGCCGTGGCGGACGAGGACGACGCGCATCGGCACTTCATCGGCTCGATCCTCTCCGCCGAGGACCATGCCCACCCGGACGCCGACCTGATCCTGATCGACGGTCAGCAGCGCATCACGACGCTCATGCTGCTCATCGCGGCCCTGCACCACGCGGTGCGCGAGATCGATCAGGAGCTCGCCGACGAGCTGGCGCGGGTGCTGGTGCGACCCGACGACGCGCACCGCACCAAGCTCCGCCCGCATGAGGCCTGGGCCGGCCTGTTCGAGTCCGTCGTGCTGGACCGGCGCGGCCCCGACCAGCCGGAGTCGCGCTTCGACGACAACTACGCGTTCTTCCGGTCCCAGGTGCACGCCGACGAGGCGCCGCGGATCTGGCGAGGGCTGCAGAAGCTCGAGCACGTCTCGATCACCCTCGGCGAGGCCGCCAACGCGCAGCAGATCTTCGAGAGCCTCAACTCCACCGGAGAGCCGCTGCGCGATCACGAGCTGATCCACAACTACATCCTCATGGGACTCTCGCACGCGCAGCAGCAGCAGGTCGAGGAGGACTTCTGGCTGCCGATCGAGCGCAACACGGGCGAGGCGATCGGCGCATTCTGGCGCCACTTCCTGATCATGACCACCGGCCGCGAGGTGTCCGTCGATGGCGAGCACGGCGTCTACAGCGCGTTCCGGCATGAGTTCCCGCACATGGGCATGGAGGACCTGCCGGCGCAGGCGAGCGTGTGGCGGGAGTTCTCGGACATCTACCGGATCCTGCTGAATCCCTCGCAGGAGCAGGATCCAGAGATCCGGCGGCAGCTGGTCTACGTCAACACCTTCGGGCGCTCCACGTATCCGCTCGTGCTCAGCGCCTATCGCGACCACCAGCTCGGCCTGATCTCCAAGGACGAACTGGTGCAGACGCTGGAGCGGATGCAGTCGATGCTGCTGCGCCGCGCGGTCGTCGGCATCCCGAACGACCGTCTCATCGCCCGACTCTGCCGTGCCAGGGCACAGGGACCGGAGGAGCTGCTGCGCGCCTTCGCCCGGATCACGCCGTCGGACGAGCGGATCCGGGTGGCGCTGAAGTTCACCGACCTCCCTCACGCACTGTACGTGCTGGGCCGGATCGAAGGCGTCGCCGACCCCGGTGGCTTCGACGTCGAGCACATCGTGCCGACCGCGCCGCACGACTCCTGGTCCGGCGACGGCGTGCGTGCATGGAGCGAGTACTCCGAGGACGAGCAGAACAGCCACCGCGCCCTCGCCGGGACGCTGGGCAACCTGACCCTGCTGGAGGAGCCTCTCGCCGAACGCGTCTACGGCGCGTCGTTCCCGGACAAGCGCGATGCCTACCGCCGCAGCAGGGTCGATGAGAACACCGCCCTCGCCGGTCTCGACGCGTGGGGCACCGCGGCGATCGCGGAGCGGACGGCCGCGCTCACCGACGCGTTCGTGCAGGTGTGGCGCCGACCTGCCGTCGTGGACATCGACGACGACGGACTCACCCCGATCCTCGACGCCGTGCGACGGCGCGGCTGGCCGACCGGATGGGAGCGGGAGTTCGACTACGTCGAGTATCGCGGTGAGCGCTGGGAGGTTCCGGACGTGAAGTACCTGTTCAACCGCGTCTTCCGGCGCGGCTGGACGGACACGCGCGACGCTCTCGACGCGTTCAACAACCGCAACGGCGGGCCGATCTACGACGAGAAGGCGTGGAACGGGACCTGGGACGAGCTGGACGAGGGCCACTTCCTCTACATGGGGTGGGACGCGAAGTACATGATGAGCGCGGTGCAGGGCCTCTTGGAGGAGTCGGGCCTGGCCGCGGAAGTGTTCGTGAAGTACTCCTACATCGGGAATGTGATGTGATGACGATCTCTGCCGCCGCTCCTTTCGAGAGCACTGTGATCCGCCGCCGGATGATGGACCTCGCCGTCGAGGAGCACACCCTCACCGTGCCGCTCGTGTGGTCGGATCCCTCCGACAGCCGCACGATCGACGTATTCGCCTCCGTCGTCGCACGCGAGGGCGGAGAGGATCTTCCCTATCTGGTCTTCCTCCAGGG
This sequence comes from Microbacterium sp. 10L49, assembly GCF_056395125.1. NCBI lineage: Bacteria > Bacillati > Actinomycetota > Actinomycetes > Micrococcales > Microbacteriaceae > Microbacterium > Microbacterium sp. 10L49. Next base: position 644,289 of record NZ_JBFTIW010000001.1, read on the forward strand.
TGGCCCCGGTTCCGAGGCGCCCCGCGCGCTTCATGCGCCGGCGGCGCCGTCGTGGCTGGATCAGGCCCTTCAGCACCACCGCGTGGTCATGATCGATCAGCGCGGCACCGGTCGGTCCACCCCGGTCGGCGACGGCATCCTGTCCCTCGGGTCGGAGACGGTGGCGGAGTACCTCACCCATCTGCGCGCGGATGCGATCGTGCGGGACTGCGAGGCGATCCGTTCGCATCTGGGAGTTGACCGCTGGAACGTCCTCGGGCAGTCGTTCGGCGGATTCACGACTCTCGCGTACCTCTCCACCGATGCCTCGTCGATCGATCGCGCGTACCTGACCGGCGGCCTCAGCACGGTGACACGCAGTCCAGACGAGGTGTACGCGCTCTGTTACGAAAAGATGCGCGATGCGTCGGAGCGGTACTACCGGCGCTTCCCCGAACACCGCGAACGCATGCGCCGCCTGGTGGATCTCGCATCGGCCGGCGAGATCGTGCTGCCGAGCGGCGAGGTCGTCTCGCCGTCCCGGTTGCGCTCGGTGGGATCCGCCCTGGGCACCAACGACGGTTGGCAGACGCTCTGGCAGCTTCTCGAACTGGATCCGTCGAGCAACGCGTTCCGCTACGACCTCGCGAGCGCGATGCCGTTCGGCGGTCGCAACCCGCTGTACTTCGTCTTCCACGAGTCCAGCTATGCGAACGGCCATGTCACGGACTGGTCGGCCGAGCGCGTCGAGCCCGACGACTTCGTCCAGGATGTCACGCTGTTCACCGGCGAGCACATCCGTCGCGACTGGACGGAGACGGTCCCGGCTTTCCAGCCGTGGCGTGAGGTCGCACTGATCCTGGCCGACCACGAATGGCCCGCGATCTACGATCCTGCGGCGTTGGCCGCATCCGGTGTGAAGGGCGCCGCCTCCGTCTACGTGAATGACCCGTACGTTCCGATCGAGTACTCGCTCGAGACCGCGGCGCTGCTTCCGGATCTGCGTCTGTGGGTCACGAGCGAGCACGAGCACAACGGGTTGCGCGCCGGGCGCGTGTTCGAGCACCTCGTCGACCTCGCCCACGACCGCCGGGTGCGCTGACCCCCGCCGACCTGACCCCGACGCTGACGCACGGGAGCGGTGCGCGCGGCGTCAGCCGACGCGCACCGCCTCGTAGCCGGGCAGCAGTGCCTGCCAGCGCTCCTTCCAGGCCGGCGCCGGCTGGGACGAGGACCACCCGGTCGGATGCGCTGTCGCACCTGACTCCAGCGCACGCCGGAGGTCTTCGAGATGCACCTGCCATCCCGCGGCGTGGAAGTGGAGCACTCCGACGCCCAATCCGCGTTCCTCAACGACCAGCCGGGATCTCTCCCCCTCAGCGGACAGCCAGGCCTCGATCACCGTCTCCTCGTCCGTGCCCGGTTCCTGGGTGAGGACAAGGTGATGCGGAGCCTCGCAGACGTCGATCCGCATGGATCCGGTCCAGGTGCTCGTGAAGGTGGCGCGCAGCATGCCACCCGGACGGAAGTCGCCCGCCAACTGGGCGATCCAGCGCGCCGCGCGCTCCGGATCCGTGCACGCCTGCCACAGGTCGTCCACGTCGGTGTCGTAGACGTCCTCCACGCGGATCGCGCCCGTGGCGTCGTCGAGCTCCCACATCGTGCCGGTCATGATCATGTCCTGTCCTTCTTCCCTCGGGCGATCTCGGTATGCAAGGCGTCGAGTCGCTGCGTCCACAGATCGCGGTACCGTTCGAGCCACTCGTCGAGGTCGGCGAGCGCTTCCGGCCGCAGCCGGTAGATGCGCCGCTGTGCATCCTGTCGCACGTCGACCAGACCCGCTTCGCGCAGCACCCGCAGGTGGCGGGACACTCCCGGCCGCGCGATCGGCAGCGCATCGGCCAGCTCCCCCGCGGTCGCATCGTGAACCCGCAGGATGTCCAGCACGACGCGCCGGTTCGGGTCGGCGAGGGCCTGCAGTACGGCGTCCATGGCCCTGAACGTACCGCATCGGGTACGTACCCACAAGGTTACATTCGGGCGGAACATAGCGGCGTCGCGTGCGCTCGTCAACCCCGTGGTGTTCGATCCGCCGTCCTGTGAACGTGAGATCCACGACACACGAGAGGAGGGGCGCACATGAGCGCTGCAGACCACGTGAAGAACGCGGCGGAGAAGATGTCCGGCAAGGTCAAAGAGGGGGCCGGCAAGGTCACCGACAACGAGGAACTCGAGAACGAGGGCCGGATGGATCAGGCCAAGGCCGACCTCAAGGAGGCGGGCGAGCACCTGAAGGACGACGCGAAGAACGCCGGCGAGCACATCAAGGACGCGATGGACCGCTGATACGAACAGACGCGCCGCCCCGCCGGACATCTCCCCGATGCCCGGCGGGGCGAACGCGACATCACGCTGACTCGTCTGCGTGCGTCACACCCGGGCGCCGTCGAACGATCCCGTCAGCACATCGACAAGAGCATGCCCGTGCGTCAGCTGCGGGTGGTGTCCGGCACCGGGCACCGAGATCAGCTCGACGTTCGGACGCGACCTGAGCATCTCCTCCACTCCGGGATCGAGCGGATCCTTGCTTCCCGTGATGATGCGGATCGGGCCGTCGAATCGCCCGAGCACCTCTCGGAGCTCGGACCGCCACCGGGCCGAACTCGCCAGGGCGAGCTGCGCAGCGACCCTCGCAGCCCCGCTGCGCTTGAGATCGCCGACGGTGGACTCGAGAGCGGCTGCGCTCGCGTCCGACCCGGTGAGCCGGAACGACAGCCGCACCGGGTCGATGCGGCGCAGGTAGGCGCGTACGAACGGCCGCAGGCTCGCTGAGACTCCGGCCCGGGGCTGGAGGAAGAACGGCGCGACCAGAGTGAGCGACGTGACCCGGCCCGGGAGCCGATCGGCCGCGAGCACCGCCGCGGCCGAACCGAGCGAATGGCCGATGATCTCGACGGGCTCCTCGCCCAGCAGGCCCGGCAGCCACCGATCCCAGTCCCGCACTCCGGTGCCACCGCTGAGACCGAGGCCCGGGAGGTCCAGGGCGCGCGCATCGACGGCCTCGGCGACCTCGGTCCAGGTGTCGGCGTTGACGGGCAGCCCCGGGAGGATCAGCCGGGTGGCGTCGCGCCGGCCGAGCTCGAACGTCTTCAGCCCGCCGACGTCCACGAACCTCCGGTCGTCGGCCCCGGCACGGCCGAAGCGATGCGCCGCCAGATGGTCGGCCCAGCGATCGAGGGAGACCAGAACGTCCGGCGTGCGGATCCCGTTCCGCTGTGCCAGCTCGATCGCGGATGCCGTCGGATAGCGGTCATCCGACAGGAAGCCGAGCGTCTCGGGATCCGCCTTGGTGATGCGCGACGGAAGCCGCTTGATGACACCGACGGGCACGCGCAGCCACGGAACCTTCGCGCCGAGGTGCCGGCCGACGTGCGTGAGCAGCTCCGCCAGCGGCGGGGTGTCGTCGTCGAGGATCCAGTACGCCTTGCCGACGGCGGTCGGATCGCTCGCCGCGGCCGCCATGAACGCCGCCAGGTAGTCGACCGTGAGAACGGGCAGGAACGTGCCCCTGCCCGCGGGCAGCGCGGTCGCCGTCCCGTCCCAGATCTGCTCGATCGTGGTGGCCAGCCCGATGTGCTGATCGGACTCCCCCGTCGCGCTGTCGCCGATCACGCTCGCCGGATTGACGATCGTCCACGGGATCCCGTGCTCGTTGGCCTCGGCCTGGAAGATGGCGTCGGATTCCACCTTGGATGCCTCGTAGCCGCCGAGCTCCTTGTAGACCGCGGCACGATGTGCGTCCGACCACGGGACCGTGGCAGGATCCTGTCCCCCGACCCGGTAGCCGGAGATGTGGACGACGCGCTGCAGCTCGGGAAGCCCCTCGGCGAACTCGATCAGCTTCTCGACGATGCCGACGTTCGCGCCGCGCGCCTCCTGGGCGGGCATACCGAACCGGTAGGAGCCTGCGCAGTTGTGGATCTCGGTGACGGACGGGAACGCCGCGGCACCGCCGGAGACGATCTCCGGCGCATCGAAGTCGACGATCGTCGTGCTGATGCTGCGCGTCAGACCGTGCTCGCTCAGCCATCGTTCGACGCGTGCTGCAGATGCGGCACTCCGCACCGCCGCGGTGACGTTCGCACCGGACTCCGCGAGGGTCAGCACGAGGTGCCGGCCGATCAACCCCGAGGCCCCGAAGACCAGCGCGTGACGGGGCGCCTCCTGCGCGGTCATCGCGTGATCCCCTCAGTCTGGATGCGCTGCTCGATGAGCGTCGCCACGACGTCGGCGGCCGCGATCAGGGGTTGGACGCTCCGCATGGCACGGGAGACGATCACCGCTCCCTCGATCGTGGAGACGACGACCGTCGCGAGGGTACGGGCCTCTTCGGCGCCGATGCCTCCGGCTTCGAGGAGCGCGGCCGTCGGCGTGATCCAGGACGTGAAGGCCGTCGCGCACGCCTGTCGGATCCGCTCGCTCTCCGCACCCATCTCGAGAGTGACCACCGAGACCGGGCAACCCAGCCGGAAGTCGCTTTCGCTGACGATGTCCGCCAATGCCTCGATCACGACGCGGGCCGTCGCAGCCGCGCCGTCCGCCGACTCGGCAGCCTCCGCGATCAAGGTCTCGAACTGTGTCGTGGCGAGCTCGACCGCGGCGACGCCCAGGCCTTCCTTCCCGTCGGGGAAGTGGAAGTAGATCGATCCCTTGGGTGCCGCGGCGTGGTCTGTCACCGCGTTCAGGCCCGTGCCGCTGTAGCCGCTGGTCTGGATGAGTTCGAGCATGGACTCTGTGAGCCGTGCCTTCGTGAGGTCTCCCTTTGATGCCATGGACATAAGAATAGACCGGTCTACATATTTTGCAAGTCGACGAGAAGGCATCGCGAGATCGCGTCGCGTGCGGGGATCGGAAGTGTGGGGCGGGCGGGACTTGAACCCGCGATCGTTGGGTTATGAGCCCACTGCCTTCACCAGCTTGGCCACCGCCCCGGAACTTCGAGACTACCGGGCCAGGGCGACCCTCCGGTGCACGCAGCTCAGAGCGGACTCGCCTGCCGGTGCAGTGCCGAGTGCCCGCGGTAGACCCGGGCGTTCTGGCGCAGCCCTTCCCTCTCCTCGGCAGAGAGTTCGCGGCGGACCTTGGCCGGCACTCCCGCGACGAGCGATCCGTCCGGCACTTCCATGCCGCTCAGCACCAGCGCGCCGCCGGCGATGAGACATTCGGATCCGATCACGGCCCCGTTCAGCACGACGGCTCCCATGCCGATCAGCGATCCGTCCCCGATCGTGCAGCCGTGCACGACCGCGTTGTGCCCTATCGAGACATCGTCGCCGATGATGACGCCATAACCGGGGTCGACGTGCACCGAGACGCTGTCCTGCGCGTTGCTGCCGGCGCCGATCCGGATCTCCGCCGAATCCGCGCGCAGCACGGCGTTGTACCAGACGCTGGAGCCCTCGCCGATCGTCACCGCCCCGATCACTTTCGCGCCCGCGGCGAGGAACGCCGTGGAATCGATGACGGGGATTCGGCCGGGCAGGGACAGGACGGTGGCATCGTCGCTCATACTGCGACCCTATCCGCCCCGTCCCCGCGCGCGTCCCCGATCAACCGATCCCCATCGCGCTCTTCAGCGCCGCCGTGTACTGCGGAGCGAGGGAGTTCGCGAACGTCACCGTGATGTGGTCCTGGTCGCGGTAGATGTTGGCTCCGCCGACCACCGCACGGCAGTTCTCGTCGTCGCAGAAGACCTTCGTGAAGTCGAGCAGCGTGATGTCCTTCTGACCGTCCGCGGCCGCACGCAACGGGTCCTTCTCGGTCAGCAGGTCGGTGCGCGGGCCGTCGCAGGCGCTCTGTGCGCGGGTGCGCAGGCACTTGTTCGGGTCGGTCTCCCACACGGGGTTGTCGACGACGGTGATCACGGGCGTCCCCTTGGACGTCTGCGTGGCCCAGGCCTCTCGGTATCCGGCTACCGCCGCATCGTAGGAGGAGTCATGCTCCCCCGCTGCGTACGGCGTCGTGGAGAGCGCGGCGGTGAAGATCGCATCGAAGTGCCGCTTCTCGAGCTGCTTCGCCACCGCGGCGCGATACTGCGTGCACGCGTCGCCGAACGCCCCGCCGGTGGACAGCGGCGTGGTGTTCCACGGACAGGCGCCCTTGAAGTACGTGGTGAGGTGCCATCCTTCCTTCTCCGCGATCCCCTGGAACGTGGTGAGCAGCTGGTACGCGTGGCTGTCGCCGATCAGTGCGACCTGCTTGGCGTTCGGATCCTTCGAGCCGAACTCGCACGAGACCGGCCGAGCATCATTGAGCTGCACGAAGCACTGGGACGCCTCCGGGCGGTCCACTCCCGCGAAGCCTGGGGCGGGAAGGATCTCGTCGGTCTTCTTCCCTGCGCAGGATTCATCGAGGACCGCGGCGGCGCCGAAGCACGCCGGGGGGTTCGCACGGAGTTCGGCGATGGCCTGCACGCCCTGCTGGTAGGTGCCCGCGTTCGCAGCCCAGCCCGCGCCCGCGGCGCCCGCGACGATCACCATCGCAGCGAGTGAAGCCCACAGCGACAGCCGGGGCTTGCGCGAAGTGAGCGGCTTCCAGGTGCGGGCCGGATCCTCGACGAACTTCTTGGTGAGCCAGGCCAGCACGAAGCAGATGCCGACCAGCGCGACGCGGTGGTAGATCGTGAGGCCCCAGAACGGCACGGACGGCGCGATGATGATGAGCGGCCAGTGCCACAGGTACAGGCTGTACGAGATGTCGCCGGTGAAGCGCATCGGCCGGATCGCCAGGATGCGGGTCGGGTACCACCAGCGCTCGGTGTTGGAGGCGGCGATGATCGCCGCTGCCGCAAGTGTGGGGATCGCGGCCATGTAGCCGGGGAACGGCGTCTGCGCATCGAAGCGGTAGATCACGACGAGCAGCACGATGATGCCGCCCCAGCCCAGGATGAAGCTGCCGATCGCGTTGCTCACGCGCAGGCGGGGCACCAGGGCGAGCACCGCACCCACACCGAACTGCCACATCCGACCGAAGGTGACGAAGTAGGCGGGCGCCGGATTCGTCGCCGTGAACCAGACGCAGAACGCGAACGAGGCCACGGACACGATGCCGATCGCGATCGCCGCCGCGCGCAGCCGCGACCCGCGGAAATACTTGACCGCGATCCATGCCGCGAGCAGCATGATCAGCGGCCAGAGCACGTAGAACTGCTCCTCGAGCGACAGCGACCAGTAGTGCTGCACCATCGTCGGATCCCCGGCGTGCGCGAGGTAGTCGGCCGAGTTCAGCGCGAGGAACCAGTTCTCCACATAGAAGGTGGACGCCACGATCTCCTGCAGCTCCGCGGGGAGCTGGGACAGCGGCGACAGCACGGGGATCGCCGCGACGATCGCGCAGAACAGCAGCACGAGCAGCGACGCAGGAAGCAGACGTCGAGCACGGCGAGCCCAGAACTGACCGAGGTTCACCCTCCCCGTGGCGTTCAGCTCGCGCGCAAGGTGCGCGGTGATCAGGAACCCGGAGATCACGAAGAAGATGTCGACGCCGACGTAGCCGCCGCTCAGCCGTCCCGGCCAGAAGTGGTACAGCACGACGGCCAGCACCGCGATCGCGCGCAGACCCTGCACATGAGGGATGAAGTTCGATCCGACCTTCTGCGCGGCGGAGGTGCCCCGCGTTTCGGATGTACGGAGTCGGCGCAGGGCCGCACGGGAGGAGGTACCAGCTGTTGCCACCTGACGAAGGTATCCCGGATCGCTGAGTCCTCCCGTCGTCCACGCGGTGCGCTCGTGGATCCCAGGGAAGGCCAGCCTTGCCGAAATAGCATGTGACCTGCGAGTTAGCGTTGCCTCAGCTTGCTTGCGGAACAAACTGAGCCGAGTAGCGTTGCTCTCAAGACATCAGCACGCACGGATCCGAATGATCACCGAGGAGTCATCATGAGCAACGCCGAGACCATCACCCAGGCCACCGTCGACCCGACCGTCGCGGCCGGCGCCGCCCAGTTCCTGACCCCGGTCGTGCTGGGCCTCCAGGCGCTCACCGTGAACGGCAAGCAGGCGCACTGGCACGTGCGCGGCGCGAACTTCGTCGGCGTGCACGAGCTGCTCGACGTGATCGTCGACCACGCAGGAGACTTCGCCGACACCGCCGCGGAGCGCATCGTCGCTCTGGGCCTGCCGATCGACGCCCGCGTCACGGTCGTCGCCGAGAAGGCCGGCGCGACGCAGGTCCCCGCCGGATTCACCCGTTCGGACGACCTCGTGCGCGCCGTGATCGCCGACATCGACGCGATCCTCGTCAACGTGAAGGCCGCTGTCGAGGGCCTCGACGAGATCGACCTCACCAGCCAGGACGTGGCGATCGAGATCCAGCGCGGCCTCGAGAAGGACCGCTGGTTCCTCGTCTCGCACATCGCCGCCTGACCCACGGCGCACAGCTCGGAAGGACCTCCGCCCCGCTCAGGGACGGGGGTCCTTCTGCAAGTAGGCGAGCACGGCCAGCACGCGACGATGGTCGGTGCCGGAATCCTCGAGGCCGAGCTTGGCGAAGATGGCGGACACGTTCTTCTCCACCGCGCCCACCCCGATGCTCATGCCGGCTGCGATCGACGCGTTGCTGCGCCCCTCCGCCATCGCCTCGAGGACTTCGCGCTCCCGAGGGGTGAGACGACCGACCGGATCGGGTCCGGTACGCATCAGCTGCTGCACGACCCGAGGATCCAGCACCGTCCCGCCCTGGCTGACCTGCCGGACGGCTCCGGAGAGCTCTTCGAGTGAGGTGACCCTGTCCTTGAGGAGATAGCCGACTCCCCCGTCGCCGGCCCCGAGCAGTTCCCTCGCATAGACGCCTTCGACGTACTGGCTGAGCACGAGGATGCCCACCTCGGGGAGAGCCGCCCGCAGCGCCAGAGCTGCGCGGATCCCTTCGTCCCGGAACGACGGAGGCATCCGCACGTCCAGCACGGCCACCGTCGCGGCCGCAGCACGGGTGCGCGCCACCACGTCCTCGGCGTCGGCATACGCGCCGACGGTCTCGAATCCGGCCTCGGCGAGCAGACGCACGAGACCTTCGCGCAGCAGGATCGAGTCCTCGAAGAGGATCACCCGCAGCGGAGTCTGCTGATCGGTCACGCCCTTCAGACTAGGGCGCGGCAGGCCAGAGCGCGGGCGCTCATCGCGCCGTCGGTGCGGCCCGCGGCGGCGCAGCTCACGCGGAGACGGGCACCGTCACCGTCACGATGGTCGGGCCGCCGGCCGGGCTGTCGATGTGCATCGCGCCGCTCAGGCCCTGCACCCGCCGGGCAAGGCCTTCGAGTCCGCCTCCAGGGCGCGGGGCGGCACCGCCGTGACCGTCGTCCAGCACGGTGACGCGGACCACGGGTCCTTCCCGGACCGCGGTCACCGATGCGCTGTCCGCTCCCCCGTGCTTCACGGCGTTGGTCAGCAGCTCCGCGACCACGAAGTACAGGTTGCGCGCGGCCTCGGGGCTCAGTGCCGCCGTGATGGAAGGGGCGACCTCGACCCGAACCGGAAGCGCACTGGCGGCCGCGAGCCCGGCGATCGCCTCGGCGATCCCCCGGTCCTGCAGCAGCGGCGGCGCGACACCGCCGGCCAGCGCCCTCAGCTCGTCCAGCGCGGCCTGGGCGTGCCCGCGAGACTCCTGTGCGAGCGCCGCCACCGCCGCGGCATCGCCGTCCGCCGCGCGCCGCTCGAGCGCGGCGAGATCCATCTGCAGGCGCACCAGACGCTGCTGCGGGCCGTCGTGCAGGTCCCGCTCGAGCCGGCGCAGCCCGGCGTCCTCGGCCTGCACGGCCGCACCGCGGGAGGCATCCAGACCCTGGACCTGCGCCACCAGGTCGTCGGACTCCCATCGCCCGGTCAATGCGGCGGCGACCGTGCCGTGCAGGCGTGCGAGGCCGCTGAGCACGAGCGGCAGCGTTCCCAGGAAGACCAGCCCGACGACCAGGTACAGCATCGAGGCCCACCGATGCGGATCCGGAGACGGGTCGAACCCGCCGAAGATGTGCTGCACCGCCCAGGGGACCCAGACGCTCTCGGCGTTGCCGTCGGGGATGAACGACGACCAGAACCAGTACGTCGGGCCGCCGAGCGCCATCGAGACCCAGATCGTGGCGATGGCGAACGTGACGATCGCCACGATCGGGCGCACGAGCAGGCTCGACAGCAGCGCCATCCAGTAGTGCGCGTTCCGCAGCGGTTGCGTCAGACGGGCCCAGGACCCGGTGCCCTTCGTGCCGCGGCGCCAGTCGGGCGCGGCGATGGCGGGGTGGTCGGTCATCCGCAGCAGCGCCCGCTCCGCCTCGGCGAAGCCGCGGGCGACGTAGAGAGACCCGACCAGCACCGGCACTCCGATCACCAGCACGAGGGAGCCGATGCCGACGCCGAAGACGGTCCAGGTCACTCCCATCGCCAGGATCGCGAGCGGTACCGACAGCAGCACGAGGAAGAGCGCGTTGCCGGGCGCCGCAGCCCATGCCCGCCCATATCCGCGCCGGGGCGCGGCCGGCGGCGCCGGGAGGCGCGAGTCGAGGGAGCGGGTCGCGGTTGTCATCGGGAGATCTCCTGGTCCATGCCTCTGGTGCGCTGATTCGCACCGGCTTCCACGATGCCCGTCCTGATCTCGGCAGACCAGGGTGCGCGCTGCCGGATCCGAGCGGGGGTTATCCCCCGTACGTCACCCGCCCGCCGACGAGCGTCGCCGCGACCGGCATCGTACGGAGGGCCTGCGCGTCGGCGGCCGCCGGATCGGCGCCGAGCAGCACCAGATCGGCGACAGCACCGGGACGGATGCCGGCGCCGCCTCCGGTGCCGCCGCGGGCGCTCCCAGCGAGGGCGGTCTCGAGGTCGACCCGCTCCTCCGGATGCCACGGTGCGCGGTCGTCGTCGGTGCGGAAGACGGCCGCCGAGATCGCGTGCCACGGATCCAGGGCAGCCACCGGAGCATCGGATCCGAAGCGCAGCGTCGCCCCCGCCCGGTGCAGCGAGGCGAGCGGATAGCCGATCGCAGTCTGCTCTGCCCAGAGCGCATCGGCCGCATCGCGGTCGTCGAGGGCATGCTGCGGCTGCACACTCGCCGCGATGCCGAGGCGGCCGAACCGGGTGAGATCGCCATGGCGCACGAGCTGCGCGTGCTCGATCGTGCCCTGGGCGCCGGTGGCGGCGAACGCGTCGAGAGCTGCGGTGACCGCGAGGTCGCCGATCGCGTGCAGGGCGATCTCCAGCCCGGTCCCGGTGGCGCGCAGCAACAGCTCCTGCAGCTCGGCGGGCGGCACGGTGAGCACGCCGTGGTTGTGCGGATCGTCGGCATAGCCGTGGCTGCAGGCGGCGGTGCGCGTGCCCAGCGAGCCGTCGGAGATGATCTTCAGCGGCCCTGCGTGCACGAGTCCGAGCGGGTCCTGATCCATCGGCTGACCCGTGTGCAGTCCCTCGGCGATCGCACGGTCGAGGTCATGCGGATAGACGGCGAACTCGACGCGATGCGTGTCGAAGCCGTGCGCGAGGCGTCGTGCCCAGGCCTCGGCGTTCCACGCCATGTCGAAGTCCACCAGCCCGACGACGCCGCGGCCCGCGGCTCGTCGGGCGGCGGCGGCGACGGCCTCGTCGGCGACCACCGGATCCGCGGCGTTCAACCGGCGCGAGATCTCGAAGGCGTCCTCCTCGCGCAGCATCCCGTCCGCGGCGATGGGGAAGCCCTCCCGGCGGAAAGCGGCGGAGTTCAGCCACACGCTGTGCACGTCGGCGTTGATGAGATAGGTCGGGATCTCGCCGGTGTGCTCGTCGAGCAGGGCCAGCGTCGGCCGGTCCGACCAGCGCACGTCGCGGAAGCCGGATCCGACGCGGCGGCCGTCGCCGAGCACGGGCGCGAGCGACATGAGCGCGGCGGCCTCGACCGCGTTCGCGGTACCGGCGAGGTCCTCGCGCTGGGCGGCGAGTGCCCACTGCACGGTGTGCACGTGGTGATCCCACAGGCCCGGAACGATCCACGCCGCGTCGCCGTCGAGCACCTGACCGCGCAGCCGCAGCGCACCGGTGGGGGCGATGTCGACGATCCGGCCGTCTTCGAGCAGCACGTCCACCGGGCCGTCCACGGCCAGCAGCCGGCGGTCCGCGGTGGCGATGCGCACGGCGCGGATCGCGTCGATGTGCGCTCCGACGTCCGATGCCGTCATCGGGTGCCCGCCCGCGCGGCGAGCCGGGCGTCGTGTGCGCGCTGCATCTCCGCGGCCAGCATCGGATTCGCGTACGCCCCGTCACCCTGCAGCTCGAGGATCACGTTCTCGATCACGTCGTCGGGCTTGTTCTGGCTGAGCTTGCGCTTGGCGGTGACGCGCGTCGGGGTGAGCCGGAAGCCGACCGTGCCCGCCTCGAGCCGGCGCACGAACGCCTCGTCGTTGGGCGGGGACCAGATGCCGCGGGGGTCGGCGAGTCGGCCCTCGAAGTGGTCCACGAGATGACCGAGCACACGGAGGTTCTCCTCGGTGTCGAGCAGCTCCGGCACGCCGGACAGGTGCACCGCGACGTAGTTCCACGTCGGCACGGCGGCCGAGTCGCCGTACCAACCGGGCGAGATGTATCCGTGCGGCCCCTGGAAGATCACCATCAGCTCCTGGGATCCGAGCCCCAGCACGATGTCGTCCGGGCGGCCGACGTGCGCGACGATCGTGAGGTCGTCGCGGCCGGAATCGAGCAGCACCGCATAGTGCGACGCGGTCATGCCGTTCTCGTCGCGGCCCACCAGCGTCGCCCACGGGTTGGCGGCGATGATCCGCCGCAGTTCGGCGACGTCCGTCATGGCGAAACTCGGGTTCTGGCGCATGGTTTCAGCCTACGGTCGCTCGCCCGTCCAGAACCTCAGCGACCGGGATCCGTCATGCCTGGCAGCGCGGGCACCAGTACAGCTTGCGGGCGCCGATCTCCTCGAGCACGATGTCCGTGCCGCACACACGGCACGGCAGTCCCGTGCGGTGATAGACCCAGTGCCGGTCGTCGCGGTGCGCCATCGCGGCCCGGTACTGGTCGGCCGTGAGGTCGTCCATGGTCATCATCTGCCCGGTCTCGACGCCGATCGCGAGCAGACGGACCCAGTCCCGCCAGAGCGCGCGCACGGTGTCCTCGGGCACATCGCGGCCCGGCGTGTGCGGGTTCAGCCGAGCCCGGAACAGCAGCTCGGCGCGATACACGTTGCCGATCCCGCTGACCACGGCCTGGTCCATCAGCAGGAGCGCGATCGGCACCGCCCTGCGCCGGACGGCGGCGACGAAGCGTTCCTCCCCCTCATCCACGTCCCCCACCAGCGGATCCGGTCCGAGCTTCGCGACCGTGGCGAGCATCTCGTCGGGCGTCTGCAGCACGCAGGCGGTCGGCCCGCGGAGATCGGCGCAGGTCGCGTCCGTCATCAAGCGCAGGCGCACCTGTCCGACCACGGGCGGCGGCCATTCCGCTCCCTCATCGGCGAGCCCCTTGGTGGCCTCGGACATGCGCACGTGCACGCGCGTCTTGCGCGGGGCGCCGATGGAGGCCAGCGAGTTCTCACCGGCATCGTCCAGGATCGGGGCCTCGAGGTCAGTGCCGCGCTGGTTCGTCTGACCCATCCGCCCATTCGCCGACGCGATCGTCGGATCCACGAGGATCTCGCCGGAGAAGTCCCAGGCGCCGTAGAGCCCCAGGTGCACGCGCAGCCACAGATCCCCCTCGGTCTCGAGGAACATCTGCTTGCCGACCGCCTGCACGCTCTCCACCGCACGAGCGTCGAGGAGAGCAGCACCCTCCGCGAAGCGCCCCTGCGGGCTCGACGCGAAGACCGGCTTGCCCACGAAGTTGCGGGCGAACTGCCGCGCGATCCGATGGACGGAATGGCCCTCGGGCATCAGGCGCGCGGGTCCGGGAGCAGCGATCCGTCGCGCTCGAAGTCGGCGATCTGCGCGATCCGGCGCACGTGCCGCTCCTCGTTCGAGAACGGCGTGGCGATGAAGCGGTCGATGAAGCCGGCGACCTCGTCGAAGGTGTGCTGGCGGGCGCCGATCGCGATCACGTTGGCGTCGTTGTGCTCTCGCGCGAGCTCGGCGGTCGCGATGCTCCACACCAGGGCCGCGCGGATGCCCTCGACCTTGTTCGCCGCGATCTGCTCGCCGTTGCCGGAGCCGCCGAAGACGACACCGAGCGCCTCGACTCCCGCGCGCTGGTCGCGGATCGTCGCCTGTGCCGCGCGGATGCAGAACGCCGGGTAGTCGTCCACGGCGTCGTACTCGACGGGGCCATGGTCCACGACCTCATGACCCGCCTCCACGAGGTGGTGCTGCAGCTGCGTGGAGAACTCGAGACCGGCGTGATCGGTGGCGATGTGGATGCGCATGCCTCAATCCTACGGAGCGCCGCGACCGCCGCGGGGCGCCGTGACGCGGCCCCGCGGAACCGTCAGGGAGCGATGCCGGCCGCAGCCGGCTTGAACCCCGCGCGGATGTTCTCGCAGCACCCCGAACGGCACACGTCGAACGCGGGACCGAGCGCGGTGACGTGCGCGCGATCCGCCGCCGGGCGCCCCTCCAGGCGCTCCTGGATGAGGTCGACGATGCCGGCGACGAAGGTGTCGGAGACCCCCGGGGTCGGCGTGCGGACGAAAGCGAGGCCCGCCTCGGCGGCCGCGTCCTTCGCCTCGGTGTCGAGATCCCAGAGCACCTCCATGTGGTCGCTCACGAAGCCGAGCGGGACCACGGCGACCGCGGTGCGACCGCGAGCGGGCAGCTCCTCGATCACGTCGCAGATGTCGGGCTCGAGCCACGGCTGCGAGGCGGGGCCGGAGCGCGACTGGTACACGAGCTCCCACGGCACGTCGGCGGCCGCGGGCAGCAGCTCGGCCACGCGGCTCATGACCCAGGCTGCGACCGCCTCGTGCTGGGCGGCGTACGCGCCGTCGGGGCCCCAGTCGACGTCGCGCGGGCCGGAACGCAGCGCATCGTCGGTCGGCACGCTGTGGGTGGTGAACAGGACCTGGATCGCCGAGGCGTCGACGCCGTCGGCCGTGAAGCCGACGATCGCGTTGCGCACGCCCTCCACGAAGGACGCGACGAATCCGGGGTGGTCGTAGAACGGGCGGATCTTGTCGATCGTCACCGTCTCACCGAGCTCCGTCTCCTCCAGCACGCGGGCGAAGTCCTCGCGGTACTGACGGCAGCTGGAGAAGGAGCTGTACGCGCTCGTGGCGAACGCGAGCAGCGTGGTGTCCCCGCTGTCGGCGGCCATGGTCACCGCGTCGGACAGGTACGGAGCCCAGTTGCGGTTGCCCCAGTACACCGGGAGGTCGATCCCGCGGCGGGTGAGCTCGGTCTCGAGCGCGGCCTTGAGCGCGCGGTTCTGCGCGTTGATCGGGCTCACGCCACCGAAGTGCCGGTAGTGATGCGCCACCTCTTCGAGCCGCTCATCCGGGATGCCGCGGCCTCGAGTGACGTTGCGCAGGAACGGGATCACGTCGTCCTGCCCCTCCGGGCCGCCGAATCCTGCGAGCAGGATGCCGTCATAGGCGACGGGCGTCTCCACGAACTCCGGCCCGCTCGCGGCGGGCGCGGAGGCGAAGGGAACGGTTGCTGCGGTCACGTTTCGAGCACTCACCCTTCCATCTTCCCCTGAGTTTCCTTTGCCACGGCCGTGCGCCGACTCGATGCCCTCCTGGAGGCGGCGGCACCCGCGAAAAACCGCAACACGCGCTCTGGCGTAGGCTGGGACGGTTGCCGCCGGCGCCAGCAGCGCGAATCTTGCGGCCGAACCCCTCACCCCCTGGGAGTCTGAGCAGTGCCTGGAGAGAACCTCACCCGCATCGAGGCGCAGGAGCGCCGCGCGATCGTCGACACCGAGTCGTACGAGATCGCGCTCGACCTGACCAAGGGCGCGGAGGTGTTCGGATCCCGCAGCGTCGTGCGCTTCACCGCCACCGAGGGGTCCTCGACCTTCATCGACCTCATCGCGCGCGAGGTGCGCGAGATCACCTTGAACGGCGAGCTGATCGACCCGACGACGGCCTACGCCGACTCGCGCATCGCGCTGGACGGCCTGGCGGGCTCGAACGTGCTCGTCGTCGACGCCGACTGCGAATACACCAACACCGGTGAGGGCCTGCACCGCTTCGTCGATCCTGTCGACGGCGAGGTCTACCTCTACTCGCAGTTCGAGGTGCCCGACTCCCGCCGCGTCTTCGCCGTGTTCGAGCAGCCCGACCTGAAGGCGACGTTCCAGTTCACCATCACCGCGCCCGCTGCGTGGAAGGTCGTCTCGAACTCCCCCACCCCCGAACCGATCCACCACGACGCGTCGAACGGATCCGGGTCCGACCAGAACGGCGCGGTCGCGACGTGGGGCTTCGAGCCCACCCCGCGGATCTCCTCGTACATCACGGCGATCATCGCGGGCCCGTACGAGGAGACCTTCTCCGAGCTGACCAGCGCCTCCGGCCGCGTGATCCCCCTCGGCGTCTACGGGCGCAAGAGCCTGTGGGAGCACCTCGACGCGGACTACATCTTCGACAAGACCCGCGAGGGCTTCGCCTACTACGAGGAGAAGTTCGGCGTCCCGTATCCGTTCGCGAAGTACGACCAGCTCTTCGTGCCGGAGTTCAACGCCGGCGCCATGGAGAACGCGGGCGCGGTGACCTTCACCGAGACCTACGTGTTCCGGAGCAAGGTGACCGACGCCGTCAAGGAGCGCCGCGTCGTCACGATCCTGCATGAACTCGCGCACATGTGGTTCGGCGACCTCGTCACCATGAAGTGGTGGAACGACCTCTGGCTGAACGAGTCGTTCGCCGAGTGGGCGTCGACCATCGCGACCGCCGAGGCCACCGAGTGGACCGAGGCGTGGACGACGTTCAACGCCATGGAGAAGACCTGGGCCTACCGTCAGGACCAGCTCCCCTCCACGCACCCGGTCGTCGCCGAGATCAACGACCTCGACGACGTGCAGGTGAACTTCGACGGCATCACGTACGCGAAGGGCGGATCCGTCCTCAAGCAGCTCGCCGCGTGGGTGGGCATCGAGGCGTTCTTCGCCGGCGTCTCCGAGTACTTCAAGAAGCACTCCTGGCAGAACACCGAGCTCAGCGACCTGCTCGTCGAGCTGGAGCGCACCAGCGGCCGCGACCTCACCGTCTGGTCGAAGAAGTGGCTGGAGACCGCGGGAGTGAACACGCTCGCGCCCGTCATCGCCGAGGCCGGGGACGGCACCATCTCGCGCTTCGCCGTGACGCAGACGGCTCCCGCCGACTACCCGACGATCCGCCCGCACCGCCTGGGCATCGGCTTCTACAACCTCGACGCGACGGGCGCTCTCGTGCGCACCCACCACGTCGAGGTGGACGTCGACGGTGACCGCACGGAGCTTCCCGAACTGCAGGGCCTGAAGCGCCCGGATCTGGTGCTGCTGAACGACGAAGACCTCGCCTACGCGAAGATCCGTCTCGACGAGCGCTCCCTCGCGACCGCCGTCGCACACCTCGCCGACATCAGCGACCCTCTCGCCCGCTCGCTCGTGTGGGGTGCCGCCTGGGACCAGACCCGCGACGCCGAGAGCGCCGCGAGCGACTACATCGACCTCGTGCTGGGCAACATCGGCCGCGAGACCGAGTCGACCACGGTGCGCACCACGCTCAGCCAGCTGCAGACCGCCGCCGCGCTGTACGTCACCCCGGAGCACCGTGAGGCCGCCCGCACCCGGGTCGCCGACGGCCTGTGGGCGCTCGCGCAGAGCGCGGAAGCCGCCTCCGACAGCCAGCTGCAGTTCGTGACGGCGTTCGCGAACTCGCTCACCACGCCCGAGCACGCCGACGTCGTGCGCCGCCTGCGCGACGGCGCACTCACCCTCGACGGCCTCACGATCGACACCGACCTGTCGTGGCAGCTGCTCGTCGGCCTCGCCACGGTCGGCGCCGTCGACGGGGCCGCGATCGATGCCGCGCTCGAGGGCGACAACACCGCCAAGGGCGCGGAGTTCGCCGCGCAGGCCCGCGCCGCGCTGCCCACGCCCGAGGACAAGCAGGCCGCGTGGTCCTCGCTCGTCGAGCACGACGACCTGTCCAACACGATCGTCCGCTCCGCCGCCCTCGGCTTCACCCACCCGGCCGGTGTCGCACTGCTCGAGCCGTTCGTCGCGCAGTACTTCGACGCCCTACTCCCGATCTGGGAAGGCCGCACGTTCCAGGTCGCGAACTACCTGATCGTGGGACTGTACCCGAAGGCGCTCGCGAACACCGCCCTGCGCGACGCGACCCGCGTCTGGCTCTCCGCCCACCATGACGCCGCGCCCGCGCTGCGCCGCCTCGTGTTCGAAAACCTCGCGGACGTGGAGCGGGCGCTCGCCGCTCAGGCGCGCGATGAGGAGACCTTCGAATCGGCGGCCGCGCAGAGCTGACGCACGACCCGGAAGGGCCGGAGGAGACTGCTCTCCTCCGGCCCCTTAGTCGCGTCCCGAGCGGACAACACCGGCTCACGGCGCAGCGCCGCCGACGCTCAGAGCCCGCCAAGGGGCGCAGCCATAGGATCGTGAACGATGAATATCGTCTCCTTCGAGGATCAGGCCGCCAAGATCGCAGACCTGTGGACCCAGACGCTCGACGTCCTCGGCAAGATCGGCATGAAGGCGCTCTGGAGCGTCGTCACGATCGTCGTCTGCGTCCTCATCGCCTATGCGCTCCGCTTCGTGATCCGCCGCGTCGTCCGCCGGATCGTCGCCGGCGCCAAGTCCAAGGCCGAGGTCACCGACACAAGGGCGCTGGAGCGCTCCCCGCTCGCGGACATGCGGCTCGTACAGCGCACCAGGACCCTCGGCACCATCCTGCAGAACATCGTCAACGTGATCCTCGTGGTGGTCGCTGTCGTCCTGATCGTGAACATCATCGAGCCCACGCTGCTCGGGTCTCTGACGCTGCTCACCGCCGCCGTCGGCGCAGGCCTCGGTTTCGGTGCCCAGAACATCGTCAAAGATGTGCTGAACGGCATGTTCCTCGTCGCCGAGGACCAGGTCGGCATCGGAGATGTGGTCGACCTGGGCCTCGCGTCGGGTGTCGTCGAATACGTCAGCGTGCGGATCACCCAGGTGCGTGACGCGAACGGCACGCTCTGGTACGTCCGCAATGGCGAGATCACCCGGATCGGCAACATGTCGCAGGGATGGGCGCGCGCGATCATCGACCTCGGGGTGCCGGCGGATGCGGACGTCCCCGCGGTCGAGGACGCTCTGCTCGCCGCCGCCCAGGGGCTCGCGAAGGATCCGAAGTGGCGCACCCGCATCGTCGAGAAGCCCGAGATCTGGGGACTGGAGTCGATCGAGGGCGATGCTCTCGTGATCCGGGTCGTCATGAAGACCCGCACGAATGCGATGGACGACGTCGCCCGCGAGCTGCGGATGCGGCTGCGCGACGCCATGCTCGGCATGGAGCTGACCGTCCCCAGCATGGCCACGGTGCAGCTCGCCGGCCCCGAGGGTGCCCGCCGGGTGCACGGCGCGAACCCGCCGCGCACCCGCCCGAACCCGGTCGCGACGGCGCCCACGGTGCCGGAACGCGGATTCTGGCGCAAGAAGAAGACCGAGGGCGAGAAGCCCGCCACGGCCACGCCCCCACCGCGCACCAAACCGGCGCCGACCGCACCTGCGCCGACGAAGACCGAGAAGCCGAAGACGCCGCCTTCCGCCCCGCAGAGCCTGCCGCTCCCTCCGCTCCCCGATCCGCAGAGCCCGCAGGATCCGCAAACCCCCGGAGACGAACGATGAGTGAACCGGTGTCCTTCTACAACGAGGTCGGCGGCCACGCGACGTTCCAGCGCCTCGTCGAGGTGTTCTACCGCGAGGTCGCGCTCGACCCGGTCCTGAAGCCGATGTACCCGGAAGAGGATCTCGGCCCTGCGGCGGATCGCCTGCGCATGTTCCTGGAGCAGTATTGGGGCGGCCCCACGACCTACGGTGAGCAGCGTGGGCACCCGAGGCTGCGCATGCGTCACATGCCGTTCCACGTCGACCCGGACGCCCGCGACCGCTGGCTGCGCTGCATGCGCGCCGCCGTGGACGACGCCCGCCTCTCGCCGATCCACGAGGCGACGCTGTGGGACTATCTCGAGCGCGCCGCGCATGCGATGGTGAATACATTCGAGCCGAGCCGCACGACCACGACGGGCGCCCCGACCCCTGACGGGCGCCCCGTCCTCTAGCGGCGCCCACCGCACGTACACCGAGTTCGACGGAGATCTCATGACCGCGACCACGACCACTCACTCCACCGACGTCCTCGTCATCGGCTGGGGGCTGTCCGGCCTCGTCGCCGCCGCGGAGGCCACCGCCGCAGGCAGACGCGTGATCGTGGTGGATCAGGAGCCGCGGACGAACCTGGGCGGACAGGCGTGGTGGTCCTTCGGCGGGCTGTTCCTCGTCGACTCCCCCGAACAGCGCCGCATGGGCATCACGGACTCCTACGAGCTCGCCCGACAGGACTGGTTCGGCAACGCGGGCTTCGACCGCGACGAGGACGCCTGGCCGCGGCGCTGGGCAGAGGCGTATCTCCAGTTCGCGAGCGGCGAGAAGCGCGCATGGCTCCGGGAGCGCGGCGTGGGCTTCTTCCCGGTCGTGGGCTGGGCCGAGCGCGGAGGCTACGGCGCTCTCGGACCCGGCAACTCGGTCCCCCGCTTCCACATCACCTGGGGCACGGGCCCCGGCATCGTGGCGCCCTTCCAGGCCGCGCTCGAGCAGGCGGAGCGGACCGGGAGCCTGGTCGTGCTCCCACGGCACCGGGTCACCGCCCTCACCGCCCGCGACGGCGTCGTCACGGGCGCACAGGGCGAGATCCTCGCATCGTCCGCCGCCGCCCGCGGCGTGCAGAGCGATCGTGAGTCGATCGGTGCCTTCGAGATCACCGCGAGCGCGACGATCGTGACCTCGGGCGGCATCGGCGGCAACCACGACCTCGTGCGCGCCGCATGGCCCGAACGGCTGGGCGCACCGCCGACCGACATGCTCACCGGCGTGCCCGCCTATGTGGACGGATCCATGCAGGCCGTATCGGCGGCGGCCGGGGCACGGCTCATCAACGGCGATCGGATGTGGCACTACGTCGAGGGCATCCGCAACTGGGATCCGGTCTGGCCCGGTCACGGCATCCGGATCCTCCCCGGCCCGTCATCGCTGTGGCTGGACGCCACCGGCAGGCGCCTGCCCGTGCCGCTGTACCCCGGGTTCGACACACTCGGGACCCTGGCACACCTGCGCACCACCGGGCACGACCACTCCTGGTTCGTGACGACACGGCAGATCGTGGAGAAGGAGTTCGCTCTCTCCGGCAGCGAGCAGAACCCCGACCTCACCGGCAAGGACATACCGCTGCTCGTGCGCTCCCGGCTCGCCAAGGGCCCCACGGACCCGGTGCAGGCGTTCCTCGAGCGGGGCGAGGACTTCATCGTCGAGGACGACCTCGGCCGGCTGATCGCACGCATGCAGGAACTCCCGGGCGGAGACGCCCTGGACCCGGCGCGGGTTCGCGAGGAGGTCGTCGCGCGGGATCGCGAGATCGACAACGACTTCACCAAGGACGCGCAGATCGCGATGCTGCGTTCGGCCCGCGCCTACCGCGGCGATCGGCTGATCCGCACGGCCGCCCCGCATCGTCTGCAGGATCCGTCCGCCGGTCCGCTGATCGCCGTGCGGCTGCGCGTGATCACCCGCAAGTCGCTCGGCGGCATCGAGACAGACCTGGACGGGCGCGCTCTCGGCGGCGACGGTGCAGCCGTGCCGGGGCTCTACGCCGCGGGCGAGGCGAGCGGCTTCGGCGGCGGCGGTGTGCACGGCTATCGGGCGCTGGAGGGAACGTTCCTCGGCGGCTGCCTGTTCTCGGGACGCCAGGCCGGACGCGCGGCGGCGCAGGCGGTCTGAGCACCCGTCGAGCGCCTGGACCTCGCGCGGCGGGAGTGCCATGATCGCGGCATGGACGCGGAAGAGCTGCGAGCACGCCAGGCTCCGCTCAAGGAGCGCTACCGGCAGGATCCGGAACTGGCGAGGGTGATCTCCGGTGCGACCGGCGACTATCGCGACCCCGGCATCACCGCGACGATCGACGGATGGTCGGGGCCGGTCCGCGCTGGACAGCACCCCGCGACCGGGGGCGACGGATCCGATGCGTGCTCGGCAGACCTCCTCATGCAGGCGCTGCTGGGCTGTGTCGGCGTGACGTTCCGCGCCGTCACCACGGCGATGGGCGTGACCGTGCAGAACGTCAAACTCGCGGCGGAGTGCCGCTGGGACGCACGCGGCACGCTCGGTCTGGACCGTGAGGTGCCGGTCGGCGTCGGCGACATCGCCGTCACGATCACGATCGACAGCGACGCCGACGAAGGACGCCTGGAACGTATCGCCGCGTCGACCGAGCGGTACTGCGTGGTCGGTCAGAGCCTCGCATCCCCTCCGACGATCACGGTCGTCCGGCGCTGACCGCCGCGGCGTGAACCCGGACGCGCCGCCCGACTCGTGCTGCGCCTCAGCCGGCGGCGCCGGTCGAGCGCACCGGCGTCAGCCCCACCGCGGCGGGCCCGCGGCTGAGCACGTGACCGCGCGCGAACGCGAGGCGCGTCCAGCGGCCGGAGGTGGTGATCGGCACCTGCTCGGCACCGGAGATGAAGCCGAAGGCATGCGCGGCGAACGCGACGCCGCGGGGCAGCCCGAGGAGGTCCTCGTCGGGCTCGCCCCAGATGGCGGCACGCAGCGCGCGGACCGCGTCCTCCCCTGCGCCGACCGGTGATCCGTGCGCGACGGCGGAGATGCCCCACTGCGCACGCTGCGCGATGACGTCGGCGCCGAGCGTCCCCGCCGTCGCCCAGCCGCTCCGGGGCGGTGCGACGCCGGCCCAGGAGGGGCTGCGGCCCGTGTCGGGAAGCGCGAGGGCGCGTGGATCCTGGGTGGTGGTGAGCTCGTCGATCACGATGTCGCACCGCAACTCGGGGTCGGCCCGGACGATCCGCATCGCGAGGATCGTCGGCGTCGCGTCGAACAGGGTCTGCGGCACGAGTGCCGCCGCCGTCATCGCGAGCACCCCTCCGTCGGCCTGTAGCCGGACCCCTTCATCGCCGGCGCGCGCGGCCCGGGAGACGAAGGTGAGCGCATCACGCGCAGTGTCGGCATCGGCGAGGATCAGCGGCGTGGGCACGCCCTCTAAACTAGCAACCGGCCGCGACCGGTCCCCCGGTGTGTCGCGGCGCGGAGAGGATCCCATGACGCCCGACGAGCACGCCCGCCGATCTGTCGAGATGCTGCTGGGGATCCTCGATCTCGACTCCTCGGACGCCCGCACCACCGAGGACATCTTCACCGGCGTCTCGCACCCGATGCCCACGGGGCGGATCTACGGCGGGCAAGTGCTCGGCCAGTCCCTCATCGCGGCGGAGCGGACGATGCCGGATGGCCGCGCCCCGCACTCCATGCACGGCTATTTCCTGCGCGCCGGGGACGCCTCCCAAGGCCTCACTTTCGCCGTGGACCGGATCCACGACGGCCGTTCCTTCTCGACGCGGCGGGCGCAGGCCTATCAGAACGGGGTGCCGATCTTCTCGATGATCGCATCGTTCCAGGACGAGAACCCGGGCATCGAGCACGCAGCGCCGATGCCCGACGGCATCCCGGATCCCGAAGACCTCGTCCCCGACGAGGAGCTGTCCGACGGGATCCATCCCCTGTCCAAGCGCATGCTCACCGATCGGCCGGTGGACATGCGTCATGTGGAGGGCCCGCTGTTCGGTGCGGCGGGCGCCGAGAAGTCCGCGCACCAGGCGGTGTGGATGCGCATGCGCGCGCCGTTCCCGGACGATCCTGCCCTGCACCGCGCGGCGCTGGCGTACCTCAGCGACATGTCGATCCAGGAATCGATCCTGCGCGCCCACGGGCTCAGCTGGAATGTGCCTGGCCTGAAGGTCGCGAGCCTGGACCACGCCATGTGGTGGCACCGCCCGGGGCGCGTCGACGACTGGCTGCTGTACGTGCAGGAGTCGCCGAACGCCCGCGGAGGCCGGGGCCTCGCCACAGGGCGGATCTACGATCGCGGTGGCGCATTGGTGGCCAGCGTCGCCCAGGAGATCACGATCCGGGTGCCGGAGGCCTGATCAGCCGGGCCCGTCGACGACGGCCCGGCCAGTCCGCGACCGCACTCAGCGGTGCGCGTAGACGATCGACGGTCCGGAGAACGGCGACCATGCCTCGCGCATCTCCGGGCCGATCCGAGTGGGACGACCGGTCGCTGCGTCCACGAGCACGATGATCGCCGTCGAGCGCGCGTACAGCACCCGCTCCTCGAACGCCGCGTCGTTGTACACCTCGTAGCAGACCTCGATGCTGGATCCGCCGAGCTTTCCGAACCACATCTGCACCTCGAGGGGATGACGCTGGTACGGCACGGGCGCAAGATACTCGATCTCCTGCCGGGCGACGAGCGTGATCACACCGGCGTCGAGCCCCGAGCTCAGTACGGCCGTGCTCGGGCCGTGCTCGCCCTCCCCCGGGCGCCAGAAAGCCCGCACCCGAGCTTCCTCGAGCAGCTTCAGCATCGAGGTGTTGTTGACGTGGTTGAAGGCGTCCAGGTCGCCCCAGCGCAGGTGGATCGGGATGTGCAGACGCTCCCCCGCCGCGGCCCCCTCGGGAGCCGCGGTCAGGGGAGCTTCCGCAGCGGTCCCTGAGGCCGTCGAAGGGTCAGTCACGCGTAAGCCTGCGGTGCGTGGAGCGGTGCGGGTTGGCCGCGTCGGCGCCGAGCCGCTCGATCTTGTTCGCCTCGTAGGACTCGAAGTTGCCCTCGAACCAGTACCACTGGTCGGGGTTCTCGTCGGTGCCCTCGTAGGCGAGGATGTGCGTCGCGATCCGGTCGAGGAACCACCGGTCGTGCGTGATCACCACGGCGCAGCCGGGGAACTCCAGCAGGGCGTTCTCCAGCGAGCCGAGGGTCTCGACGTCGAGATCGTTGGTCGGCTCGTCGAGCAGCAGGAGGTTGCCGCCCTCCTTGAGCGTGAGGGCGAGGTTCAGCCGGTTGCGCTCGCCACCGGAGAGCACGCCCGCCTTCTTCTGCTGGTCCGGGCCCTTGAAGCCGAACTTGGAGACATAGGCGCGCGACGGGATCTCGATCTTGCCGACCATCATGATGTCGAGGCCGTCGGAGACGACCTCCCACAGGGTCTTGTCGGGATCGATGTTCGCGCGGGACTGATCGACGTAGCTGATCTTCACCGTCTCGCCGACCTTGAGATCGCCGCCGTCCAGCGGCTCCAGGCCCACGATCGTCTTGAACAGCGTGGTCTTGCCGACGCCGTTCGGGCCGATCACGCCGACGATGCCGTTCGGCGGCAGGCTGAAGCTCAGACCGTCGATGAGCGAGCGATCGCCGAAGCCCTTCTGCAGCTTCTTCGCCTCGATCACGACGTTGCCCAGGCGGGGACCCGCTGGGATCTGGATCTCCTCGAAATCGAGCTTCCTGGTCCGCTCGGCCTCCGTGGCCATCTCCTCGTACCGGGCCAGGCGTGCCTTCGACTTGGTCTGGCGGCCCTTGGCGCTCGACCGCACCCACTCCAGCTCGTCCTTGAGGCGCTTGGCGAGCTTGGCATCCTTCTTGCCCTGGATGTCGAGACGCTCCGCCTTCTTCTCCAGGTAGGTCGAGTAGTTGCCCTCGTAGCCGATCAGGCGGCCCCGGTCGACCTCCGCGATCCACTCGGCCATGTTGTCGAGGAAGTACCGGTCGTGGGTGATCGCGATCACGGCTCCCTTGTAGGCCTGCAGGTGCTTCTCCAGCCACAGCACGCTCTCCGCGTCGAGGTGGTTGGTGGGCTCGTCGAGCAGCAGCAGATCCGGCTTCTGCAGCAGCAGCTTCGCGAGCGCGACGCGGCGCTTCTCGCCGCCGGAGAGCTTGGTGACCGGCTCATCGGCCGGCGGGGTGCGCAGCGCATCCATGGCCTGCTCGAGCTGGGAGTCGAGGTCCCAGCCGTCCGCCGCGTCGATCTCCTCCTGCAGCACGCCCATCTCGGCGAGCAGAGTGTCGAAGTCGGCGTCGGGGTCCGCCATCTGCGCGGAGATCTCGTTGAAACGGTCGAGCTTGGCCTTGATCGCAACCCCCTCCTGGATGTTCTCCAGGACGGTCTTCGACTCGTCGAGCTCGGGCTCCTGCATCAGGATGCCGACGCTGAAGCCGGGGCTCAGTTTGGCCTCGCCGTTGGAGGGCGTGTCGAGCCCGGCCATGATCTTCAGGATGGTGGACTTTCCGGCGCCGTTGGGGCCGACCATGCCGATCTTCGCCCCGGGCAGGAACGCCATCGTGACGTCATCGAGGATGAGCTTGTCGCCGACCGCCTTGCGGGCGCGGACCATGGAGTAGATGTATTCGGCCACGAGGGCACTCCTTCTGTCGTGGTGACGACGATTGCGAAAGGCTGCGGGTCGCTCCCCGGGCCGTGCACCGCGGGATCGACACTCCAGCCTACCCGGGGCGGGTGCCCTTCCTCCCCGAGGAGATCTACGGTGCGACGGGCACGGTCCTGCCGATCAGGCAGCGACCGCCGTCCACCTGCGGCAGCACCGCAGTGACCGGATCCCCCGTGGACGGCCCGACCTGTCCGACCAGGCACCGATCCTTCCCCCACCGCACCGAGAACTGGATGCTCTCCGCCGGGTTGCCCACGGTCGACTCGTCCGCTGTGACCTCCATGTCGGCTCGGGCGAACCCCGCGGCGCCGAGCGCGTCGATGTACGCCGAGCCCGAGGCGCGGCGCTCCCCGGCCCAGACCTGCGCGACGACGGCGGCGAACACCGGAAGGTTGTCCTCGGCGGAACCGTCCGGGTGCAGCGCAGGCGGGGTGGAGGGCGACGCGGTCGTGCCGCTCGGGGTCGCGGTCGGCGTCGAGACAGGCGATGAGGACGGGACGGGGGAACCGTCCGAGCAGCCGCTCAGGATGAGCGTCGCGGCCATGGCCAAGAGCGCGAGGGGGCGGGTCACGGGAGTTCGAACGACCACAGCCCGGGATCCACGCACGCTCAGAGTCTATGCGGCGCGCGTCGTCGACGATCCTGCCCGCCCGCCCCCGCTCGGTCCGATCAGTACGGCGTCTCCTGGCTTCCTGCACTCCCCCACGCGTCGGACGCCGTCGACTCCTGCGCGCCGGCACCGACGACCGCCAACGCCGATCCGTCGCGATCAGCCGCACCGTCCTCGCTGGCGGGCGTCGTCTGATGCGACATCCGGTGATAGACGCTGCGGCCGCGTCGCAGATCCGGTCCGATGCAATCGGCCTCGATCTCCACGCTGATCCGCTTGCCGTCCTTGCCCTCCCACTCACGCAGCTTCAGGCGCCCGACGACCACGACCGCGTCACCCTTGGTGAGCGAGGCCTCCGCGTTCTCCGCCAGGGCCCGGTACGCCCTGACCTCGAACCAGTTCGTCCCGGCGTCGATCCAACCGCCGGCGCCGTCCGGGCGGCGGTGGTTGGTGGCCATCCGGAAGGTCAGGGTGGGGATGCCGGTCGCGGTGGCCCCTCGTTCCGGGTCCGTCGCGACGTTTCCCAGCACCGTGATGGTGTCGGCCATGATGTTCTCCTCTGCTCTCGCGGAACCCGTTCGGGCCCCGATCCTGCAGGAAAGCGTGGCGCGCCGATCGTCCCTGTGGAGGCGGCTTCGCGCATCCGGTGAGCAACTGGTCGACGTGGCGTCCTGTGGAGGAGGATCGAGCGCGGTTCGGGTCAGTGCACGAACAGGAGCAGCGTCGCCACCGCGATGAACAACGCTCCGAAGACGATGTTGAGCGTGCGCTGGCCCCGCGCACTGGAGGTGAGCCGGCGGAAGCTCTGCGCCGTCGCGGCGAAGACGAACCACATCACGACCACGTCGATCACCACGGTCGTCCCGATGAGGATCAGATACTGCGGCCACGGATCGCGGTCGAGCCGGATGAACTGCGGCACGAACGCGAGGAAGAACACGATGGCCTTGGGGTTGAGCAGGTTCACCCAGAACCCACGGCGGAGCATGGGCCACCGCCCCTCGGGCGGTCGCAGTTGCTCGGGATCCGCGGCAGCCTCGGGAACGCGGGCGAGGATGAGCCGGATGCCCAGGTACACGAGGTACGCCGCGCCGAGGTAGCGGATCGTCTCGAACAGCCACGGCACGCGCGCGACCAGAAGGCCCACGCCCGCGGCGACGATCGCCACGTGCACCACCAGCGCGAGCTGCTGCCCGATGATCCCCCAGATCGAGCGCCGCCATCCCTCGTTGAGCGAGTTGGTCATGGTGTTGATCGCGCCCGCGCCCGGCGTGAGGCTGATCACCACGCACGCCACCACCAGCGAGAGCCACACAGTCACGGTCACCAGCACAGTGTAGGGACTGTGCGCGCGGCCCGGATCCCGGCCCTTTGCGCGAATGTCGGAGGCCGTCCTTATGTTCGAAAACAGAAGGAGGAACCATGACCACGAACATCACGCCGGTACCGACCATCCGCTGGGCGACGCCTGTTCTCACCCGCTCCGTGGAGACGCTGCAGCCCGCCGGAGAGCGTCTCTGGCGCGTACTGAACGGCCGCGGGGCGATCCGCGGACACCTGCGGATCATGCCGCACGACCTCGGCCTGCGCTACCGCGCCGAGCGCCTGCACCTCCCGTCGGGCACGTTCCGCGTCGTCGGAGACTTCTGGAGCGCCGACGACGCCGTCGCCGCGCTGCGCTTCTGACCTCCGCCACCCGGCGGGAGCGGTGCCTCGCTCGTTTCTTGGCCAATCCTTAGGCCAGGCATCGGAACATGGATCCGGCGCACGCGAACGCGGATGCCGCCTCCGGTGTCGTCATCGCGAGGGACGCGACGAGAGAGATCCCACCATGACCGAGCTTCGACGCTCCCGTACCCGCCCGCTCACCGGTATCGAGCGCGCAGCGCGGCGGCCGCTGGTCGCGCTGATCGTCGCCGTGGTAGGCGCGGTGGCGGTCGTGGCACTCGGCTTCGCGATGAAGGCGACTCAGGCGGATCAGGGCCTGGTCGCGGCCTTGAACACGACGCACACCGGTGCGTGGGGCGCCTTCTCGAGCTTCGTGTACAAGGCGATCGAACCGCTGCCCGCCGTGGCGATCACGCTGGTGATCGCCGGAATCGTCTGGGCGGTGTCGCGCTCGCTGCGCATCGCGATCCTGTTCGGGCTCACCGTCGCGTTCACCTGGCTGCCCGTCGCGGCCGTCAAGATCCTCGTCGATCGCCCGCGGCCGGATGCGTCGCTCCTGGCTCACCCGTTCTCGCCTCTGCAGACCGACGGATCGTTCCCGAGCGGCCACACCGCCTACATCGTCGCCCTGGCGATCGCCTTCTGGTTCCTGCTCCGTGACACCCGGTACGCGTGGCTGCCGATCGTCCTGGGCATCATCGCGACGGTCGTGATCGGCCTCGCCGTGGTCAGCGACGGCCTGCACTTCCCCACCGACGTGCTCGGCTCGATCGCGTGGGCGCTGACCACGGCCGCTGCGGTGCGCTGGCTCATCGTCGACGTGATCGCGTCAAGAGTGCACCGCCGCGCCGTCCGCTGAGCACCGGGAAGAAGTGCCCCCGGCAGGATTCGAACCTGCGACCGACGGATTAGAAGGCCGTTGCTCTATCCACTGAGCTACGGAGGCGCCCGTCAAGGCTAGCGCGTCGGCGGCGCTCAGTAGGATGGCCGCATGGTTTCTTCGTCCGAGAACGATCGTCTGGTCTGGATCGACTGCGAGATGACGGGGCTCGATCTCGCCATCGATGAACTCGTGGAGATCGCGGTCGTGATCACCGACTTCGAGCTGCGCCTGGTGGATCCGGGGTTCCAGGTGGTCATCCGCGCGAGCGACGCCGCCCTGGCGCAGATGAACGACTTCGTGACGAACATGCATCGCACCTCCGGCCTGTACGAGGAGATCCCTGGCGGCGTCTCCCTCGCCGAGGCGCAGGCACAGACACTCGCCTACATCCGGCGGTTCGTGCCGCAGGAGCGCAAGGCTCCGCTGGCCGGGAACACGATCGGCACCGATCGCATGTTCCTCGCGAAGTACATGCCCGACGTCGACCAGTACCTGCATTACCGCAACGTCGACGTGTCGAGCATCAAGGAACTGTCGCGCCGCTGGTACCCGCGGGTCTTCTTCCACGCCCCGGCGAAGGACGGCGGGCACCGCGCCCTCGCCGACATCCTGGAGTCC
This sequence comes from Microbacterium sp. 10L49, assembly GCF_056395125.1. Classification (NCBI taxonomy): domain Bacteria; kingdom Bacillati; phylum Actinomycetota; class Actinomycetes; order Micrococcales; family Microbacteriaceae; genus Microbacterium; species Microbacterium sp. 10L49. Next base: position 674,476 of record NZ_JBFTIW010000001.1, read on the forward strand.
ATCCGGGAGCTGGAGTACTACCGCCGAGCGGTGTTCATCGACCAGCCCGGACCGACCACCGAAGAGGTGCAGGCGACATCCGATGCCGTCGTGTCAGAGTTTGCCTCAAACCTGTAATACACTGGTCAGGTTGCCCGCTCAGGCAGGCACATGGTGGGTATAGCTCAGCTGGTAGAGCGCTGGCTTGTGGTGCCGGATGTCGCGGGTTCGAGTCCCGTTACTCACCCCATCGAAGAGGCCCGGATCCTTATGGATCCGGGCCTCTTCCGTTTCCATGGACCCCCGCGTCTTCGGCAGCTGCGTCACGGCTAGCATCGAACCATGGCCTCCTTCGTGCGCACCGCGACAGATGCGGACCTCGCAGAACTCGCCCGGATCGAGGACGAGGCCGACACCGTGTTCACCGCCCTGTTCGGCGCCGCGCTGGGCGGCGTCGCACCTTCTGGTGCAGCCCGCGCGTCCGAACCGGGTTTCGTCCTCGTCGTCACGGAACAGGAGGGCGGCGCGCCCGTGGGCTTCGTGCACGTGCTCGCAGAAGACGACCACGCGCACCTCGAGCAGCTCTCCGTGCTTCCGGCGCACGCGCGCCGCGGCCACGGACGCGAACTGGTCGAGGCTGCTCTCGACGAGGCCGCCGACCGCGGCTACCGCACCGTCACGCTGCGCACCTTCGCCGACGTGCCGTGGAACGCGCCGTTCTACGCGTCGCTCGGCTTCACGGAGACCGTCTCTCCTGACCAGCCGTTCTACCGCGCTCTGCTCGACACGGAACAGCGGATCGGCCTGAACGACCTCGGACGCCGTGTGCACATGACGATCGACCTCGCCGGTGGCATGGAGATGGATTCGGAGGCGTTCGAGGAGCTCGTCGCGGATGAGCTCGACCGCCTGCCCGACGAGATGGTCGAGGGCCTGGAGAACCTGGTCTTCGTCGTCGAGGATCGTCCGGAGGACGGCTCGCTCGACCTGCTCGGAATATACGACGGCCTGGCTGTCACCGAGCGTGGGAACTACGGCATGGGCGAGCTCCCCGACCGCATCGTCGTGTACCGCGAACCCCATCTGGCCCAGTGCGGCGACGAGCAGGAGCTGCGCCACGAGGTGCACACGACGCTGGTGCACGAGATCGCGCACTATTACGGGATCGACGATGCTCAGCTGCACGAGATGGGGTGGGCATGAGCGCGCCTCTCCTCACTCCCGCCGTCGATGAGCAACTCGACCTGCAGGCTGCACCTGCCGTGCCGTGGGAGCTCGTCGTCTGGGACGATCCGGTCAATCTCATGAGCTACGTGGTGCGGGTGTTCCGCACCTACTTCGGATATCCGAAGGACTACGCGACCCGCCTCATGCTCGCGGTGCACAACGAGGGACACGCCGTGGTCGCCGTCGGTCCGCGCGAGACCATGGAGGTGCACGCGCAGGCCATGCACGACTACGGGCTGTGGGCGACCGTGCGCCGGTCGGGAGAGTGAGCGGGATGACCGGATCCGGGATCCACCTGCCGATGCAGTCGATCGAGGCGCAGCATCTCGCTGAACTCGTCGAGCAGTTCCTCGAGCTGCTTCGCGACACCGAGATCGGCGAGGACGCGGCCTTGAACCGACTGACACCTGTCGTGTACCCGGAAGACGCGGACGCGTCGGCCGAGTTCGCCGATGCGACCAGTGCTGATCTGCTGGACCGCCGCGCCGCCGACGCACGCGTGGTGCAGGCAGGGCTGGTCGCACTCGGAGAAGGACCCGACGCGCCGCAGCAAGAGCTGTCGCTGGCCGGTTCCGAAGTCGACCCCTGGCTGCGCACGCTCGCGTCCCTGCGTCTCGTCATCGCCTCGCGGCTCGGCATCGAGGCCGACCCCTCCCCCGACCCGGACGATCCCCGGCGCGGGGTGTACGAATGGCTGGGCTACCGGCTCGACCTGCTGGTGGACGCCGCGGACGAGCTCGACGGCGTCTGACCGGCTACGGAATCGAGACCACCAGCGTGGCGTACCCGATCGGGTCGTCTCGGCGGATGTGCGCGACCTCCTGCTTCGCCCAGCGTTCCCAGTGCGGGCGGAACAGCTCGCCATCCCGATCCAATGCCCGGCGCTTGCGGCTCGCCTCGGGAGATTCGACCCACACCCGTACGTCAGCGATCCGCGCGGCTCGCGGAGTGAGGGATCCGCAGCCCTCCATGATCACTCCGCGCGAGGGGTCGACCGCATAACTCTCCGCATACTCTCCGGCCTCCCAGTCGTAGCGCTGCCACGTGCCGACGAGATCACGTCCGTGCGGACGCAGGATCTGCTCGTAAGCCCGCTCGGCGCCGGCGTCCATTCCGTCCCAGCCGGGATAGATCGAGTCCAGGGCGATCAGCTGCGGAGCGGTACGCAGCGGCCAGTGCTCGGCCAGGAGGCGCGCGAGAGTGGACTTGCCTGCTCCGCTGCGCCCATCCACGAGCACCACTGGGTTGGAGGCCTGCACGGCACGGACGGCGTCGGCGATGCGGGCGACCGCGACGCTCAGCGCGCGTGCGACCGGATCGTCACTTCTTGAGGGCACGGACGATGCGGGAGATCGCGCGTCCCGCAACCCAGACGAAGGGCACGGCGACGGCCAGTAGCGAGACCAGGTTCGGCTCGAATCGCAGCCCCTCCTCGCGGCGCACGTACACGCCGAGCGGGATCGCGATCCCGCCACCACCGCCGCCCTCGCCCTCGGCGCTGCCTTCAGCGCCGCCGGAGCCTCCGCCGAAGCCGGAGAAGGTGAGCGCGACCGGGGTGAACTGGGCGCCGTCCACCTCCTGGGGCTCGCCGTAGGCGCTCTTGACGCCGAAGGACGCGGAGTTCTTGCCAAGCTCGAGTGCGATGTGCGGCATGCGTCCACGCTAGCCCACGCCGGCGGCCTCGACCACCGGTCGCGTCCGCGTCGCGCTTGCGCACCGGCGCCTCGCCGGATCAGTCCAGACCGTGCGCGCGCGGATGCGGCGCAGACCCCCGTCCCGCACGCGCACCCAGGTGCCGCGCGCGGGTGACCATGCCGGATCCGAACTTCGCTTGCGCGCTGTCCAGCGCGTCCTCGATACGCCGCCACTCGGCATCGTCGTCCCACAGTCCGAGTGCACCGCCGGCGTCCGTGAGGCGCTCCGCTCGCACGCCGACCAGTCGCACCGGATCGCGCCTGTCGATCGCCTCGAACAGCGTGCGCGCGACCTCGCCGATGCGCTGACCCACGGACGTCGGCTCGGGAAGAGTCTGGGAGCGGCTCACCGTGGTGAAGTCGGAGAAGCGGATCTTGATCGCCACCGTGCCGGCCTCCCAGCCGGCTCGGCGCAGCCTCGCGGCGACCCGGTCTGCCAGCCGCAGCAGCTCGGAGCGCAGCGCCTCGCGATCGGAGACGTCGATGTCGAACGTCTCCTCATGCCCGACGCTCTTCTCCACGCGGTTCGTCTCGATGCTCCGCGGGTCCCGACCCTCGGCCAGTTCGCGCAGGCGCTGCGCGAGTGCGGGGCCGACCACCCGCTCGAGCGCCGACGCCGGAGTGGCGCGGATATCGCGGATGAGTCGGATGCCGCGCGACTCCAGTGATTCCGCCGTCTTCGGTCCGACGCCCCACATCGCGCGCACCGGTTTGGTGGCGAGGAAGTCGAGGGTGTCGGCGGCGGCGACGACGAGCAGGCCGTCGGGCTTGGCCATGGTCGAAGCCATCTTTGCGACGTGCTTGGTGGCGGCGACCCCCACGCTGCAGCTGATGCCGACTTCGTCCTGCACACGCTCGCGGATCATCGCGCCGATCCGCCCCGGGCTCCCCCAGAGGCGCCGCACACCGCGCACGTCGAGGAAGGCCTCGTCGATCGAGAGCGGTTCCACGAGCGGCGTGACCTGCTCGAAGATCGTCATGACCTGCTTCGACGCGTCACGGTACCTGGTGAAGTCCGGCGGCACGATCCGCGCAGCGGGGCAGAGCCGGATCGCCTGCGAGACCGGCATCGCCGAGCGCACGCCGTAGCGGCGCGCCTCGTAGGACGCGCTGGACACCACGGAGCGCCCGTCCGGGGATCCGATGATCAGCGGCAGCCCGCGCAGGGTGGGGTCGTGCAGCACCTCGACCGCCGCGTAGAACGCGTCCATGTCGACATGCAGGATCCCGGTGCCGGTGTCGTCGGCGTCGGGCGCGGAGACGATGCGCCCCGATCCGTCACCTCGTCCCATGGATCCATTCTCGCGGAGACCGCCGACATCGGATCCGCCCTCTTTGACCGGGCGGTCAATCAACGCGGTAGAATCGTGAGCGACCCCCTTTTCGGGAGCCATCTGACTGCAAGGAGGATGAGTTCGATGAAGAAGTGGACACGCTGGCAGGACTGGGTGGCGGTCGCCGCCGGTCTGGTCGCCGCTGTCGCGGGCATCTGGATGACACCCGCCATGGGCATGTCGATGACCATGATGCTCGTTCTGGGTGCGTTGATGATCGCTGCCGGGGTATGGAGCCTCGCAGCGCCCGGTCTCGTGTCGATGGAGTGGATCCTCGCCGCGATCGGAGCGCTGCTCTTCATCTCCCCATGGATCGGCTCCTACGCCGGAGATACAGGTCCCGCCTGGACCTCGTGGATCTGCGGAGCCGTCTGCGCGGTCGCGGGGCTCTGGGCGCTCGTGCCCGCCGAGAAGGCGCACCGTGCTTCGCACGGCGGCCCCACGGCGGCTCACGCGTGACCTGCGCGGCCGCACAGGGTGCGGGACGCTGGGAGGCCCCCGTCCCGCACCGTTCTGAGGAAGCATCATGACCGAGAGTCCCGATGCCGGCGACGCGCGCACCAGGATCCTCGACGCCGCCGAGACGCTTTTCGCGCGCCACGGCTTCGACGGCACATCCACCGCCCGGATCGCGCACGCCGCCGCGGTGCCCAAGGGCCTGCTCTTCTACTATTTCCCGACCAAGCCCGACATCCTCGCGGCGCTCATCGGTGAGCGACTGCGCACCACCGCCCTCGATGCGGCGCCGCTCGCGGTGCGGGGCGACCCCGTGCAGACGCTCATGAACGTGGGCGAGCGCGTTCTGCGCGACCGGGAGGCGTCGGATGTGCTGCGCGAGATCCTCTGGCACGAGTCCCACGTGCGCCCCGAGGTCGCCACTGCGCTCTCCCGCTACCGCCGAGCGCTGCACGATACGGTCGAGCGCGCGCTGGCCGCCTGCCTCCCCGCCGGTACGGATCACGGCGCGGTACGGGCCGCCGCCGACGCCTGGTCGGCGACGATCACAGCCAGGCCCCTCGAGGCCGGTGCCGAAGAGAGCCCCGATGAGCAGCGCCGCAGGCTGCACGAACCGGCCAGCCTGCGGGCGATCGCCCGCATCCTCGGCGCCGGTCTTCAGGCGGCGACGCTCAAGGGCGCCGCACTCTGAGTGCGGCGCCCTTGAGCCTGTACTGAGCCGTCGTCGCTATTGCGCGGCGCGCTCCAGGATGAGCTCGCGGACGCGTGCGGCGTCGGCCTGACCCTTCATTGCCTTCATGACGGCGCCGATGACGGCACCGGCGGCCTGGACCTTGCCGTCCTTGATCTTCGCCATCACGTCGGGCTGCGCGGCGAGGGCCTCGTCGATCGCGGCGATGAGTGCGCCGTCATCGGAGACCACGGCGAGCCCGCGCGCGTCGACGACCTGCTGCGGGGTGCCTTCGCCGGCGATGACGCCCTCGAGCACCTGTCGGGCCAGCTTGTCGGTCAGCGTGCCCGCGTCGACGAGCTGCTGCAGGGCGGCGACCGACGCCGGGTCGATCAGCGTTGCGGCGTCCACCTCGCGCTCGTTGGCGATGCGGCTGATCTCACCGGTCCACCACTTGCGCGCGGTGTCGGCGGTCGTGCCGGCGGCGATGGTCGCCTCGACCTCATCGAGCAGCCCGGCGTTCACGACGCCCTGGAACTCGATGTCGGCGAAGCCCCAGTCGGCCTTGAGCCGGCGGCGGCGTGCGACGGGCTGCTCGGGCAGCGCGGCGCGCAGCTCCTCCACCAGCTCGCGGGCCGGCTGCACGGGCAGCAGGTCGGGCTCCGGGAAGTACCGGTAGTCGTCGGCGTCGGACTTCGGGCGTCCGGGCGACGTGGTGCCGGTGTCCTCGTGCCAGTGCCGGGTCTCCTGCGTGATCGTGCCGCCGTCGGCGAGGATCGCCGCCTGGCGCTGGATCTCGTAGCGCACCGCGCGCTCCACCGAGCGCATCGAGTTGACGTTCTTCGTCTCGGTGCGGGTGCCGAGCTTCTCCTGGCCGCGGGGGCGCAGCGACACGTTCGCGTCGCAGCGCAGGTTGCCGCGTTCGAGCCGCGCCTCGGAGATGCCGAGGCCGCGCACGATGTCGCGGATCGTGGCCACGTACGCCTTGGCGATCTCGGGAGCGCGGTGCTCGGCGCCGAAGATCGGCTTGGTGACGATCTCGACGAGCGGAACGCCGGCGCGGTTGTAATCCACGAGGGAGTACTCCGCACCCTGGATGCGACCGGTCGCGCCGCCCATGTGGGTGAGCTTGCCGGCGTCCTCCTCCATGTGCGCGCGCTCGATCGGGATCGTCACGAGCGTCCCGTCTTCGAGCTCGACCTCGACCGATCCCTCGAACGCGATCGGCTCGTCGTACTGCGAGATCTGGTAGTTCTTGCCGAGGTCCGGGTAGAAGTAGTTCTTGCGCGCGAACCGGCAGGACTCGGCGATCGAGCAGCCGAGCGCGAGGCCCAGACTGATCGAGGAGCGCACAGCCGTCTCGTTCACGACCGGGAGCGATCCCGGGAGGCCCAGATCCACCGGTGCGATGAGCGTGTTCGGCCCGGCGTCGTGGTTGCGCTCGTTCGCCGGGTTGGGCGCGTCGGAGAACATCTTGGTCTCGGTGTTGAGCTCGACGTGCACCTCGAAGCCGAGCACCGGCTCGAACAGTTCGAGCGCCTTGTCGAAGTCCATGAGCTTCACGGCGGCCATCAGCGGGTTCCTCCCTGCGGTCCCTGAGCTTGTCGAAGGGTCGGTGCGCGGTCGAGCAGCGGCCCGCCCCACGCGTCGACGAGCAGCGACTCCAGCGCGGCGCCGACCCGGTACAGGCGTGCGTCCTCGCGGGCGGGGGCGAGGAACTGGATGCCGACGGGCAGCCCGTCCTCCTCGGCCAGGCCCGACGGGATCGAGATGCCCGGGACGCCGGCGAGGTTCGCCGGGATCGTGGTGAGGTCGTTGAGGTACATCTGCAGCGGATCGCCGATCTTCTCGCCGAGCTTGAACGCCGTGGTGGGCGCGGAGGGCGTGGCGATGATGTCGACCTGCGCGAACGCCGCGTCGAAATCCTGCTGGATGAGGGTGCGCACCTTCTGCGCGCTGCCGTAGTACGCGTCGTAGTACCCGGCCGACAGCGCATAGGTGCCGAGGATGATGCGACGCTTGACCTCCGGGCCGAAGCCGACCTCGCGAGTGAGCGACATGACGTCCTCGACCGTGCCGCCGCCCTCGGGCGTGACACGCAGGCCGAAGCGGACCGAGTCGAACTTGGCCAGGTTGCTCGAGGCCTCGGCGGGGAGAATCAGGTAGTACGCGGCGACGCCGTACTCGAAGTGCGGGGCGGAGATCTCCACGATCTCCGCGCCCTGGGCCTCCATCAGCTTCAGTGCGGCGTGGAAGGATCCCGCGACGCCGGACTGAAAGCCGGAGTCGGGCAGCTCCTTCACGACGCCGACCTTCAAGCCCTTGAGTACCTGTCCGGTCGCGCCCTCGCGCGCGGCCGCGGCGAACGACGGCCAGGCGTCGGGGAGCGACGTGGAGTCCTTCGGGTCGTGACCGCCGATCACGTCGTGCAGCAGGCCCGCATCGAGAACGGTTCGAGCCACAGGACCGACCTGGTCCAGGCTCGAGGCGAGGGCGATCGCGCCGTAACGGCTGACGCCGCCGTAGGTCGGCTTGATGCCGACCGTTCCGGTGACGTGCGCGGGCTGGCGGATCGAGCCCCCGGTGTCGGACCCGAGCGCGATCGGCGCCTCGAACGCGGCCACGGCGGCAGCCGAGCCACCGCCCGAGCCGCCCGGGATCCGGTCGAGGTCCCACGGGTTGTGCGTGGCCCCGTAGGCGGAGAACTCCGTGGAGGAGCCCATCGCGAACTCGTCCATGTTGGTCTTCCCGATGCCGATGAGCCCGGCCGCCCGCGCACGGGCGACGACCGTCGCATCGAACGGCGACCGGTATCCCTCGAGGATCCGGGATCCGCTCGTGGACGGCTGGTCGGTCGTGACGAGCACGTCCTTGATGGCGAGCGGCACTCCGGCGAGTTCGCCCAGGTCCTCCCCCGCGGCGCGGCGGCGGTCGACGTCGGCCGCCGCGTCCAGCGCGTGCTCGTTGACGTGCAGGAAGGCGTGCACATCGCCGTCGACGGCAGCGATGCGGTCGAGGTGGGCCTGCGTCGCCTCGACGCTCGACACCTCTCCGGCGGCGAGCTTGGCACCGAGCTCGGCGGCGGTCCAGCGGATGATCTCGCTCACTGCTGCTCCCCCAGGATCGCGGTGACCCGGAAGCGGTCCCCGTCGGCGTCGGGCGCATTCTGCAGCGCCTGCGCGGTGGTGAGGGTCTGGCCCACGACGTCCTCGCGGAAGACGTTGTGCATCGCGATCGGGTGGCTCGTGGGCTCGACGTCGGGCGTCGCCACCTCCGACACCTTCGCGATGTTGTCGACGATGGCGTCCAGCTGACCGGTCAGCTGCGTCACCTCGTCGTCGGAGAGCTGGATGCGCGCGAGCACGCCGAGATGGCGTACGAGATCAGGGGTGATTTCAGACACCAGGACAGTCTAGCCAGCGGGCGTCGCCCGCCCCGCCGCGGCGGCGGGCCCCTGACGCACCCTGCCTCAGTCCTGCAGCACGAGGAAGAGTGCGGTGTCCCCGCACCGCACGACCCGCGTTCCCTCGCCGCCACCCGCCGACAGGGCGCTCTCGCGCAGGGCGGTGAGCGCACTCTGCACGTCCTGCCCCCGCAGCAGGGTCCCGGTCACACGGTGCGAGTCGCTCGAGGCGACCACCCGGCCCGATCCGTTCACGACCGTGCCGGTGCCGGCCGCCTCCCGCAGGATCGGCAGGATCACGCGCTCCAGCCGCGACACGTGCACGTCGATGCCGACCACACCGACCATCCGCCCGTCGTGCATGACGGGGGTCGTCACCGTGACCGTGTAGTCGTCGGTGCACAGGTAGTCGACGTAGGGGCCGGTGACGTGGCGCTCGCCGGTGCGCTCCGGCACCCGCCACCACTCCAGCTGGCGGTAGTCGCGGAACTGATCCGACTCCGGGTCGTTCACCGCCTCCAGACGTCGCACGCCGCCGCGATCGCCGCGATCGAGGCCGTGGATCTCGCGCAGCCACCATGCCAGATGCCAGGGCGCATCGGCGAGGAGCCCTGGGGTCGCGACGAAACCGGCCCCGGTGACGAGTCCTCCCGGCGCCTCCAGAGCCGGTCGTGCCAGGGCATCCATGAAGGGATCCAGCGCCGCGACGGCGGGGGCAGTGCCCTGCACCGCGAAACCGTGGAACTCGTCCTGAACGGCGGTGCGCCATCCTTCCACGAGCGCGAACAGGGGCGCGAACGTGCCTTCGATGCGCTCGGCGATGCGTGCGTCATACTCGGCGACAGTGCCGGTCATCTCGCGCTCCTTCTTCGTGTGTTCCGGTGTCACGCCCGCGCGGGCGTGGTGGTCTCTGCCGCGGCTTCCAGCCGAGACTTCTCGTCCAGCAGCCATTCGACGCCACTGGCGATGCGACGCACCGCGATCGCCCTGGCCCCCTCGGTGTCGGCGGCGCCGATGGCATCGAGTTCAGCACGTCGGGCGGCGCGGCTGCGGATCCGATTGTCCTCCTCGCGCAGGCCCAACCAGATCAGCGAACCGATCTCGGCCTGCAGACGGAGCTCTTCACGCACGAGTCTCGGCGATTGACTGAGGGCCGCGACCTCGAGCTGGAACCGGGCGACGGCGCGGCGCGCGGCGCCCATCGTGGAGAGGTCCTCGTGCTCCTCGAGCTCGCGCAGTCCCTGCACGTCGTCGTCACCGGCACGGTCGGCGGCGAGTTCCGCGGCCATGCCCGCGATCGCGGCATAGTGCGTGGACGCGTCCCGCAGCTCGACGCGACTGATCGCCCTGATGCGCTCATCGGTGAAGCGACGCGCGGTGTCCGGGTCGAAGGTGACGAAGCTCCCGCCGTCGCGACCGCGCCTGGTCTCGATCAAGCCGGCATCGCGCAGCGCTTCCAGTGCCTCACGGGCGGTGACGACGGCGACGCCGAGCCGGCGCCCCAGCTGCGACTCGCTCGGCAGCCGCTCTCCGTCGTGCAGCACGCCTGACGTGATCGCGTCCTGCAGGCGGCGCTCCACGATCTCGGCCCGACCGATGTCCGACAGCGGCGCGAAGACGGCCGACCGCGCGGGGTCCACACCTGCCGACACCTGTGCCACGCCGCTCTCCTTCCAGGCTCCTGACACGACGGTAACACGGGTGTTGACAAAATCCTCTGTTCCCATATGATTCCATTCATCTACTAACAGAGGATTAGTCCTCGCATCGAAGGAGATGTGATGGCGGACAAGCCCGTCGCGATCAGACTCACCGGACTCACCCGTTCATTCGGATCCGTCACTGCCGTCGACGGCGTGGATCTGGAGATCGCCGAAGGAGAGTTCTTCTCCATGCTCGGACCGTCCGGATCCGGCAAGACCACCGTGCTGCGCCTCATCGCCGGTTTCGAGCAGCCCACGGAGGGAACCGTGGAGTTGTTCGGGGAGGACGTGACGGCCAAGGCGCCGTTCGACCGGGACGTGAACACGGTGTTTCAGGACTACGCGCTGTTCCCGCACATGACCGTGCTCGACAACGTCGCCTATGGCCTGCGGGTGCGCGGCATGCGCACCAAGGAACGTCGCGAGCGCGCGCGAAAAGCGCTCGCCAGCGTGCGCCTCGAGCACGTCGCGGATCGCAAGCCCAGCCAGCTCTCCGGCGGACAACGGCAGCGCGTCGCGCTCGCCCGCGCCACGGTCGTCGAGCCGAAGGTGCTGCTGCTGGACGAGCCGCTGGGCGCGCTGGATCTGAAGCTGCGCGAGCAGATGCAGGTCGAGCTGAAGCAGATCCAGCGCGATCTCGGCATCACGTTCATCTTCGTCACCCATGACCAGGAGGAGGCGCTGACGCTGTCGGACCGCATCGCGGTCTTCAGCGCGGGGCGGATCGAGCAGCTGGGCACGCCGTTCGAGCTCTACGAGAAGCCCGTCTCGCGATTCGTCGCCGACTTCGTGGGCACCTCGAATCTGTTCGACGACGTGACGAGCGAGCTCGTGCTCGGCCGCACCGGTCACCATTCGCTGCGCCCCGAGAAGCTCGCGGTCTCCCCTGCCCCTTCTGTCGAGCCCGGCTACCGCTCCGCTCCGGGCGTCCTCGCGGAGGCCATCTATCTCGGCTCCGGCGTGCGCCTCGTGGTCGACCTCGATCAGGGCCCCCGGGTCACGGTCCTGGAGCAGAACGTCGGCGGGCGCGCGCACGGCGCCCACGGCGACCGGGTCTTCGTCTCCTGGCGCGACGTGGATCTCGTCGCTCTCGACAACGCCCCGGCCGCGGAGCAGAACGAGACTCCCTCCCGCACCATCCGCACGGCCGGCGCCCGCTGACCGGCATCTCTCGCACCCCGCACGCAGAAGAACGAAGGAGTATCCCATGCGAAAGAACACGCTCAAAGCCCTCGTGGCCATCGGCCTCTCCACGGCCGTCATCGCCGCCCTGTCCGGCTGCGGCACGGCTGGGTCCGGTGGCGGTGCCGCCGCCGGGCCGGTCGACAAGCTCGGCAAGACCGAAGGCGCGGTCAAGATCCTGGCGTGGCCGGGCTACGTGGAGGACGGCTCGAACGATCCGAACGTCGACTGGGTCTCCGATTTCACCAAGGCCACCGGCTGCAAGGTCGAGGCGAAGACCTTCGGTACGTCCGACGAGGCGCTGAACCTCATGAAGACCGGCGACTACGACGTGGTGTCCGCATCCGGTGATGCCTCGCTGCGTCTCATCGCCTCGGGCGACGTGGCAGAGGTCAACACGAAGCTGCTGAAGAACTACGACGGCATCTTCCCGTTCCTCAAGGATCGCGCCTGGAACACCGTCGACGGAAAGCACTACGGCGTCCCGCACGGCTACGGCGCCAACCTGCTGCTGTACAACACCGACACGTTCCCGACCGCACCCACCTCCTGGGATGTCGTCTTCGACAAGGCCTCGGAGCACAAGGGCAAGATCACCGCCTACGACTCCCCGATCTACATCGCCGACGCCGCGGTCTACCTCATGGCGCACAAGCCCGAGCTCAAGATCACGAACCCCTACGCGCTGGACCAGAAGCAGTTCGATGCGGCGGTCTCCCTGCTCAAGGAGCAGCGGCCGAACATCAGCGAGTACTGGGGCGACTACCTCAAGGAGGTCCAGTCGTTCCAGTCCGGCGACAGCGTCGCCGGCACCACCTGGCAGGTGATCCAGAACACGCTCGAGGGCGAGGGCGCCAAGACCGCCGTCGTGCTGCCCGAGGAGGGCGCGACCGGCTGGAGCGATACCTGGATGATCTCCTCCAAGGCGAAGAACCCGAACTGCGCGTACGCCTGGCTGGACTACATCTCCAGCCCGAAGGCGAACGCGGCGGCCACCGCCTACTTCGGCGAGGCCCCCTCGAGCGACAAGGCCTGCGACTTCCGCGACGACTGCGCGTCGTATCACGCGGGCGACGCGGACTACGCCAAGAAGATCTGGTACTGGACCACCCCCATCGCGAAGTGCCTGGACGGCCGCACCGACGTGAAGTGCATCGACTACGCCGGCTGGACCACAGCCTGGCAGCAGATCCGGAACTGATCGGATCCGGTCGCCCGGGGCATTGCGCTCCGGGCGACCGGGCCGGGATTCGAAAGGCCGTCATGAGCACCATCGCACCGGCGAAGACACCGCCGCGCACACCGATCCCGTTCCCGCGCCGCACTGCGGCGCGACGTGGATCCGTCTACCTCTCCGCGCATCCGCGCGCTCGGCTCGCCCTCCTGCTGTCCGCCCCGCTGTTCTGGCTGGGAGCGGTGTACGTCGTCGCATTGGCGCTGCTGCTGGTCACCGCGTTCTGGACCACCGACACGTACACGGGGCAGATCCGCACCGAGTTCACCCTCGACAACGTGGTGACGGTCGTCACCGACGCGTTCTACCAGGGCATCACGCTGCGCACAGTGGGGATCGCCCTCGCCGTCACCGCGATCGACGTGGCCCTCGCGCTGCCGATCGCCTACTTCATGGCGATGGTCGCCTCCCCGGCCTTGCAGCGCACCCTCGTGGTGCTGGTGCTGACCCCGCTGTGGGCGTCATATCTCGTGAAGGCGTTCGCCTGGCGCTCCGTGCTCTCCAGCGACGGCATCCTGGACTGGCTGCTGCGACCGCTCGGCGGGCATACGCCCGGATACGGCATCGCCGCGACGATCATCACGCTGTCGTACCTGTGGTTGCCGTACGTGATCCTCCCGATCTACGCCGGACTGGAGCGGGTGCCGAGCTCTCTGCTCGAGGCCTCCGGCGACCTGGGCGGACGGAGCTGGGCGACCCTGCGTCTGGTCGTGTGGCCGATGGCGCTGCCCGCGATCATCGCCGGCACCATCTTCAGCTTCTCGCTGTCGCTGGGCGACTACATCACGATCGGCATCGTCGGCGGGGGCGCCCAGATGCTCGGCACGCTCGTCTACCAGGACATCGGCGCGGCGAACAACCTGCCGCTCGCGAGCGCGATCGCACTCATCCCGATCGTCATCATCTTCGGCTACCTGTTCCTCGTGCGCCGCACCGGCGCCCTGGACAACCTGTAGGAGTCACCGTGCGCATCTCCCTCGGAACCAGGGTCGCTCTCGGCATCATCACCGCCGTGATCCTCGCGGTCGTGTACGTGCCGCTGGTGGTCGTGCTGATCAACTCGTTCTCGACGTCGTCCTCGCTCACCTGGCCGCCACCCGGCCTCACGCTGGAGTGGTGGGGCCGGGCGTTCCGCAGCGACGGCGCGCTCGAAGCCGTCGGCACCAGCGCGCTCGTCGCGCTGATCTCCTCGGCCCTCGCGCTCGTCCTCGGTACGATGCTGTCGTTCGCGCTGCAGCGGTTCTCGTTCTTCGGCCGCACGACGGTGAACCTCCTCGTGATCCTGCCGATCGCACTGCCGGGCATCATCACCGGCATCGCGCTGAACAACCTGTTCCGCACGATCCTCGGGGTGCCGCTGTCGATCTGGACCGTGATCATCGCGCACACCACGTTCTGCATCGTCACCGTGTTCAACAACGCCGTGGCCAGACTGCGGCGCATGGGCACCTCGTTCGAGGAGGCCTCGGCCGATCTCGGCGCCGGAATCTGGACGACGTTCCGCCTGGTCACCTTCCCGCAGCTGCGCTCCGCCCTGCTCACCGGCGGCCTGCTCGCCTTCGCGCTATCGTTCGACGAGATCGTGGTGACCACGTTCACCGCCGGATCCGGGGTGCGCACCCTGCCGATGTTCATCATCGACAACGTCGCCCGCCCCAACCAGGCTCCAATCGTGTCCGTGATCGCGGTGGTGCTGATCGTCGTCTCGATCGTGCCGATCGCCCTGGCACAGAAACTCTCCGGCAGCGAGCAGCAACGCCGGTGAGACGTCCCGGGCGGCGCGGAGGGGGTTGCGCCGCCCGGGATCGTGCATCCTCCAGGGGCGGCATAGGCTGAGCGCGTGACGACGTTCGTTCCTCCGCGCCCATGGACCGCCAGCTACGCCGAGGGGGTGCCGGAGGACCTCGCGGAGGTATCCGGATCCCTCGTCGACATCGTGGAGGCATCCGCGCGCGACTACCCGAATGCACCCGCGCTGCAGTTCTTCGGCCGCACCACCTCCTATCGCGACCTGCAGTCCTCCATCGAGCGCGCGGCGTCGGGCCTGAAGGCGCTCGGCGTCAAGGCCGGAGATCCGGTCGCGATCGTGCTGCCGAACTGCCCGCAGCACATCGTCGCGTTTTATGCGGTGCTGCGCCTGGGCGCCGTCGTCGTCGAGCACAACCCGCTGTACACGCCCCGCGAGCTGCGCAAGCAGTTCGAGGACCATGGCGCGAAGCACGCGATCGTCTGGAACAAGGTCGTCGCGTCCGTCCAGGAGTTCCCCTCGGACCTCGCCATGACGAACCTCATCTCGGTCGATGTGACGCGCGCGATGCCTGCCCTCACCCGCTTCGCACTGCGGCTGCCGATCGCCAAGGCTCGCGAGTCTCGCGACGCCCTCACATCCAAGGTTCGCGGCACGGGGACGTGGGAGTCGGTGGTCGGGTACGCCCCGCTCCCCACCACGCATGCGCGCCCTGCGACCGACGACCTCGCCATCATCCAGTACACGTCGGGTACCACCGGGACGCCGAAGGGCGCCTCCCTGACGCACCGCAACCTGCTCGCCAACGCCGCACAGGCGCAGGCCTGGGTGCCGTCGATCACGCGCGGCGACGGCTGCGTCGTCTACGCGGTCCTGCCGATGTTCCACGCCTACGGGCTGACGCTGTGCCTCACGTTCGCGATGTCGATGGGCGCGCGGCTGGTCCTGTTCCCGAAGTTCGATCCGGATCTGGTGCTCGACGTGGTGAAGAAGCACCCGGCGACGTTCCTTCCGCTCGTGCCGCCCATTGCGGACCGCCTGTTGAAAGCGGCCACCGAGAAAGGCGTGTCGCTCGCGGGCATCGAGGTCGCGATCTCGGGTGCGATGGCGCTGCCGCACGAGCTCGTCGTGCCGTTCGAACAGGCCACGGACGGCTACCTCGTCGAGGGCTACGGCCTCAGCGAGTGCTCCCCCGTGCTGATGGCGAACCCCGTCGCGGACAACCGCGTGCCCGGCACCGTGGGGCTTCCCCTGCCCGGCACCGAGTGCCGCGTGGTCGATCCCGATCAGCCGTCGAACGATGTCGAGCCGGGGCAGCCCGGGGAGCTGATCGTCCGCGGGCCGCAGGTGTTCTCCGGCTACTACGGAAAGCCGGAGGAGACCGAGGCCGTGTTCGTCGATAGCTGGTTCCGCACCGGCGACATCGTCACGATCGACGAGGGCGGGTTCGTGCGCATCGTCGATCGGATCAAGGAGCTCATCATCACCGGCGGCTTCAACGTCGCCCCCACCGAGGTGGAGGGCGCGCTGCGCCAGCACCCCGATGTCGTGGATGCCGCGGTGGTGGGACTTCCCAACGAGCACTCCGGCGAGGAGGTCGTCGCGGCGATCGTCGTGGATCCGGGCACGGACGTCGACGTGGAGGCGGTCCGCGAGTTCGCCCGCGGGATCCTCACGCCGTACAAGGTGCCGCGCCGCATCTTCGTGGTCGACGAACTGCCGAAGTCACTGATCGGCAAGGTGCTGCGGCGCCAGGTCAAGGAGCGGCTGATCGCGCTGAGCACCGGCGTGTGAGCGTGCCGGACGCCGCGCTTCCGGGGGAGGATACGCGCACGACGATCAGTGTGGTGATCCCCTGCCGTGATGACGCGCCCTTCCTCGCACGCTGTCTCCGCGCTCTGACCGCGCAGACACGGCCCGCGGACGAGATCATCGTGGTCGACAACGGCAGCTCCGACGATTCGGGCCGCATCGCCGCCGCCGCCGGCGCCACGGTCATCTCCGAGCCCGTCATCGGGATCCCGCGTGCCGCGGCGGCCGGCTACGACGCGGCTCGCCACGAGGTGATCGCCCGGCTGGACGCGGACTCGGTGCCGGGCCAGGACTGGCTGGCCCGCATCGAACGGGGCATGGCGAGCCACGACGTCGACTTCATCACCGGCACGGCGCACTTCTACGGCGGCAACCCGGCCATCCGCTGGATCGGCCGCCACCTCTACATCGGCGCCATGTACGTCGTGCTCACCCCGCTTCTCGGGCATGCACCGCTGTTCGGCTCCAATATGGCGATGCGTGCGACGGCCTGGCACGAGCTGTCCGCAGGATTCCACCGCTCGGAAGACCGGATCCACGACGACCTCGACCTCTCGCTGCACATCCGGCCCGGCATGAGAGTGCTGCACGACACGGACCTTGTGGTGCTGGTCTCCGCGCGCCCCTTCGAGAACTGGCGCTCCCTGCGTCGGCGCCTGGACCGGGTGCTGCCGACCATGCGCCTGCATTGGCCACAAGAGGCGCCCTGGCATCGCCTTCCCGCCCGGCGCCGGGCGCGGAAGGCCGACGTTCACTCCTCGATACGGGAGTAGAGCGAGAGCAGGTCGGCGCACAGCTGGTGCGGCGTGGTCTCGCACGGGCTGTGCCCGGTGTCGTAGACGTGAAGCTCGGCGCCGATATCGCTCGCATAACGCTCATGCGCCGCGACCGGCCACAGGTCGTGGGTGCCGGTGGCCACGAGCTTCGGCATCGGCAGGGCGCGGACCGCGGCGCGCAGGTCGAGTGCCCGCATCATCAGCCCCACCATGTCGTCCACGCTGCTGCGCCGGGTGAAGGCGAACCGGGAGCGCACGAAGGCGAGCCGGCCGGGACGAACCCGGTTCAGATTCCACCGCACCCCCCAGATCAGCAGCGCCGCCCCGGTCCGAGGGCCGGCCAGCCCCGCGATCGGCCCCAGCACCTTCATGCTGCGGAAGACGTTCCCGGTGGCCGGCGGCGTGGTCAGCAGCGCCAGGGATCGCACCAATTCGGGGTGACGCACCGCGACGCGCTGCGCGAGCATGCCGCCGAAGGAATAGCCCAGCAGGTGCGCAGGTCCGCCGTCTCGGAGGAAGGCCACCAGGTCGCGGTCGAACAGCTCGTCGGTGTAGGGCTCCCCCGCCGGCGGGCCCGCCGCAGCGGACCCGTATTGTCCCGCCAGATCGAAGGACTCCACCCGGTAGCCCGCGGCGGCGAGATCGGGGAGCATGAGGGCGAAGTCCTCCTTCGAGCCCGTGGCACCGGGCACCAATACGATGCGCCCGCGCGCCGGCTCACCGAAGGCGACCGCGGCCAGCGAACCGCTCGGCGCAGCGAAGGATGAGACTACGGCGCCCGGGGGCGGCACTGACCAGTCGATGTCCTCCAGGCGGGCGTCGCGCTCGATCGCCTCGGCACGGTCGGCGGGGGCAGCGGACGCGGTCATGATCCGACGGTATCGCCCCATTCGTGGTTCCGATGGAGCCGGCATCGCACGACGCCAGGCGCTGCCCAGGCGCAGGGACTATCGTTGGCGGGTGACTGCTGACGATATCGCCGCTACCGAGCCCGCCCCCGAGACGCCGTCCGAGGCTCCTGAGACTCCCGGCTTCGAGGAGCTGGGGGTCACCGGACCCGTCCTCGCCGCCGTCAAGGCGCTCGGCTACGAGACGCCGTCGGCCATCCAGCGCGAGACGATTCCGCTGCTGCTCGGCGGCCGCGACGTGCTGGGCACGGCGCAGACGGGAACGGGCAAGACCGCAGCGTTCGCTCTGCCGATCCTGGAGAACCTGGACCTGCAGCAGAAGAAGCCTCAGGCGCTGGTGCTCGCCCCGACCCGCGAGCTCGCTCTGCAGGTTGCCGAGGCGTTCGAGTCCTATGCCGCGAAGATCCCCGGCGTGCACCTGCTGCCTGTTTACGGCGGTCAGGGCTATGGCGTGCAGCTGTCGGCGCTGCGCCGAGGCGTGCACATCGTCGTGGGTACGCCAGGACGCATCATGGACCACCTCGCCAAGGGCACCCTCGACCTGTCGGAGCTGAAGAACCTGGTGCTCGATGAGGCCGACGAGATGCTGAAGATGGGCTTCGCCGAGGATGTCGAGCAGATCCTCGCGCAGACACCCGACACCAAGCAGGTGGCACTGTTCTCGGCGACCATGCCCGCCACGATCCGCCGCCTCGCGCAGCAGTACCTGCACGATCCGGCGGAGATCTCGGTCAAGGGCAAGACCACGACCAACGCGAACATCACGCAGCGCTATCTCGTCGTGTCGTATGCGCAGAAAGTCGACGCGCTCACCCGGATCCTCGAGGTGGAGAACTTCGAGGGCATGATCGTCTTCGTCCGCACCAAGAACGAGACCGAGACGCTCGCCGAGAAGCTCCGCGCACGCGGATACTCCGCCGCCGCGATCAACGGCGACATCCCGCAGCCTCAGCGCGAGCGCACCGTCGGCCAGCTCAAGGACGGCAAGCTCGACATCCTCGTCGCCACCGACGTCGCCGCCCGAGGTCTCGACGTCGAGCGGATCAGCCACGTCGTGAACTTCGACATCCCGACCGACACCGAGTCCTACGTGCACCGCATCGGCCGCACGGGTCGCGCGGGCCGCTCCGGCGACGCGATCAGCTTCATCACGCCGCGCGAGCGCTACCTGCTCAAGCACATCGAGCGCGCCACACGCCAGCAGCCCACGCAGATGCAGCTGCCCACGACGGAGGACGTGAACAGCACGCGTCTCGCGCGCTTCGACGACGCGATCACCGCGGCGCTCGAGGAGACGAGCCGCATCGAGGGCTTCCGCGACATCATCGC
The DNA here is from genome assembly GCF_056395125.1 of Microbacterium sp. 10L49. Taxonomy (NCBI): domain Bacteria; kingdom Bacillati; phylum Actinomycetota; class Actinomycetes; order Micrococcales; family Microbacteriaceae; genus Microbacterium; species Microbacterium sp. 10L49. The sequence continues at coordinate 693,930 of NZ_JBFTIW010000001.1, forward strand.
CCATTACGTGCGCAACCACGACGTGCCGGAGGCCGATGTGGCCGCGGCGCTCGCGGTCGTCGCGCAGGGCGCGACCCCGCTGCTGCTGGACCCGGCGACCGACGCGCTGTCGGCCGCTGTGGCTGCCGACAACCGTCCGCAGCGCGAGCGCACGGAGCGCACGGGTGGACGCGACTCCCGGGAACGTGACGATCGCGGCGCCCGTCCGGAACGGCGAAGCCGTGGCGACTACACGCCGTACCGGATCGAGGTCGGCCGCCGTCACCGTGTCGAGCCCCGACAGATCGTCGGCGCCCTCGCGAACGAGGGCGGCCTCGGCCGCGACGACTTCGGCGCGATCACGATCCGTCCGGACTTCTCCATCGTCGAGCTCCCGTCCACCCTGGACTCCTCAGTGCTGGACCGCCTGCGCGACACTCGCATCTCGGGCCGGCTCATCGAGATCCAGCGCGATTCGGGCCGCCCGAACCGGGGCCCGCGCCGTGACGACCGTGGCCGGGACGACCGTGCCTACGGCGACCGTCCACGCCGTTCATACGAGAGCGGTTCCGGGGACCGTGGCTATGGGGACCGTGCGCGCCGCGACGACGCCCCGCAGGATGGCGGCCGCACGGACGACCGGCCGCCGCGCAAGCCGCGCCACAAGGACTGAGTCCCACTCGTATGCCCGGCCCTCGCGCCGGGCATACGGCTTTCTGCCGTGCGCACGGAGACGCGCCGCGTGCGCGAGTGCACGGTCTGTTGCCGACTGCACGAGAAGTCGACGCGTAGAACTCGTGCATTCGACGCGATCCCGTGCACTCGACGAAATCCGGTGTGAGCGGCACGAGCGCGGGCACTCAGCAGGATCCACCGGACTCGTCGTCAGGCCGCGACCACTGGCTTGGTGCGCACCGGGCCCAGCCAGGTCGCGACGAGGACAGCAGTGACGGATCCGGCCGCCATGATGGCCGCCAGCACGATGATCTGGAACCGACCGGCCTCGAGGGGCGAGAGACCGCCGAAGATCGCGCCGACGAATGCGCCCGGGAGCACGACGAGACCGGTCGTCTTGGTCTGATCGACCGAGGGGATCAGGGCCTCGCGCACGGCGCCGCGCGCGAGGTCCAGCGTCGAGCGCCGCGGCGTGGCTCCCAGAGCGAGCCACCCCTCGACCTCTTCCCAGTGGTCGAGGACCGTCCTCCGGAACAACCTGCCCGTGAGCGTGGCGATGTTCATCGTGTTCCCGATGATGATCGCGCCGATCGCCAGCGCGTACCGAGGGGTGGGGGCCAGCGCGCCGGATCCGAAGACCGCTGCCGCTGCCACGGCGATGCCCGCCGCGATCGAGGTCGACATCACGAGCGCCCCGTGCCCGCTCCACCCGATTCGGTGCGTCGCAACGGAGACCGCCACGCCGAACATCACAAGGAGCGCGACCGCGATCAGCGCGGGCTGCGTGATGATACCGCCGAGGATCAGGCTGATGATCGCCAGCTGCACGACACCGCGTGCGATCGCCGCGGCGGGCGCCCACGATCCTCGCACCCGGAACAGCAGGAGGGCGGCGGTCGCCACGGCGACGAGGATGCCGACGCCGATCAGGGTCGGGATCAGATCGACGGAAGCGCTCACGACCGCGAGCCTATCCCCCGCCGCATACGACGGACGTGGGGCATCAGAAGGGCGGTGGGTCGTTCGTTCGGAAACCGGTCGGGGTGATGACTTGGACGGTGTGGTTCTCGCGGTTCCGGTAGATCATCCGGGTGCGATGTCGTCGGACGTGGTCGGCGGGGCACAGTGGTCGCAGGTTGCTCGTGTTGGTGGGTCCGCCTCGGGTCCACGGGTGTTCGTGGTCGAGGTCGGCGTCGAGGGCGAGTCGATCGCAGCCGTCCCTCGCGCAGGTCCCGTGCTGCAGGACCAGCCAGTCCCGCTGCGCCTTCGTGGGCCGATACGTGCGCCGATCCATGTCCAAGACGATGCCGTGGACGGGGTCGGTGATCACCCGCCGGAACCCGGTCGCGTCCAGGAACGCCTGCCGGGCGGTGGCCGGGTCGATCGGACCGTGCCCGACCAGCTGCGCCTCCGTGCCCGAGGCGACCGGGTTGCCCAGGAACGCTGTCGACGGCACTGCCGTCACGGTCTCACCGGTGACGAGTCCGATCGGGACGGTCACGAACACCGTCGTCTTCACCGCCTTGTCGGTGCCGACGCCGAGCAGCCAGTCGCAGAGCAGGTCGGCGCGGGCCTGATCCCTGGTGCGGCCCTCCCGGCGGTCCTTCTGGAGGTGTTTCGCGGTCGAGGTGAGCCGTCGCTTGATCGCCGTGGCTTTCACCGTCGGAATCAACGCCGTCAACCAGGACATACCGTCACCGGCGTCTTCCACGACCACCCGCCGATCCACCAACCCCCGTGCATGCTTACGCTCAGACGGGGTGGGGTCGAGCCGGTCGGTGAGGATCGTCACCCGCCGTCGGAACGTGCTGATCGGCAGGTGCAACGCCCACCTCGACGCGGTCTCATCGATCAACGCGATCGCATCCGCCGCGTACTGCCGGGCAGTCGCATCCGCCCCGACCGGAGCCTGCAACCGCAACACCGCCCCGACGGCGGCCTCCACGAACCGAAGGGACACGAACCCGTCCCGAGCGTGCTCCCACAACAACGGCAGATGCTCAGCCGCCGTCGACGCCGTGCATTCCAGGTTCCGGGCCTCGTTCTCCGAGATCTGCAACCGCACCGCCACATCGAAGAACACCGACCGCCGCGCATGCCCCGTATCCTCCGGATCATCCCCGACCGTATAGATCTCCGGATGCCGGCGCGCCAGCTCCACGACCTCCACGATGCGCTCCGCACGCCGCACCGCCCGCTGGTTCAGCGCGACGTCATCCTCCTGCAACCCATCCAGGATCCGCGCCGCGACGAACGCCTCATCCACCACCATCACCGGAAGAGCATCGGCAACAACCGGCTCCTCGAACAGTGCTTCGGTGGCGGGCTCCATCCCCCAACTCTAGTACTTATGTTCTAGTCATGGAAGAGCCCGCACCGCGGAAATCCGCGGAATTCTGTCGCGAACGCACTGTCAACCGAGCGCGTCCGGGCCCTCCGTCACGAGCAGGTGGAACTGCGCCGCGTCGAGGATCCGCAATCCGAGCTCCTCCGCCTTGGCGAGCTTGGACCCGGCACCGGGACCCGCGGCGACGAAGTCGGTCTTCTTCGAGACGCTCGACGCGGCCTTGCCACCGGCCTTGATGATCGCCTCCTGTGCGCCTTCACGGGTGTAGCCGTCGAGGGATCCGGTCGCGACGACCGTGAGTCCGTCGAGCACGCCGCCCTCCGCGGTCGCGGCGCCAGGGCCGGGGTGCCCGGGGGTCGCCCACTGCACGCCGGCGTCGGCCCAGCGCCGCACGATGTCCTGGTGCCAGTCGACGGTGAACCAGTCCAGGAGTGAGTCCGCGATGATTCCGCCGACCCCCTCGACGGCCGCGAGCTCCTCGCGAGAGGCGGCGCGGATGGCATCCAGGGATCCGAACCACTGCGCCAGCGCGCGGGCGGCGACGGGGCCCACGTGGCGGATGTTCAGAGCCACCAGCAGGCGCCACAGATCCTTCGTCTTCGCCTTCTCGAGCTCCGCGAGCAGCTTGACGGCCTGGGAGGACGGCTGGACGGCGTTGACGCCCTCCTTCTTCTCGGCCGCCGTCGGATTTCGCCGGAACGGGGCGCGGGTCTTCACGATCCCGTCCTCGTCCTCCTTCGGCAATCCGGTCTCCGCATCGCGGACGACGACCTCGATCGGCACGAGCTGGTCGAGCGTGAGCGTGAACAAGCCTGCCTCGGTCTCGAGCGGCGGCACCGCCGGGTGGCTCGGCTGCGTGAGCGCGGCGGCGGTGACCTCGCCGAGCGCCTCGACGTCGAGGGCGCCGCGGGATCCGATGTGCTCGACCCGACCGCGCACCTGCGCAGGGCAGGAACGGGTGTTCGGGCAGCGCAGGTCGATGTCCCCTTCCTTCGCGGGCGCGAGGATCGAGCCGCACTCCGGGCAGCGCTCGGGCATCACGAACTCCCGCTCGGTGCCGTCGCGACGCTCGACCACGGGGCCGAGGACCTCGGGGATCACATCGCCGGCCTTGCGCAGCACGACGGTGTCGCCGATGAGCACGCCCTTGGCCTTCACCACGTCCTTGTTGTGCAGGGTGGCCTGACGTACCACGCTGCCGGCGACGTGGGCCGGCGCCATGACGGCGAACGGCGTGGCGCGCCCGGTGCGGCCGACCGACACCACGATGTCGAGCAGAGTGGTCTGCACCTCCTCCGGCGGGTACTTGTAGGCGATCGCCCACCGCGGAGCGCGGCTCGTGGCACCGAGCTCATCGTGCAGGTCCAGCTCGTCGACCTTCACGACGATGCCGTCCAGCTCGTGCTCGATGTCGTGCCGGTGCTCACCGAAGTACGCGACGAACTCGGCGACCTCATCGATCGTGGCGCACACCTTCGTGTGGGGGCTCGTGGGCAGGCCCCAGCTCGCGACGAGCTCGTAGATCTCGCTCTGCGCGGCGACAGGCGGGTTCGGCCAGGCGCCGATCCCGTGCACGTACAGGGCGAGCGAGTCGACACGGAGCAGCCCCGCCTCGAGCTCCATGCCGTCCTTCTTGTCCAGCTGCTGCCGCAGGCCCCCGCTCGCGGCGTTGCGCGGGTTCGCGAACGACGGGAATCGCCGCGCTGCCGCCGTGCGGGCCTTCTCCTCGTCGAACGGCTTCTTGACGCCGCCGCGCGCCTCCCACCGTTCCAGGGCCTCGGCGTAGGCGCGGTCGCGGAACGCGGCCTGCGCGGCGTTCAGCCGCTCGAACGCGGCGACCGGAATGAACACCTCGCCGCGCACCTCGACGATCGCGGGATGCCCGGATCCGCTCAGCCGCTCGGGGATCCCGGCGACGCGCAGCGCGTTCTCGGTCACGATCTCCCCGACCCGCCCGTCGCCGCGGGTCGCGGCGGAGGTGAGCACGCCGTGCTCATAACGCAGGTTGATCGCGAGGCCGTCGATCTTGAGTTCGGTGAGCCAGGCGACGTCTCGACCCGCCGCGGCGCGGGTCTTGGCCGCCCATTCGCGCAGCTCCTCGAGCGAGAACACGTTGTCGAGACTGAGCATGCGCTCCGCGTGCTCGATGGTCTGCAGCCCCGTCGCCTCGGCCGCTCCCACCATCTGGGTGGGCGAGTCCTGTCCCTGCAGCTCGGGGTGCAGGCGCTCGATCTCCTCGAGCCGGTGCATCCAGCCGTCGTAGGTGGCGTCATCGACGAGCGACGTGTCGCGCCCGTAGTACGCGTCCTTCGCCTCCAGGATGCGCGTCGTCAGCTCTTCGGCCTCGACACGGGCGGCTTCCAGCGAGATGTTCTCCGGCACCCCTGAAGTCTACGAGCGGGCGGGGACATCCGCGGGCGGCCGCACCGGATCCTCAGAGCCGGGCGATGGCCTCGATGTCCGCCCGGAATTCGGCGATCTCGTCCGCGGAGACGGTCGCCCTCGTGCTGCCGAGAGCCCGCGCGTAATCGTCGGTGTCGAGCGCGGATGCCTGCGCACCATCGCTCAGCGCCCGGGCCAGCGCCTCCTGGGACGCACGCCGCGCGGCGTACTCGATGTCCGCGGGCGTGAGCCCGTCGCTGGCTGCGACCAGCCGGTCCAGATCGACGTCGCCGGCCGACTCCACGGGGATGTACCGCGCCCAGATCGCGCGGCGCGCGTCGGCGTCGGGCAGGCCGATCGGGATCACGTAGTCGAAGCGCCCATGCCGGAGGAACGCCGCGTCGAGCGCGCGCACGAAGTTCGTCGCGCAGATGAGGATCCGCCCCTCCCTGTCGCGGAAGTCGGCGACGAGCTTGAGCAGCTCGTTCGTCACGCCCTGCGTCGGCGACGGCGGCGTACCGCCACGACGGGAGGCGATCTCCTCGACCTCGTCGATGAAGACGACGGCGTGTTCGAGCTCGTCGATGGTCTCGAACGAGGCGCGCAGGCCGCCGGCGAGACCTGCGCCGCCATCGGCCAGTCGCGACGGGAACAGCTCCACGAACGGCCAGTCCAGTCGCGAGGCCACCGCTCGGGCGAACGTGGTCTTGCCGGTTCCCGGAGGGCCGAACAGCATGACGGCACGCGGAGGCACGACTCCGAACCTCTCGGCGAGGTCGGGGCGGGCCAAGGGAGTCACGAGACGCTCCTCGAGCAGAGTCTTCTCGTGCGTCATCCCGGCGACGCGATCCCACAGGTGCGGCGGGAGGATGCGTCCGCCGACTTCCTTGAGGGCGTCGATCTCGCGTCGCTGGATGGGCATCGCGCGCTCGAGGTAGCGCACCGAATGGTGCACATGGAAGCCGTTCTCGGTGAACGCCCCGAGCCCGTCAGCCTCGGGGATGAGCACCGAGAGCTTCGCCAGGCCCAGCGGAGCCATCTTCCGCTCCAGCGCGTGCAGCAGTGACGAGCTCACCTCGGGTCCTGCGTCGTCGAGCGTCCCGAAGAACACGATCCAGCCCTGCGCGTGCGCGCCGCGGCCGACCGCCGCACCCACGAGCTGCTCGCCCTGGACCGCGACGACCGCGTGATCCTGTTGGCAGGAGGCGATCACCTCGGCGAGCGAGTAGATCGGCCACTCGTTCTCGCGGGTGACCTGCCCCCACAGTCGGACGATCTGATCCAGATCGTCCCCATGGAAATCGCGGATGTACGTCCTCGTCATGGCGGCTCCTCCGTCGGACTGTGCACCCATCATCACAGAGTCGCGCGGGCGTCGACCATGAGATGACGTCGGCGACAACCGCGGTCGTGGGCGGCGACAGCGGACTCAGACGCCGACCGGAACCGCCGACACCGTGCGATCGATCGTGAACTGGCCGAGCACCCGGGTTCCGACGTACAGCACGGCGCTCTGACCGGGCGCGACGCCGTCGAGCGGCTCGTCGGGCACGACACGGACCGCGTCCTCCGCAACGAAGGCGCGCGCGGGAACCGGATCCGCGTGGGCTCGGATCTGCACCTCGCAGACGAACTCCTCCGCGGCGGGTGCCGCTCCCGCCCACGAGCGCCGCTCCCCCGAGATCTCGGCGATCGCGAGCGCCTCCTTCGGGCCGACCACGACGGTGTTCGACACGGGACGCACCTCGAGCACGAACCGCGGCTTGCCATCGGGGGCGGGTACGCCGAGGCGCAGTCCGCGGCGCTGGCCGACGGTGAACGCATGCGCGCCGTCGTGCGTGCCGACCACGTTGCCGCCCCGATCCAGGATCTCGCCCTGCTCGGCGCCGACCTTCTCCGCGAGCCAGCCGCGGGTGTCGCCGTCGGGGATGAAGCAGATGTCGTGACTGTCGGGCTTCTGGGCCACGCTCAGTCCGCGCTCCGCAGCCTCCGCGCGCACGAGCGCCTTGGACGGCGTGGATCCGAGCGGGAAGTACGTGTGCGCGAGCTGCTCGGCGTTCAGCACGCCGAGGACATAGGACTGGTCCTTGGCCGCATCCGAGGCGCGGTGCAGCTCGAGGCCGCCCTCGCCGTCGACGAGCGTGGCGTAGTGCCCGGTGCACACGGCATCGAACCCGAGTTCCATCGCACGCTCCAGCAGGGCGGCGAACTTGATCTTCTCGTTGCAGCGCAGACACGGATTGGGCGTGCGACCCGCGCGGTACTCCGCGACGAAATCGTCGATCACGTCCTCGCGGAAGCGCTCGGAGAAGTCCCAGACGTAGAACGGGATGCCGAGCAGGTCTGCGGCCCGACGGGCATCCATCGCGTCCTCGATCGTGCAGCAGCCGCGGCTGCCCGTGCGCAGAGTGCCGCCCGCCCGCGAGAGCGCGAGATGCACGCCGACGACATCGTGGCCCGCCTCCACGGCGCGCGCGGCCGCCACCGCGGAGTCCACTCCCCCGCTCATCGCCGCCAGAACACGCATGGATCCAGTGTACGAGCGGACGGCTGGGCGGGCTCTTCGAGAGGTTCGGTCGCGCGGCGTCACCGGGCGGCGCCGGAGGCCCGCTCGTACGCATCGCCGATCGCGGCGAGCACGGCGTCCACGTCGGCATCGGACGAGGTCCGCCCGAGCGTGAACCGGATCACGCTGCGCGCCCCGACTTCGCTCCGGCCGAGCGCCTGCACGACGTGCGAGGGCTCCGCGATCCCGGCCTGGCAGGCCGATCCGGCCGATGCCGACACCCCTGCCACATCCAGCAGGAACAGCAGGCTCTCGCTCGGCGCACCGGGGAACAGCAGGTGCGCGTTGCCCGGCAGCCGCCCCGCCGGATCAGGATCCCCGAGCAGCTCGGCGGAAGGCACCCGCTCCCGGATCCCGGCGACGAGGCGATCGCGCAACGCACTCAGTCGCACGGCCTCCGCGGCCCGCTCGGCGACGGCGATCTCGGCGGCGAGCGCGAACGCGGCGGCGCCGGCGACGTCCTGCGTGCCGGAGCGCAGTCCGCGCTGCTGCCCCCCGCCGTGCTGAAGGGGGGCGAGGCGGGCCGTACGGGCGACGACGAGCGCCCCCGCGCCTGTGGGCGCGCCGATCTTGTGGCCGGCGACGCTAAGCGCCACGAGCCCCGCGCCCGCCGGCGCGTCTCCCCGGAGAGCGGCGAACGACAGCGGCAGGTGCCCGAACGCCGCGACCGCGTCCAGATGCAAGGGAACGCTGGCCGAGCCGGCGGATGCGGCGAGCGCGGCGGCGTCGTTGACGGTGCCGACCTCGTTGTTCGCGACCAGCGCGGTGGCCAAGGCCACGCCGTCCGTGGCGAGCCCTGCGGCGAAGGCGTCGACGGGGATCCGCCCCACCCCGTCCAGAGCGACCGGCACCACGCGGGCCCCCTCGGCGGCGAGCGCGGCGACGGTGTCGAGCGTCGCGTGATGTTCTCCGTCCGGGAGCAGGATCGACTCCCGCCCCGAGAACCGGGAGCGCCACAGGCCCTGCACGGCGAGATTCACCGATTCCGTGCCTCCCGAGGTCAGGACGACCTCGATCGGATCGCACCCCAGCGCGGCCGCGAGACGCTCTCGCGACTCCTCCAGGATCCGGCGCGCCCGCTGCCCGGCACCGTGCGTGGAGGAGGCGTTCCCGGTTTGACGGGCGACGCGCAGCCACTCCTCGGCGGCCTCAGGCCGCAGGTCGGTGGTGGCCGCATGATCCAGGTAATGCACCCCACCACTCTCGCACCTCGCCCTGGGACGGGACTCGGTGGCATGGATCGCGGAACGCGGTGGCATCCCGACCCGCTGGTGCCGCGTATCCTGTCCCTCATGTGTCCGCATGCAATAGAGGACGAGACGCCGGCACCCGACGGCGGAAGCTGCTCCCTGTGCAGCCCGTCCCTGGACGACCTCGGCGTCCGCCTTCACGACGGGACCGCCACGTTGCGCGTCTGGTCGCAGAACGCGTCCGCGATCGAGCTCGTGATCTTCGATGAGACCGATCTCGACTGGGAGACCGCTCAGCTCGCGCTGGAGCGCCGGCCCGGAGGCGTCTGGGAGATCACCACCGAACTCCTGCAACCGGGAACCCGCTACGCCCTGCGCGTGGACGGAGCACACAGCCCCGGCAACACGTTCAACCCCGAGACGCTGCTGCTCGACCCCTACGGCCGAGGCCTCGCCCAGGGCGACGGCTACGAGGAATGGCGCTCGGTCGTCATCGCCGACGGATTCGACTGGGGCGACGTCACCAAGCCGCAGACCCCCCTCGACCGCACCGTGATCTACGAGGGCCACGTCAAGGGACTCACCAAGCGCCACCCCGGCGTTCCGCCCGCCCTGCACGGCACCTACGCCGGTGTCGCGAACCCCGCGATGATCGAGTACTACCGCGAGCTCGGAATCACCGCGGTCGAGTTGCTCCCGGTGCAGGCGTTCGCCTCGGAGCCGCGGCTGCTGGATCGCGGCCTGACGAACTACTGGGGCTACAACACCCTGAACTTCTTCACCCCGCACACGGCCTACGCGACCGAGGAGGCGCGCAAGGGCGGCCCGGAAGCCGTCTTGCGCGAGTTCAAGGGCATGGTGAAGCTGCTGCACGAGGCCGGCATCGAGGTGATCCTCGACGTCGTGTACAACCACACGAACGAGGAGGGCATCGGCGGCCCGCGCACGAGCCTGCGCGGCATCGACAACGCCCTCTACTACCGCCAGCAGCCGGACGGCAGCTACATCGACACCACGGGGTGCGGCAACACCCTGAACACCGCGACGCCCGCGGCGGCCCGCCTGGTGCTGGACTCCCTGCGCTACTGGACGACCGAGATGCAGGTCGACGGGTTCCGCTTCGATCTGGCCACCGCGCTGGGACGGGACGAGGGCAACGCCTACACCCCGGAGCATCCGCTGCTGCAGGCGATCAGGACGGATCCCGTCCTCGCCGGTGCGAAGATCATCGCCGAGCCCTGGGACGTGGGCCTCGGCGGCTGGCAGACCGGCAACTTCCCCACCGGATGGAGCGAGTGGAACGACCGCTACCGGGATCGCGTCCGCAACTTCTGGCTCAGCGACATCGACTACGCCCGTCGCGCCTCGGCGCCGACCGGCATCGGCGGATTCGCGAACCGCCTCGCCGGATCCGCGAACACGTTCAGTGACGAGCGCGGCCCGCTCGCCAGCATCAACTTCGTCACCTCGCACGACGGCTTCACCCTGCACGACCTGGTCTCCTACGACGTCAAGCACAACGAGGCCAACGGCGAGAACAATCACGACGGCGCCGACATGAACCGCGCCTTCAACCACGGCGCGGAGGGACCCACCGACGACCCGGCCATCCTCGCCGCGCGGCGCAAAGCCATGCGCAACCTGCTGGGCACCCTGATGCTCTCCGCCGGGGTGCCGATGCTCACCGCCGGAGACGAGTTCGGGCGCACCCAGCGCGGCAACAACAACGCCTACTGCCAGGACTCGGCGCTCAGCTGGCTGAACTGGGAGCACGAGCCGTGGCAGCAGGATCTTCTCGCGCACGCGTCGCTCCTGACCCGGCTGCGGAACGAGAATCCGGCTCTGCGCCCGCTGCTCTACGCCCGTCTCGGCGAGCACATTCCCAACGCATCCGTCATGGACTGGTTCGATCAGGACGGCGAGACGATGGAGGTCGAGCAATGGAACGACCCCCGCAACCGCACGCTGCAGTACGTGGCCGCCTCCACACCCGACAAGGAGGCGTTCAACCGCATCCTGCTGATCGTGCACGGCACGGAGGCGCCGATCGATGTGCGCCTGCCCGTCCTCGAGGACGTGACGCGCTACGTCTCCCTGTGGTCGAGCGCGGATGAGCGTCCCTCGGCGGTCGAGACCGTGCACCGTCCGGGCGATGTGATCGCGCTCCCGGGCACGTCGATGCGACTGTTCCGCGCGGAGTGACACGCCCGTTACCTCTTCCGGCCTCGGAGCGCGGTAGGTTCGGGGTGTGTCCGAACGATCTGCCGCACAGTCCTCATCCGATGCTCTCCGCAGCACCGCGCAGATCCCGGTGCGCGCCCTGCCCGACAACGATGCGGCGGACGCGCAGACCACGCGCATCCCGCTCGCGGATCCCTCCCCCGCGGCCCCTGAGGGCTTCCATCCCAAGGCGTTCGCCGGCGAAGTGATCCCCTTCCGGGTCGTGGCCTTCCGCGAGGGCCACGACATCATCGGGGTGCATCTGCGGCTGCGCACCCCGAACCACCAGGAGAGCCTGCATCGGCTCACTCCGCGAGGCGACGGCACCGACCGCTGGCAGGTCGACGTCGCGCTCGACGAGACGAACGCGTGGACGTTCCGCTTCGAGGCGTTCGCCGACGAGTTCGCCACCTGGGCGCACGCCGCGGAGCTGAAGATCGCCGCGGGGGTGGACGTCGAGGTGATGCGCGCGCTCGGGGCGCAGCTGCTGACGCGTGCGGCGAAGGACAAGTCCCGTCCGAAGCCCGAGCGCAAGCGCCTCGCCGCCGTCGCGGAGGGGCTGCGCTCCCCCGACGAGACCGCCGAGGACGCCCTCGCCGTCGCGACCGACCCGGAGCTCGCCGCCCTCTTCGCCGAGCGTCCGCTCACCGCGCTCGACTCGGCGACGCCCTGGCAGACACTCCTCGTCGAGCGCACGATCGCCGGGGCCGCAGCCTGGTACGAGTTCTTCCCGCGTTCCGAGGGCGCCGCACGCAGGGCCGACGGCACGATCGCGAGCGGCACGTTCGTCACCGCCGCCGAGCGTCTTCCCGCGGTCGCCGCGATGGGCTTCGACGTTCTGTACCTGCCCCCGATCCACCCGATCGGGCGCCTCAACCGCAAGGGGCCGAACAACTCGCTCACCGCCGGGCCCGCGGACCCGGGCTCACCCTGGGCCGTCGGCGCCGCAGAGGGCGGACACGACGCCGTGCACCCCGATCTCGGCACTCTCGCCGATTTCCGCGCGTTCGTCGAGAAGGCGGAAGCACTGGGCCTCGAGGTCGCCCTCGACCTCGCGCTGCAGGCGGCCCCCGACCACCCCTGGGTGAAGGCGCACCCGGAGTGGTTCACGGAGTTGCCCGACGGCACCATCGCCTACGCGGAGAATCCCCCGAAGAAGTACCAGGACATCTACCCGCTGAACTTCGACCGGGATCCGGTGGGCCTGTACACGGAGGTGCTGCGCATCGTCGAGCACTGGATCGCGCAGGGCGTGAAGATCTTCCGCGTGGACAACCCGCACACCAAGCCGCTGCGGTTCTGGGAGTGGCTGATCCGCACCGTGAACACGAAGCATCCCGATGTGGTGTTCCTCGCCGAGGCGTTCACCCGCCCCGCGCCCATGCGAGGTCTCGCCGCCGTCGGATTCCAGCAGAGCTACAGCTACTTCACCTGGCGCAACACCAAGGCGGAGCTGGAGGAGTTCCTGCTCTCGGTCTCGCACGAGACGGCGGACTATATGCGTCCGAACCTGTTCGTGAACACCCCTGACATCCTCACCGAGTACCTCCAGTTCGGCGGGCGCGCGGCATACAAGATCCGTGCCGCGATCGCCGCGACCGGCGCTCCGCTCTACGGCGTGTACGCCGGATACGAGCTGTACGAGAACGTGGCCCGGCCCGGCTCCGAGGAGAACATCGACAACGAGAAGTACGAGTACAAACTGCGCGACTGGGCGAAGGCCGAGGCGGAGGAGCGTTCGCTCGCCCCTTACCTCACCCGGCTCAACGAGATCCGTCGCGCGCACCCTGCGCTGCGTCAGTTGCGCAATCTGCAGCTGCACTGGAGCGACGATGACGCGGTCCTGGTGTTCTCCAAGCGCCTGGACGCGCCGTTCACCGGCACGGGCTCCAGCGACACGATCGTCGTCGTCGCGAATGTCGATCCGCACTCCGTGCGGCAGACCACCGTGCATCTCGACACTCTCGCTTGGGGTGTCGAGCCCGGAACGGCGTACGAGGTCGAGGACCTCGTCACCGGATCCGTCTGGACCTGGACGGATCACAATTTCGTGCGCCTGGACGCCTTCACGGAGCCGGTGCACATCCTCCATGTGAAGGGGCAGCCATGATCACCACTGCGATCGATGAGGCTGTGCTCGAGGCGGTGGCCTCGGGCTCGCACCACGACCCGCACTCCGTGCTCGGAGCGCATCCGCAACCCGAGTCGGGCGGAAGACGCATCACGATCGTGCGCGCACTGCGACCTCTTGCCAAGGGCGTCTCGGTGCTGCTCGACGGCGGCGTCGAGGTTCCCCTCACGCATCTCGCGGAGGGGATCTGGGAGGGCGAGGTGACCGGCCCCACCGGCGCCTACAGGATCAAGGCGACCTACGGCGATGGTCCCGACTGGATCTCCGCCGACCCCTACCGGCACGCCCCCGCCATCGGCGAACTCGATCTGCACCTCATCCGCGAGGGTCGCCACGAACGCCTCTGGGAGGCGCTCGGTGCGCACCCCCGCTTCATCGACGGCGACCAGGGCACCGCATTCGCCGTGTGGGCACCGCACGCGAAGGCGGTGCGGATCGTCGGCGACCACAACAAGTGGGACGGACGCCTCGACGCGATGCGCTCGATGGGCTCCAGCGGCGTCTGGGAGCTGTTCCTTCCCGGCATCGTCGTCGGCGCGCACTACAAGTACGAGATCCTCACCCCGCACGGCGACTGGATCCTCAAGGCGGATCCGATGGCGCAGCTGGCCGAGACACCGCCCGCCACGGCCTCGATCGTCACCCGCTCCGAGTACTCCTGGGGCGACGGCGCCTGGATGACCCGCCGAGCCGCGACGCACGCCGTCGCACAGCCGATGAGCGTCTACGAACTGCACCTCGGTTCCTGGCGTCCGGGTCTCGGATACCGCGACATCGCCGACGAGCTCATCGAGCACGTCACCGCGACCGGATTCACCCACGTGGAGTTCATGCCCGTGGCCGAGCATCCGTTCACCGGCTCCTGGGGCTACCAGGTGACGGGCTACTACGCCGCGACGCACCGCTACGGCGAGCCGGACGATCTGAAGTACCTCATCGACCGGCTGCACCAGGCGGGCATCGGCGTGATCATCGACTGGGTCCCCGGCCACTTCCCCAAGGACGCCTTCGCGCTCGCCCGCTTCGACGGCGAGCCCGTCTACGAGCACCCGGACCCGCGGCGCGGCGAGCACCGGGACTGGGGCACGCTCATCTTCGACTACGGCCGCAACGAGGTGCGCAACTTCCTCGTGGCGAACGCGCTGTTCTGGCTGGACGAGTTCCATGCCGACGGGCTGCGCGTGGACGCGGTCGCCTCGATGCTGTACCTGGACTACTCCCGCAACGACGGCGAGTGGGAGCCCAACGTGCACGGCGGGCGGGAGAACCTGGAGGCGATCCGGTTCCTGCAGGAGGTCAACGCGACCGCGTACCGCAAGCATCCCGGGATCGTGATGGTCGCCGAGGAATCGACGAGCTTCCCCGGCGTGACCGCGCCCACCGACCACAACGGCCTCGGCTTCGGGTTCAAGTGGAACATGGGCTGGATGAACGACTCGCTCGTGTACATCGAGCGCGACCCGCTGTACCGCTCGCACCATCAGGGTGAGATGACGTTCTCGTTCGTGTATGCGTTCGGGGAGAACTACATCCTGCCGATCAGTCACGATGAGGTCGTGCACGGCAAGGGCAGCCTGCTCTCGAAGATGCCGGGCGACCATGCCGCCAAGCTCGCGAACGTGCGCGCGTATCTCGGCTACATGTGGGGGCACCCGGGCAAGAACCTGCTGTTCATGGGCCAGGAGTTCGGCCAGCTCTCCGAGTGGTCCGTGGACCGGGGCCTCGACTGGTGGCTGCTCGATCAGCCGTCCCATCGTCAGCTGCAGGAGTTCGTGGGCGCGCTGAACAGCACGTACCGGCAGAACGCGCCGCTGTGGGAGCGTGATCACGACAGCAGCTCGTTCACCCGGATCGGCGCGCCGGACTGGGATCCGAACATCGTCGCGTTCGTACGCCGCGACGCGCACGGCGGGCATCTGGCGGTGATCAGCAACTTCGCGGGCTCCACTCGGCACGGTGTGCGGCTCGATCTGCCGCTGGCGGGAGGTTGGACCGAGGTCCTGAACACCGACGCCGCCGAGTTCGGCGGGCACGGCCAGGGCAATCTCGGGCTCGTGTACGCGACGGATGTCGAGAACGGCTCGCCGCAGGCGACGCTGACCATCCCCGCCCTGTCCACGATCTGGCTGCGGCATCAGAAGGATCCGCATGTGCCGATCGTGAGCAAGGGCTGAGACGATTCCGCCGGTGTCGACACTGATCAGTGAGAGACACCGAACGGAGCCGGCATGGCACACGACGCACACGACAGAACGCTCGTCGCACGTGCGGCGGCGGGGAGCGAGACCGCCTTCCGCACGCTGTACCGCGCGTACGTCCGCCCCGTCTACTGGATCGCCTACGGCATCCTCGGCGACGCCGGCGATGCCGAGGACGTGACCCAGGAGGCGTTCGTCGTCGCCTGGCGCAAGTTGCCGGGCCTCGAGCTGGCCGGCGAATCGCTGCTGCCGTGGCTGGCGACGATCTGCCGGTTCCAGGCGGCCAACCGGCTGCGCCGGCGTCAGCGGGATGCCGCGCACACCGCCGCGGGCGTGGACGAGCAGGTCCCCGCGCTGATCGACGTCGAGCAGCAGGTCATCGCCGCAGAGTTCGCCGACCGCATCGCCGCTGAGCTGGGCGGCATGAGCGTGCTGGACCGGGAGATCTTCCGGCTCTGCGCGACCGAGGGCTGGGACTACCGCGCCGCAGCCGCCGAGCTCGGCGTCGGGCATGGCGTCGTCCGCAACCGTCTCTCCCGCGTGCGCACCCGCCTGCGCGGCGCTGTGACCGAAACGGAGCCCGCATCATGACCATCACCCCGACCGAGCTGCCTCCGCTGTCCGACGAGAGCGTGGACCGCATCGAGGAGGCCGTCTTCGCGCGGATCGCCGAGGAGCGCGACGCCGGGAAGGCACGCTCCGCCGCGGCGCGTCACCGCACTCGCCGCCGTGGATGGCTGACCGCGGGCGGCATCGCCGCCGCGTTCCTGGTCGGCGTTCTGGTGACCCCCGCGATCCGGAACGCCACCGGATCCCTCTCCTCGGGATCATCCGGTTCCGCCGCGTCCGCGCCGTATGACGCGTCGTCGGGGGCGAAGCCGCTGACCGGAGCCGCCAAGGATCTGGCGCAGACCTCGGAGGGCGCCACGTCCGGCGTGGCGGGTGGCTCCGCCCCCGCGGCAAACGCACCGCGCGACGTCATCCGCACCGGATCCGCCACTGTCCAGGTCGACGACGTGCGCAAGGCGGCCGATGCGCTGGCCGCTCTCGCGAAGAAGCACGGCGGCTTCGTGGAGAGCCAGCAGATCGGCTCCGCGCAGGCACCTGTGCCGACCGATGGCGGGATCGCTCCGCCAGCCACAGGAGACGGCTGGGTGACTCTGCGCGTGCCGGCCGCGGACCTCGATGCGGTGATGGACGCACTGCGGACGCAGGGCACGGTGCTGGCGACCTCGGTGGGCACGAACGACGTGACCACCGCGACCACCGACTTGCGCGCCCAGATCGATTCGCTGACCGCTTCCGTCACGCGCCTGACCCAGCTGATGTCGCAGGCGACCTCGGTGGCGGACCTGCTCACCGCCGAGACCGCGCTCACCGACCGTCAGACCCAGCTGCAGTCGGCCCAGCAGCAGCTGAAGGATCTCGAGTCGCAGGTGGCGATGTCCTCCGTACAGGTGACGCTGGTGCGCGAGGCTCCCGCGGCGGCCGACCCCGCCGGTTTCGGCGATGGTCTCGCAGCCGGCTGGAAGGGTCTCATCATCTCCCTGAACGCCCTCGTGATCGCGCTCGGCTTCCTCCTGCCGTGGCTCGCCGTCGCGGTGGTGGTGACGCTGATCGTCTGGGCCGGAGTGCGGATGCGCCGGATCCGCCGCCGCGTCACCGGCACGGATCCGGCGGCCGAGGACTGAGCCCGGGTCGGAGACATGGATCGGGCCCGGCACTCGACCGGGCCCGATGCCCATTGCAGCGGGGAGGTCGTGACTCAGGCGTCGGCACCGATCCAGCCGAGGAACTCGCCGGTGTAGGGGCAGAGGTAGGCAACAGTGTCGGTCACTCGGACGGTGAAGTCGGTGCCGCCGGGAACCTCGAAGAGCTCGCCCTCGTGGTAGGTCTTCCACTCTCCCTGCCCGGCAGGCTGCCGTACATCCCAGCTGCCACGGACCAGGTGCATCCACTCGGTGACCGGGGCGTCGAACGTCCACTCTCCGGGCTCCATCACGCCCACCGTGAAGTTGCCCTGCTCGTTCTGGAACTCCAGGCTGCGAACCTGGCCGTCGAAGTATTCGTTCTGACCGATCATGCGATGACTCCTCGTGTCTGCGGATGTGGAATGCTCGGCAGGCGAGCACGACACGGCCAGACTAGGAAGCGGATTCCTCGCATCGCCATGTCCCTTGCGTATATTTCAAGGGCGCGCGCATCGCCCTGATGTCGAATCAGGCGCGCTATATTCTGACGCGATGACCGCACCACTTCCCACCGATTCCCCGAGCCCCTCCGAGGCACCGGTCCGCACTCCGGAACAGCAGGCGCTCGCGCTGCAGATCGAGCTCACCGCGATCCTGGCGCGAGGGCGCGGTGTCGAGCGGCTGTTGCGCGGATGGCGCCGGCAGACGGGCGAAGCTGCCGCGGTGTTCGACCGTCTGGGCACCCCGCTCGCCCGCGACGACGGCTTCACAGACGAGGACCTCGAGTCGACGCGGGAAACCCTGCAGGCTGGACCGCCCAGGCTCGGCCAGACGATCACGCACGACCTGGGCGATCCGCAGAATTCCCGCAGGATCGAGATCACACCCTTCGCCGGCAACGACATCGTGCGGGGATTCCTCGCCAGGGTGCTGTCGGACCAGGCCGTCGCCGGTCTCGCTGCGCCCGCCTTGCGCGCGCTCCTCGCGCTCGAGTACGAGCGGCACTGGCTCATGGACGAGCCGGCACGCCGCCGTCGCGAGCAGAACCTCGCCCGACTGCTAACGCTGACCGAGAAGGCGGCGGCGACCGCACTGCTGCGCGGGCTCGCCATCGAGGCATCCGCGCTGCGCGCGCTGCGCATCGAAGCGCGCGACGATACCCACGCCGAAGTGCTCGTCGATGATCTCGCCGCGATGTTCTCCGCACCGCTGGTCGGGCACCGCGGACGGGTCGTCGAGGCCATGCTGCCTGCCGACCCGCTGCCCGCGCTCGCCGACTACGGGCTGCGAGCGCCCCTCGGGGTGGGTACGCCCCAGCCTCCGCACCAGGCCGCCCTCTCGATGCGCCAGGCGGCCCTGGCCCTCGAGACGAGTCGCCGGGTCGGAGCCCCGATCGAGTATCGGGATGGCGCGGCGCACAGCTTCCTGCTGAGCGTCGCGTCGCCCGAGTACCTCACAGCGTTCGCCGACGCCGTGCTCGGCCCCATCGAGCACACGTCGGGCGGCGATGCACTGCTCAGTACCCTGCACGTCTGGCTGGTCGAACACCGATCCATCGAGGCCGCAGCCGAGCGCCTCGGGGTGCATCGGCATACCGTGCGCAATCGGATTCAACGTGCCGCGCAGCTGACCGGGCACGACCTGGACAGCATCGACACGCAGACCGAGTTCTGGCTCGCATTCAAGGCCCGCGGCCATGAACCACCACTCGATCCGCGGGCGCCATGATGTACATCTAGAGGATCCACTGTTGTACATGATGGCCATTCGAGTGCAGAGTTCGGCCTGAGATCATGACCAGTGACGCCGGAGCTCTCCCGAATGTCCGGCCCTGATCCTCGACGAGGAGTATCAATGACCCTCTCCCCCGCCACCGACCGCACGCAGGACGCCTCCGTCCTGCGGCGAGTCTTGATCGCGAGCGGGCTCGGCACGCTGCTCGAGTACTTCGACTACGCCAGCTACAGCTATCTGGCGACGACCATCGCCGTCGCCTTCTTCCCGGCAGAGGACCGCACCGTCGCCCTGCTGAGCACCTTCGCTGTGTTCGCGCTATCGTTCCTGGTCCGACCGTTCGGCGCGTTCGTGTGGGGCAGTCTGGGCGATCGGATCGGACGCAAGACGATCCTCGCGACCACGATTCTGATCATGTCCGGATCCACCTTCCTCATCGGCTTCATCCCCGGGTACGCCGTCATCGGCGTCGCGGCTCCTCTGCTTCTGCTGCTCCTGCGCATGTCGCAGAGCTTCTCCGCTTCCGGCGAATACGCGGGCGCGGGCACCTTCATCGCGGAGTACGCTCCGGCGCGCCGGCGTGGCCTGCTCACCAGCGTCGTGCCGATGGCGGCAGCGGCGGGATTCCTCATCGCCTCGCTGATGGCCACCGTTTTCTACGCGACGATGTCGCCCGAGTTCATGCAGAGCTGGGGTTGGCGCATCCCGTTCTTCGTCGCCGGCCCGCTCGGAATCCTGGGTTTGTGGCTGCGGACCCGCGTGGAGGACACTCCGCAGTTCCGCCGGGTGCAGGAGCTTGAAGCCGAGGAGCGTCGCGCGGCGGTCGAACACCACGCGACGCAGAGTCGCGCTCGCCGCTGGCGCGAGGTGCGACGGAGTCTGCCGGCGATGATCCGCATGCTCCTGGTGATGTCCCTGAACGCCGGGGCGTACTACCTGCTGCTCAGCTACATCCCCACCTTCCTGATCGAGCAGGCGCACATGAGTGAGGCGAGCTCGACGCTCGTCGTCACCATCGCCCTGGTCGTCTACCTCGCGCTGATCCCCCTGGCCGCAATCTTCTCCGACCGCATCGGACGCAAGCGCACGCTGATCTTCTCCAGCGTCGCGTTCATCGTTCTCGCCTATCCGATCATGACGCTGTTCTCCTTCGGCGGCGTGGTGCTGGCCACCTGCGTGCTCATCTTCTCGCTGATCTTCTTCGCCATGAACGACGCAGTGTTCCCGTCGTTCTTCACGGAGATGTTCGGTACCCGCTCCCGCTACCTCGGCTTCGCGCTGCCGTTCAATGTCGGAGCGATGCTGTTCGGCGGTGTGGCCCCGTTCATCGGCACCTGGCTGATCGCAGTGACCGGCAATCCGTCTTCGCCGGCGTTCTTCCTCATCCTCGTCGGTGTGCTATCGCTGATCGGCCTGCTCCTCAGCGCCGAGACGGTGCGCACGCCGCTCATGGACCGGCAGGCGGACGTCGGCACCGCACCGATCCCGACTCTCTGACCGGCACTCCGATCTACCCACCCTGCGGACCGGCCTCGACCGTGCGAGGCCGGTCCGCAAGCTTCCGCGAGGACGTTCAGAACCCGTAGTCCATGCCCATCGCCGCACGGACCTCATCGCGCGGCTCGCCGCCTCGTCCGATGCCGGACTCGGCATGCGTCCGCGACTAGGGCCGTCGCCATGAGCAGCGCTGCCGTGCGTCCCGCCCGCGTCGCCCCCGAGGGACGCGATCTCACCTTGGATCTGACCCGTGTCGCGTGCGTCGTCCTCGTGGTGTTCGTGCACATCCTGTTCACGGGCGTCGGCCGGCGACCCGACGGCTCCTTGCTCATCGAGCGGACGGTGGAGGGCCAGACCTGGTTCGACGCGGCGAGCTGGATCCTGAACATCATGCCGCTGTTCTTCGTCGTCGGCGGCTACGCGGCGCGGGCCGGCTGGCGCTCCGCCCGGAGCCGCGGTGGGGACGCAGCCGGCTTCGTGCGGCTGCGTCTGGTCCGCCTCGTGCGCCCGGCGATCCCCGTGTTCCTCTTCTTCACGGCTGCACTCGCGGCGACACGGCTGCTGGGGATCGGCCCCGCCCTGGTCGACACGATCGCCATCGGCGTCGGCTCGCCGCTGTGGTTCCTCGCCGCGTATCTGCTGGTGCAGGCTCTGGCCCCATGGATGATCGGGCTGCATGCCCGTTTCGGCATGCGTGTTCCTCTGGTGCTGCTGGTCGGTGCCGTCGCGACCGACGCGCTGCGTTTCCTCGTGGCGGGCGACTTCCTCGGCCTCGGCCACGTGCCGCCGACGGGCTATGGCGTCGGCAGTGAACTGTTCGGCATTCCCAATGTGGCGTTCGTGTGGCTGTTCGCGCAGCAGATCGGCTTCCTGCTGTTCGACGGCTGGTTCACCCGCCGCACGTCCCGGCAGCTGCTCGGCCTCATCGTGCTCGGCTATCTCGGCATCTGGGGGCTGGTGTCGCTCGGCGGATACTCCTGGAACATGCTCAGCAATCAATGGCCGCCGACGACTCCACTCGCGATCCTCGCCGTGGTCCAGGCGGCGGCGCTGACGCTGCTGCACCGTCCGCTGGCTGCGCTCATGCGCACCCGCGGCGCGCAGGGCGCGGTGCTGCTGATCGGATCGCGCCTGATGACCTTGTACCTCTGGCACCTGCCGATGATCATGGTCCTGATCGGGGTGCAGCTGCTGCTGCCGGTGCCCATGCCGACTCCGGGCAGCGCGGCATGGTGGTGGACCAGGGCGCCGTTCCTGATCGTCGTGCTGGCGGCCGTATGGTTGCTGTCGCTCTGGCTCGTGCACTTTGAGAAGGCACCGGCGATGGGCGCGGAACCCTCCCGTGGCCGGACGGCGACCGCCGTCGTCGTCTTCCTGCTGCCGATCCTCGCGATCACGGCCTACGGCTTGGACCTGCCGCTCGCCGCGTGCGCGCTGGCCGCCTCGATCGCCGCCCTGATGCAGGTCAGGGCGCTTCCGCGCGCGGGCTCGCGGGCCTCGACCCACGCCCGAGTGAGCCGCAGTCAGTAAGCGCGGGCGACGACCGCGACCAGATCCGTCTCCGACGCCTGCGGGTCGGGCAGGCGGCCGTCGCGAGTCTGCAGGCAGCGCACCGTGATGGCATCCCGGTTCAGCTCCTTCTCTCCCGCCTCGCCGAGTGCGCTCCAGTCGATGACGGCGAACCCGGTCCGGGCGGCCTCACGGGCCTCGGCGATGGTGGACACGCGTGCGGTGCGGTCACCCAGGCGGGTGCGAGCGGCGGCGAAGAGGTCGGCCTGGATTTCGTCCAGCAGTGCGGGTACGCGCTGGACGGCCTCGGTCCAGCGGGACCGCTGCTTGCCGGCACGGTCGCGGCGCACGACGGTGAGTTCTTCGGCGTCCAGATCCCGCGGCCCCACCTCGATGCGCACCGGCACGCCCTTGAGCTCCCACTCGGTCGCGCGCCGGCCGAACCCCGTCTGCGTGCGGTCGTCGAGCTTCACACGGACACCGGCGGCCGTGAGGTCGGCGACGATCGTCTGCGCCGCCGCGAGGGTGCGTGCGTCCTCCTTCACGACGAGCACGACGACCTGGTGCGGCGCGATGCGCGGCGGCAGGACGAGGCCGGACGCGTCCCCGTGCGACATGATGAGCCCGCCCATCATGCGGGTGGACGAGCCCCACGACGTGGTCCAGGCGGTCCGCGCGACGCCCTCCGCGTCGGAGAACGTGATGCCGAACGCGTTCGCGAAGTTCTGCCCCAGCTCGTGCGAGGTCGCCATCTGCAGGGCCTTGCCGTCGCCCATCATGGCCTCGCAGGTCATGGTGTTGATCGCTCCCGCGAAGCGCTCGGACGGGGTCTTGAAGCCGGGGAGCACCGGGATGGCCAGCACGTTCTCCAGGAAGTCCTTGTAGACGTCCAGGTGGATGCGGCGCGCATAGTCCGCAGCATCCTCCCGCGTGGCGTGCGCGGTGTGCCCCTCCTGCCAGAGGAACTCGGTGGTGCGCAGGAAGACCCGGGGGCGCATCTCCCAGCGGACGACGTTGGCCCACTGGTTCAGCAGCAGGGGCAGATCGCGATGCGACTGGATCCACTTCGCCATGACCTCGCCGAACAGAGTCTCGCTCGTCGGACGGACGACGACCGGCTCGGCGAGCTCCTTGCCTCCGGCGTGGGTCACCACGGCGAGCTCGGGGCTGAAGCCCTCGACGTGCTCGGCCTCGCGCTCCAGATAGGACTGCGGGATGAACAGCGGAAGATAGACGTTCTCCGCACCGGTGGCCTTGATGCGCGCGTCCATGGCGGACTGCATCCCCTCCCACATCGCGTAGGAGTACGGGCGCATGACCATCGTGCCGCGCACCGGACCGTTGTCCGCCAGTTGCGCCTTCTCCAGGACGTCCTGGTACCACTGGGGGAAATCGTTCTCGATCGACGCGAGAATGCCCTGTCGCTCAGCCACGTTTCGAGGATACCGAGGCGCACCCGATCCGGAGACGACGAAAGCCCTCGGCGAACCGAGGGCTTTCGTGTGCTGTCTGTGACCCCAGCGGGATTCGAACCCGCGTTACCGCCGTGAGAGGGCGGCGTACTAGGCCGCTATACGATGGGGCCGTCTTGGCGATCCGTTTCCGTCTCGCGACAACCGTTCAAGTATGACATGACGCTCAGCACCCGCCAAATCGAGCCCGGCTCGACGCGAACCCCGGGTGTGTCGCGGCCCCGCGGGATTACGCTCGAGGAATGCGCATCACCAAGCATGAGCACGCGGCGCTCCGCGTCGAGGACCACGGGCAGACTCTGCTCATCGATCCGGGGAGCTTCACACTCCCCCTGGACGACCTGCAGCACCTCGTGGGCATCGTGATCACCCATGAGCATGCCGACCATTGGACTCCCGACCACCTGGATCGCATCCTGCGCGACGCGGCCGGAACGCCGATCTTCGCGCCCGCCGGCGTCGTGCGCGCCGCGGAGGGATACGAGATCACCGAGGTCGCTCCCGGCGACACTGTGACCGCGGGAGACTTCACGCTGCGCTTCTTCGGCGGCGTGCACGCCGAGATCCACTCCTCGATCCCGCTCGTCGACAACGTCGGCGTGCTGGTGGACGACGAGCTGTACTACCCCGGTGACTCGTATGCCGTCCCGGAGGGTGTCACGGTTGGCACCCTCGCCGCACCTCTCGGCGCCCCCTGGCTGAAGATCGGGGATGCGATCGACTTCGTACTCGCCGTGAAGCCGCGCCGCGCATTCGGCACGCACGACATGACGCTCTCGGTGATCGGTGCGACCATGCACCGCGCACGCCTGAAATGGGCCACCGAGCAGGACGGCGGCGATTTCGTCGAGTTGAATCCCGGCGACGACCTCGAGGTCTGACCGCGGTCATCCCTCCGCGCCGGCGCGCGGGGACGCTGCGGCGTTCCGTCTCGAGACGACGGCGACCGCCGCCGAGGACGCGACAACCGCCACCAGAGCTCCGAGCAGGATCGCGGCTCCCTCTCCGGGCAGCAGTGCGCGGGTCTCGACGCCGAGCGCGACCGCGGCGACGGGGACGCCGAGCTGTCCCGCTGAGGCCACCGCCTGCGCCCAGGGCAGGCCGGTGATGCGCCCTGCGAGGTGGGCGATGACCGCCGCAGCACCCAGCACGAGACCGAGCAGGATCATCTGCGGGTGGGATCCGAGATCGCGCAGATTGATCGAGGCGCCGAGCCAGACGAAGAACAGCGGCCCGAAGAATCCCTCGGTCATGCCGAACAGCTGGCGGGCCAGTCGACGAGGCTGACCGACTGCAGACAGAACCAGCCCCAGGGTGAAGCCCGCCATCATGACCGAGACGTGCGTGAACTGAGCGATCCCGGCCAGCCCGAACAGGGCGAGCAGGCTGAAGCGCAGCTCGAGCGCGAACTGACGCGACTCCGACACCTCGTGCAGGACGCGCAGACGATGCGTGCCGACCCGGCGCAGCAGCACCACGAGCAGGACCCCGACCACGGCGATGCCCAACCCGCCGAGTGCGACGAGCGGCACCCTCTCGGGTTGCAGCACGAGAGGGAGCGCGACGATGCACGCGACATCGGCGATCGCGATCTGGGCGATCAGCTGCGCGGCGGAATCGGCCGAGATGTCCAGGGACTGCAGCATGGGCAGCACCAGCGCCGCGGACGAGGATGCGATGAGCACGGCGTAGACGGCGCCGTGCGACGTCGCGAACAGCAAGGCGGTCCCGACGCCCAGCGCCACGGCGACCGCGGCCACGATCGCGGCACCGCCCGCTCCGCGCCCCACCGCCGCGCGCACGACGGTATCCCGGACGGGGATGTGCGAGCCGATCACCAGCATGATGAGACCGAATCCGAGCTGGGCCAGCAGCGTGAACGTCGGCTCCGCGGCGTCCACCCAGCCGAACCCGGTCGATCCGATCAGGAGTCCTGCGGCGAGCTCTCCGGCGATCACCGGGATCCGCCAGGCGCGCCTCGTGGAGAGCAGGGGACCGGCGAGTCCCACCAGCACCAGCAGCGCGAGCGTCGCGAACGTCATGCGCACACTTTAGATCCGCCGGTCCGAGCGCTCCGGCATCCGGAGGCCGCGACTTGCCGCCCTGACGCCGCGACGCTCAGCCCGCGAGGACACCCTGCGCCTCGCGCACCCGGATCGCGCGCTGCTGATGGTCGCGCTGCTCGAGCACGAGCCGTCGGAGGGCGGCAGGGGCCTCAGGGTGCGTGTCGAGCCAGCCGTCCACGAGCTCGGTGGTCTCCGTCTCGGGGTAGAGCCCGATCACGAGGCGCCGGGCGATCTCGATGGAGCGCTCGCTCCAGGCCTCCTCGATGCGCGAGAAGTACTCCACATCGAAGACCTCGACGAGATCGCGGCGCCCGCCTGCCCCGAAACCGCGGATGGTGGCGTCGAGGTGATCGTTCGTGAGCGTCAGGTCGCCCCAGGCCGCCCGCCAGTCGGCGGCGCGCACCGCAGCGCTCGGCGTCGACGCCGCCGCGGCGAGTGCCGCCGTGCGTCCACTCGCGGTGTGGTCGCGCAGCTGCTCCTCGGTGATCTCCTCCGCCCCGGCGTGGCCGGTGGCCACGAGTGCGGTCAGCAGCACCCAGCGCAGATCGGCGTCCATGGGGAGTCCCTGGGGCCCCGCTCCGATCAGCAGGGTGGAGACGTCGAGACGTCTGCTGTCGTCGAACGCCGCTGCCGCGGCGAACGCGCGCGCCCAGGTCAGCTGGGCGTCGCTGCCGGCCGCAGCACCGCCGAGTGCCGCCCAGGTCGCATCCAGCCAGGCGCGCCGCGCATCCGCCCGTTCGGACTCGGGCAGATAGTGCCCGATCGCGGACGGGGCGTTCAGCACCACCCCGCCGAGCAGCGAGCTGTCGGTCTCCCGGGGCGCGTGCGCGACGACGATCTCCAGGTACTTCGCGACGGCGAGCTCGCCGTCGCGCGTGGCGTTCCACAGCGCCGACCAGATCAGGCCGCGCGCGAGCGGGTCGTCGATCCAGGAGAGCCCGCGCTCGACGGCGGACAGCGAGCGCTCGTCCAGCCGCGCCTTCGCATATGTGAGGTCGCCGTCGTTGAGCAGGACCAGGTCGGCATCGGGAAGGGCGACGGGAGTCCGCTCCTCGGCGAGGTCGACCGGGATCCGCTCGCGCAGCACCAGCGTGTCGCCCTGCAGGTCGTACAGGCCGATCTGCAGCCGGTGCGGTCGCGGGTCGGTCTGCACGACCACGGCGTCACCGTCCGCATCGCGCTCGATGCTCACCGTGCTCATGCCGGTGGTCTGCAGCCATGCCTGCGCCCAGGCCCGCATGTCGCGGCCGGACGCCAGCTCGAGCTCCACCAGCAGGTCTTCGAGCGTGGTGTTGCCGTACGCGTGCCTCGCGAAGTAGCGGCGGGCGCCTTCGAAGAACGCCTCCTCGCCGACGAACGCGACGAGCTGCTTGAGCACGGCGGCGCCCTTCGCGTAAGTGATCCCGTCGAAGTTCAGCTTCGCGGCCTCGAGGTCCGGGATGTCGGCGACGATCGGATGCGTGCTGGGCAGCTGGTCCTGCGTGTACGCCCAGGCCTTGCGCCGGTTCGCGAAGGCCACCCAGGCGTCGGTGTACTCGGTCGCGGCGACCGACGCGTGCGAGCCCATGTAGTCCGCGAACGACTCCTTGAGCCACAGGTCGTCCCACCACTGCATCGTGACGAGATCGCCGAACCACATGTGCGCCATCTCGTGCAGGATAGTGTTCGCCCGCGCCTGCCGCTGGGCCCGGGTCGCGGCGCCCCGGTACAGGTACGACTCGGTGAAGGTGACCAGGCCCGGGTTCTCCATGGCGCCGATGTTGTACTCGGGCACGAAGATCTGGTCGTACTTGCCCCACGGATACGGGAAGTCGAACGCCTCGGCGAAGAAGTCCAGGCCCTGCCGCGTGACCTCGAGGATCTCGTCGGCGGCGAGGTGCTCGGCCATCGACGCCCGGCCGAGCACCGACAGCGGTACGACGACGTCGTCACGGCGCCACTCCGACGACACGCGCGCATAGGGACCCGCCGCGATGCAGGTCAGGTAGCTGGACAGCGGCAGCGTCGGCGCGAACTCGACCGTCTGCGCTCCGTCGCGGGTGCTGGTGGCGACGGGCGACTGGTTCGACAGCGTCTCCCAGCCCTCCGGCGCGGTCACCACGACCGTGATCGCCGCCTTCATGTCGGGCTGCTCGAAACACGCCATGAACCGCCGGGCGTCGGCCGGCTCGTCGTGCGTGTACAGGTAGACACCGGCGTCGACCGGATCGACGAACCGGTGCAGCCCCTCCCCCGAACGGCTGTATGCGCCGGTCGCGCGGATGACGACGGTGTTGTGCGCTACCAGACCGCGGAGACGAATCCGCGCGCCGTCCCATTCCACATCGCGGGACTGCCCGTTCACCACGACCTCGTGCACGGCCTCGCCGAGGAAGTCCGCCCAGGTTTCGGCGGTCGTCGCATCGAATTCGAGCGTCGTCGTCACGGGGAACCCCGTGTTCGCCGCGTCGAGCGCGCCGGTGACGTCGAGCTCGAGCCGGATGCGGTGCAGGTCGACCGCCGCGGATCGCGCGGCGGTCTCGGTGCGGGTGAGGTTGGCGGTGCTCATGCTTCCATCGTTCCATGCCCCGAGCCGGTGCCTCCTCGCGCGGACGCTGTGCCAGCATGGTCGCATGACAGAGCAGCCTGGTCGTACGACAGAGCAGACCGCCGCCCTCCCCGAGCGGAGCAGGATCGTGCAGGAGCACGTGCGCGCCGCGGGCCTCGCTGCGCAGGTGCGGGAGCTGCCCGATTCCGCACGTACTGCCGTCGAGGCCGCCGCGGCACTGGGCTGCGAGGTCGGGGCGATCGGTTCCAGCCTGCTCTTCCTCGCCGACGGCGAGCCCCTGCTCGTGATGACCAGCGGCCGGCACCGCGTCGATCTCGGCCTGCTCACTGAGGCCGTGGATGCGAAGTCGGTGGCGATGGCGCCCGCGGCGACCGTGCGGGAGGTGACGGGGCAGGCCATCGGAGGCGTCGCGCCGGTCGGCCACCCCGCTCCGGTGCGCACCGTCATCGACGCCGCGCTGCGCGACTACGACATCGTCTGGACCGCCGGAGGCACCCCGCACACCGTCATGCCCCTGTCGTTTGCGGAGCTCGTCGCGCTCACGGGCGGCGAGGTCGTGGTCGTCGCGGAGGACTGAACCCGCCCCTTTTGCGGGCTCTGAGGCGCGATCCAGGAGGCGTCCAGACTCGGTCCCTACCGTGGAACGGGATGTCACGGAACGGTAACAGCAGGATCAGGTCTCTCGACGGACTCCGCGGTCTCGCCGCGGGGATCGTCCTCATCCACCATGCCTCGCTGATCGCGGAGCCATGGATCGATCCTGCCGGTTGGGCCCTGCTGACGCAGTCCCCGCTCAAGCTGCTGCTGGCCGGATCCGAGGCCGTCATGGTGTTCTTCGTGCTGTCCGGGATGGTCGTCGCCCTGCCCGCGCTGCGGACGGGCTTCTCCTGGGCGCGGTACTACCCGGCGCGCCTGGTACGACTGTACGTGCCGGTGATCGCCGCACTGGGCTCCGCCGCGCTGCTGGTCCAGCTGATCCCGCGCGATGCGTCCACGATGCCCGAGGACTCGTGGATGCAGGACGCGCAGGCGACCAGCGTGTCGGCCGGCGACGTGCTCTCGCAGATGACCCTGCTGCGATCGGACTATCCGATCGACAACGTGCTGTGGTCGCTGCGCTGGGAGCTGTTCTTCTCGCTGCTGCTGCCGCTGTACCTCTGGGTCGCGCTGCGCGTGCGCCGGTTCGCGATGCCCGCGGCCGCGCTGGCCGTCGTCCTCGTGTTCCTGGGACGCACGACGGGCAACTCCGCGCTCGCCTACCTGCCCGTGTTCCTGCTCGGCACGCTGATCGCCGTGCGTTTCGCGGATCTGCAGACCTGGGCCGACCGACCGCGAGTGCACCGGACCCTCCCCTGGCTTGCGGCGGCCGCCTCGGTCCTGCTCATCGCAAGCTGGCTGGCGCGTCCGCTCACCGGGGGCACGATCGTGGCGGACGTGCTGTGGGCGCTCGCCGGTGCCGGCGCCGCGCTGCTCGTCGTGCTCGCCATCGTGTGGCCAGGCGCACACCGGCTGCTCGAGACCCGGACGATGCAGTGGCTGGGGAAGGTGTCGTTCAGCCTGTACCTCGTGCACGCCCCGATCCTGGCGTCGCTCTGCTACCTGCTCGGCGCGGAGCAGTGGTGGCTCGCGTGCCTGGTCGGGATCCCCCTGAGTCTCGTCGCGGCCGCACTCTTCCACGCGCTCGTGGAGCGGCAGGCACAGGATCTCGCCCGGCAGGTGGGCGGCATCGGGGCGGCGCTCGCCGAGCGTGCGCACGTCAGCCGGATACGCGCGGCCCGACGAGCAGTGCTCGCCCGCGCGGAGTAGGCCCGCGCCCCCGAGGTCAGGAGCGGACGGCCGCCTCGCGCCGCTGCCGGCGGCGGGACACGGCACCGTAGATCGCGCGCAGCACGGTTCTGGCGCCGAACCGTGCGGCGATCCCTGCGGCGCCGAACGCGCACGCGATCAGCACCGCCCGTGGATCATGCAGATCGACGTCGAACACCCTGGATCCGAACGGGGTGAGGATCACGACGAGCATGCCGCCGATCATGGCGCCGACGAGCCCGATCTTCCACGGCCGGAACGGGCGAGCCACGCTGATCAGTACGAAGAACGCGACGATCACGAGGGCCAGGAACG
The DNA here is from genome assembly GCF_056395125.1 of Microbacterium sp. 10L49. Taxonomy (NCBI): domain Bacteria; kingdom Bacillati; phylum Actinomycetota; class Actinomycetes; order Micrococcales; family Microbacteriaceae; genus Microbacterium; species Microbacterium sp. 10L49. The sequence continues at coordinate 724,256 of NZ_JBFTIW010000001.1, forward strand.
CCGTCGACGAGGTCAGCTTGCCCTCGGCGTGCCCCGTCCCGAACACCGAGCGCGCGGTCAGATACGCACCGTAGGACGCGAGTGCGGCGCCGATCCCGCCCGGCACCGCCGCATCCAGCACGCGGCGCACGAAGCCGTCCTGCGCGCGCGCCGTGTTCGGGGCGAGGGCGAGGAAGAACGCCGGGATCCCGATCGTGAACCACGCGATGAGCGTGACGTGCCGAGGCAGGAACGGGAACGGCACCGCGGTGACGGCCACCAGCAGCGCCAGAAGGATCGAGTACAGCGTCTTGGTGAGGAACAGCGTCGCGACCCGCTCGATGTTGCCGATGACGCGGCGCCCCTCGGCGACCACGTGCGGCAGCGTGGCGAACGAGTTGTCCAGCAGCACGATGCGCGACACGGCGCGCGCGGCCGGCGAGCCGGATCCCATCGCCACGCCCACATCGGCGTCCTTGAGCGCGAGCACGTCGTTGACCCCGTCGCCGGTCATCGCCACGACGTGACCGTCGCCCTGCAGTGAATGCACCATCGCACGCTTCTGCGTGGGCGTGACCCGGCCGAACGCCGTGCGGCCCTGCACCTCCGCGTCGAACTGCGCGGACTCCGGATCCAGCGTGCGCGCGTCGACGGCATTGCGCCCGTCGGGCACGCCGGCCTCGGCGGCGATGGCGCCCACCGCGGCCGCGTTGTCGCCCGAGATGACCTTGATCGCCACGTCCTGCTCCGCGAAGTAGGCGATCGCACCCGGCGCCTCGGCGCGCAGCCGCTGGTCGAGGATCACGAGCGCGGTGGCGGTGAGTCCGTCGGGGAGACCGTCTCCCGCGGCCTCGGCGCCCGGCAAGGCGGACGCGGTGCGCGCGAGAGCGAGCACGCGCAGCCCCTCCGAGGCGAGCGCGTCGGAACGGGTGCGGGCGGCGTCGCCGACAGACAGCAAGACGTCCGGCGCGCCGAGCACCCAGCTCTCCACCGCGCCGGTCTCGGCATCCGCCGTCTGCATCGCCGCCCACTTGCGCGCCGAGGAGAACGCGATCGACGTCTGCACCGGAAGAGCCGGCACGTCGCCCACGTGCTCGAGGATCGCCGTCATGCTGGCGTTGGGCTTGCCCTCCGCGCGCCCGATCGCAGCGAGCGCCGCCTCGATGCGGGCGCCGTCGGTGCCGAGCCGTTCCACGGCCCCCACCCGCATGCCGTCCTCGGTCAGCGTCCCGGTCTTGTCCGTGCACACGACGTCCACCCGGGCGAGCTGCTCGATCGCAGGCAGGTCCTGGACCAGGCATTGCCGACGGCCGAGGCGGATCACACCCACCGCCATGGCGACGCTCGTCATCAGCACGAGGCCCTCCGGCACCATCGGCACGAGCGCGGCGACCAGCCCCCGTACCGCGCTGCGCCAGTCCTGTGCATGCCCCCAGATCTGGTTGATGATCGTGAGCACGCCCACCGGGATCAGCGCCCAGGTCACGTACTTGAGGATCTGGTCGATCCCGGCGCGCAGCTGCGAGGAGGGCTTGCGGAACTCCGAGGCCTCCTTGGCGAGCCGCGCGGCGTATGCGTGCTCGCCCACGGCCGTCGCGCGGAAGCTCGCGGATCCCGCGGCGACGAAACTGCCCGACTTGAGCTCGTATCCGGCTCCGGCGAGAACCGGCTCCGACTCCCCCGTGAGCAGTGACTCGTCCACTTCGAAGCCCGTCGCATCGAGCACTTCGCCGTCCACCGGGATCTGATCTCCCGCGGCGACGAGCACGACATCGTCGAGCACGAGGTGCTCCACATCGATCTCCGAGACACCCTCGGCCCGCTCCACGCGGGCCGGAGCCTTGCTCAGCAGCGCGAGCCGGTCCAGCGTGCGCTTCGCCCGGATCTCCTGCACCATGCCGACCACGCTGTTGACGATGATGAGCAGTCCGAACAGTCCGTCGATGAGGTAGCCGGTGCCCAGGATCAGCAGGAACATCACCAGGTAGATGCCGTTCACGCGGGTGAAGGCGTTCGCCCGGAAGATCTCCCCGAAGCTGCGGCTCGTGCGCGAGTCGATGACATTGCTCTCGCCGCGGGACATCCTCTCGGCCACCTGTGTGGCGGTCAGCGGAGCACGGGTGATCATCCGCTCACGCTAACAGCGGACGCCCTCTCCTGGCGCAGGGCAGGCAGATAGCAGGCCGCGCCGAGGATGCTGAACGCCCCGGCGACGATCGTCGCGGTCGCCGCCGACGTCGCTCCGGCGAACGCGGTCAGCACCAGCAGCCCGATGCTGTATGCGCCGCCGGAGACCATGGAGTTCAACGAGAGCACCGTGGCCCGGGTGGACCGATCCGCCTCGCGGTGCAGGAGAGCTGCGTGCATGGGGCCGGCGGCGCCGTGCGCGAGATAGGTGAGTCCGTAGCCGATGAGCAGGCCGACCATCCCCGAGGAGAGCCCCATGAGGACGACGAAGGCTCCGTTCAGGATCCGGCTCAGGATCGCCGTCCAGGCCACTCCGATCACGCTGCTCAGCCTGCTGGCGAGCAGGGATCCGACGGCGAACAAGCCCCACGCGGCGGCCGATGCCGGCCCGAACACCGCGGCGGCCGCCGCTTCTCCGCCGAGCAGGTCCTCCAGCTGCACCGGGGTGAGCGTCTCGAAGGCGATCATCGCGACCGACCAGAACACCTCGACGAGCACGAGACCCGCCAGCACCCGGGAGCGCACCGCGCGGCGCAGCCCGTCCGCGATCGTCCGCGGGGCCTGCCGCGCGGCGTGCGCCATGGCCGGGAGCACCCGCATCGTTTCAGCCCCCTCCTGAGGAGGCTCCCGGACCAGCGCGATGACGAGGACCGTGTAGGCCGCGTACAGTCCGATCGCCACGACCAGCGGCACCACGAGCGCGGACAGTCCGGCGAGCGGGTGCCACGCCACCAGGAGGCCGCCGACCAGCGCACCGCCGGCGATCGCGACGCCGAGCACGGTGGCGGCGCGTGCGAGGGGGCGCGCCACCTCGGCGTGCGGATCGTGCTCGTGCACGGCATCGACGAACCAGGCCTCCAGCGCCCCGGAGTCGAGCACGCGGAACACGCCCTGCAGAAGCAGCGACACGGCGAACAGCGCGAACGAGTCGGCGAGTAGGAAGAGCACGGCGGCCACGACCGCGAGCACTCCGGACGCGGCGAGCACCGGTCGGCGGCCGAGCGTGTCGGCGAGGGCCCCGGTGGGCAGTTCCAGCGCGAGCGCCACGAAACCCTGGATGGCGAGGATGGATCCGATCTCGGCGATCGACAGGCCGCGCTCGAGCGGCAGCAGCACCGTCACCCCGAGCGTCACGCCGACCGGGAGCCAGCGCAGTGCCGAGAGCAGGAGCAGACGCCGCTGCGCCGCGGCGATCGCGATTCCGGCCGCGGCGCCTGCGACGCCGGCAGTCACGACCCCTCCGGCGGGTCGAGGTCGATCGGCGTGGTCTGCACGACGACGTGCACCCGTCGCGACGCCCGGTCGCCCTCCCCGATGCGACGGTACTTCTCGGCCAGCGCCTCGAACTCGGTGTGGAACTCCGCGAGCTGATCCGGCGTCACCGTGAGCAGCACGTCCTCCAGCCCGAGGCGGTCGACCCACGCTGCGGGCCATGAGCCCTCAGCGTCGAGCCAGCGCTCGGCACGCGCGGCGAACTGCCGCACGTAGTCGCGGCGCAGCCAGCCCAACGCGGCCTGCGCGTCCTCGTCGTCGGCGAAGTCGGAGTTGCTCCAGGAGTGGTAGTCGGTGCTGGCTCGCCAGATCCGTCGCTTCCCGGCGCCATCGCCGGTGTCGGCGACGAGACCGACGTCCTCCAGGGCGCGGAGGTGGTAGCTCGTCGCTCCCGTGTTCGTGCTCAGCGCCGCAGCGAGCTCGGTCGCGGTCGCGGGGCCGTGCACGCGCAGCTCACCGAGGAGGCGGGAGCGCAGCGGATGGGCGAGCACACGCACCGCGCGTTCGTCGAGGCGCATGCCGACGGGGTGTTCCGGAGTGTCCATGCCCTCATGCTTGCACGCACAGAATCTGTGCACAAGTATTATGCACGGATTCCATACGCACCTCGGATCCGCGAGACTGCATCTGTGCGACGAGACTGCGTGGCAGAACTGCAGTCTCGTGACTCAGATGCAGTCTCGCTGTCAGTAACGGCCGGTGCGGTCAGCGGTGCCCCGTCTTCGCCGCGAGCGCACGGGGGCCGAGCTCGTGCAGCACGCCGTCGTGCAGATCCAGCACCCGGTCCGCGCGGGTGAGCATGGCGGCATCGTGCGTCGCCACGATCGCGGCGGTGCCGCGCTCGTGCACGAGGCCCGCGATGAGATCCATGATCTGCGCCCCGGTCTCGCTGTCCAGCTGCGCGGTGGGCTCATCCGCGATCAGCACTGCCGGATCCATCACCAGTGCGCGGGCGATCCCGACGCGCTGCTGCTGCCCGCCGGAGAGTTCGGCCGGGCGCTGCCGTGCGTGATCCGCCAGTCCCACCGCCTCCAGCGCCCGGGCGACGCGCTGCTCGCGCTCGGCCACGGGCGTGCGGCGGATCCGCAGCGGAACCTCGACGTTCTCCGCTGCGGAGAGCACCGGCAGCAGACCCGCGGTCTGGAAGATCGAGGCGATCCGCTCCCCCAGCACGTGGCTCGCGTCGCCGGCGCTGAGATCGTGCTCATCCAGCAGCACCCGTCCGCTGGTCGGCCGGTCCAGGCCGCCGAGCATCGTCAGCAGCGTGGTCTTGCCGGATCCGGAGCGCCCGGTGATCACGACGAGCTCCCCCGCCGAGACCGTCAGATCGACGTCGCGGACGGCGGTGACATCGCCGCCCGGCGCGGGGAACACCCGGGTCAGCCCTTCCGCGCGCAGCACCTCGGTCATGACTGCTCCTCCTGCGGGGGCGCCGCACTCGGCGCGACCCGCACGTGGTCGGGCTCCAGCGTCAGGCGCACACGGTCGCGCAGGTCCAGCGCACTCACGAACTCGCCGGGCAGCTGCATGCGGCCGGCGCGGTCGAGCACCGCGAACTCCTGCGCGGTGCGGACCTCGCGCCCCGCGTCGTCGGTGTGGGTGCTGCGCAGCGTCTCGGTCGAGGTCCGGCCGTCGCGGATCCGCACGGTCCGGTCGACGTGCTCGGACACTGCCGCGTCGTGCGTCACGATGAGCGTCGTGACACCGTGCTCGGTGTTGACGGCCTGCATCGCGGCGAGCACATCAGCGCTGGTGCGCTCGTCCAGCTCGCCGGTGGGTTCGTCGGCGAGCAGCACGCGTGGTTCGTTCGCGAGCGCGACGGCGATCGCGACGCGCTGCTTCTGGCCCCCACTCAGCTGTGCAGGCCGCTGGTCGGCCACTTCTGCGACGTCGAGAAGCTCCAGCAGCGCCTGCGCGCGACCGGCGCGCTCCCCCGCGGGCACGGTGCGGGCGACGCCGTGCGCCAACGCGATGTTCTCCCGCGCTGTCAGATACGGAACCAGATTGCGCCCGGACTGCTGCCAGACGAAGCCGACGCTGCGACGGCGATAGCGCAGTCGCTCCGCGCCGCGCATCGTCACCAGGTCGTGCCCGGCCACGCGGGCGCTGCCGGCGGTCGGCGCGTCGAGCCCGGCGAGGATGCCGAGCAGCGTGGACTTGCCGGATCCGGAGGCGCCGACGAGGGCGACCATCTCCCCGGCCCCCACGCGCAGGTCCAGGCCCTGCAGCGCCTGCACTTCCACGCCCTTGGCGGTGAAGATGCGCACCAGTCCCTCGCATGCGATGTCGACATCGGTCATCGCCAGCTCCCTCTCCGTGCGGTCATGATCCCTCGTCCTCGTCGCCGTGGGCGTCCTTCTCCTCGGCCGTCATCCGTCATCCCTCGTCATCCGCGACCCTGATCGCATCCGCGCTGCGCAGCCGCATCGCCGCAGCCGTCGCCAGGAGCACGGCCACCGCGGTGACCGCCGCGAAGCCGAGCACCGTCGCGGCCAGCCAGATCACGGGGAAGCTGAGCGCGGGGGCGTTCTGCCCTCCCGTGAAACCACGCAGGTCCAGCGCCCCGACCACGAGCCACGACATCGCGAGGCCGCAGACGACGCCCACGGGAAGAGCCACGACGAGCGCCGGCCCCACCTCCCAGGCCACGAGCGGCAGCTCCGCCCGCCGCGGATACCCGACGGCGCGCAGCAGCGCGAGCAGCCGGGCGCGCGCCGTGGATCCGAGCAGGAGTGTCTGCATGATGGCGAAGACGAGCAGAATCGCCACGATCGCCGTCGCGACGAACAGCGCGACGCGCAGCGCGGACGACGCCGGATCCGAGGCCGCTTGCGCGATGATCTGCTCGGCCGTCGTGGCGGTGGCTGTCGCGCCGAGCCGCGCCGTCAGCGCTTTCGCGACCGCACGCGGGTCGTGGCCGGGCGCCACGGAGGCGAACAGTCTCGTGACCAGGGGCGAGGCGACGCCGAGCCTGTCGATGTTCGCACGGTCGACGATCACCCACTTCTCCGCGCTCCCGAACGGCGTCGGCTGCGCGGTGCGCGCGACGACCTGCACCGCGTGCCCGTTCACCGTGAGCGCGTCGCCGAACTGCGCGAGCAGCTGTTCCGAGGCGACGACCGGCACGGATCCACCCGATGCCGACGCCAGCGACGCGGGCAGGGGCAGGGCGCCGTCGGAGCCCCGCTGCACTCGCGCGAAGGCATCCCGGTCGACCGCATAGACGCGCACCCGGTCGGAAGCACCGGACGAGGCGCCCTGACCGATCTCGTCGGCGTCCAGCGTCGCGACCGCCTCGACGCCGGGGATCTTCCGTGCGGCCTCGATCTGCGCGTCCTCGAAGTACGGCATCGACACGGCCACGTCCGCGCCGGTGGCGTCCCGCGCCGTGCGGCTGATGCCGTCCGAGACGGTCGCCGCGAACGACACCGAGAAGACCGCCACCGCGATGCCGATCACGGCGGCGAGCGCCGGCGCGGTGCGCAGCGCGGCATCGCGCAGAGCCCGGGCCGGGCCCAGAAGAGCGATCAGCCCGGTGCGGCGCCCGGCGGCGCGGTGCAGCCCGTCCAGCAGCAGCGGGAGCAGCCTCAGCACCGCCACCGCGCCCACCGCGCCGATCAGCACCGGCATCGCGAGCATCACCGGATCCGCCCGGACCGCCTCGCCACGGCTCAGGAGGAGGACGGCGAACGCGACGGCGAGCACCACGACGACGGCTTCTGCGAGCATGCGCCGCCACGGCCGCGCCCGCTGTCCACTCCCGTCACGGCGTTCAGCACGGCGCAGGTCCGCGATGACGGTGAGCGGCACGGTGCAGGCCGGGACGAGCACCAGCACCGCTGCCACCAGCCAGGCCAGAGCGTGCGGTCCCTGCGGCCGCAGCGCCGCCCCGACCGCCAGCCCGATTCCCGCGCCGAGCGCCCCGAGCACGAGCGCCTCCCCGCCGAGGACCGCGGACAGTTGCGACAACGACGCGCCCCGGGCGCGGGCGAGCGCGGCGGCCCGCCAGCGACGCAGTGCCAGCTGCCGTCCGGCAAGGCTCAGCACCACCGCAGCCACCGCGAGAGGACCCACGGCAGCGACCGCGACGACCGCATCGAGCGCATCAGCCCTCGCCACTCCGCGATCGAGCGCATCCGCCACCGGGGTGACGTAGACCAACCCGCGGTCATAGAACGAGCCCACCGCCCCGACGTGTATCGGGTTCGCCAGGAAAAGTCGCAGCTGCGCGCCGACCTTCGCGGCACTGCCCGAATCAATCGCCTCCTTGTGCACGGGGATCCAGGAGAAGGTCGAGGTCTCCGCACGCAGTTCGCCGAGCATCCCCGCCTCGTCCGGCGCCATGAAGCCGACGGTCTGCAGGATGATGTCGCCGTCCGACGTGTATTTGATGGCGGGCTCGACCGAGCCGACCAACATCTTCCAGTCGAGCTCGTCACTGCCGTTCGGTGCCACCAGGCCGGTCAGCCGCACGACCAGATCCTGCCGGTGCCGGGTCTCGCCGACCTTCCAGTCCAGCGCCCGGGCCGCTTGCGCCGTGAGCACCACTTCGATCCCCTCTGCCGGATCCGTGCTCTTCGGGTACTCGCCCTGCACGAGCAGGCTGCGCCGCGCGAGCCCCGGATCCATGACGAGCTGCACCAGGTTCTTCGGAACGGCCCGGTCGGCGAAGAGGCCGGTCGCGCCGAAGGCGCCGATCATCCGAGGAGCGCCGAGAACGCTCCGCAGCGGCTCGGGCTGCCTGTCCCGGGCCGCTGCGACGACGCCCAGGGGCCCTGACCACGCATCGACTGTCGGCGTCCCCTCCAGGCCGGCGATGCCGGAGTACGCCGCAGTGAGGGATCGACCCACGTCGGGGATCCCGCCGATCTGGTGCTGCACCGTCGCGGTGCGGGCCTGGTCGATGAGCGCGGGCACCAGCACGCCCACGAACGTCAGCGCGGCGATCGCGAGCACGAGGAAAGCGGAGAGCAGCGGCGCAGTGAGCACGGTGCGCAGGATCACCGTGGGCGCGGCGGGATGGCGCGTCATGAGCCGCTCCCCCACATGACCGGCAGCACCACGGCCACGACGGCGAGCCCCGCCGCCACGCCGCCGAGCGCGCCGAAGATCGCGATGCCCGTCACCTCGGCGAACCTCGCGGACCGCTGTCGTACGGTGCTGAGCCCGAGGGCGCGCAGCGCGGTGCGCTCCTCCGTGCGGCGGGACCGATCCGCGGCGACGGCCGAGAGGAAGCCGAGCAGGCCCAGGAGGGCGGCGGCCGCAGATCCCAGGGCGAGCAGGATCGCGGACGACCCCGTGATCGGAGCGTCGCTCACCGCGGCGGGGGTGAGGATCCGCAACGGGGTCTTCGCCCGGGAGCGGATCGTCGCGGCCACGGATGACGGATCCGAGGTCGCGACCCACAGCTCGTTGGCGGGCAGCCCCTCGGCCATCGACGTGGCGGCGGTGCGGTCCGCGAGGATCCCGGGGCCGGATCCGACGCCCGCGATCGTTGGAACGATCGCGGACACCTCAGCCTCCAGGCGCGCACCCTCGGGTCGCAGCGTGATCGCGAACCGCGTCCCCTGCGCGGCGCCGAGCCGCTGCGCGAGAGCCGTGGTGATCGCCACGGGCAGGCGGCCACCGGATCCGGCTGTGAGCGCCGCCCGGTCCGCCGCGGGCAGCGCCACGGCCGACGGGTCGACGGCGACGAATGCCACGGTGTCCGCGCCGACCTCCGCGTCCCGACTCAGCACCTCGGCGGCAACGGTGACCGTCGGCAGCGCGGCGGTCTCCGCTGCGGTGAGCGGCACCGCCTGCTGTGCACCGACGGACGCGCGGACATCCAGCCCGAGCGCGGCCCGGACGGCCGAGTGGTCGACAGCGGCGGCGAGCGGGCCCACGCCGACCGCCATCGTCGCGGATCCCGCGGCGAGGGCAAGGCACAGGATCGCGACCGCCGCGATACCCGCCCGGCGCGCGATCTGGCGCAGCGGCAGCACGGGCATGATGCCGCGACCCCGGCGGGCGACGCGTTCGGCGATCGCTGCGACGAGCACGGCGAGCGCCGGGACGAGCAGGCCGAGTGCGAGCAGCGATGCGGCACCGGCGGCCGATGCGACCGGATCCGCGGTGCCGTCGTCCGCGACCACGCCGCCCCGCGTGAAGAGCTGCCAGAGCGCGAACCCCGCCAGAGCCGTGACGACCAGCGCCGGCAGCAGGAGTGCCAGCATGATCCCCCGACCGGCATCGGATCGCGCCGCTGCCGCCGGTGCGGACGCACGTACCGCGGTGAAGGCGGCGGCACCGGCGGCGATCAGGACGGTGAGCGCGGCGGCCACGATCGTCGAGGCGCCGAGAACTCCGGCAGGGAGCAGGGCGATCACCGCCAGGACGGCGCCGATGCCCGTCGCCGCCGTGGCCTCACCGGCGGCCGCAGCGGCGACGCCGGTGGCTGCGGCGCCGCGCGCGCGGATCAGACGCAGCTCTTCCCGGCGGGCTCCCGCCAGTGCGGTCAGGATCACGGCGATCGCGATCGCCCCGAGCGCCACGATGATCGCAGTGGGCACCGCCATCATGCCGCGGGCGACCGCGACCGCCCGAGTCTGGCGGTCCAGCAGGTCGCCGAGCGCGCCCTCGACCGCGGTGTTGGAACTGTTGTCCGCGTCGACCTCGGCAGGAAGCTGTACCAGCCGGGCCAGGCCCGCGCGGTATCCGTCCAGCCTGTCGGCGGTCAGTGAGGTCGGCTGGACGGTCCAGGTGATTGTCGGCGTGGTCCACAGCCGTGCCATGTCGTCCGCAGTGATCAGCACGGGCCCTGCCGCGCCTTCGGAATCGCCGGAACCCACCGCGGGGTCTCCCGCCCAGGTCGGATCGGCGGGATCCTTCGCCGTCCAGGTGCCGACCACGGTGACGTCGACGATGCCGCCGGACGCATCCGGACCGAGCGGGATCCGATCGCCGATCCGCCACCCGCGCGTCTCCGCGGCGGCCGCCAGCACGGCCGCCTCGCCGGAGCGTCTCGGCCACTCGCCGTCGACGAGCTCGCCGCGATCAGCGATGCCCTCCCCGCCGATCGCCTGCACCGCATCGGGGTTGCCCACCGAGATCTCGCTCACGGCCATCCGGCTGACCGCGATCGGTGCGCCGGCGAAAGCCTTCGTGATCGCCGCTCGCACGGCGCGGTCCTGCGCGTCAGGATCATCCGCACGCAGCGCCGTGACCTTCGTGACGCGCGTTCCCGGTTCGGCGTGTTCCGCAACCTGGCGCACACCGTCGCCCACGAGCCGGACCGACAGCGCCTCGGTCGCCCCGACGCCGAGCACGACGAGTCCGGCGGCGAGCAGCACGAGCACGAGTCGCGCGGTCTGCTGCCGCGCCCGCCTCACCGCAAACGTCATCGTCCTCGCCTGTGTCACCGACCGCCGCGCGCGCTCGTCGCGGGATCGTTATCGATCCGAACGAATTGCACTTCCCCATCCTGGAGGCAGCGCTGCGACCGCGCAACGGTGTTCTCCGCTGCGACCGGGCGCAGCACGCACACGCGCGTTCAGGCCTCGCGCACCGCGATCTCCTCCGGTTGCGGCACACCGTTCGCGGCCGCGGGCAGCCGCCGCTCGAGCGCGATCGTCAGAGCGCAGATCAGCAGGGAACCCGCCACCATCGCCACGATGAACCAGATCTGACGCCCCTCGCCGAGCAGCATGCCGGCCGCGATCGGCCCGGCGATCGCCCCGCCCTGGAAAGCCGCGGCGTTGATCGCGTTGTATCGCCCGCGGCTGCGGTCGGAGGCCAGATCGTTGCAGATCGCGGGCACCGTGGGCTGCAGCATGGTCTCTCCGAAGGCGAAGACGCCCATGAACAGCAGCACGCCGATCGCTGAGACCAGAGTCTTCGGCAGCAAGCCGGTGAGCCCCAGCAGCACCCAGGAGAACCCCCAGACCAGGGTCATCACCTGCATCACGCGGGTGCGTCGGTGTCCGGCGATGAGCTTCAGGACGGCGAACTGCAGAAGCACGATGACGGCGGTGTTGACCGCGAATGCGAAGCCGATGACCTGCGTCGAGACGCCGGACACCTGGCGGGCGAAGGCCGGGAACCCGCCCTCCATCTGCCCGTAGCCGATGAACACCGCGAGGAAGGTCAGCAGTGTGAGCCAGAGCACCGCCGGACGGCGCAGGATCTGCCGGTACCCCTCCGCCGGCTCTTCGTGCTCGTCGCCGGGCTCGGCATGCGTGCGCACATGCCGCAGCGGCCCGAGCAGCAACGCCATCGGGATCAGCGAACTCGCGGCGTCGATCAGGAAGATCGCCACGAACGTCTCGGGCCGGTGCACGTCGACGAAGAAGCCGCCGAGGATCCCGCCCACGCCGATGCCGAGATTGATCAGGGCGAAGTTCACGCCGAAGTACTGCTGGCGCAGCTCACCGGCGACGATCGTGGCGATCAGCGCATTGAACCCGGGCCATGAGACGCCGAAGTTCACTCCCATCAGCACGAGCGCTATCGCCGCCACGACCGGCGATGTCGCGAACGCGAGAAGGGTGCAGCCCGCGATCATCGACGCGAGGCCCGCCAGCAGGATCCGCCGGGCGCCGTAGCGATCGATCAGGGTGCCGGCGGGTGCGGTGACCACCAGCCCCGTCACGGCGATGACGCTCATCAGCGCACCGGAGACGCCCAGGTCGAACCCGCGCACCTCGTGCAGATAGATGATCGTGAAGGGGAGGGTCAGCCCGCGGCCCAGCGTCTGGATCGCGACGGTCGACAGCAGCCAGCGCCCGGTCGTGGGCAGCGCTGTCCAGAAGGTTCTCATTCCGGTCACCCGCCAAGTCTGCCGGGTGCCTCGGACATCACTCCGCGCGGACGGCGATCCTGGCCAGCGCCTGCGCCAGATCGCCGATGAGATCCTCCGGATCCTCCAGCCCGATCGAGAGCCGAACGATGTCGGCACCGGGACGAGCCTCCGCCGCGACCGGCCGGTGCGTGAGCGCCGCCGGGTGCTGCACGAGGGAGTCGACGCCGCCGAGCGACACCGCGTGCGTGAACAGCCGTACGCAACCGGTGAGGGCCTCGGCGGCGTCATAGCCGTCCCGCAGGCGCACGGCGATCATGGCGCCCCCGCCGCGCATCTGCCGCGGGATGAGACCGCGCTCGTCGCCGATGCCGGGGTAGAACACCTCGGCCACGGCGGGGTGTTCGGCCAGCCACGCCACGACGCGCTCGGCGGAACGCTGCTGCCGTTCCATGCGCACGGGCAGCGTCGCGAGCCCGCGGTGCAGCAGGTACGCACCGAGCGGATGCAGCAGCGCACCGGTGATCGCACGGACGCGACGCAGCGCCCGCGCGGTCTCCTCCGAGCACGCGATGACGCCGGCGATCACATCGCCGTGCCCGCCGATGTACTTCGTCGCGCTGTGCAAGGACATGGCGGCGCCGAGATCCAGGGGGTTCTGCAGCAGCGGGGTCGCGAACGTGTTGTCGACGACCACGGGCACATCACCCGCCTGTGCGACGACCGCGGCGATGTCGACCAGGTCCAGGGTGGGGTTGCCCGGCGTCTCGACGACCACGAGGCCCGTGTCGGAGCGAAGGTGCGCGTGCACCTCGTGCTCGGCGCAGAACGTGGTCTCGGCGCCGAGGAGCCCGGAGTCGAGCAGGTGATCGGTGCCGCCGTAGAGCGGACGGACCGCGACGATGTGGTGCTTGCCGGCCGCCATGGTGTGCGACAGGATCGCCGCCGTCATCGCGGCCATGCCGCTGGAGAACGCGACGGCCGCCTCGGCGTGCTCGAGCTCCGCGAGGCCCTCCTCGAAGCGCGCGACCGTCGGGTTCCACAGCCGCGCATAGACGTTGCCGCCGTCCGGCAGCGGCTGCCCGCCGGTCGCCATCGACTCGTAGGAGTCGCCGCCGTGCGCGATGTCGGGCAGCGGGTTGGTCGAGGAGAGGTCGATCGGCGCGGCGTGCACGCCGAGGGCGGCGAGGTCTGCCCGGCCGGCGTGCACCGCGACGGTCTCGGGACGCAGGGGCATGTCACGCAGGGAATCGTCGTCGCTCATGCACACAGGATCCCTCCACGCACAGCAAACTGCTATCTGCGTTGCTGCACGGATCCGCAGATGATGTCAGTCTTGTGTTCAGCACAACAAACGGGCGATACGAGGAGTGGATCTTGAGCACGGAGCAGCACGGCGTCGACGGCCTCGATCTGCGCATACTCGCCGCCCTGTCCGAGCACCCCGACGCCCCGATCAAGCAGCTCGCGGCCGCGCTGGGGATCCCCGCCTCCACCTGTGCATTCCGGCTGCGCTCGTTGCGCACGCGGGGTGTGATCCTCGGGCTGCGCCTGCAACTGGATCCTGCCGCGCTCGGCCGCCCGGTGCAGGCCGTGATCCGGGTGCGGCTGGGCAACCACAGCAAGACCGGTGTGGAGGCGCTGTTCGACGCACTGGAGACGACCGAGGGCGTGCTGCAGGTGTTCCACATCGCGGGTGCCGACGACTTCCTCGTGCACGTCGCCGTCGCCGATGCGGCCGCGCTCCGCGACATCGTGCTGGAGCGCATCACGGTGCACGACGTCGTCCGCGCCACCGAGACGCAGCTCGTGTTCGAACGCCGCGACGGCTCGGGGCTCGCCGCGCCGCGCTGACAGCCCGGCTGTACAACGTCGCGGAGGTTGGGCACTCTGAAGGGGTGGCCGCCCGCCACCGCGCGGATCCGGCACGAACCGCGCGATCATCGCAGAGAGAGCAGCGTATGACCGCCTCTGACAACGCCCCCGCCGGCACCATCGCTCCCCCGTCTGCACCGCGCGAGACGCCGCGCTGGATCCGCGCTGTGCTGACGTATCTGCTGCGCAATCCGTTCAGCGCGGCGCTGGCCCTGGTCGTGCTGGCCGCCGGATTCGTCACGGGGACGTTCCTCGGACGGTTCCCGCAGGAGTTCGCCGCATCGGTGAGCACCACGATCGAGGACGGCGACTGGTGGACCCCGCTCACCGCGCTGCTGTTCGGAGACTCGGTGATCGGCGGGGTGCTCGCGATCCTGCTGATCCTGACCGCCGGCGCGTACGCGGAGCGCAAGCTCGGCAGCGTCCGCGCCGCGTGGACCTTCTTCTTGACCGGCGTCCTCGCGATGGTCATCGGCCTGGGCGGCCAGTGGCTGCTGGTCTCGTGGGGCTCGCAATGGGGCCTGCTCGCCAGCTACGACGCCGTTGCGGATCCGACGATCGGCACCGTCGGCATGCTGATGGCGGCGAGCGCCCTCGCCCCGGCGCTGTGGCAGCGCCGCATCCGCGTCGTCGGCTTCACTCTGCTGATGATGTTCGCGCTGTACGCCGCGGACAGCGACAGCGTGTTCCGGCTCATCTCCGGGGCGCTCGGGCTGCTCCTCGGCCTCGTGCTGGCGCGCGGCGCGATACGGCCGACCTGGCATCGCAGCTCCCATCGCGAGGTGCGCACCCTGGTCGCGGCCATTGTCGGCGCCACGGGACTCGGGCCGTTCATCGTGCTGATCTCGGGCGCCTGGTACTCGCCGCTCGGGCTCGTGGTCTCGGGATTCTCCCCGATCGAGGCCGCCACCATGCCCAAGTCCTGCGTCGATGACTTCACCGCCGACTGCGTGCGCCAGGCCGACGCGATCCTCAACTCGGGCCCAGGGCCGTTCCTGGTGAGCCTCGTCCCACTGGTGCTCACGCTGGTCGCCGCCTGGGGGCTGCGCACGGGCCGCCGCGCCGCGTGGATCATGGCGCTGGCGGTCAACGCCGTGATCGCCCTGCTGACGGCCACGTCGGTGGGCATCAACGACCTGCTCGACGACAAGCTCCGCGGCGCCCTGCTCATCGAGGACGGGATCGCGATGGTCCTGGCCGTCCTCGTCCCGATCGGCGTGATCGCCCTGCTGCTGTTCACCCGGCGGCACTTCCGCGTCGCCGCGCCTCCCGCCGCCGTGCGACACTTCATCCTCACCGTGGTCGGTGCGTTCGCTGTGTTCGCCGGGCTCTATCTCGCCATCGGGCTGATCGACGGCGACAACTACCTGGACGGCCAGCCGTCGGTGGGCGAGCTGCTCGCCGACATGGTGCGTCCCTTCGTCTCCAGCGGGCTGCTACCCGCCATCTCCGATGCAGGGATACCGATCGACGGCGCAGCGCTGTTCGTCTACCAGTGGGTGGGCGTGCCGTTCTGGATCGTCTTCATCGTCGCCAGCGTGCGGCTGTTCCGCGCCACCCAGGTGGACCGCGCCGTCGTCGAGGAGGCGCGGTTCCGAGCGCTGCTGCGCGACGGGGGCGGCGGCACCCTCGGATTCATG
Organism: Microbacterium sp. 10L49; assembly: GCF_056395125.1. Classification (NCBI taxonomy): domain Bacteria; kingdom Bacillati; phylum Actinomycetota; class Actinomycetes; order Micrococcales; family Microbacteriaceae; genus Microbacterium; species Microbacterium sp. 10L49. Next base: position 739,985 of record NZ_JBFTIW010000001.1, read on the forward strand.
GGCACCTGGGCCGGCAACAGCTACTGGTTCACCGCAGACGGTCGGGGTGCCGTCGCATACCGCGTCATCCGCAAGGTCGCCCTGACGGTGTCGGATCCGGTGTGCGCCGAGGGAGCCGAGCGTGAGACCGTCGAGGCCTTCATCGCCTATTGCGAGTCCCAGGGCTGGTCGGCGTGCTTCTACAGCTTCCACGAGCGCTACCTGCCGATCTTCCAGTCCTTCGGCTGGCAGTACATGTCCGTCGGCGAGGAGACCGTGATCGACCTGCCGGGCTTCGAGCTCGCCGGCAAGGCGTGGCAGAAGGTGCGCCAGCCGCTGAACCGCGGCGAACGCGAGGGCATCACCACGCTGTGGTCGACGTGGAACGACCTGCCGACCCGCTACTCGCGGGAGATCACCGCCGTCAGCGAGGAGTGGGTCGCCCACAAGAAGCTGCCGGAGATGGGCTTCACCCTCGGCGGCATGGAGGAGCTCAAGGACTCCGATGTCGGCATCTTCCTCGCCCTCAACAAGGACGGCGGGATCGAGGCCACCACGAGCTGGCTGCCGAGCTGGACGGACGGGAAGGTCACCGGCTGGACCATCGACTTCATGCGCCGCAGCGACGGATCCATGCCCGGCATCATGGAGTTCATCATCGCCTCGGCGGCCCTGCACATGAAGGAGCAGGGCGCACAGACACTCAGCCTGTCCGGTGCACCGCTGGCCACCAAGCCCGGCGAGCAGGCCCCGGATCCGACCGTCATGACCCGCCTGCTCGGCTGGCTCGGAGAGATGCTCGAGCCCGCCTACGGGTTCACGTCGCTGTTCCGGTTCAAGAGCAAATTCAACCCGCGCTACGAGACCATCTACATGGCCTATGCGGATCCGGCCAAGCTCGCGGCCATCGGGCTCGCGATCGGCGAGGCCTACCTTCCCGAGGCCACGCCGAAGGAGTATCTGGCGCTCGCGCAGACCATCACCAACCGCGGCGGCGGGCGCTGACGACGTGCTCCGATCGCGCCACGCCGAGACGGCGTTTGACGGCCAATGTATGGAACTCTCAGGAACGATCCGTATTATTACGGAGTTGTAACACCCCTCCGTTCCCCCCGATGGCGGAGACGTCACACCCCCTCCGCTGCCCGAGGAGCACATCATCAGTTCGCGAGCCCCCGAAACCGCGCACCCCTCTGCCCGCACGACAGAAGCCCCGTCCGCGACCGTCGGCACCACCGCGCCCCGTTCGCGCCGGGAGATGAGGGAGGCCGCCGCACAGGCGACCACGTCCGCGCAGACCTCTGCACCCGCCGGCACCTCGAGCGCCCCGGCCGAGCCGGCCCCGCAGCCGCTGTTCGACCCGACTGCACCCCAGGCGCGCGTGCCCGCACCCCCGCAGGCCCCCGAGCCGGCGACCCGCTCCGCGGCCCCCGCGCACATCGTCCCCGCCGGCACGCGTCCCCGTCGTGGCGCCAAGAACATCGGGCGCAGCACCGGCGCCGCCCTCGCGATCTCGGCGCTCGTCGTCGGCACCGCGCTGCCCGCCCTCGGCATGGTGCATGCGGGTGACGCCAAGCCTTCCAACAGCGCATCCGCCGACATCCGCGCACAGTCGTTCACGGCCGCAGGCGATGTGCTTCCCGATGTGCAGGTGCACGGCACGTTCACGGCGACCACGCCCTCCGAGCTCAGCGCGATGCAGGCGGCGACCGCCGCCGCCGAGCGCACCGGCGTCGCCTCGATCGCCAAGCCCGGTCAGGTCATCTACCCGATGGCCGCGGGCTCGTACACGTTGACCGATGGCTTCGGCGCCGCCCGCACCGGGCGCAGCCACATGGGCCAGGACTTCGCCGCCGGCATCGGCACCCCCATCTACGCCGTGGCCGACGGCTGCGTCACGCTCTCGTCCGAGAGCTACCAGGGCTACGGCGTGACGGTCGAGATCGCGCACCCGTCCCTGAGCGGCAGCAACGCCGTCTCCACGCTCTACGGGCACATGACCTATGGCAGCCGTGCGGTCCAGGCCGGCGAGTGCGTCACCGCGGGTCAGTTCATCGGCCGGGTCGGCGACACCGGCTGGACGGTCGGATCCTGCCTGCACTTCGAGGTGCACATCAACGACAGCGCCATCGACCCGCTCGCGTGGCTTCAGTCCAACGTCTTCTGATCCGACGTCGCACGAGAAGAGGCCCCCGCCCCGGCGAGGGTCTCTTCTCGTCTGCACCCCGGGCCGTGGCTCAGTGGTGCGCGTGCGGATCGACGAGCGGCAGATCTGCACCGACCCCACGATCGTGTGGATCCCCGTTCGTCGCGGCATCGGTCTGCGCCAAGCCCGGCATCGCGAGCGCAGCGACGAGGAGGGCCCCCACAGCCACCCCCGCCGCCCGCGACCGGGAGGCTCGGACCGGCCCCTCCCCCTTGCCGGTCCGGGCCACCCCCGCTTCCCGCATCCGCGCCGCCATCGCTCCCGAAGCGATGGCCAGCGCAGACGAGGTCCCCACCGCGATCACCGGTGCCCCTCCGACGAGGGCGACAGCCCCCATCAGCACCGCGATGATCGCGCCGACCGCTGCGGCTCTTCCCCCGCGGATCCGCCCGGCACGGAGCACGGCGACACCCCAGGCGATCTCCGCGGCTCCGACCACGAGCATCGGCGTCAGCAGCATGATGGCGTTCCCATCGCCATCTGCGCGGGCGACCGCGGCCCCGATCGCCAAGTGGATCAGACCCGCGCCCCAGGCGAGGAGCGCGGGCCAGCTGCGCAGCACGACGACCTCAGGCCATCGCCTCGCGGGACGCGCCGCGTTCGACGCCCAGCCCGACCGCGAGCAGCAGCAGCGCGCTCGCGAGGTGCAGGAAGTGATCGAACGTGTTCAGCGCGAGGATGTTCGCCGCGGTCCCCACGAGGAAGAATCCGACGATGCCGAGCAGCAGGTATGCCGCCCCCACGACGGTGTTCACGCCCTTCGCCGCACGCGTGGACGCGAGGCCCGCAGCGAGCAGTGCGGCGCCGATGAGCAGGTGGGCGACGTTGTGCAGCGGGTTGACCATGAAGATCCCGAGCAGCATTCCTCCCTGGGTCGCCAGGAAGGAGACTCCTCCGGTCACGGCGAAGCCGAGTGCTCCGACGACGATGTAGACGGCGCCGAAGATGACGGCGATCAGACGGTTCGGTGACGAACGCATTGCTCCTCCTCGAGTGCGGCACGGTGCCGCTCACCCTCTGTTCGGAGCCGTCTGCGGATCGGATGGGATCGTCTTCGGAGCGTGCGGACCGATGGCGGGGCGAGAATCCGCGGAAGCCGCGTCCGCACGCCGACCGCCGCTCGCTTGAGCACGCCGCGAAACCGGATCCGCTCGTACGCGCAATGGGAGATTGTTAACGCGCGCGTTGTTGTCGTCGTCACCCGGGCATGGTTGCATCGGTCCTCATGACAGATGAAACACATCTCCACCGCCACGCCGACGCCCCGCAGCCCCGGTGGTGCTCCTGCGCCGTCCCCGATGACATCGAGCAGGAGCGACGCTCAGGGCTGAGCCGGCGCGGATTCCTGACCGGCGTCTCCGCGGCGAGCGCCCTCGCGGCGGCCGGCTGGGTCGCCACCAGCTCCGATTCGGCGTCCGCGGCTGCAGGCGGTGTCGGCAAGTCCGTGACCATCACGATCATGGGCTCCTCCGACATCCACTCGCATGCGGTCAACTGGGACTACTACAAGGACGCGGAGTACACCGACAAGGCCGGCAACGTCGTCGGCCTGTCCCGCGTCTCCAGCGTCGTCAACCAGATCCGCGCCGATCGCGGGCGGGACCGCACGCTGCTCTTCGACGCCGGCGACACCATCCAGGGCACCCCGCTGGGCTTCTACTACGCGACCGTCGACCCGATCACCACGAGCGGCGCGATCCACCCCATGGCCGCGCAGATGAACGCGATCGGCTACGACGCGGTGGCCCTGGGCAACCACGAGTTCAATTACGGCCTCGACTTCCTCGACACGTGGATCTCGCAGATGAATGCGCCGGTGCTCGGCGCGAACGCCGTGCACACGGGAACCACCGTGCCGGCCTACACGCCGTACACGATCAAGACGCTGCACCCGAAGGGCGCCAAGCCGATCCGGGTCGGCGTGCTCGGCCTGACCAACCCGGGAATCGTCATCTGGGACAAGGCCAACGTGAGCGGCAAGCTCGAGGTGCTGGACATCGTCGAGACAGCGAAGCGCTGGGTGCCCGTGATCCGCGACCAGGGCGTCGACGTGCTCGTCGTGAGCGTGCACTCCGGCGACAGCGGCACCTCGTCATACGGCGACGCGCTGCCCAACGAGAACGCCGCGGCACTGATCGCCGAGCAGGTGCCCGGTGTCGATGCGATCCTGTTCGGCCACGCGCACAAGGACATCCCGCAGCGGTTCGTGACCAACGCCACCACGGGACAGCAGGTCGTGCTCAGCGAGCCGATGTGCTGGGGACAGCGCCTGAGTGTCTTCGACATCGAGCTGCAGCAGGTCAAGGGGCAGTGGACGGTGGTCTCGAAGAAGGCCACGAACGTCAACACGAACACGGTTCAGGACGATCCTGCCCTCGTGTCGCTCATCCAGGCGCAGCACGACGCCGTGGTCGCGTACGTCAACAAGCCCGTGGCGAACTCCACGGAGGAGCTGTCGGCCGCCGAGTCCTGCTGGAAGGACACCGCGATCCTCGACTACGTCAACAAGGTGCAGGTCGACACCGTGACGAAGGCGATCGCCGGCACGGCGGAGGCATCGCTGCCGATCGTGTCGATCGCCGCTCCCTTCAACCGGCAGGCGACATTCCCCGCCGGGGAGGTCACGATCCGCGACGTCGCTGGGCTGTACATCTACGACAACACGCTCATGGCCTCGGTGCTCACCGGTGCGCAGATCAAGGACTACCTGGAGTACTCGGCGAAGTACTTCCAGCAGGTCGCCCCCGGCGCCCCGGTGGATCCGGCGAGCTGGACCAACGCGCTGAACACCCCGGACTACAACTACGACCAGTTCTCGGGAGTGACCTACGACGTCGACATCGCGCAGCCGCAGGGATCCCGGATCCAGAACCTGTCCTGGAACGGCGCGCCCGTCGACCCGGCGCAGAAGTTCGTGGTCGCGGTGAACAACTACCGCCAGTCGGGCGGCGGCGGCTTCCCGCACATCGCGACCGCGCCGGTCGTCTACAACGCGCAGGTCGCGATCCGTGAGGCCATCGTGTCCTACGCCTCGGCGGCCGGCACGATCGACCCGAAGGACTTCCACGTCGTGAACTGGCAGCTCACGCGCGCGGGAACCCCGGTCTTCTGAGCGCTCACGACGCCCCTCCGTTTCGATCCCGCGCGGAGGGGCGTCGCCGTGCCGCCTCTACTTCACAGTGGGCGGCGCGGGGATCGCGTAGCCGGACGGGGCGATGTTCGCGTCGAGCGACTTCTTCCATGCCCCGGAGGAGATGTAGTCCTTGAGCGCGGTGCGCACGGTGTCGAGCCGGTGGTCGCCCTGCTTCAGGCCGACCCCGTAGTTCTCATCCGTGAAGCCCTTGCCAATCACGCGCAGCACGCCCTTGTATTCGGGCAGTGTCGCGAAGCCGGCGAGGATGAGGTCGTCGGTCGACACCGCATCGACCGTGCCCGCCGCCAGATCACGAACGCATTCGGACCAGGACGGCACCTTCACGACGGTGATCTTCCCCCGATAGTGCGACGTAAGGTAGTCGATCGAGGTCGTGCCGGCGGCCGCGCACACCTTCTTCCCATCCAGGGTCTCCGGACCGGTGATCGTCTCGTCGTTGCGGCGGATGAGCAGATCCTGGTGCGCGACGAAGTACGGGCCGGCGAACGCGATCTCCTTCTCCCGTTCCGGGGTGATCGAGAAGGTGGAAACCACCAGGTCGACCTTGCCCGAGGTGAGCGCGCTCACCCGCTCATCCTGGTCGATGCGCTGCCATGTGATGTTCTTCGTCGGCACGCCGAGCTTGCCCGCGACGTAGTTCGCCGTGTCGATGTCGAAGCCGGCATAGCCCGCGTCCGTCTTGAGGCTCACGCCGGGCAGGTCGTCCGCGATGCCGATCGTGAGGGTCGCGGATCCGGTGGCGTTGTTGTCACCGGTGTTCTGCGGGGTCGCGGAGGAGCAGCCGGCGACGAGCATCGAGACCGCGACGAGGCCCATTGCGACGAGGCTGAGGCGGCGCATGTCACCGGCTCCCTTCGCTCTTGTCCGAGCCGCCCTCATGCGGGTTCTTGTCCGGCTCCTCGAGGTTGTCCCACTCGTGCATCTCGATCTCGATGGGACCGATCTCGATGCCGTCGTCGTCCTCGTCCTCATCGCGCTCGTGCACGTCGAACTGCACGGTGCCGAGGGCGGCGATCGATTCGGTGCGCGGGCCGGGTTCTCGAGGCGGATAGCGCAGGCCCGTGTCGGTCCACTTGCTGAGCATCCGGCCGTCGGTGTGCGCGGCGACCTTCCCCTTCACGATCAGCCAGCCGAGCTCGAAGATCACGAGCAGCACGGGGATCCCCACGACGACCACGACGAAGCCGGTCTTGTGCCAGAAGTACGGGGAGGCCTGCCACCCCGAGATCGCCATGCCGACGATCACGAACACGAGGAACGCGAGGCCCAGGTAACTCGTCCACGGAGTGCCCGGTGCGCGGAACGTGCTCGCCGGCAGCACTCCCCTGTCGCTGAGTCTTCGCAGACGCAACTGACAGATGAAGATCGTGCCCCAGGTGAACACCACCGCGATCGAGGCCGCCTCCAGCGCGATCTCGAAAGCATCGGGGCTCACCGCGTTCAGGATGGATCCGAACACGTAGACGACGGCCGTCATCACGATGCCCGCCCAGGGGACGCCGGACTGGCTCATCTTGAGCGTGAAGCCCGGAGCCTGCTTCGCCATGCCGAGGCTGCGCAGCACGCGACCGGTCGTGTACAGCCCCGAATTCAGCGACGACATCGCCGCGACGATGAGGATCGCCTGGATCACGTTGGCCATCCAGGGGATGCCCATCCGCCCGAACACGGTCACGAACGGGCTGATGCCCGGAGTGAACTCGCTCGTCGGCAGGATGCAGACCAGCAGCAGCAGCGCACCGCAGTAAAAGACGCCGATACGCACGATGACCGCGTTCACGGCCTTCGGCACCTCGCGCTTCGGATCCTCCATCTCACCCGCCGCGATGCCGACCATCTCGATGGCGGCGTACGCGAAGACGACGCCCGACATCACGATGATCGGTCCGTACCAGGCGAAGCCGTCACCCGAGGGCCAGAATCCGCCGGGGTTGGACCAGAGGTTCTGGATCCCCGCGCGATGCCCTCCGACGTCGAAGCTGAACGCCACCACGACGATCCCGACGACGAGGAAGACGATGATCGCGGTGACCTTGAGCACCGACGCCCAGAACTCGAACTCGCCGAACGCCTTCGCGGAGAGCAGGTTGACCACGAGCACCACGGCGAGCGCAATGAGCACCGTGGCCCACGTGGGCATCTGCGGCCACCAGTACTGGATGTACAGGCCGACGGCGCTGAGCTCGGCGATGCCGGTGAGCGCCCAGTTCGTCCAGTACATCCAGCCCGTGTAATACGCCGCCTTCTCGCCGAAGAACTCGCGCATCCACGACACGAAGGCGCCGGAGGTGGTGCGGTACAGCACGAGCTCGCCGAGCGCGCGCATGAGGAAGTAGGCGATCACGCCCACGAACGCGTAACTGAGCACGAGGGCGGGGCCGTTGCTGTGCAGCCGGGAAGCGGATCCCAGGAACAGGCCCGTGCCGATCGCACCGCCGATCGCGATCATCTGCACCTGTCGGCGGTTCAGGCTCTTCTTGTACCCGGCCTGCTCCGCATCGTGCTCCGCGCCGTGGTCTTCGGCGTGCATGAGACTCCCGGCATCGGTCTGCGACATGCGATCCCCCTGTCGTTCACCCGTGGTCACCGGTGGGGCGGGTCGCAGGACGGCTCGGAGCATCGGTGCTGACGTGGTACCGAGGATGGCACGTTTTCTGGACCGAGGGCAACGGATCCCCGGCGCGTTCCGGTTCCGGTGCTCAGCCCTGCCGCTCGGCGATGTCCTTCATCGCACGCACGAGGCTGTCCCACATCCTCTTCGAGTGCAGGGCGGCCGCCTCGTCGGGGTTGTTGTCCTGACTCAGCGTGAACTCGACCGGGCCGTCCCCCGCGATCGTCCAGGTCAGCGTGTGGTAATTCTCCGGGATGTCGGGCTTCCCCGTGAGAGGGCTGAAGTGCGTGCAGACGAGACGCCGCCCCGGCTCGGCCTCCAGGATCACGCCCTTGTCCTCATAGGCGCGCCCCTCCCACTCCCCCTGCCAGCGGATCGGCGCCCCGACCGTCCAGTCCGTGACGACCGTCGTCCCGAACATGAACTCCCGGACCGCGTCCGGATCCGTCAGCACCTCCCACACGCGGTCGGGGGACGCATCGATCATGATGCTCGACGTGGCGACCTGGTCCTCGGACATGCTCGACTCCCGTTCGTTCGGCCCTCGCCCCATGATCCGCCGAAATCCGCGGCGCGTACAGGGGCGCAGCGCGAACCGACTCCGGCTCAGTGTCTCCCGCACGCGGCATGATGGGTGCAAGGATCCGGGCTCGGATCCTGCGGACGAGAGGGCTCAGCGCATGACAGGCGACGACATGCAGGACTGGGTGCAGGCGCGTGCCGAGGAGCTTCCCGGCGTCACCGTGGACCAGCCGTTCGGGCCCGAGGTCGACGTCTTCCGCGTGCGAGGACTGATGTTCATGGCGCTCTCGCCGTCCACCCGCACGGGCGTGACTCTCAAGTCCGCGCCGGAGGACGCCGAGGCCCTGCGTGCCACGTATCCCGCGATCATCCCCGGCTATCACATGAACAAGCGGCACTGGATCACGCTGCGCGCCGACGGCAGCCTCGAGCGGGGCCTCGTCGAGGAGCTCGTCACCGAGGCCTACCGTCTCGTGGTCGCGAAGCTCCCGCGGGCGCAGCGCCCAGTGGATCCTGAGGTCTTCGGGAGGGTGTGAACCAGAGGCCGGCCGCGGCCTCGATCGCCGCGCGGAGGACGAGTCCTGTATCAGGAGCGGCGCCGCGTGCTCCTTGTCATCGCTGGATCCCAGCACGACGAGAATCAGGGTGATCAGGATGAACGAGCTGTTCCGCTTCATGGTGATGCGTCCGGCGGATCTGCCCGCCACGACCGATGTGCACACGCTCGACGCCCGAGCGATCGACATCGGCGACGGCGCGCCCGCCCTCCGACGATCGGCGAAGGCGTTCCTCCAGTCCGACGTCGCGGTGCGTACGGTCACCGAGGACCCGCTGGGCATCGCGGCCCGCGCCGTCGCGGCCGCACTCGGGGTATCGCGTATGTCGAACGCCGACGCGGAGGCGGTGATCCTGGCGGCGACCGGACGCGCATCGACGGCGGTGGTGTCGGGAGGGGACTTCGCCGCGTACCGTCAGCGCGTCGAGGACACGCTGATCGCCGCGAAGGCGCTCTCCGACTCCTCGGGCACCGATGCGCGCGGTCTCGCGACGGTCGCGCAGGGTCTCGACGTCATCGCCCGGACGGCAGACGGCGACCCCGAGATCGCCGTGCGCCCGCTCGTCATGCCAGCAAGCCTGCCGAAGGCGGACAGGCCAGCATCCGAGCCGCCGTCGACGGACCCAGGGCCGAGGCCCACCGGCCCGGACGAGGGCAGGATCCGCGCCGAGATCGACCGTCTGGACCGCGCGATCGCCGCGCTGGGCGGGCTCTCCGCCTCCGGCTTCGCCGCCCAGACCCGCTCCGAGGCGCCGCAGCCGCGGACCCGCACCGCACGGGCGGCGGGCGACGCCGGCGGCGCAGCGCGTACGAGCGCTGCGCGCACCGAGACGGAGAACTCCGGATCCGTCACCCCTGGGATCCCCTGGGTCCTGGACACGTCCACCGTCCAGAAGCTGCCCGCCGCGGTGCGCAGCACCCTGCGGGGGCTCACGCTCGACGTCGCCGTCACCCCGCTGCCCGTCATGCTGCGGACGCTGGACGAGGCACGAGGATCTCTGCTGACGTCGCTCACCGTGCCGATCTCCGCGGTCTCCGCCGTCTCGCTCGTGGGCAGCGCCCTGGTGCAGACCCCGGGAGCATCCGATCTCGTAGGCGACCCCGCGACAGGCATGCCCACCGGGCACGGATCCATCCGCCCCGTCGGCGTGGGCGACCTGCTGCTCGTCAAGGAGCATGTCCTGCGCTACGAGGGCGGCGAGCTCGCACATGTGGAGAACGTGCTGAAGTCCGAGCACCTCGACCGCGAGACACGGCGTCTCGAGCGCACCGAGACCACGATCCTCACCGAGCAGGAGACGACGAAGGAGGAGGAGCGCGACACGCAGTCGACCGATCGGTTCTCGCTCAGCCGTGAGACCAGTTCCACGATCAAGGACGACACCCAGTTCAAGGCGGGCCTGTCCGTGGACGCGAAGTACGGCCCGTTCGTGGAGGTGAAGGCCAACGCCGACTTCGCCACGAACCACTCGTCGGAGGAGTCGACCAAGCAGGCCTCGGAGTTCAGCAAGGACGTCGTCGCTCGCTCCGTCAGCAAGGTCGTCGACCGCGTGCTCGAGCGACGTACCACCACCACGCTGAACGAGTTCGAGGAGCGCTATTCGCACGGCTTCGACAACACGAAGGGCGCCGGCAACATCTCGGGCGTGTACCAGTGGGTGGACAAGGTGCTGCAGGCGCAGGTCTACAACTACGGCAAGCGGATGCTCTTCGACGTCACGCTGCCCGAGCCTGGCACCGCCTTCATCGTCGCGCAGACCAAGGGCAAACTCGAGGGACAGACCTTCACCGCACCGGTGCCGTTCACGCTCACCCCGACCCTGGTCACGGAGGGCAATTACGCGTTCTGGGCGCATCAGTACGACGTCACCGGAATCGAAGCTCCTCCCCCGCCGGTGAAGACGTTCAGCAAGGCGTTCGACGGCACGGTTCCGCAGGATCCGTACGAGTTCAGCAAGTCGGCCGACATCGCGATCGACGACGGCTATCAGGCCAAGTACGCCCTGTGGACGGCCGCATGGAACACCTACTCGGGGGCGGCCTGGTATCTGCTCATCGGGAACAACGCGCTCAACGTGTTCGCCGACGCGACCTACGTCGACATGGCCGGCGAGGTGGGCACGGTGTCGGTGGCCACCTATGGCTGGAAGCTGCGCGACTTCGCGGCGACCGTGGAGATCTTCTGCGAGCGCACCGCCCGCGCGATGACGGCCTGGCAGCTGAAGACGCACGCCGCGCTGACCCAGGGATACCTCGCGAAGCAGCAGGCCTACCAGTCGCAGCTCGACGAGGCGGCGGCCGCCGCCGGCGTGGTCATCTCCGGCCGCAACCCGATGTGGAACTCGAGGATCGTGACGACGGAGCTGCGCAAGCAGTGCCTCACCCTGCTGACCGCGCAGCAGTTCGACGCGTTCGGCGCGCTGCAGACCTCCGTCGAGGGCTACCCGCAGCCGGATCTGCCGCGCAGCGAGCAGCAGATGCCGTACGTGCGCTTCTTCGAGCAGGCCTTCGAGTGGGAGCACATCGTCTACTTCTTCTACCCGTACTTCTGGGGCTGGAAGCCCGCCTGGTCGCACCGGATGCTGCTCGACGACGTCGACACCGAGTTCGCCGACTTCCTCAGAGCGGGCGCTGGTCGCGTGGTCTTCCCGGTCCGTCCCGGCTTCGAGGCCGCGGTCGTGCACTACCTGGAGACCGGCGAGATCTGGAACGGCGGACCCGCGCCCGACATCTCCAGCTCGCTGTACGTGCCGATCGTCAAGGAGATCCAGGAGGCCACCGGAGCGCCCGGCGACGAGGTGCCGGTCGGCGACCCGTGGCTCGTGCGGCTCCCCACGACCCTCGCCAAGCTGCGCGCGGACGACGCGCTCCCGACCTGGACCAAGGTCGGAGAGGACTGGCAGCCGTCCAACTGAGCCTCGTCCGTCCCGTGGCGGACGACGACCGGCAGGAGGCCGAGACATGCGCAACCACATCATCATGGCCGGCGTGGACTGGGAGTTCCAGGGGGTCGACTTCCAGGTGCTGGCCACGAACCGCCGTAAGTACCTCACGCGGCAGAACACCGCGAAGGCGGATCTCCGATTCCTCATGATGGACGTTCGCGCCGGTCAGGTCACCCGCATCGACGTGACCTACCCGGGCGGTACGAAGACCGAGACCTCGAGCGTGGTGGCGACGTTCGGGGCCGTCGGCCGCTCCAGCATCGGCACGTTCACCGACTCCGCCGGGGTGAGCCGCACCGGGTTCAAGCCGGGTCAGTTCAGCGTGATGTCGATCACGGACCTGTACGCCGCGATCCGCGACATCGGCCAGAACGCGCCCGGCACGCTGCAGGAGGTGAGCTTCTTCGGACATGGCTGGATGGGCGGCCTCATCCTCGTCAACAGCTTCAACGACCGTGCCCCGATCATCCCGGTGCCGTCCACGGGGGGCGCCCCGACCACGATCACGGCCACGCTCGGCCCGACGCAGCGGGATCCGAACGACAAGGACTCCCGGGGCGAGTACGACTTCGTCGCGCCGACCCAGGACGCCGCCGCGCTCACGCTGTTCCAAGCGGCGTTCGCGACGGACGGCTTCTCCTGGCTCTGGGGCTGTGCGTTCCCGCGGGTGATCCACCACGCGATGTGGGCGATGGAAGGCGCCAAGGGCTACGCGACGAGCGGCACCGGCGACAACACCGTACTGACGCTCGATCGGGTCGTGAAGGAGGACGTCGACTACATCGAGGGTTTCCTGCTGCCGATCCTGAAGACGCCGTTCCCGTCGCGCTCCACGATCACGACGAAGTTCAAGTTCCTCAAGTACGTGTTCTGCGCGGCCAACGCGTCGGCCTTCGCCGCCCAGCTCGCGACAGCGACCGGCAAGCCCGTCCGCGCGGCGCTGCTCGGCACCTACGCCGAGTACGACGATCCGACGGACATGATGCACGTGCACACCGGTTTCACCGCGCACGTCGCGTTCTACAAGAACTACGTGGGCATGTCGATGGATCCGGAAGGGCGCGGCTACGGCGTGTATCAGCCGGGGCTGACCTGCACGGCGCCCTCGGTTCCGTGACCCGACCTCAGTCGGGAACGATCACTCCGGTCGGTGGGATGACGTGAGCAGCATCCGTATTCCCGCCTGCGCCGCGGCGACACGACGCGGCAGGGAGGCCCATTTGTCCTCGAGCCCGGAGAGGACCTGCGCACCGACGAAGATCTCGTTCAACAGCTCGGCCGTCGCACGCACCTCGAGATCGGCTGACATCGACCCGTCCGCGACCCCGTCGCGCACGACGGCAGCCGCGATATCGACCCATGCCGTGTAGGGCGTGCTGGAGTCGATCTCCAACCCCGTCGCGGGCTGCATCGAGAGGCGGATCCCCGCCTGCACGAGCTCATCCGTCGCGATCAGTTCGGCGAGGCCCTCGAACAGCCCCAGGATGCTGTCCAGACCCGAACCCGGACGGGCCTGCACGTCGGCGAGCACCTGGGCCATGCGCCCCTGCTGAACAGTGAGAACCGCGCGCGCCACGTCATCCTTGTTCCCGAAGTGGAAGTACAGAGACCCCTGGCTGATGCCCGCTTCTTCAGCGATGTCCTTCAGTCGGGCCTCCGCGTACGCTATCCGCGAGAACACCGCGCCGGCCGCCACGAGCAGGGCTCGCTGCGTCTCCACACCATTGGCCCGCTTCGCGGCCTTCGCCTCCATCGCGCCTCCCGGGCCACTCCGTTGTCGGCCGTGTGCCGAACCCAGTACATCGTAGGTTCCTGTCACGGATATGCCGTGATCGCCGGCATGACGCGACCCGTGCCGCGCGCTCGCGTGCGGAGGAGTTCCCGTACCGCCCGATCGGTACGGGAACTCCGGGCGGCGCGGCAACACCCCCCTGCCGCTCAGCGCCGGCACGGCCGCCACATGCCCCAGGCGACCTTCCCGCGCTCACCGCCACTCCGATCATCCCGAGTCGCTTGCGGGCGAGCTCACGAAGATCCTAACCATACTAAGTCAGCGGTCCAACTAACGAGGACAGGTCTGCTCAGGGGATGTCGACGCGATGGTTCTGCGGCGCGCCTGTCTCAGACCAGGAAGGGAACTCGGCGCCACGACACGGACGAGCTCCGCTCGAGCTGATCCCGAAGAGTGGAACAGGAACACGCATCTCGGTGGATCCGCTCTCCCCCATCAGGACAAGACCGAGGCCCGGACTGAACGAGTTTCGCGCTAGATCTGCCTCCGCGGTGCGCGATGATCGTCTCATGAAGCGTGATGCCACTCTGGTTCGAGCTGACATCCTTTTGCGATGGGCAGAAATTGCGGTCCTAGTCAGGACGATCGCTGATGTGCACGCCCGATGCGTGATTCCTGTCACGGGAAGCGACTCCGAGATCGTGGATCAGCAGTATCCGCGCGAGTCCTTCAGCCAATGGGCCCGCGAAGGGCTGCGCTCAGGCCTAGACCACATGCTTGCCTGGGCAGACGTGGCGATACCAACCCAGCGCCGAGTCGATGGTCCGATTACGCACCAGGGCTTTCGGTGGTTCCACACGCTGTCCCGAGCCGCGATGGAAGGAGCCGCACAGTCGCTTTGGCTCACCAACGTCAGCAACACCGGCGAAGCGATCGCGCGTCTCATCCGGGCTGTCCGGGATGACCTCAGGGAACAACGCCTGGCTTGGAGCGCCCAGGGCAAGAGTCTTGTCGAGACCGATGAGCGGATAGCGTTCCATGCGAGAAACGCCCAGTCTTGGACGGAGTACGGCCCCTCTGTGGACAAGATGCCGTCTTACGTGGATATGATCCGCGCGGCCGCCGAACGCGGGGATTTGAACCCAGACCGCTGCGAAGCTGCCTGGAGAACCGCGAGTGCCGCTGCTCACGGGAAGACATGGGCAATCCTCGATCTGCAGACGTTCAAGGGCACGTCTGTGGAGTGGCGCCCGGGCCAGTTCCACACGCCGGGGGTCGCTGATCAAGATCGGCTCACGGAGTCGCTGGAAGTTGCGAGCTCGCTGCTCGCGAGCGCTTCTGCGCAGTTGTTGCTTCGGAACGGTTACAACCCGACTCCCGAGTACGCCAAGTCTGCCATCGCAGTGGGGCGCGGATCACAGATGAAGGACGGTGGCGCGCAGGTCGAGGCGCTAGCGAAAGAGTTGGGGATCGAGTAGTTCAACCACGAGATATCCCACATATCTCCCACGCGCCTTCCACCGGGCGCCTACCTAAACCAGAAAACCCCCGCCTTAGCGGGGGTTTTTCTTGCTGGGGTACCTGGACTCGAACCAAGAACAACTGAACCAGAATCAGCCGTGTTGCCAATTACACCATACCCCAAGGGCGAAACCGGAGCCTCGCACCGAGAGTCAAGCTTACCCGAGCTGATCCCGGGATCCAAACCGGGGCGAGATCCCGCGCGCGTCGCGCTCCCCCGCCCCGGCCCGCGATCGGGTCAGCCCAGGAACTCGGCCAGCGCGCGGAGGCGGCGGAGCGTCTCGTCCTTGCCGAGCAGCTCCATCGACTCGAAGAGCGGCGGCGACACCCGGCGTCCGCTCAGGGCGACGCGCGGCGGGCCGTAGGCGACGCGGGGCTTGAGACCGAGACC
This sequence comes from Microbacterium sp. 10L49, assembly GCF_056395125.1. Taxonomy (NCBI): domain Bacteria; kingdom Bacillati; phylum Actinomycetota; class Actinomycetes; order Micrococcales; family Microbacteriaceae; genus Microbacterium; species Microbacterium sp. 10L49. The sequence continues at coordinate 755,602 of NZ_JBFTIW010000001.1, forward strand.
GTCGATCAGCGCGGCCGCCAGGGCATCCTGGATCGCCTCCGGCGTGAACGTATCGAGCGGCTCGAGCGCCACGACGGATGCCGTGAGCACCTCGGCGGCGTTCGCGGGCAGCCCCTTGAGCGCGTCCTCGTCGTATGAGACCTGGTCGGAGAACAGGAAGCCCAGCAGGCCGGGCACTTCGCCGAGCAGCTGCACGCGCTCCTGCACGAGCGGGGCGGCGCGGAAGGCCAGCACGAGCTGCTCGTGCGTCGGCTCCCCGTCGAACACGTCGGCGGCGGCGAGGTACGGCAGGATCCGCTCGGCGAAGTCCTTCGCCTCGAGCTTGCGGATGTGGTCGCCGTTGATCGACTCGGCCTTCTTCTGGTCGAAGCGGGCCGGGTTCGGGTTCACGTTGACGATGTCGAACGCGGCCGTGAACTCCTCGAGCGAGAACACGTCGCGGTCGGGGCCGATCGACCAGCCGAGCAGCGCGAGGTAGTTCAGCAGGCCCTCGTGGATGAAGCCGCGCTCGCGGTGCAGGAACAGGTCGGCCTGCGGGTCGCGCTTGCTGAGCTTCTTGTTGCCGGTCTCCCCCAGCACGAGCGGCATGTGCGCGAAGCGCGGCACGAAGGTCGTCACGCCGGCGTCGATGAGCGCACCGTAGAGCGCGAGCTGACGCGCTGTCGACGGCATCAGATCCTCGCCGCGCAGCACGTGCGTGATGCCCATGAGCGCGTCGTCGACCGGGTTCACGAGCGTGTACAGCGGAGCGCCGTTCGGACGCACGACCACGAAGTCGGGGAAGGATCCCGCCGGGAACGTGACCTCGCCGCGGATGAGGTCGACGTAGGTGACGTCTTCATCCGGCACACGCAAACGCAGCGCGGGCTGGCGACCCTCGGCGCGGAACGCGGCCCGCTGCTCCTCGGTGAGGTCGCGGTCGAAGTTGTCGTAGCCGAGCTGCTTCGCGCGGCCGTTCGCCTCGTTGCGGGCGTCGATCTCCTCCGCCGTCGAGTAGCTCTCGTACACGGATCCGGCGGCCTTGAGCTTCTCGATCACGCCCTGGTAGATGTCACCGCGCTGCGACTGGCGGTACGGCCCGTGCGGGCCGCCGACCTCGACGCCCTCGTCCCAGTCGATCTTCAGCCAGGTCAGCGCGTCGACGAGTTGGCGGAAGCTCTCCTCGCTGTCGCGCGCGGCATCGGTGTCCTCGATGCGGAACACCATCTTGCCGCCGGTGTGCCGGGCGTAGGCCCAGTTGTAGAGCGCCGTGCGGACCATGCCGACGTGCGGCAGACCCGTCGGCGAGGGGCAGAAGCGGACGCGGACGTCAGCACCGGACGCGGTCGTGGTGCGGGGATCGGGAGTAGCCATAGCCCTTCGATTCTAGTTGCGGGCGGCCTGCCTCCCGAGCAGGGTCCGGGGCCGGACGGGAGAACCCCGCCCGGCCCCGGATCGTGGAATCACTGCGCGACGAGCTGTGCGACGTACCCCGGCACCATGGGCGCGCCCCATCCGGTGGTCAGGTCGTAACCGTCCGTCGTGGCGTAGCCCGGCACGGCGTTCGGCGTGAGCGAGCCGTCATCGGCGAGCGCCCACATCCGGTTGCTGTCGAGCACCCCGCTCGGCGTTGTCCCGTAGGTGCGCGGAACGATGTCGTTGAACGCCGACGAGTGGTCGAACGACGCGCTGTACAGCGCCTTGTTCAGATCGCCGATCGGGCCCTTGCCCGCGGCGGCCCGCGCCTGGTTCGCGATCGCGGTCGCCGCGGCCGCCTGCGGGGACGCCGCCGAGGTGCCGCCGAAGACGCCCCACGCCGCGGGACCCTCGGTGCTCGGGAAGTACGTGTGGTAGACCAGCACGCCTCCGTTCACCGCCGCGTTCCACGCGAGGTCCGGCACGCCGCGCGCACCGCCGACGACGCCGGAGACGCCGTCCTGGTACGCCGGCCGCGAGTACACGGTCGACAGGCCGCCGCCTGTGCCGATCTGGAAGCCGCCCTCGTTCCACACGGGCTCGGTGTTGCCGCCCGAGTTCCACGCCCAGTACGCCGGGTTGCGGGCGCCGCTCGCGAGATACGGCACATCCTGGGTGGGGTTCCACGTCCAGCCGTCCTGCACCTGGGTACCGCCGACAGAGGTCACGTACGGCGAGACGTTGGGGTAGCTGACCTCGGGCGTGGATCCGACCGTGCCGGCGCGGTGCGAACGGACGTATCCGGTGGATCCGTCATCGCCGGACGACGCGAAGAACGTGTCGCCCTTCGCGATGCCGCGCTGGAAGGTCTGGTCGAACTTCGTGAACTGCGTCTTCGCCGCGGAAGCGGATCCGAAGGTCTGCTCGTCGGTGCCGAACGACATGGAGAACACCGTCCCCGACGGGTACTTCTGGATCGCCCAGTCGATCGCCTTCATCAGGTTGGGGACGCCCTGCACGCCCTGCGTCTCGGCTGGCGGGGTGGACAGCAGCACGATGTGCGCCTTCGGCGCCATCGCGTAGGCCCACTGCACGTCGAGGTTGGCCTCTCCGGCCCAGCCGGCGGCGGAGTTCGGGCCGGACTGCCCGACGCCCTTGCCGGTCGGGTTCTTGTAGTCGGGCGTGCCGAGCGGCGAGACCGCCTCGAAGTCCGGGGCAGGTCCACCGAACGTCTGGGCGAAGAAGGCCAGGTCATCGGCGGCGGTCGGGCTGCCGTAGGCGTCCACCAGCACGATCGTCTGTCCGGCGCCGTCGTTGCTGGAGGCGAGCGGACCCAGGCCGTAGTGCGCACGCAGCTGATCCGGCGTGTAGCAGTGGATCGTGGTGGAGACGCGGTTGTCCGGGGCGGGGCGCTGGCAGGCGATGGCCCCGCCGTCCGAATCGGCCTGCGAGGTGAACGCGCTGTCCGGAGCCTGCGCCGCGAACGGCACCACGCTCGCCGCGGCGGGCGGTGGAGACGAGACTGGGGCGAGGGCGAGCGCCGTCGCTCCGGCCATCGCGGTGACGCCGAGTGCGGCGAAGAGGGCCCTGGTACGTGACATGCCAACCTCCTTGTTGACGGATCACCCGGGCCGCCGGGTCAGCGGCGCGGGACCGCCCATGACGCTACACCCGCACCAGCGCTCTGATACCGGATGTTCAGCGGTCTCATAAGGACGGATCCCGGCGCATCACCGCGATCCCGGCGACGTGCCTCTCATCGCTTCCCGAACGGCGACAGCACGACGATCGCGGCGACCACGACGAGGGCCGCGATGGCGAGGCCCGCGTAGGAGAACGACTGCAGGATCACGCCGGCCAGCACCGCACCGCCGGCCGCGCTCAGGCTCATGAGCGAGTCGCTGCGGCCCTGACGGCGGGTGCGCAGCGCGGGCGCGGACGCCTCGGTGAGCAAAGCAGCACCGGCGACAGTCGCGGCGCTCCACCCGAGGCCCAGGAGGATCAGCGCGACCATCACACCCCACGTGGTCTCCCCCGCGAACATCGCGAAGCAGAGGGACACGACGAGCAGCGCCTGCCCGAGCAGCACCGTGCGCAGCCGGCCCCAGCGGTCGGCGAGGATGCCGAACACCGGCGACAACCCGTACATCCCGGCCACGTGCATCGCGATGGTCACGCCGACGAGCACGGTGACGTCGAGCTCCATCGACATGCCGTCGTGCATGCCACCCATCACCCCGCCGGCCATGGCCATGTGCGACAGGTGCACCGGGGTCATCGCCATGACCGAGGCCATCGTGACGTGCGAGCCGGCGATCGCGAAGATCGCGTAGCGGGCGGCGACCGGGCGGTCGACGCGCTCGATGCCGGCCGCGACGGATCCGGTCTCGGGCAGCGTGCGCGAGGTGAGCAGCGGATCCGGCCGGAGCGCGATCAAGTACAGCGCGAACGCCGCGATCTGCGCCACCAGCGAGAACAGGTAGGAGCCGGTGTGCTCAGGCATCCCGATCGCCCGGCCGAGCTGTTCGCCCGGGCCGAGCAGCAGGGGCCCGGCGACCCCTCCGATCGTGGTCGCCCACACGACGACCGACAGATCCCGACCGCGATGCTGCGGCTGGGCGAGATCGGTCGCGGCGAACCGGGACTGCAGGTTCCCGGCGTTGCCCATGCCGATCATGATGATCCCGACCAGCAGCAGCGGGAACACGCGGATCGCCGCCGCGCCGATCACCACCACGATGCCGACCAGGGCGAGCAGGTTGCCCGCCGTGAGCGCGAGGCGGCGGCCGCGCAGCCCGGCGAGGCGCGCCAGCGGGATCGCCGCGAGGGCGGCGCCGAGCGTCACAGAGGCGGTGGCGAGGCCGGAGAGCGCGTCGCTTCCCGAGATGTCCGCCGCGAGCAGCGCGCCCAGCGAGACCGTCGCGCCGAAGGCGATCCCGCCGAGGACCTGACCGAGCGAGAGGATTCCGACGGTGCGACGCTGGATCCTGGTGCGCTCCTGTTCGGTCAGGATCGCTGCGGTCACGACGCGGGCACGGCGTCGCGCACAGCGTTGCGCAGCGTCCCGATTCCGGAGATCTCGACCTCGACCGTGTCACCGGCCTCGAAGGCGCCCACGCCGGCCGGAGTGCCGGTCATGATCACATCGCCCGGCAGCAGCGTGAAGACGGCCGAGGCATACGCGATGATGTCGGCGACGGAGTGGATCATGTCGGTGAGAGGGGCGTGCTGGCGCACCTCGCCGTTCACCCGGGTGGTGAGCTCCGCGACGTCCAGGTCGACATCGGTCTCGATCCACGGTCCCAGCGGGCAGAACGTGTCGAAGCCCTTCGCGCGCGACCACTGGCCGTCCTTGCGCTGCAGGTCGCGAGCCGTGACGTCGTTGCCGACCGTGTAGCCGAACACGTACTGCTGCGCGTTCTCCGCGGCGACGTTCTTGGCGATGCGCCCGATCACGACCACGAGCTCGCCCTCGTGCTCGGTGCGCTCCGAGAGCGCATTCGGACGCACGATGGTGTCACCGGGGCCGATCACCGCGGTGTTCGGCTTGAGGAACAGCAGCGGCTCCGCCGGCGCCTCGCCGCCCATCTCGGCGGCATGGTCGTGGTAGTTCTTGCCGACGCAGACCACCTTCGACCGCGGGATCACCGGGGCGAGCAGCGCCACATCGGCCAGCGGCACCCGCTCCCCCGTCGTCTCGTAGCCCGCGAACATCGGGTCGCCGGCCAGCACGACCAGCTCGCCCTCGTCGAGGATCCCGTACTTGATGCCGTCGTTGTGGCTGAACCGAGCGATCTTCACACGCTCAGCCTATCCAGACGCGCGATCAGCCCGTCGTCTCGGCCTTGTTGCCGCCGGCCTCGAGCACGTCGCCCGCGGGCAGCTCCTTGTGCCCGCCGAACTGCAGGCGCATCGCCGAGAGCACCTTGTTCGCATACAGATCCTCGTCCCGCGACGCGAAACGCTCGAACAGCGAGGCGGCGAGCACCGGCACCGGCACGCCCACGTCGACGGCGGCCTTGACCGTCCAGCGGCCCTCGCCCGAGTCGGACACCCGGCCGGCGAGGCCGTCGAGCGTGGGGTTGCCCTGCAGAGCCGCGGCGGTGAGGTCGAGCAGCCACGACGAGATGACGGATCCGCGCCGCCACAGTTCGGCGACCTTCGGGGTGTCGATGTCGAACTGGTAGTACTCGGGCTCCTCGAGAGGTGCGACCTCGGCGGAGTGCTCGGCCTCGCGGATCCCCGCGTCGGCGTTCTCGAGCAGGTTCAGCCCCTCGGCCAGCGCCGCCATCACGCCGTACTCGATGCCGTTGTGCACCATCTTCACGAAGTGACCGGCACCGGACGGCCCGCAGTGCAGGAATCCGAGCTCCTCGTCGCTGAGCTCGCCGGTACGACCCGGGGTGCGCTCGATCTCGCCGACGCCCGGCGCGATGGTCTTCAGGATCGGGGTGATCGTGGCGAACGCCTCGTCGGGGCCGCCGACCATGAGGCAGTAGCCGCGCTCCAGGCCGAAGACCCCACCGCTGGTGCCGACGTCGACGTAGTTCAGGCCCTTCTCGCGCAGGGCCTTGGCGCGGCGCACGTCGTCGCGGTAGTTCGAGTTGCCGCCGTCGATGAGGATGTCGCCGGGCTTCAGCACCTCGCTGAGCTGGTCGACGACACGCCCGGTGAGCCCGGCCGGGATCATCAGCCAGACGACGCGCGGCCCGTCGAGCTTGGACGCGAGGTCGGCGTAATCGGTCGCGCCGATCGCCCCCTCCGCCACGAGTGCGGCGACAGCATCCGGGTTGACGTCGTAGACGACGCACTCGTGCCCTCCGCGCATGAGGCGGCGCACGATGTTCGCCCCCATCCGTCCGAGTCCGACCATGGCCAGCTTCATAGCGGGGTCCTCTCCTGTCAGGGATCGCGGTTCATGCGCCGCCTCCGCGTCGGAGGCGGCGTGGATCGTGCGGCGGGTCAGGCGTCCAGGCGGACGAGCCAGCCGTGGGTGTCCTCACGGCGGCCGTACTGGATGTCGGTGAGCTCCTCGCGCAGCGACATCGCGAGTTCGGTCGACGCGGGACCGGCGTGCACGATCTCGAAGTCGTCTGCCATGAGCGTGCCGATCGGCACCACGACCGCGGCGGTGCCGCAGGCGAACGCACCGACGATCTCGCCGGACGCGGCGCCGTCGCGCCACTCCTGGATGGAGACCTTGCGCTGCTCGACCTCCAGCCCGCGGTCCTTCGCGAGCTGCAGGATCGACGCGAGCGTGATGCCCTCGAGGATGGAGTCGCTGGCCGGGGTGATCAGCTTGTTGTCGCGGGTGACGAGCACGAGGTTCATGCCGCCGAGCTCCTCGATGTACTCGCCGTCGAGGAACAGGACCTGCTGGCAGCCCTTCTTGTACGCCTCCTCCTGCGGGAGCAGGCTCGAGGCGTAGTTGCCGCCGGTCTTGGCCGCGCCCGTTCCGCCGTGACCGGCGCGGGCGTAGTCACGGGACAGCCAGATGTTCACCGGCTGCACGCCGCCGGGGAAGTACGCTCCGGCCGGGCTCGCGATGAGGTAGTAGGCCACCTTCTTCGCGGCCCGCACGCCGAGGAAGGCCTCCTTGGCGAACATGAACGGGCGGAAGTAGAGGCTCTCCTCGGGGTTGCTGGGCACCCAGGAGGAGTCGACGGCGACGAGCTGCTTGAGCGACTCGATGAACAGTTCGGTCGGCAGCTCGGGAAGAGCCAGGCGCCGCGCAGAACGCTGCAGGCGGGCGGCGTTGCGGTCGGGGCGGAAGGTCCACACGGATCCGTCCGCGTGCCGGTAGGCCTTGAGGCCCTCGAAGATCTCCTGCGAGTAGTGCAGCACGGCGGCCGCCGGGTCGAGCTCGATGGGGCCGTACGGCGAGACGCGAGGACGGTGCCAGCCGCCCTTGTCCGACCAGCACAGATCGACCATGTGGTCGGTGAAGTGCTGCCCGAAGCCGGGCGCGGCGAGGATCTCCTCGCGGTCGGCGTCGGAGCGCGCGTCCTCGTTACGGGTGACGCGCCAGATGAGTCCGGCTGGTGACGGAGCCTGAAGAGGGAGTTCGATGGTCATGAATGCGTCCTGACAGGTCGAAGGGTGCGGCGTCGTGCGCTGACTTCAGGTTACGCCTGGAGCCGGGCGATGATCGCCGCGCCGGTCTGTTCGGTGGTGCGGGCGCCGTCCCGTGCGGCGATGTCCTCCGAGGCCGCACGCTGCACGCGTGCGGCCTCGTCGCTCAGCCCCAGGTGGTCCAGGAGCAGAGCGACCGAGAGGATCGCTGCGGTGGGGTCGGCCTTCTGCTGGCCCGCGATGTCGGGTGCCGAGCCATGCACGGGCTCGAACATCGACGGGAACGCGCCGTCGGGGTTGATGTTGCCCGAGGCGGCGAGGCCGATGCCACCGGTGACGGCGCCGGCCAGATCCGTGAGGATGTCCCCGAAGAGGTTGTCGGTGACGATCACGTCGAAGCGCGAAGGGTGGGTGACCAGGAAGATCGTGGCCGCATCGACGTGCAGGTAGTCTACGGCCACGTCGGGGTGCTCCAGCGCCACCTCGTCGACGATGCGCTTCCAGATCGCGCCGGCGTGCACCAGCACGTTGGTCTTGTGCACGAGCGTGAGCTTCTTGCGGCGCTTCTCCGCGAGCGCGAAGGCGTAGCGCACCACGCGCTCCACACCGAAGGCGGTGTTCACGCTGGTCTCGTTCGCGACCTCGTGCGGGGTGCCCTTGCGGATGGCGCCGCCGTTGCCGACGTAGGGTCCCTCGGTGCCCTCGCGGACGACGACGAAGTCGATCTCGCCCGGGTCCGCGAGCGGTCCGGGCGCACCCGGGTAGAGCTTGGACGGGCGCAGGTTGACGTAGTGGTCGAGCTCGAAACGGAGCTTCAGCAACAGCCCGCGCTCGATGTTCGCGTCCTTCAGGCGCGGATCCCCCGGCTGCCCGCCGACGGCGCCGAGCAGGATCGCGTCGTGCGCGCGGATCGCATCCAGATCCTCATCGGTCAGCGTCTCGCCCGTCTCCAGGAAGCGCGCGGCGCCGAGCGAGAAGCGGGTCTTCTCGAACGTCACGGGGCTCGAGGCGGTCACGGCGTCGAGCACCTTCTCCGCTTCGGTGACGACCTCGGGACCGATGCCGTCACCCGGGATGACAGCCAGCTTCACGACACGGGACGACGATTCCGACACGGGCGCTCCTTGCGATTCGTTACGGGTGCAGGATCCCAGGCTATCGGGAGCCGGAGACCCACCCGACAAAGAGTCGTCGAGAATGGTGGTCAGTTGCCGAGCCGGCGCCCGAGGGTGAGCGCGGCGATCGTCGCGGCGCAGATCACCAGGAAGCCTCCGATGAGCGAGGTCACCATGACGCCGGTGCCGAACGCCTCGGATGCGGCCTGCTGCAGCGCCTGTCCGAGCGCCCCCGGCAACTGCTCCGCCACGGAGAACGCTCCGGCGAGAGTCTCCTTCGCGCGATCGGCCAGCGCCTCCGGCACACCCGCCGGCACGACCAGCGAGGTGCGGTAGAACGCGGTGATGATGCCGCCGAGGATCGTGGTGCCGAGCACGGCGCCGAGCTCGTACGCCGTCTCCGACACGGCGCTGGCCGCGCCCGCCTTCTCCGGCGGGGCGGCGGCGAGGATGAGCTCGTTCGAGACGGTCTCCGCCGCGCCGATGCCGGTGCCGAGCAGCACGAACGCGACGATCAGGGGCGCCACACCGTGCGCGTGCGTGGTGAAGGCCACCACGAGATAGCCGGCGAGCGAGAACACCAGGGCGGCCGGGACGAGGATCTCGGGACGCACGCGGCGCGCGATCGGCACGACGACGAGTCCGGAGACGATCATCATGGCCATACCCGGGATGAGCGCGAGGCCTGCCTCGACGGGCTTCAACCCGAGCACGAGCTGCAGATGCTGCGACACGTAGTAGAGGAAGCCCACGAGGGCGACGACGCTGAGCAGGTTCACGAGGATCGCACCGCTGAACATGCCGCGGCGGAACAGCGCCATATCGAGCATCGGGATCTCTGCGCGCAGCTGCCGGCGCACGAACAGCACGCCCATGCCCACGCCGAGGATGACCAGGATCACGACGAGCGGGGTGAGCCCTTCAACGGCGAACTCCTTGATCGCATAGACCACCGGCACCATCGTGGCCATCGACATCAGGATGCTGAACGGGTCGATCCGGCCCGGCTTCGGATCCCGGCTCTCCGGCACCAGGATCGGTGCGAGGATCAGCAGCGGGATGAGCACGGGCACGGCGACGAGGAACACGGATCCCCACGCGAAGTGCTCGAGCAGCACTCCCCCGACGATCGGCCCGAGTGCGGAGCCGGTGGAGAACGCGGCCGCCCACACGGCGATCGCGAGCCGTCGCTGCTCGCGGTTCTGGAACACCGAGCGCAGCAGCGAGAGCGTAGACGGCATGAGCATCGCGCCGAAGAACCCGAGCAGAGCGCGGGCGGCGATCAGCAGCGCCGCCGTGGGAGCGAACGCGGCGAGCGCGGAGACGAGCGCGAACCCGGTGGCGCCGATGAGCAGCATCTTCCGTCGCCCGAAACGGTCACCGAGCGTGCCCATCGTCACCAGGAGCCCGGCGAGCACGAGCGGGTAGACGTCGATGATCCAGAGCTGCTCGACGCCATTGGGGCTCAGCGCCGTCGAGATCTCCGGCAGAGCGAAGGACAGCACGGTGTTGTCGACCGAGACCAGCAGCACCGGCAGCATGAGCACGACCAGCGCCGCCCAGCCGCGTGCACCGACGCGGGGGCCGTCCTCGGTCCCCGGAAGGGAGATCGACGCTGTTGCGGACATGGTGCACCTCTCGGATTCATCGCGGAAGGACGAGTTACTTAACCGTCCAGCTGGTATAGTAACAGACATGGCCAGACCTCCGCATGCCCGTGAGCGCGTTCTCGACGCCTACGAGGCCCTGCTCATCTCCGCGGGCGAGCGCACCGCGACCCTCGACGCCGTGGCACGGGCCGCCGGCGTCTCCAAAGGCGGTCTGCTCTATCACTTCGCGTCGAAGGACGAGCTCGCGAGTGCGATGATCGGACGCCTGGACCGTCTCGTCGAGGAGGACGTCGCGACGATGGGCAAGGCGCAGGATGGGCCGGTCGAGTACTACCTCCGCACATCGGTGATGATGGACGACTCGCTCGACCGCGCGATCATCGCGGCATCCCGGCTGGCGCAGGGCGGAAGCTCGCCCGCGGCGGAGGCTCTGCACCGGATGCGCGATCGCTTCGCGGAGGGGATCCGCCCGCACGTCCGCGATCAGGCGGCGCTCGATCTCGTGCTGCTGCTCAGCGACGGCCTGTTCTTCAACAATGCGCTGGACTCGCACGGGCCCGCAGAGGACGCGGACGGCGTCGTCCCCACCGGCGCCGACTTCGACGCCCTGGTCGCCTTGGTGCTCCGCTCCGTTGAGACCTGAGACTGTCCCGAAGCGAAGAACCGCCGCCCCCGGATCGTCCCGGGGCGGCGGTTCTTCGTTGAGCCGGGTCAGGCCTCGACGAGCTCGATCTGACGGAACAGGTCGGCGTCGATCGCCTCGCGCACCTCATCGAGGAGGGTCTCCGGGATCGGCGAGTCGAGCGTGAGCACGGACAGCGCCTGGCCGCCGGCCGTCTCGCGCGCGATCTGCATGCCGGCGATGTTGATGCCCGCGTCGCCGAAGCGCTGCCCGTAGACCGCGACGATGCCGGGGCGGTCGGTGTAGAGCATGACGACATGGTGCTTCTCGATCGGCAGCTCGACCGCGTGGCCGTTGATCGCGACGAGCTTCTCGATCTGCTTCGGGCCGGTCAGGGTGCCGGACACCGAGACCTGGCTGCCGTCGGCGAGCGCGCCGCGCAGCGTGATGACGTTGCGGTACTCCTCGCTGACGTCGTCCTGCACGAGGCGCACGGCGACGCCGCGCTGCTCGGCCAGCAGCGGCGCGTTCACGTACGACACGGTCTCGCTGACGATCGGGGTGAACACGCCCTTGAGTGCGGCCAGGCGCAGCACGCTGACCTCGTAGCCGTTGAGCTCGCCGTGCACCTCGACGTCGAGGCTCGTGAGCGGCGACTGGGCGAGACCGGAGAGGATCTGGCCGAGCTTCTCGGTGAGCGGGATGCCGGGGCGCACGTACGGGTCGATGACGCCGCCGGCCACGTTGACGGCGTCGGGGACCAGGTCCCCGCCGAGGGCGAGGCGCACCGAGCGCGCGACGGAGACGCCGGCCTTCTCCTGCGCCTCGTCGGTCGACGCACCCAGGTGCGGGGTGACCACGACGTTCGGCTGCGCGGTGAGTGCGCGCGCGGCGCTGCCCTCGACGGGCGGCTCGGACGTGAAGACGTCCAGGCCGGCACCGGCGATCTCGCCGTTCTGCAGGGCGACCAGCAGCGCCTCCTCGTCGATGAGCCCGCCGCGCGCGACGTTGACGACGTACGCGGTCTTCTTCATCGCGCGGAACTGGTCTGCGCCGATCATGCCCGTGGTCTCCGGCGTCTTCGGCATGTGGATCGTGAGGAAGTCGCTCTCGGCGACGAGGTCCTCGAGGCTGAGCAGCTGCACGCCGAGCTGCTGGGCGCGGGCGCTCGTGACGTAGGGGTCGTAGGCGACGACGCGCATGTCGAACGCCGCCAGGCGCGCCGCGACGAGCGCGCCGATCCGGCCGAGGCCGACGATGCCGACCGTCTTCTCGAAGAGCTCGGCGCCGGTGTAGGAGCTGCGCTTCCACTCCCCCGCCGACAGCGAGGCGTGTGCCGCCGGGATCCGGCGGGCGAGGCTGAGGATGTGGCCGACGGTGAGCTCGGCGGCGGAGACGATGTTCGATGTGGGCGCGTTCACGACCATGACGCCGGCGGCCGTCGCCGCCTTGATGTCGACGTTGTCGAGGCCGACGCCCGCCCGGGCGACGACCTTCAGCACCGGGGCGTGCGAGAGCGCCTCCGCGTCGACCTTCGTGGCCGAGCGGATCAGCACGGCGTCCGCGTCGGCGAGGGCGGCGAAGAGCGCCTCGCGGTCGGTGCCGTCCACCGAGCGGATGTCGAAGTCGGGACCGAGCGCGTCCACCGTGGCGGGAGACAGCGTCTCCGCGAGCAGGACGATGGGCTTGCGGGCGGACGTGTTCACGGCATTCTCGGGCACAGAGAGATCCTTCGGGGCTGGGAAGGGGGATCCGGACGCGCCGCACCGTCGGGGCGCGATAGTGCCCACACTCTACCCGAGGTGCCAGAGCCGCCCCGACCGTGTGACGGCGAGAGACAGGGGCGGTCAGTGCGTGCCGGAGAGCGTGTAACCGACCACGTCGAGCCAGAACACGGCGACCAGGCACAGGCCCGTGAGCAGCACGAGCGCCACCGTGCCGAGCCGGCGCCGTCGGGTCAGCGCGATCGCGACGACGTAGATGACGGCAGGCAGGATGATCGCCAGGATCAGCGCGACCCACGTCGTCGCTCCGACGGCGAGGCCCACGAGAGGGATCATGTACGCGATGGCGTTCCAGATCGCGTAGGCGTACAGGAGGCCGAACACGCCCAGCAGCGTGTAGAAGATCCAGCGCGGACGCCGCGGATCCGTCTGCGGTGCGGTCGACATAGACTCGGCGCTCATGCTCCCACCGTCCCGAACATCACGAAGGGCCACGGCACCAGCAGCGCGGCGCCGGCGATCAGCGCCACGACTCTGATCCAGGTCACCCTGCCGCGGGTGAGCATCCAGGCCGTGGCGAACCAGAACACCGGGGCGAGCGCTGCGAGCCACATCCAGGGGAAGTACATCCAGTCCACGAGCAGCAGAGACGCGCGCGGACGCAGACGGAAGCCGCCCACGATCCAGCCCACCGCGAAGAGCAGGTACACGCCGCCGATGATCCCGTAGAAGACCAGGGCTGCGTTGCCGATCCCCGCCGGTTCGTCGTCGGCGTCGGTCTCGACCTCTGCAGCCGACGTCGCCCCGCCCGTCGCGGCGCGCGCCACCGGAGTTCCGGCTGCGCTCTCTCCGACCCGCTCCCCCTTCTGAGCGTCGCCCGCGGAGGCCTGTGCCCGCGGCACTGCAGGGGGCGCATTCTTCGCGGCAGCGTCCGGCGCATCGGGCTCGTCGCCCTCCCAGCGCAGCGCGTCGTCCGGGTCGGTTGTCATGTGTCCAGCGTAGCGACCGATATCCCACGCGTGCGGCTTCGCCGCCGCTAGGCTCAGGTCCAGCATCAGGGGGAAGGGAAAGGACCACCGTGCCCGAGAACAGCAGCAAGAGACCCGCCCGCACCGCAGCGAGCAAGAGCGCTTCCGCCGCAGGGAACGCCGCGGCCGCCAACGGCCCCGCGGATCCGCCCGCCGGCTGGGTGCCCACCCCGGAGGCAAAGGCGACCGCGACCCGGTTCCGCTGGATCGCGGCCGTGCTCTGGGCCGTCGCCATCGCCGCCGAGGCCGTCGGCATCTTCTGGCTGCTGCGTCAGCGCCAGGTGGTCGGCGAGGACGGCAAGCTCGTCCGCAACCCCGACACAGGCCTGCTCGAGCAGCAGGGCGCGACCGTCACCTTCCCGCAGTGGGCGTTCATCACGCTCATCGTGCTGTTCGTGGTGATCGCCGCGCTCTCGATCACCGGATCCTTCCTGTGGAAGAAGGCGAATCATCTGGATCCGGCCCGCCGCTCCGACACCGTCCGCTTCTTCGTGCAGAACCAGCTCGGCGCGATCATCGCGATCATCGCGTTCGTGCCGCTCATCATCATGGTGTTCCTGAACAAGGACATGGACAAGGGGCAGAAGACGATCGCGGGCATCGTCGGCATCGCGCTCGCCGCGCTCGCCGTGGTGCTCGGCATCGACTTCAAGCCTGCGTCCGTCGAGCAGTACACGGCGGACCAGTCCACGGTCATCCAGCTGCTCGGCAAGGATCAGGTGACCTGGGTCTCCGGCGGCGCCGTCTACCACGTGTGCGACAAGGTCTCGGACATCCAGACCGGCAGCGCGATCCAGACCGGGACCACCGCCGATGCCGTCGCGGCGGGCAAGGAGCGCCTCACGCTGAAGTTCGCCTCGGAGCTGGAGAAGTGCGGCCTGCCGGTGCCGGAGAACGCCACGGCGATCGCTGACGCACTGCGTCAGATCCAGGGCGGGCAGACCGTCACCCTTCCCGCTCCGGTATGGGGCGCAGGAGTCCAGGCTCCCCTGACGGTGCCGGACGCGGCGTCGAGCGGCTCCGAGCCCTCGCCGACCAGCACGCCCTGAACCGAGCGGGCCCCGCCGCGACCGCTGCGAAGAGCGCGACGCTCCCGAGAGGACGTCGCGCTCTTCCTCGTCAGGGGACCGACGGCTCGGAGGCGGCCACGGTCAGAGGCGGCGGGTCAGAGTCGCACGCGCAATGCAGCAGCGGCGTGGCGCACGATGCCGCCGTCGGTCACATCGAAGCCGGGATCCCCGCCGCCGGGACCGCTCGGCGCGGTGTCCCCGGAGGGCCGGCGTGCGGAGAGGTGGATCGCGTCGACGCCGCAGGCGACGAGCCGGGGGATGTCCTCGACGCGCACGCCTCCCCCGGCCATGATCTCGAGCCTGCCGTCCGCCTCCGCGACGAGGGCGCGCAGGGTGTCGCGACCGTCGATGCTGCGGGCGGCCCCTCCGCTCGTCAGGACGCGCCGTACCCCGCTCGACACGAGATCGTCGACGAGGGCCGCGGGCTCCGGCACCGTGTCGATCGCCCGGTGGAAGACGAGATCCGCGGCACCCGCGGCGCTCCTCCAGCGCTCGAGAGCGCCGCGGTCCACGGCGCCGTCGGCGGTCAGCGCGCCGGCCACGACCGCTCCCGCGCCGCGACGGACGAGATCGGCGATGTCGGCGGCCACGAGGTCGACCTCCTCGGCGCTGTAGACGAATCCGCCGACGCGCGGCCGGACGAGCACGGCGATGCGCTCCGGATCGCCGGCGACGGCGAGGACCGCGTCGACCGTCGCCCCCGAAGGCGTCAGGCCGCCGGTCGCGGCGAGCGCCTGGCAGAGCTCGACGCGATCCGCGCCGCCCGCGAACGCCGTCTGCGCTCCGGTCGGCCCGTCGACGGCGATCTCGAGCGCGATGCGCGTCACGGCGCGACCGTGAGGGTGGCGACGGGCTCGGCCCGCAGCCCCGCGGGGATGCGCACGATCCGCGTGCCGTCGCCGGATGCCTCCGATTCCGCGGCGGAACCGTCCGCCCAGCGCGCCGCACCGTCGGCCAGTTCGGCGGGGAGGCGGACCTCCCCCGTGCTCGGGTCGAGGGCGTGCACGTGCACCCCCTCCGCGGACCGCGTGTAGCGGCGCGGCTCGCCGATCTCCTCGCCGAAGCGCACCCAGGGACGCGTCCCGTGGATCGCATCGCCGTTCACGCGCATCCATGCGCCGAGATCCTGCATCGTGCGGCGCTGCAGCTCCGGGATCCGCCCGGCCGCGTCTGGACCGACGTTGATGAGCAGGTTCCCGTTCTTGGAGACCACGTCGACGAGCATCCGGATCAGGTCCGGCCCGGACAGCGTCTGCCGCTCGTCCTCGGCCTGGTTGTACCCGAACGAGTAGCCGAGGCCGCGCGTCGACTCCCACGGCGCCTCGAGGATGCCGGGGATGTGCGTGTACTCGCGCGTGAGGAAGCCATGGTGCGGCACGCCCCAGCGGTCGTTCACGACGCCGTGCGGCACTCGCTCGAAGTAGCGGCGCAGTAGCGCGGCGACCGCGAAGTCGTCGTGGCCCTTGCCGCCGTCGGGCCATTCGATGTCGTTCCAGAGCACGTCCGGCGAGAACCGCTCGACGAGCTCGTCGAGCTGCGCGGCCGCGTAGCGCGAGAAGTGCTCGTCGTTGCGGCGGTAGCGGAACAGGTCGGTGTCCGACTCGATCGCCGGGAAGTCGCTCGCGTGCCAGTCCAGCGCGCCGGAGAAGTACACCCCGAAGCGTGCGCCGGCACGTCGCGTGGCGTCATGGAGCTCCGCGATCAGGTCGCGCCGGGGCCCACGGGCCACCGCGTTGAAGCCGGTCGTGCCGGTGCCCCAGAGGCAGAAGCCCTCGTGGTGCTTGGTCGTCGGGATGACGTAGCGGGCACCCGCGTCCACGAGCTCGCCGATGAAGGCGTCGGCGTCGAAGGACGACGTGTCCCAGAGGTCTGCGAGGTCCTCGTACGACGTGCCGGGTCCGTAGAGCTCCTGGTGCCGCTGCCAGGTCGGGCTCCCGGCGATCCGCACGGTGTTGCCGTACCACTCCGCGTACTGGTGCCAAGCGTACGCGTCCTCGGTCGGGATGTTCACGCCCTCGCCGTGCTGCACGGCCCAGGCCGGCACCGAGTACAGCCCCCAGTGCACGAAGAATCCCAGCTTGGCGTCGCGGTACCAGTCCGGCACCCGGGTGGCGGGATACGCCGGAGCTTCGGATCCGAAGTCGGGTCCGGTGCGCGTCTCGAAGTTCATCATGCGGACAGCTCCTCTCCGCGACGGCTCACGTGCGCGGTCAGGGCCGGCGTGCCGTCGGCGTCGAACGGGAAGACGCCCGGCGCGAGCCGGTGGTGCCCCAGGCGGAGCAGATCCTGGTCCACTCCTCCCGGTGTGAGGGCGAGGGTCCAATCGGCGGCGAGGTCGTACAGCTCGGGCTCGAGGTACCCGATCTTGACGATCACGATGTCGGCGCTCTCGGGATCCAGCCCCAGCATCCGGAAATCGTCGAGGTGGTGGAAGGGCTTGCGCCGCTCGGTCACGATCGCGTGCACGCTGCCGGCGCGGAGCACGACCTGCGTGCCCGCCTCGGGGTCGCCTTCGGTGATCGAGAACACCTCGCCCGTGATCGGCACGGGACCGCGGGGGCCGGGGTCCACTCGCCCGCCGACCTCCAGAGTCACGGTCGCGCCGACGCCGGCGGTCACGGCCTGTGCCACCGCCGCGGGATCGAACACGGAGGCGTGCACGACGACCCGTCCCTGCTCCGCGAGCTCGGGGCGCGCGAGCAGCTCGCCGAGGGTCCAGGAGACGTCGCCCGCTCCGCCCGCGGTGGGGTTGTCGCCGGAATCCGAGATGACGTACGGGTGCGCGGTTCCCGGAGTGAGCGCACGGTCGAGCGCCTCGTCGAGGCCGGCGGTCGGCCCCACGAAGACGAAGTCGGCGCGCGCGTCCCAGTACTGCCGGGCAAGGCGCTCGGCCTCCCGCGCGATGACGGCGCGGTCGTCACCGGTCACCATCACGATCGCCATGTTGCGCGGCTCATCAGCCCAGGCGTAGCCGACCCAGATCGCCGCGTCCACGACGCCGTCGAGCTCCTCCACCGCAGGCACCTGCGCGTAGATGCCGCGCGCCGGCTCCAGCCGTGTGCTCGTCTTCTCCCCCGGCAGCAGCACGGGCACCGGCACCCATGCCTTGTAGGGACGGCGCTGCATCGGGTCGGATCCGTACGGACCGCGCAGGCGCGCGAGCAGGTTCCACACCGCGCGCTCCTTGGTGTTCATCCAGTCCTCGTGCGGCGCCATCCGGTAGCAGGTGAGCAGATCCAGCGCGTCGCGCAGCACCTCCGACACGTTGCCATGCAGGTCCATCGAGGTCGACACGAGCGCGTCGTCGCCGAGCGCGGCGCGCACGGCCGCCGCCAGGTCGCCCTCCGCGTCCTGCATGCCGACGACGCTCATGGCGCCGTGGATGTCGAAGAAGAATCCGTCGAACGGACCGCCCGCGGCGATCTCGGCGCGGATGCCGCGCACGATCGCCTCCTTCATCCGCTGGTAGGTGGCCGGCGCCACGGCTCCGCCCGGCAGCGAGCGCCCGTGGTGGATCGGGACCCACTCGGCCGCCTCGCGCAGTTCACGGCCCTCGTCGAGGAACGGGTAGTACCGCAGGAGGTCGACGCCCTCGCGGATCGTGAACGCCTCGTCGCCGGAGATGTGCGGCGAGAAGGTGCTGGACTCGATCGAGATCCCGGCGATGCCGATCCGGGGACGGACGAGCCCTCCGTCCTGGACGGCCGGGAGCGGCCCCATCCAGACCGTGTCGGCCTCGGGGCGGATGTGCGGGGTGGGCGCTGTCATGACGACGTTCGTTCCTTCTCAGGCGATGCGGGTGGTTCAGACGGGGGCGGGGACGGAATCGGCGAGTCGCGCGGAGGCGAGCGCCGCGGCTCCTCGCGCGACGGCGTCGGCGGAGATCTCAGCGGGCACGATGCGGAGTGCGAACCCGGAGACCGGGGCGTCGGTGCGCAGCGCATCGAGGATGCCGGGCTCGAGCAGATCCCAGGCCTCGCGCACCCCTCCGCCGATCACGACCATGCCGAGATCGAGCAGGGAGGACGCGACGGAGGCGGCGAGCGCCGTCGCACGGGCCGCGTCCGTGAAGACGTCGAGCGCCGCGGTCTCCCCGGCCCTCGCCCGATCCGCGATCTCCGGGGCGGTGGCATCGGATCCGGTCGCCGCGCGGTAGCGGCGGGCGATCGAGGTGCCGGAGGCGAGCGTCTCCAGGTGTCCGGTCTGCCCGCAGGTGCACACCAGGTCGCTGAAGCCGGGCGTGTGCCCGATCTCCCCCGCCGCGCCGTGCGCGCCGTGGTGCACCGCGCCATCGAGGGCGATCGCGCCGCCGACCCCCGTGCCGAGCATGATGCCGAGCACGTCGCTCTCCCCGCGGGCCGCGCCCCAGCGCAGTTCCCCGAGCAGGAAGGCGTTCACGTCGTTCTCGACCCACACGGGCACGCCGAGGCGCAGCGCGAGCTCGTCGGCGAGCGGGAAGCCGCTCCAGTCGGTGAACGTGGCGGAGGCGGCGACGACGACGCCGCGCTCCTGGTCGATCACGCCTGCCGCACCGACGCCCGCCCCGGCCAGGGAAGCGCCGAGCGCGTCGCACAGCCGGAGGACGAGATCGGCGGCGGCGTCCGCCATCGCGGCGCCTCCCTCCGCGGCGGGCGCCGGCACGACGCCCTTCGCCAGGACCGCGCCGGTCTCGTCGGTCAGCACGGCGGAGATCTTCGTCCCGCCGATGTCGACGCCCGAGATCACGGGCGCACTCGTCTCCCGGTGCTGCGCGGCACCGGATCCTGCATCGTGAGTCATCGTCCGCCGAGCCCCGCCATCGCGATGCCCTTGACCAGGTGCTTCTGCAGCACGATCACGAGGACCGTCGTCGGCACCATCGAGATGATCGCCGCCGCCATCTGCAGATCCCAGCGCGTGCCGGTCAGGCCGGAGAAGGTTGCCAGGCCCACCGGGAGCGTGCCATGCGCGTTGTAGTCGACCGTCACGATCAGCGGCCACAGGTAGCTGTTCCAGAACGAGAGGAAGGTGAAGACGGAGAGCACCGCGACCGCGGACTTCGCCAGCGGCAGGATGATCTGGAGGAAGGAGCGCAGGGGTCCCGCGCCGTCGACACGGGCCGCCTCTTCGAGCTCGTAGGGGATGCCGCGGAAGAACTGCCGCATGAGGAACGTGCCGAAAGCGGTGAACGCGAACGGGAAGATCAGTGCCTGGTAGGTGTCGACCCAGTTCAGCCACTGCATCACCTGGAACATCGGGATGACCAGCACCTCAGCCGGGACCATGAGGGTCGCAAGGAACAGCACGAACACCGCGTCGCGTCCACGCCAGCGCAGCCGGCCGAAGGCGTACCCCGCGGTCGTCGAGACGATGAGGACGACGAGGGTTCCGGCGATGGCCACGAAGAACGAGTTCCCGATAAAGGTGAGGAACGGACCGTACGCGAACACGTCGGCGAAGTTCGACCAGCGCACCTCGGATCCGACGAGCTTCGGCGGCATCGAGAACATCTCGTTGTTGGGCTTCAGCGCCGAGAAGAACGAATAGATCAGCGGAGAGACGAAGATGAGCGCCGCGAGGTAGACGAAGACGTGCGCGATGATGAGTCGCGTCCGCTCGCCGCCGGACAGCGGCGCCTTCGAGCGCTTTCCGCGGTCCTCGACCGCGACCTCCACCGACTCGGAGGACTCCCGGATGGCCGCCTGCTGCAGATCAGTGCTCATAGTGCACCCACTTCTTCTGCGCCCCGAACTGCAGCGCGGTGATGATGATGATGAGCGCGAACAGGATCCACGCGCCAGCGGCGGCGATGCCGAGATCCTGGAATTTGAAGCCCTGGTTGTAGATGAACTGGACCAGAGGCTGCGTCGCGTTGCCCGGGCCGCCTCCGGTGAGCAGCTGCGGCTGCGCGAACACCTGCAACGACGTGATCATGGTCATGATCGTCGCGAAGAAGATCGACGGCGAGATCATCGGGACGACGACGCTCCACTGCATCCGGAAGCCGGAGGCCCCGTCGATGCGCGCCGCCTCGATGACCGATTCCGGCAGCTGCTCGAGCGCGGCGGAGAAGATCAGCATGTTGTAACCGAGCCCCTGCCACACGCTCATGATGATGACCATCGCCATGGCCCAGAACGGGTCGGCGAGGAAGTTCGGCAGCTTCATGCCGAACCAGCCCTGCGCGATCCCGTTGAACAGGCCCTGGGGCTGCAGCATCATCTTCCAGACCAGGACGCTCGCCACCATCGGCGTGACGACCGGGATGAAGAACAGCACGCGCAGCGCGCCACGCCCGCGGATCCGCGGGCCGAGCGCCATGGCGAGGATCAGCGAGCAGACGATGCTGAGAGGCACGTAGACGATCGTGAAGACCGCGGTGTTGCGCATCGCCGGCCAGAAGTCCGGGCTCGACGTGAAGAGCTTGATGTAGTTCCCGACGCCGTTGAACGTCTTGTCGCCGAACGTGGGCCAGTTGTAGAAGCTCATCACGATGGAGAGCACGACCGGCACGACGGTGAACACGGCCAGGCCGATCAGGGCGGGACTCGCGAAGCCGAGCGCCTGACGGCCCTCCGCGCGCGTAAGGGATCCGCGACGGGGCGGAGCACCGCGTCGGCTCTGCGACGCGCGGCGGCGGGATGCGGCGATGGTCACCGTTCCTCCTTCTTCCAGATTGGTGTCCCGGTCCGGCGGACGGATCCGCCGGACCGGGAGTCGATCACTTGCCGAACTGCTGCTGAGCGCTCTTGAGCACCTCGGCCATGGGGGTCTGGCCGTTGTAGACGCTCACCAGCTGCGGCTGGATATAGCTGCCGACCTTCGACCAGTTGTCGGTGACGTACTGACCCTGCACGTTCGCGAAGGCGGCCTTGAAGACCTCTTCGACCTGCGGACGGAACTTCTCATCGATGGACTGGAAGTACAGCGGCTGGCTCTCCGCACGCGCCGGGTAGCTGCGGCCCGAGGAAGCGATGTAGTCCTGCGAGTCCTTGCTGAGCAGCGAGCCGAGCACCTTGAGCGCGGCGTCCTTGTTCTTGCAGGTCTTGGAGATGCCGTATCCGGAGCCGAGGATGAGGCTCAGCGAATCCTTGCCCTCACCCGGCAGCGGCGCCATGCCTGCGGTGAAGCCCGCCTCGTTCTTCAGGTAGCTGACGGCGTTCCAGGTGCCGTCGACCGCCATCGCGGCGTTGCCGTTGGAGTACTGATCCTCGCCCCAGCCGCCGTCCGAGGCGCTGGCGACCGGCAGAGCGACCTTCTGGTCCGTGACGAGCCCCGCGTACCAGGTCGCGGCGTCGGAGAACTTCTTGTCGGTGAGCTGCAGCTTGCCGTCCTGCGACGCCGGCTGCACGCCCGCCTTCGCGATCGGCAGCGCCTGCCACTGGAAGTCGCCCATGCCGACGGCGAAGCCCTGCTTGCCATCGCGGGTGGCGGCCTTGGCGGTCTTCTCGAAATCATCGAAGGTCCAGCCCGGCTTCGGGTCTGCGGCGCCGGCGGCCTTGAGCTGATCGGCGTTGTAGTAGACGAGCATCGTGGCGGTGTCGAAGGGGAGGCCGTACAGGTCGCCCTTGTTCTTCAGGATCTCGGTCGTGCCCGAGGCGAAATCGTCCTCCTTGAGGCCCGCGGTCTTCAGGTCGTCCGCGGTGAGCTTCTGGAAGCCCGAGGTGTAGCCGGACAGCATGCCGCTGTTCATGCCGGTGACGCACGCCATGTTGCCGGAGGCCATGTTCGTGGTCAGCTTCGTGAAGAAGTCGTTCCACGGCGCGGTGCGCAGCTCGATCTTCAGGTCGGGGTTCTGCTTCTTGGCGACGTCGATCTGCGCCTGGAGCGCCTTGGTGTCGTCGGCGGATCCCGCCCACATGTCCACCACGACGGTCTTGTCGTCGGCGCCGGCGCTGCTGCTCGAGCTGCCGCAGCCGGTCAGCGCGAGCGCGGCGCCCACCGTGAACGCCGCCACGGGGACGAGGTGAGTCTTCTTCATTGAAATGCCTCCTCAGGCACGAACAGATCCTTGCTTCATTCGATGTCGAACGAAGTAGTTCGGGGTTATGCCCTCATCTTGTCAGAGGCGCCCGGGAAACTCCAGCTGAACATCGGATGTCTGCGTCGGATCGTGAGAATTCCGTGATGAATCCCGAAGTCCGGCGACTTCCGCATTAGAGTGATCTTCATTCGACCTCGAAGGAAGTGTCATGGCACGTTCGGCAGACCGGTCCCCTGACCGTCGTGAGGCACCCACGTCCGGTGACCACGCACGACAGATCGTCGAGCTGGTGACGCGCGGGGAGGCATCGTCCCGCTCGGATCTCGCGCGCCTGCTCGGCATCGCACCGTCGACCGCCTCCCTGCGCGTGCAGGAGCTCGTCGACGCCGGAATCCTGCGAGAGAACGGTCAGGCGCAGTCCTCCGGCGGGCGGCGCGCCCGCCGCCTCTCCCTGGGCGGCACGCCGCACCGCGTGCTCGCCGCGGAACTCGGGGGCGAGCACGCTCGATTGGGCGTCCTCGACCTCGGCGGTCATCTGCACCGGACAGCCACGATCCCGATCACGATCGCAGACGGCCCTGAGGCGACGCTCGCCCTCGTCGAGGCCGGTCTTCGCGAGCTCGCCGAGGGGGCAGACATCCGAGCTGTGGGCATCGCGCTCCCCGGGCCGGTCAACTTCGAGACCGGCAGCGTCGACCAGCCCTCACGGATGCCCGGGTGGCCCGGGTTCCGCGTCGGCGAGGCTCTGACCGAACGCTTCGGCGTCCCCGCCGCCGTCGACAATGACGCGAATCTCATGGCGCTGGGCGAGCACCATCGCAGTCTCCACCGGGATCAGCACAGCATCACGGTCAAAGCCGGAACGGCGATCGGATCCGGCATCATCGTCGCCGGTTCCGTGCACCGTGGCGCCACCGCGGCGGCCGGCGACATCACGCACACCCGCGTCGCCGAGGCCGCGGACATCCCGTGCTCCTGCGGCAACCACGGCTGCCTCGAGACCATTGCGAGCGGCGCAGGTCTCGTCCGCCAGATGCGCGAGCGCGGCGTTGCCGTCTCCGGCGCCGCGGAGGTGCTGGAACTCGCACGCAACGGCGACCCGATCGCGACCACACTCGTGCGCACGGCCGGCACGCACCTCGGTCAGGTGCTGTCCGGCGTCGTGAACTTCTTCAACCCGCACGCCGTGTTCCTGACCGGCAGCATGAGCGCGAGCGAGCCCTTCCTCGCCGCCGTGCGCAGCCGCGTATACGAGGCCTGCCATCCCCTCGCCACCCAGACCCTGCGGATCGAGTCGGCCCAGACGGGGCCGGATGCGGCACTGTACGGCGCGGCCCGGCTGGCGACGGAGCTCGTCGACCCCGTGGCGTGAGCCTCGAGGTCGCGCCGGTCAGGCGCCCGGTGCGAGCGTCAGCTCGATGACGGGGATCAGCACGTCGGGGCGCTGCACGGGCAGATGCACCGTCAGCGTGCCCTCAGCCTCCCCCGCGGGCGTCATGAGAGTCGCCTCCTGGTCAGGATCGGTGACCGAGGTCTTCAGCCAGGATCCATCGTTCAGCAGCCGCGCGTAGGTGACCCGGTCGGCGAGGCCCTCGAGGTGCACGTATCCGAGCGGCCACGAGAACAGGTGCAGGTAGAGGCGGTCGCCGCGTCGGGTGTAGACGCCCTCGCGGGGAGCGGCGAAGGCAGCGTGCCCGGCGCCGACGATCGCGTGGCGGTGCAGCCGCATCCACTCGCCGAGCTCGGCGAGCACTTGCTCATCGCGGGGGGCGAGGCTTCCCCGGCCGACCGGCCCGACGTTGAGCAGCATGTTGCCGTCCATCGACACGGAGTCGGCGAGCATCTGCGCGAGCAGCACAGCCGACTTCTGGTCGTGGTTGTCGCGGTGGTAGCCCCAGGAGCCGTTGATCGTCTGGCACGCCTCCCAGACCTGCGGCTGGCCGTCGACCACGATCGGCGCGGTCGGCTGATACTGCTCCGGGGTCACGAAGTCGCCGGGGATCCCGAGGCGGTCGTTCACGAGCATCTGCGGCTGCAGTTCGCGGCAGAGAGCGAGGAGCGTCTCCGCGTCCCAATCGCGCGGCCCCTTGCCTTCCCAGCCGTCCTTCGCCTCGGGGTAGGTGAAGTCGAAGAACAGGTAGTCGATGTCGCCGTACTGCGTGAGCAGCTCGCGCACCTGTCCGTGCAGATACGCCCGGTAGCGGTCCATGTCGCGCTCGCGGTTGCGATCGTGCTCGATCGCGTCGTCGCGGCGCGGGTGGTTGGCGTCGACGGTGAAGTCGGGGTGGTGCCAGTCGATCAGCGAGTGGTACAGGCCCACACGCAGGCCCTCCGCCCGCAGCGCGTCGACGTACTCGCGGACGAGATCCCGCCCGCACGCGGTGACCGAGGTGTAGTCGGTGAGCGCCGAATCCCACAGGCAGAAGCCGTCGTGGTGCTTCGTGGTGAGCACCACGTATCCCATCCCCGTCGCCTTCGCGCGGCGGGCGAGCGCGGCGGCGTCGAAGAGATCGGGGTCGAAGTGGTCGAAGTAGACCCGGTACTCCTCGGCGGTCAGGCGCTCGTAGTTCTGCACCCACTCGTGCCGCGCGGCTCCGCTGTACAGGCCGAAGTGCACGAACATCCCGAACCGGGCATCGTCGAACCACTGCTGTCGCATCCCTGCCTCCTTCTCGTTCCTGGGTGGTGCGGCTCAGGCGGAGGGGTGCCCGACGACGCCCTTGCGCAGCAGCGCGTTGCCGTATTTGCGGGTCTCCCCCGTGCGCACCATGAGGTAGGCGCCCTTCGCGACGTCGTAGTACGCGAAGCGCTCCACGAAGCGCGTGGTCCGCTCCTCGGTGCCGGCCGCGGTCATGAGCTCGCGTTGCACGTCGAGCACGGACCCGTCGGCGGACTCCATGAGGTCCATGCCGGGGGCGTCGTCGAGCGGCAGCACCGAGCGGATCGCCGCGACCACAGCGGGCGTCGTCGTGCCAGGCAGATCGATGACGCGCGCGCCGAGCGCCCACGCCGGGAAATGCGCGTCGGCGATGACGACCGCGTCCGAGTGGCCCATCCGATCGAGGTGCAGCAGCAGCTCACCGGTGAGCAGCGGGTCGATTCCTTCGAGCATGTCGTTCCCTTCGTCGTGGCCGTTGCGCCGGTCGCCGCTCAAGCCGGGATGAGCGCCTCGGCCGCGAGCTCTCCCCAGAGCTCCGCGGGGATGTCGATCGCGGCGAGCTGCGCGTTCTGGCGAAGCTGCTCCGGACGGCTTCCGCCGACCACGACCGAGGTCACGACCGGGGACTGCAGCGGGTACTGTATCGCGGCAGCCGGCAGCGGCACGTCGTGCGCGCGGCAGATCTCGGCGATCCGGGTGAGCCGCTGCCAGAGCTCCTCCGGCAGCGCCCCGTACTCGTAGCGTCCGTCACGGCGCGGCTCGCTCTGCGCGAGCAGCCCGGAGTTGAACACCGAGGCGGCGACGATGTCCGTGCCGCGCTCGGCGCAGGCCGGAAGCACGTCGACGGCCGCCGGTTGCTCGAGCAGGGTGTACCGTCCGGCGACCATGATCGTGTCGAGGTCGGCCGAGCGCACCGCGGCGGTGAGCGCGTCGGCGGTCATGGATCCGATGCCGATCCGGCTCACCTGCCCCTCTGCGCGCAGCTCCTCGAGCGCGGGGAACGCCTCGGCGAGCGCCAGGTCGAGATCGTGGCGCTCCGGGTCGTGCAGGTAGAGGATGTCGATCCGCTCGATGCCCAGGCGCTCGCGTGACTCGTCGAGGCTGGCGCGGATCCCCGCCTCCGAGAAGTCCCAGACGCGCCGCAGCTCATCCGGGACGTGGAAGTCGTTCGCCGTGTCGAGTCCGCCCGCGACGTGTTCGGCGTTCGGGCGCAGCAGGCGCCCCGCCTTGGTCGAGAGCACGTACTCGTCCCGCGGCTTGGTCTGCAGGAACGCCCCGAGCCGGCGCTCCGAGAGCCCCAGCCCGTAGTGCGGCGCGGTGTCGTAGAGGCGGATCCCGCTCTCCCACGCGGCGTCGAGCACGGCCCAGGCCTCGTCGTCGGTGAGCGCACGGAACAGGTTTCCGACGTTCGCCGCGCCGTAGCCGAGGACCGGGATCGGGGACAGAGCAGCGGCTCCGACGCGCTCAGACATGCGCGCCCGCCTCGCGGTGCTCGCCGGTCCAGGTGAACTCGGCGCGGCTGGAAGCCTTCATCTCCATGCCGTTGCCGGGTGCGGTCGGCGCGGAGTAGGAGCCGCCCCGGATGTCGGTCGGCACCACGAAGTGCTCGTGCAGGTGATCCACGTACTCGATCATGCGCCCTTCGCGGGTGCCCGAGACGGCGACGAAGTCGAACATGGACAGGTGCTGCACGGCCTCGCACAGCCCCACGCCGCCGGCGTGCGGGCACACCGGCACGCCGAACTTCGCGGCGAGCAGCAGGTTCGCGATGTTCTCATTCACGCCCGCCACGCGCACCGCATCGATCTGCATGACCTGGATCGCCTCGGCCTGCAACAGCTGCTTGAAGATCACCCGGTTCTGCGCGTGCTCGCCGGTGGCGACCCGGATCGGCGCGACGCCGCGGGCGATCTCGGCGTGCCCGAGCACGTCGTCGGGGCTGGTGGGCTCCTCGATCCATGCGGGGTGGAACTCCGCGAGCGCGTTCACCCAAGCGATCGCCTCGGACACCTCCCAGCGCTGGTTCGCATCGATCGCGATCGGGAAGTCGGGGCCGCAGACCTCGCGGGCCTTGCGGAACCGGCGGATGTCGTCGTCGAGATCGGCGCCGACCTTGAGCTTGATCTGTGTGAACCCGTCGGCCATCGCCTCGCGGGCCAGTCGTTCGAGCTTCTCGTCCGAGTAGCCCAGCCAGCCGGGGCTCGTCGTGTAGCCCGGGTATCCGGACTCGATCAGCTGCTGTTCGCGTTCGGCCCGGCTGCCCTCGGCATCGCGCAGGATCGCCAGCGCATCCTCGCGGGTGAGGGCGTTCGTCAGGTAGCGGAAGTCGACCAGGTCGACGAGCTCCTCCGGGGTCATCCGGGCGAGCAGCTGCCAGAGCGGGAGCCCGGCGCGCTTGGCCTTGATGTCCCACAGGGCGTTGATCACGGCGCCGATGGCCATGTGCATGACGCCCTTCTCCGGCCCGAGCCAGCGCAGCTGCGAGTCGCCGATGAGCTCTCGGAACGTCCCGCCCATGTCGTCGAGCAGCGGCTCCAGCTCACGGCCGACCAGGTGCCCGGCGAGCGCGTCGATCCCCGCGACCTGCACATCGTTGCCACGGCCGATCGTGAAGACGAAGGCGTGCCCGTCGATGCCGTCCGCCGCGTCGGTGCGCACGATGACGTATGCCGCGGAGTAGTCGGGGTCGGGGTTCATCGCGTCGGAGCCGTCGAGGCTGAGCGAGGTGGGGAATCGGATGTCGCTGGTCTCCAGCGCGACGATGCGGCTCACGGTTCTCCTGTTCTGGGCCTGATGTCGAGAACCGGGGGCGCGGACGACCGGATCGCTTCTCGACAGTTGGAGTGTAAACATCGGATGTCTATACTGTCAACGCGGGATGCGTTCGCCCTCGCCGTTCTGGCGGAGGATCCATCCATCCCCGAGACAAGGCAGGAGAATCATGAAGTTCGCGCGTCTGGGCGACTCCGGATCCGAGATCCCCGTCGTCATCGCCGAGGACCGTACGTACGATCTGCGGTCCGTGACCTCCGATGTGAACGGTGATTTCCTCGCCGCAGGCCCTGTCGAGCGCACGCGTGCCGCGCTCGACGCCGGCACCCTGCCGGAGCTCGCCGACGCGGACACGCTCCGCATCGGGGCGCCGATCGCACGCCCGAGCGCGGTGATCTGCGTGGGGCAGAACTACGCCGCGCACGCCCGCGAGTCGGGGGCGGAACCGCCCACGGTCCCGATCCTGTTCCTGAAGACGCCGAATACCGTGGTCGGCCCCGACGACGCGGTGACCATCCCGCGCGGCAGCGAGAAGACCGACTGGGAGGTCGAGCTCGGCATCGTGATCGGATCCCGCACCGCCTACCTCGACTCCCCCGCCGAGTCCGCTGCGCACATCGCCGGGTTCGTCGTCTGCAACGACGTCTCCGAGCGGGCGTTCCAGATGGAGGTCTCCGGCGGGCAGTGGTCGAAGGGCAAGGCGGCTTTCGGGTTCAATCCGACCGGCCCGTGGCTGGTCACGCCCGACGAGGTCGACGTGCAGAACCTGCGGCTGCGCAGCTTCGTGAACGGCGAACCGCGGCAGGACTCGAACACGAACGACATGATCTTCTCGGTCGCCGAGATCGTGCACCACATCTCGCAGTACATGACGCTCGAGCCCGGGGACCTGATCCTCACGGGCACGCCGCAGGGCGTCGCGTTCGGCGGGAAGTTCCCGTACCTGCGCGCCGGGGACGTCGTGGAGATCGACATCGAGGGGCTGGGCGGCCAGCGTCAGGAATTCACGGCATGGGAGGCACAGGCATGACCGGTCAGGTCGAGGGACTCGTCGCGATCGTCACGGGCGGCGCGTCAGGGATCGGTGCGGCGATCGCCGCGCAGCTGCACGATCAGGGCGCGCAGGTCGCCGTGCTCGACCGGGACGTGACCGGTGCCGATGCGCGATTCGCCGCGTTCACCGCGGATGTGTCGGACCGTGCGAGCGTCGACGCCGCGATCACCGCGATCGGCGAGCGTTTCGGTCGCATCGACATCGTCGTGAACAACGCCGGGATCGGCGCCCAGGGCGACGTCGCGGCGAACGATGACGACGAATGGGCGCGCGTGCTCTCGATCAACGTGACCGGCATCGCCCGGGTGTCCGCCGCGGCGCTGCCCTGGCTGCGGCGCTCCCCCGCCGCGGCGATCTGCAACACCGCGTCAATCGCGTCGACCACGGGCCTGCCCCAGCGTGCGCTCTACTCCGCATCGAAGGGCGCGGTGTCGGCCCTCACCAGGGCCATGGCCGCGGACCACCTCCGCGAGGGCATCCGGGTCAACGCGGTCAACCCCGGCACCGCGGACACCCCGTGGGTCGGGCGCCTGCTCGACTCCGCCGCCGACCCCGCTGCAGAGCGCGCCGCGCTCAGCGCCCGCCAGCCGCACGGCCGGCTGGTGTCGCCGGACGAGGTCGCCGGTGCCGTGGTCTACCTCGTCAGCCCCGCTTCCGGATCCACCACCGGCACCTTCATCGAGGTGGACGGCGGGATGGCCCAGCTGCGCCTGCGGGCGAAATAGGCCCCACGCTCGGCCGCCCGGGCTCAGGCCTGGGTGGCCTGGCGCAGCCAGCGCTCCACACCCGCGATGTGCGCGGTGGCGAGCGAGGTCGAGAGAGACGGATCGTGCTGCGCGATCGCGTCGGCGATGGCACGGTGCTCCGAGAGCGTGCGCTCGACGGCACCCTGCTCGGTGAGACCGCGCCACACCCTGGCGCGGATGGTCTGGCTCGACAGGCTGTCGATGAGACTCGCCAGGTAGCCGTTGCCGGTCATCCGCACGATGTCCTGGTGGAAGCGGATGTCGTGCGCGACGAGGTCGTCGATCGAGACGCCCGCATCGACGCCGGCGATCTCGGCCTGCAGGGCGGCGATCGCCTCGTCGTCGCCGTGCGTCGCGGCAAGGCCCGTCGCCTGGGATTCGAGCATGCGGCGCACGGCGAACAGCTCGAGCAGGGAGTCGTCGTCGTGCATGTCGATGACGAAGCTGATCGCCTCGAGCAGCAGATGCGGTTCGAGACTCGTCACGTATGTGCCATCGCCGCGACGCACATCGAGGACGCGGATCACCTCGAGCGCCTTGACGGCCTCCCGCATCGAGTTGCGGCTCAGACCGAGCCGCTCGGCAAGCTCCTTCTCCGGGGGCAGCCGGTCGCCCGGGCCGAGTTCGCCCGACACGATCATCGCCTTGATCTTCTCGATCGCCTCGTCGGTGACTGCCATGGCGTCATCCTAGGGGCTTTTCACGAACATCGGATGTCTGCGCCACAACGGCGTCGATCTGCGGAAGGATGTGCCCATGCGCGTACTCGACTCCCATCTGCATCTGTGGGATCCGTCCCGCCTCGACTACGAGTGGCTCGCCGGGCCGCTGGCCCGTCGCTACGCGACCGAAGAGCTTGCGCAGGCAGCCGTCGACGGCGTCGAACGCGCCGCGGCGATCTTCGTGCAGGCGGAGTGCGTCGAGAGGCAGTTCCTCGATGAGGTGCGCTGGGTCGCGGAGACCGCCGCGGCCACCGGCGTCGTCGGCATCGTGGCAGGTGCCCGGCTCGACCGCGGCGAGCAGACGGCTGTGCATCTCTCGGCCCTGACCGCACTCGACGGGGTGGTCGGAGTGCGGCACAACCTGCAGGACGAGCCCGATGGCACCGCGCGCAGCGACGCCTTCCGCGACGGTGCGGCCGCCCTCGCCGCGCACGGGCTCCGATTCGACGCGTGCGTGCGCGCCCATCAGCTGCCCGACGTCTCCGACCTCGCGGCGGCGGTGCCCGCGCTGCCGATCGTGCTCGACCATCTCGGCAAGCCCGCGATCGGCACCGCCTCGGATCCGCTCCGCCCTTCCGGCGTCTGGCTCAGCGACATGACAGACCTGGCGGTGCATCCGCAGGTGTCCGTCAAGCTCTCAGGCCTACCTGCCGAGGCCGGCGGCTCCTGGAGCCCGGCGCAGGTGATCCCCTTCCTCGACGCGGCCGCCGAGGCGTTCGGATCGGACCGGCTGCTCTGGGGCAGCGACTGGCCGGTCTCCGCCGTCACCGGCACGGCGCACGAGTACCGACCCGAGAGCCGCGACCTCTGGGCGCGAACGGTGGCGGACTGGGCCGTCGAGCGCGGCCTCGACGTCGACGCGATCTTCTGGGACAACGCTGCGCAGTTCTACGGCGTGGCCTGACCCGCTCCTCGCGGTTGCCCGCCGGGGGTTCCGCGCCGATTCCGCGCCGTTCACAGGAAGGTCATCAGGTTGTTGGGTGAGGCTTGCCTTACCTATTATGTGATTCGCGACTCCCGCACTTCTCCCTCCACGAAGGACACTCCGTGAACCGTTCCCTCCGACTGCTCTCCGCCGCCGCGGCGGCCTCCGCCGTCGCCCTCGCGCTCACCGCCTGCAGCGGCTCCCCGGCGCCGACCTCCAGCACGGGTGGCGGCGACGACCTCGCCGGTCAGACCATCACGATCTACAACGCGCAGCACGAGGAGCTCACGAAGTCGTGGACCGACGCGTTCACGAAGGCGACCGGCATCAAGGTCCAGGTGCGCAACGGCGACGACACCGAGATGTCGCAGCAGCTCATCCAGGAGGGCGATCGCTCCCCCGCCGACGTGTTCCTCACCGAGAACTCGCCGTCGATGTCGGCCGTCGAGAAGGCCGGCCTGTTCACCTCGCCGGGCGATGAGGCGCTCAAGAACGTCCCGACCGAGTACCGCCCGTCCTCCGGCAAGTGGGTGGGCATCGCCGCCCGCTCGACCGTGTTCGCGTACAACACGTCGAAGCTCACCGAGGCTCAGCTCCCGAAGTCGCTCATGGATCTCGCCGACCCGTCGTGGAAGGGCCGCTGGGCCGCGTCCCCGTCCGGCGCCGACTTCCAGGCCATCGTCTCGGCGCTCGTGCAGCTCAAGGGCGCCGACGCCGCCGAGGAGTGGCTGAAGGCCATGAAGACGAACTCCGTCGCCTACAAGGGCAACTCCACCGCGATGAAGGCCGTGAACGCCGGCGAGATCGACGGCGCCGTCATCTACCACTACTACTGGTTCGGCGACCAGGCCGAGACCGGTGAGAACTCCAAGAACGTGCAGCTGCACTACTTCAAGAACCAGGATCCGGGCGCGTTCGTCTCCGTGTCCGGCGGTGGCGTGCTGAAGTCGAGCAAGCACCAGGCCGCCGCGCAGAAGTTCCTCGCGTTCGTCACCGGTTCGGAGGGTCAGAAGATCCTGCAGACCGGCACCTCGTTCGAGTACCCGGTCGGATCCGGGGTGGCCGCCAACCCGAAGCTCGTCCCCCTCAAGGACCTGCAGGCGCCGACCATCGACCCGGCTACGCTGAACTCCAAGCAGGTCACCGATCTGATGACCCAGGCGGGCCTGCTCTAAGGCGCAGACATCACCACGACGACCACCTCCCGACGGGCGGCCGGAGCGCGACAGCTCCGGCCGCCCCGCGGCGTCTCCCGGGGGGCCTGGGTCGTCATCGCGGCGGGCGTCGTCGTGGCGGCGCTCTCGCTTCTGCCGCTGTTGTTCGTGGTGGCGACCGCGGCGCAGATCGGCTGGGCCGAATCGGCCGCGCTCATCTTCCGACCCCGCGTCGGCGAGCTGCTCACGAACACCGTGCTCCTCGTCGCGATCACCGTGCCGCTGTGCGCCGTGATCGGGGTCGGCGGCGCCTGGCTCGTGGAGCGCACATCGCTCGCGGGCGCCGGCGCGTGGGGCGCGATGCTCGCGATGCCGCTGGCGATCCCCGCGTTCGTCAACTCCTATGCCTGGGTCTCCGCGATCCCCTCGCTCGCCGGACTCGGATCCGGTGTGCTGCTGGCGACCCTGTCGTACTTCCCCCTCGTGTATCTGCCGGTGCGCGCGGCGCTGGCCCGACTCGATCCCGCTCTCGAGCAGGCCGCCGCGTGCCTCGGCCGCGGACCGGTGCGCGTGTTCTTCGGCACCGTGCTGCCACAGCTGCGGCTGGCGCTGCTCGGTGGTGCGCTGCTCGTCGGGCTCCATCTGCTGAGCGAGTACGGCGCGTTCGCGCTGATCCGGTTCGACACCTTCACGACCGCGATCATGGATCAGTACCGGTCCACGTTCAACGGCTCCGCAGGCAGCATGCTCTCCGGCGTGCTGATGCTGCTGTGCTTCGCCCTGCTCCTGCTGGAGAGCCGGGCCCGAGGACGCGCCCGCTATGCACGGATCGGATCCGGCTCCGCGGCACCGCCCCGCCGGATCCGGCTGCGCGGATGGCAGCTCCCGGCGCAGGTCGCCCTGCTCGCACTCGGGATCGCCGCCCTCGGAGTGCCCGCCGTCGTGATCGGCGGATGGCTGGCCTACGGCGGTGCGGCGGTCTGGACGGCGCCCGATCTCGTGCCGACGCTGCTGCAGACCCTCGGTCTCGCTCTCGGCGGCGGCGTGGTCACGGTCCTCGCCGCGTTCCCCCTGTCCTGGCTCGCGGTGCGCCGACCCGGCGCGTTCAGCCGGCTGCTGGAGCGCACGAACTACGTCACGAGCTCGATGCCGGGCATCGTGCTCGCGCTCGCGCTCGTCACCGTCTCGCTCTTCTTCGTGCCGGCGCTGTACCAGACCACCGCGCTGCTGCTCCTCGCGTACGCGCTGCTGTTCCTGCCCCGCGCACTGGTGCCGCTGCAGGCGGGCATCGCACAGGCGCCGCAGAGTCTGGAGGAGGCCGCGCAGGCTCTCGGGCGCCGCCCGCTGCGCGCGTTCATCGGAGTCACCCTGCGCCTGGTGGCCCCCGCCACGGCCGCTGCCCTGGCGATGGTGTTCCTCGCCGTGGCCGGGGAGCTCACCGCCACGCTGCTGCTCTCCCCGATCGGGGTGCAGACGCTGGCCACGCGGTTCTGGAGCCTGTCGAGCGAGATCGACTTCGCCGGCGCGGCGCCCTATGCGACGCTGCTGATCGTGCTCTCCGCCCCCATGACCTACCTGCTGTTCCGCCAGTCCACGGTGCTCTCCACCGCGGACGCGTCGGCCGGCCGCTCCACGACATCCGCCCCCACGACCGCGGAGACCGCATGACCGCACACAATCTCGGATCCGTCGGCGCCGTGCCCTCCCCCGGCACGGGCCCACTGCCGACCGCGCACCTGCAGGTCGCCGGCGTCACCGCCTCCTACGGAGGCCATCGCGTGCTGCACGGCGTCGATCTCGCCGTGCAGACCGGCGGCATCACGGCCATCGTCGGCGCTTCGGGCTCGGGCAAGACCACCCTGCTGCGGATCATCGCCGGCTTCGAGCGCCCCGACGAGGGCGAGGTCGTGCTCGGCTCCGCCACGGTCGTCGGGCCCGGAACCTGGGTGCCCGTGCACCGCCGCGACATCGGCTACGTCACGCAGGACGGCGGGCTCTTCCCGCACCTGACGGTCGCGCGCAACATCTCCTTCGGGCTGGACGATCTCAGCCGAGCCGAACGGAACCGCCGGGTGGCCGAGCTGCTGGACCTCGTTTCGCTCCCGAGCGACGTCGCCGACCGGCGCCCCGATCAGCTCTCCGGAGGACAGCAGCAGCGCGTCGCGATCGCCCGGGCGCTTGCGCGCGAGCCGGAGCTGATGCTGTTGGACGAGCCGTTCTCCGCGCTCGACACCGGCCTGCGCGCCGCGACGCGCGAGGCGGTGGCGCGAATACTGACGGACGCCGGGACGACGACCATCCTCGTCACGCACGACCAGTCCGAAGCGCTGAGCTTCGCCGACCAGGTCGCCGTCATGCGCGACGGCCGCCTGGTGCAGACCGGGCATCCGTTCGTGGTGTACACGCGCCCCGTGGACCGCGGCGTGGCGGAGTTCCTCGGCGATGCGATCGTGCTGGATGCGTGGCTGGACGGGTCCCTCGCCTCCTGCGCGCTCGGCTATGTGCCTGTGCGCAACCCGCCGGCGCGAGGCCACGTGCAGCTGATGCTCCGGCCGGAGCAGGTGCAGCTCGTCGCCGACTCGCCCATCCGCGCGACCGTGGAGAAGGGCGTGTACTTCGGCGCGGAATCGTCGGTGCGGATCCACCTGGAGCCGCGCGCCGACACCGATCCTCGGTTGTCCGCGGAACCGCCCACGATCACGATCCGCCACTGGAACGCGGCTCTGACCCGGCCCGGCCAGCGCATCGCCCTGCGTGTGGTCGGCGAGGGCGTGGCCTTCCCGGTGTAGCGCCGCGCCGTCGCTCATGGACGAAGAGCGGGCGCCCCCCGAAAGGCACGCCCGCTCCGTATGGCTGGCGAGGTCAGCGCGCGGCGCTGCCCTCGACGTAGTCCTCGTCCTGCGACTTCCAGGCGAACAGAGCGCGCAGCTCCTTGCCCGTGGCCTCGATCGGGTGGCCCTGCTCCTTCTCGCGGAGGGCGAGGAACTCGACGGCGCCGTTGTCCTGGTCCTCGATGAAGCGGGTCGCGAAGGCGCCGGACTGGATGTCCGCGAGGACCTCCTGCATGCGCTGCTTGACGCCGGCGTCGATGACGCGGGGGCCGGAGACGTAGTCACCGAACTCGGCGGTGTCGGAGATCGACCAGCGCTGCTTGGCGATGCCGCCCTCCCACATCAGGTCGACGATCAGCTTGAGCTCGTGCAGCACCTCGAAGTAGGCGATCTGCGGCTGGTAGCCCGCCTCGGTGAGCACCTCGAAACCGGCCTGCACGAGGTGGCTCATGCCACCGCAGAGCACGGCCTGCTCGCCGAACAGGTCGGTCTCGGTCTCCTCGGTGAAGGTCGTCTTGATGACGCCGGCGCGGGTGCCGCCGATCGCCTTCGCGTAGGACAGCGCGGTCGCCCAGGCGGTGCCCGAGGCGTCGCGCTCGACGGCGATGATGTCCGGGATGCCGCGGCCGGCCACGAACTCGCGGCGCACGGTGTGGCCCGGAGCCTTCGGCGCGATCAGGATCACATCGACGCCCTCGGGCGCGTCGATGTAGCCGAAGCGGATGTTGAAGCCGTGCGCGAAGGCGAGGGTCTTGCCCGCGGTCAGGTTCGGCGCGATCGACTCGCTGTAGATGCCGCGCTGGTGCTGGTCCGGCGCGAGGATCATGATGAGGTCGGCCCACTGCGTCGCCTCGGCGACGGTCTTGACCGGGAAGCCGGCCTCGGTCGCCTTGGCGATCGAGTTCGAGCCCTCCTTGAGGGCGATCGCGACCTCGACGCCGCTGTCGCGCAGGTTCATCGCGTGCGCGTGGCCCTGCGAGCCGTAGCCGACGATCGCGACCTTCTTGTTCTGGATGATCGACAGGTCCGCGTCTGCGTCGTAGAAGATCTCGGTGCTCACTGTTGTTTTCTCCTTGTTGGGGTTCTGGATGCCGGGCCGCCCGCCTGCTTCGACACGCTCAGCAGTCGAGGGACCGGCCGTGGTTCTGTGTCAGCCGCGCAGCACGCGCTCGGTGATGCTCTTGCCGCCTCGGCCGATCGCGAGCAGGCCCGACTGGGCGAGCTCCTTGATGCCGAACTGCTCGAGCGCCCGCAGCAGTGCGTCGACCTTGCCCTTGTCGCCGGTGACCTCGACCACCAGCGCTTCGGGGGCGTAGTCCACGACGGACGCGCGGAAGAGGTTCACGACCTCCAGCACGTTCGAGCGGGTGTTGTTGTCGGTGCGCACCTTGACGAGCATGTGCTCGCGCTGCACGGACGCGTTCTGCTCCAGCTCGACGATCTTGATGACGTTGATCAGCTTGTTCAGCTGCTTGGTCACCTGCTCGAGCGGGAAGTCCTCGACGTCGACGACGACCGTGATCCGGGAGACCCCGGGAACCTCGGTCACGCCTACGGCGAGAGACTCGATGTTGAAGCCGCGACGCGCGAACAGACCGGCGACACGGGTCAGCAGACCCGGGGTGTCCTCCACCAGGAGGCTCAGCACATGCGTGGACATGATCAGTCCTCCTCGTCGAAGGCGGGCGCGTGGTCGCGCGCGTACTGGATGTAGCTGTTGCTGACGCCCTGCGGCACCATCGGCCACACCATGGCATCCGCGCTGACGACGAAGTCGATCACGACGGGGCGATCGTTCGTCTCGAGCGCGAGCTTGATGGCGGCGTCGATCTCCTCCTCCTTCTCCACGCGGATCGCGAGGCAGCCGTAGGCCTCCGCGAGCTTGACGAAGTCGGGGATCCGGATCGTCCCGTGCCCGGTGTTCAGGTCGGTGTTCGAATGCCGGCCCTCGTAGAACAGCGTCTGCCACTGGCGGACCATGCCGAGGGAGGAGTTGTTGATGATCGCGACCTTGATCGGGATGTCGTTGATGACGCAGGTCGCAAGCTCCTGGTTGGTCATCTGGAAGCAGCCGTCGCCGTCGATCGCCCAGACCACGCGCTCGGGCTGGGCGACCTTGGCGCCCATGGCGGCCGGCACGGCGTAGCCCATGGTGCCGGCGCCGCCGGAGTTCAGCCAGGAGTTGGGGCGCTCGTACTTGATGAACTGCGCCGCCCACATCTGGTGCTGCCCCACGCCCGCGGCGTAGACCGCCTCAGGGCCGGTCAGCTCGCCGATCCGCTGGATCACGTGCTGCGGCGACATCAGGCCGTCCTCGGGCGGCGTGAAGCCGAGCGGGAACTCGGCGCGCAGACCGTCGAGGTACGCCCACCACTCCTCGATGTCGCCCTTGGCGCCGCCGGTGATGCTGCGGAACGCCACCTCCAGGTCGGTGATGACCTCGCGCACGCCGCCCACGATCGGCACGTCGGCCGTGCGGATCTTGGAGATCTCGGCGGGGTCGATGTCGACGTGCACGACCTTCGCGTTCGGGGCGAACAGCTCGGCCTTGCCGGTCACGCGGTCATCGAATCGCGTGCCGAGCGCGACCAGCAGGTCGGCCTCCTGCAGCGCCAGCACCGCGGGCACCGTGCCGTGCATGCCGGGCATGCCGACGTGCTGCGGGTGCGAGTCGGGGAACGCGCCGCGCGCCATCAGCGTGGTGACGACGGGGGCGCCGGTGAGCTCGGCGAGCGCGAGCAGCTCCTCCGAGGCGCGGCCGCGGATGATGCCGCCGCCGACGTACAGCACGGGCTTCTTGGCCTCGGCCAGCAGCGTGGCCGCGGCCTGGATCTGCTTGCCGTGCGCCTTCGTCACCGGGCGGTACCCGGGCAGGTCGTACTTCGGCGGCCAGACGAACGGCGCCGTCGCCTTCTGCGCGTCCTTGGTGATGTCCACGAGCACGGGACCCGGTCGACCGGTCGAGGCAATCTCGAACGCTGCCGCGATCGCACCGGGGATGTCCTCCGGGCGCTTGACGAGGATCGAGTGCTTCGTGATCGGCATCGTGATGCCGACGATGTCTGCCTCCTGGAACGCGTCCGTGCCCATCAGCGTGGAGAACACCTGGCCCGTGATCGCGACGATCGGGATCGAGTCCATGTACGCGTCGGCGATCGCCGTGACGAGGTTCGTCGCACCGGGGCCCGAGGTCGCGATGGTCACGCCGACCTTGCCGGACGCGGTGGCGTAGCCCTCGGCGGCATGCCCGCCGCCCTGCTCGTGGCGGACCAGGATGTGCCGGAGCTCGGTCGAGCTCATCAGCGGGTCGTAGACCTCCATGATCGCGCCGCCGGGGATGCCGAACACGTCGGTGACGCCGAGGAGCTCGAGGGATCGGACGACGGCCTGCGCGCCGGTGAGAACGGGCGCCGCTGCCGGACGGGCAGGCGGACGCGGGACGGCTGGAGCGGTATCAGCGGTCATGAAGGTTCCTTGCGATGGTGAACGATCGGCGGAAGCGGCGGGACGATGCCCCGTCGCGGACGACTCTCCGACCCGGTCCGCCGGGGGCGGACCGCAGGGGTCGGGAATGCTGGGCTGGAACGCCTCGGGTGCAGCGCGGAGAGGTCGGCTCGACGTCGCGACGAACGCCGTCGCGGTAGGAGCCCGGCTCTGGCGTCTCGGCGAGTGGGCCGAGATCGCGAGCCGCGATATCGACCCGAATCAGATCACCATCGCGCCCGGCGATCTGCGCGACCACCGGAGCTCTGTGTTCGATTCGGGATCCGGTTGTGCCGATCACGTCTCGAACGTCCATCAAGCCTAACGCATGATCGGCCATGCTCCCGACGGCGGCGTGCGCGACGGACGGACGACCGGATCCGTGCTGCGCGCGCATGGAAGCAGTCTATTGCGCGGCCGCTCTGGCGTCCGCCAGGGCGTCGAGCAGCACGGCGAACGCCGCCGGATCCGCGACCCGCAGCGTCGCCGCCGTCTCGCCGGCGCCGATCCGCACGCCGAGGTCCGCGCCGCCGAGCGTGCGCATGCCGTCCTCGTCGGTGACGTCGTCACCGGCGAACAGCACGGCGGTGGCGCCGACGTGCTCGCGCAGCCGCGAGAGCGCCGCGTCCTTGCCCTCGTCGCGCCAGGAGTATTCGCGCAGATGGTGCCCGGTGCGCCGCCGCCATGAGGGGATCCGCTCGGGCGCCCACTTCTCGACGCGCACGAAGGCCAGCTCCTCCTGCCCTGGCGCGGCCGACCGCGTGTGCACGCCGAACCCGAACGTCTTCGGCTCATAGACGACGCCGTCGAGGTCGCCGATCAGTTCGCGCAGTTCGGCGATCACCTCGTCCCGATCCCCCGGCTCGGTGGAGAGATCGGTCTCCTCCCCCGTGTCAGGGAACCAGAACTGCGCGCCATGGGATGCGGCCAGCAGGATCCTGGATCCGTCCTCGTGCTCGGTGATCTCCCGCAGATCATGCAGGCTGCGGCCGGATGCGTACGCGACGAACGTCTCCGGCAGGGCGGCGAGCCGGTTCACCGCGGCCACGGCCGCCGGCAACGCTCTCGCCGTCATCGGATCGACCACGTGCGGCGAGACCGTGCCGTCGAAGTCGAGCGCCACCAGCAGTCGCGGGGTGCGCGCGATCGCGGCGAGCGCGGGATCGGTCTCGGCAGCGGTCCAGTCGCGGGTCATCGTGCACTCCGTACGTTCTCGAGGGCCGCGAGGAACTCCCGCGACCAGGCGTTCACATCGTTCTCGAGCACCCGCTTGCGCAGGGCCCGCATGCGCCGGGACTGCTCCCGCGGCGGCATCTCCACCGCCTGCATGATCGCGTCCTTGAGCCCCTCGATGTCGTGCGGATTCACGAGCACGGCCTGACGCAGCTCATCGGCGGCACCGGTGAACTCGCTGAGCACCAGCACGCCGCGGTGATCCCCGCGGGTGGCGACGTACTCCTTCGCCACGAGGTTCATGCCGTCTCGGAGCGCCGTCACGAGCATCGCGTCCGCGGCGAGGTAGAGCGCCACCATCTCCTCCCGCGGGAACCCCTGGTGCAGGTAGCGGATCGCCGTGTGGTCCATGGTGTCGTGGTCGCCGTTGATGCGCGCCACGGCCAACTCGATCTCGTCGCGCAGCTGCACGTACGCGTCCACCCGCTCGCGACTGGGGCTGGCGACCTGCACGAGGGTGACGTCCTCGACGGAGATCCGCCCGGCGTCCATCAGCTCCCCGAACGCCTTGATCCGGTGCCGGATCCCCTTGGTGTAGTCGAGCCGATCGACCCCGAGCAGGATCTTCTTCGGACTGCCGAGGCCCTCGCGGATCTCCGCGGCACGGGCGCGCACATCGGGCCTCGCGGCGAGCTCGGTGTAGGGCGTGGTGTCGATCGAGATCGGGAAGGCACGGGCGACGGCCGTGCGGGGGCCGCCGTAGGGCACGGACACCGTGGAGCCCTTGACGTCCAGCCGCAGCCGGCGGCGCACCGCGGCGAGGAAGTTCGTCGCGTCCTGCGCGCGCTGGAAGCCGACGACGTCGGCGCCCAGCAGACCCTGCAGCACCTGGTCCCGCCAGGGCAGCTGGGCGTAGAGCCCGTGCGCGGGGAACGGGATGTGGTGGAAGTAGCCGATCGTGACGTCGGGACGGCGCTCGCGCAGCATCGCGGGAACGAGCTGCAGCTGGTAGTCGTGCACCCATACCGTGCCGCCCTCGGCGACCGCGCTCGCGGCCCGCTCCGCGAACCGCCGGTTCACCCGCACGTACGCGTCCCACCACTCGCGGTGGTACTGCGGCGAGGAGATCACATCGTGGTAGAGCGGCCAGATCGTATCGTTCGAGAACCCCTCGTAGTACTCCTCGACGTCCTGCGTCGAGAGCGCCACGGGCAGCAGCCGGATGCCACCCTCGGTGAACGGCTTGAGGTCGAGGTCCGGCTGTCCGGCCCAGCCCACCCAGGCGCCGTCGACGGACTGCATGACGGGCTCGAGTGCGGCGACGAGACCGCCCGGCGAGCGGCGCCAGATCACCTCGCCGTCGGGGCCCGGAACACGGTCGACCGGCAGTCGGTTCGCGACGATCACGAAAGAGGCGGTGGGTGTGGACGAAGTCATGGGAACGCTCCTCACGGCAGCGGCGGATGCCTCCTCCAGGCTAGTCACCCGATGCGCCCCGGCGTCGTCCCGCGTCAGGAAGCGCTGCGTCCGCCCCGCGCCAGCACCGCGTTCACGAGGCCCGTGAGCAGCACCAGGCCCGCCGCGATCACCGGCAGCAGCAGGGACGCCTGCGCCCCCGAGGCGTCGGCGACCTGGCCCGTGACCACGGCGCCGGCGGCCTGCCCGACGATCATCGCGGATCCGAGCATCGTCATGACGGTGGCCGACCGATCAACGGGTCCGAATGCGGCGCCCAGGCTGAACTGGGTCACCAGGGTGGGACCGATCCCGCATCCCATCACGGCCAGCGCGACGAGCATGGCCAGAGGGTCCCGCACCCAGAGCAGCATCAGGCTCCCCCCGAACAAGATGCCCGCGAACAGCAGCCAGCGAGCAGGCGGGGAGAACCGGGCGGGCAGCAATGCCACACTGAGCGCCAGGATCGCGGATCCCACCCCGAGCGCTCCGTAGAGCAGCCCCGCCTCCTCCGGGCGCCCGTGCTCGGTCATGAACGCCGTAAGCGAGGTGAGCATCGCCCCGAAGAACACGCCGACGCCGAGCATTCCGGCCACGACGATGAGCAGCCGGGGCCGGAACAGCGCCGACACCCGCGACGTGGCGCGGCCGTCGGCGCCGCGCTGCGTCGACACATGAGCGGCGGTGGGGTGCAGGGCGAACGCTCCCACGAACACGAGGATGAGTGCGGCGGCGAGCACGAGCGGCATCCACGGAGCGATCGCGGTGGCCAGCACACCGACCAGGAACGGCCCGAACACGAACACCGTCTCGTCGGCCGCGGACTCGTACGACATCGTCGACGATGTCGTACGCGCTCTCCGCTCGGCCGGGACGCGCTCGGCGATGATCGTGACCAGCCGCGATCGCGACATCGGAGAGACCTGCGGAGCGGTGGCGCCGATCGCGAACGCGCTGAGCAGCACGAACGGCTCGGCGGCGGACGAGTAGACGACCAGCGTGAACACCACGAGGGCCGCGGCGTTGGCGACAGCGACGACGGCGAGCACGATCCGCTGACCACGGCGATCGGCAGCGGCGCCCAGCAGCGGACCGAAGCACGCGCTGCCGATGCCGACCGCAGCCGAGGTGAGTCCGCCGAGAGCCACCGAGCCGCGGGCTGCGACCACGACGGTCAGCACGCCGACGACCATCATCGCGAACGGCAGGCGGGCGATGAAGGCGATGACGAAGTAGGACAGCCCGACCCTGCGGAACAGGCTGGGAACGGCGGGGACGGGCGAGGTGCGCGAAGAGGTCATTGCGGAACAGGTCTCTGGCGTCGCCGCACGAGGGGGACGCAGTCAGGTGCCGCCGCTTTCCGCCGGAAGAGCCGGCGGCCGGTAATGCACAACGGTGATCGGCCCAGTGTATCGGGAGCGCCATCGTTCGGCGCAGAGCGCATCTCCACGGAGCGCGCCGCTTCTCCTCCCGCCGCGGATGCGCTGGTTAGACTCGGTCGCATGCGCAACTACCTCTTCGCGAGCGGCCTGTTCAGCGCGATCACCGGTGGGATCGCGCTGCTGCGCGGCACCCGGGACGCGCCGATCACCTGGCGCGCCGTCCTGGCGTGGCTGAGCTGGGGAATCACGATCGCCCTCGCGGTCGGAGCCATCGTGGACTTCCGCCGCGACGAGCGCGGTGAGTCCGTGTCTTACGACTCCCCCGTTGCGCCGGTGCAGTACAAGCGCGCGAAGAAGGAGCTGAAGGCCGAGCTCAAGGCGCAGCGCAAGGCCGACAAGGCCTGACCCGGCGCATACTCGCGCCGGCTCGGACGAGCCGCTGCGTCAGACCAGATCGATCTGGTAGTGG
Organism: Microbacterium sp. 10L49; assembly: GCF_056395125.1. Taxonomy (NCBI): domain Bacteria; kingdom Bacillati; phylum Actinomycetota; class Actinomycetes; order Micrococcales; family Microbacteriaceae; genus Microbacterium; species Microbacterium sp. 10L49. The sequence goes on from NZ_JBFTIW010000001.1 coordinate 799,026, forward strand.
ATGAAGCCGCTGCGCTCGGCGACGCGGTCGTAGAGGCGCCGTGCCGTGGTGTTGCTCTCCGCGGTGAGCCAGTAGAGCTTGTCGCTTCCGGCGGCCCGCGCCGCCTCGGTCACGTGAGCGATCAGGGCGCGGCCGACTCCTCCGCCACGGACGGAGGGATCCACGAAGAGGTCCTCGAGGTACGTGTAGCCGGTCTTCGACCAGGTGGCCGGGTGCGCGAACCAGTGCACGATCCCGACCGCGCGGCCGTCGTCGTCGCGCGCGATCGCCCCGTGGATCTCGCCGGACGGATCCGTGATCCGGGCGAAGGTCGATGCGGTGACGTCATCGGCGAGCGCGGACTCGTAGAACGTCAGATACGCCTGCCAGAGCGGCAGCCAGTCGTCGCGGTCCGCCGCCGTCAGAGCCTGGATCGTGGTCATGCGCCGATCCTACGGGGCGGCGCTCCGGCCGCAGGACCGGGCGCCGCCGCGTCGTCTCAGCGCGTGAGGATGAGCGCCTCGCCCTGACCGCCGCCGCCGCACAGCGCCACCACCGCGGTGCCGGAGCCGCGGCGCACGAGCTCGTGCGCCATGTGCACGGCCAGCCGGTTGCCGCTCGCTCCGATCGGGTGTCCGATCGCGATGCCGCCGCCGTGCACGTTGACGATCGCCGGATCCAGGCCGAGCACAGCCTCGGAGCGGGCGACCACGGCCCCGAACGCCTCGTTGATCTCGACCAGATCCAGGTCTGCGGCGGTGATGCCCTGCTTCTGCAGCGCCTTCTGGATGGCGTTCGCCGGCTGCTCCTGGAGGGAGTTGTCGGGACCCGCGGTCTGTCCGCTGGCACCGACTGTGACGAGCACAGGCCATCCCTGGGCCTCGGCGTTGGCGCGCGTGGTGACGACGACCGCGGAGGCACCGTCGGAGATCTGCGAGGAGTTGCCCGCCGTGATGGACCCGCCCTCGGCGAACGCCGGCCGCAGCCCCGCGAGCGTCTCCACGGTCGTCTCGGGCCGGATGCCCTCGTCCGCCGTCAGCACCACCGGCTCACCGCGCCGCTGGGGCACGCTGACCGACACGATCTCGCCCTCGAACACGCCGCCGTCCCTGGCGGCGGCAGCGCGCTGGTGCGACCGGGCCGCGACCTCGTCCTGCGCCTCGCGGGTGAGCCCGAAGCGCGGGTTGTGCCGCTCGGTCGACGCCCCCATGCTCTCCTTGTCGTAGGCGTCGGTGAGGCCGTCGTACGCCATGTGGTCGAGCACCTCGACGGATCCGTAGGTCCAGCCGTCGCGGGAGCCCATCAGCAGGTGGGGCGCCCGCGTCATCGACTCCATGCCGGCGGCGACCACCGTGAGCGCGTCACCGGTGCGGATCATCCGCGCCGCGTCGATGATCGCCGTGAGCCCCGACAGGCATACCTTGTTCACGGAGTGCGCAGGCACGTCCCATCCGATGCCCGCCCCGATCGCGGCCTGCCGCGCGGCGTTCTGCCCCGATCCGGCGGCGAGCACCTGCCCGACGATGACTGCGTCGATCTCGGCCGGATCCACGCCGCCCTGCTCGAGCGCGCCGCGGATCGCGAACGACCCCAGCTGCGGCGCCGTGAACGGGGCCAGCTGACCCTTCAGACGCCCCTGCGGCGTGCGCGCCGCCGCGACGATGACGATGTCGTCTGCACTCATGGTCACTCCAGTCCTTCCGCGACCAGCAGCGTCGGCTGGGTCGCATCCTTCACATCCTGCACGCTCACGCCGGGCGCGAGCTCGACGAGCCGCAGTCCCTCGGGCGTGATGTCGATCACGGCCAGATCCGTGATGATCCGATGCACCACCGCGCGGCCGGTGAGCGGCAGCGAGCATTCGTCGACGATCTTCGCGGAGCCGTCGCGGGCGACGTGCTCCATCAGCACGATCACGCGCCCTGCGCCATGCACCAGGTCCATCGCGCCGCCGGGACCCTTGACCATCTTCCCGGGGATCATCCAGTTCGCCAGATCCCCCGTCGCGCTCACCTGCATCGCGCCGAGGATCGCGGCGTCGATCTTGCCGCCGCGGATCATCCCGAAGCTGAGCCCCGAGTCGAAGAACGCGGCTCCGGGCAGCGTGGTGACGGTCTCCTTGCCGGCGTTGATGAGGTCGGGGTCGACCGCGTCCTCCGCGGGATACGGGCCGACGCCGAGGATGCCGTTCTCGGACTGCAGCACGAGGGTCACGCCCTCGGGAACGTAGTTGGGCACGAGCGTAGGGAGCCCGATACCGAGGTTCACGTAGGAGCCGTCGGACAGCTCGCGGGCGGCGCGCGCCGCCATCTCGTCGCGGGTCAGAGCCATGTCAGGCCTCCCTTGTTCCGGCGGAGGCCGAGGGCCGCACGGTGCGCCGCTCGATCCGCTTCTCGATGTCGGATCCGACCTCGACGACGCGGTGCACGAACACGCCGGGCAGGTGGACGTGATCGGGGTCCAGCTCCCCCGGCTCGACGAGCCGCTCGACCTGCGCGATGCAGATGCGGCCCGCCATCGCGGCGAGCGGGTTGAAGTTGCGCGCGGCCTTGTTGAAGATCAGGTTGCCGTGCCGGTCTCCCAGGGCCGCGTGCACAAGCGCGAAGTCGGTGGTGATCGCCTCTTCGAGCACGAAGTCGCGCGGCTGCCCGTGCATCTCGAAGGTGCGCACGTCCTTGGCGGGCGACGCGATCGCGATCGACCCGTCGCCGGCGTAGCGCCGCGGCAGACCGCCCTCCGCGACCTGGGTGCCGACACCGGTCTGCGTGTAGAAGGCGGCGATGCCGGAGCCCCCGGCGCGGAGCTTCTCCGCCAGAGTTCCCTGCGGCGTCAGCTCGAGCTCCAGCTCGCCGGACAGGAACTGGCGCTCGAACTCCTTGTTCTCCCCCACGTATGACGAGGTCATCTTGCGGATCCGCTGCGCGCCGAGCAGCAGACCCAGCCCCCAGTCGTCGACGCCGCAGTTGTTGCTCACCACGCTGAGCCCCGAAGTGCCCTGCACCAGCAGAGCCTGGATGAGCGCGCTCGGGTTGCCGGAGAGCCCGAACCCGCCGACGGCGAGCGAGGCCCCGTCCGGGATGTCGGCCACCGCGTCCGCCGCGGAGGCCCATTGCTTGTCGATCACTCGCCACTCCTTCGTGTGGGATACGACTTCCACTCTGCGCCGGTGCGCCGGGGCGTTCAAGCCCGCGCTTGCGATGTGGTCACCCACGTCAGTAGCGTCCACATCATGGAACAAGCGTCGCCCGCAAAGCGCTCGGTACCCGGCGCCCAGGCGATCGCGCGCGCCGCGGAGCTGCTCCGCCTCGTCACGGCCGCACCCGACGGCGCCGCGCTGCAGCGGCTCGCCGCGACCTCGGGACTCAGCCGCTCGACCGTGCATCGGCTGCTGTCGGCACTGCGCGCGGAGGGCCTCGTGGACCAGGATCCGCAGACCGCTCTCTGGATGCCCGGACCGGAGCTCTATCTCATGGGAACAGTGGCCGCGGCGCGCTACGACATCACCGAGCTCGCCCGCGACATCGTGCGCTCCCTGGCGGTGAAGACGGAGGAGAGCGCGTTCCTCTCGGTACGGAGAGCGGATGAGACCGTGTGCCTTCTGCGCGAGGAGGGCGCATTCCCCATCCGCTCCTTCGTGCTCAGCGAGGGGGTGCGCTTCCCGCTCGGCGTCGCCAGCGCCGGGCTCGCGATCCTGTCCTTCCTGCCCGACCACGATGTGGATGCCTATCTCGGGCGGCACCCCGAGCTCGGCGAGCGATGGGGACGCACGCACACCGAGACACCGCTGCGCCGTCGCCTGGCCGAGACCAAGGCGTGCGGGTACGCGGTGAACCCCGGGCTCATCGTCGAGGGCAGCTGGGGCATGGGGGCCGCGGTGTTCGACCGCGACGGTCGTCCGGAGTGGGCCCTGAGTCTCACCGGAGTCGAGTTCCGCTTCGGCCCCGATCGCCTGCCCGCGCTCGGACGGACGCTGCTCGCGCACGCGCATCAACTCTCCGCCCGGATCGCCGGCCGCGCCGCGCGCTGACCGCCGGGGCCACCGGCCGAGCGCGTCGACGCCCCGGCATGGTCGCTCCGTTCACTGGTCGCGTAATGCGGTTCTGATTGCGCCAGAACCGCAATCTGCGACCAGTGAGCGTGCGAACCCTTGCCATATGCATACCATTGGATATATACTTCAGGTATGAATCACGGCGAGATCCTGCAGTCGATCGTGTTCTCGACGCACACGCTCACCCGCATCGCCGCTCAGGAGGCCGGAAACGACGCTCCTGCCGCGCAGTGGCGGGCACTGAGCCTGCTCGACGGGCAGGACGGGCAACGCGTCGGAGAGCTCGCGAAGGCGAGCCGCACCACGCAGCCCGGGATGACCCGGATGCTCGGCCAGTTGGAGCACGAGGGGCTTGTACTGCGCTCCCCCGACCCCGAGGACTCCCGGGCGACGGTCGTGACGATCACGGCCGACGGGCGTCGCGCCCTTCAGGCATGGCGCGAAGAGTTGCAGCAGATCCTCGCGCCGCGATTCAGCGACCTCGACGACACGGACTGGCAGCACCTGGCCCGCGCCGCGGAGATCCTGCGCACGCATTCGCTTCTGGAAAGGACAGCACGTTGAGTACCACCGGTTCCTCGGTATCGATCTGGAGACAGCCCGCACAGGTGTGGGCGGTCGCCTTCGCCTGCGTCGTGGCGTTCATGGGCATCGGATTGGTCGACCCGATCCTCCCCGCCATCGCCAAGTCCCTCGAGGCGACGCCCGTTCAGACCGAGCTGCTGTTCACCAGCTACCTGCTCGTCACCGGTGTGGCGATGCTGTTCACGAGCTGGATCTCCAGCCGCATCGGGGCCAAGGCCACCCTGCTGATCGGCCTCGCGCTCATCGTGGCCTTCGCGCTGTTCTGCGCGCTGAGCGGCAGCGTCGACGCGATCATCGGCTTCCGCGCCGGCTGGGGCCTCGGCAACGCGCTGTTCATCTCCACGGCGCTCGCGACGATCGTCGGCGCCGCCAGCGGCGGCTCCAGCGCCGCGATCATCCTCTATGAGGCCGCCCTCGGTCTCGGCATCGCGATCGGACCGCTGCTCGGCGGGCTCCTCGGCGAGGTCGCCTGGCAGGGACCGTTCTTCGGCGTCGTGGCACTCATGGCCATCGGCTTCATCGCGGTGCTCACACTGCTGCGCGGACCGTTCGAGAAGCGCGAGCCGGTGCCGTTCTCCGCGCCGTTCAAGGCTCTCGGCCGTCCGGCCCTGAGCGTGCTGGCCGTCGCCGCCCTGTTCTACAACATCGGCTTCTTCGTGCTGCTGGCGTTCTCGCCGTTCCCCCTCGGGTTCAGCGCTATCGGCATCGGCCTGACCTTCTTCGGCTGGGGCATCGCGCTGGCGGTCACGAGCGTCTGGGTGGCGCCGATCCTGCTGCGCCGGATGCCGATCACCCGGATCATCCTGTTCGTGCTGCCGCTGCTGGCGATCGACCTGATCGTCGCCGGAGTCCTGGTGGCGACCCCGATCGCGCTGGTGATCTGCATCATCGTCGGCGGTCTGCTGCTCGGCATCATGAACACCGTGCTCACCGAGGCCGTCATGGAGGCGACGGATCTGCCGCGCTCGGTCGCATCATCGGCCTACTCCGCGGTGCGATTCATCGGCGGCGCCGTCGCTCCTCCCCTCGCCGCGCTCCTGTCCCACCTGTGGGGTGACACCGTGCCCTACCTGTTCGCGGGGGTCTCCGTGCTCATCGCCGCACTGGTGGTGCTCTTCGGGCGCCGTGCGCTCGCGCACATCGACCGTGGCTCGCACGATGCCGCAGAGGATGCGGAGGCGATCCTCATCGGCGACGCCGCCTGAGGATCCGCACCCGACCCGAACGGGTGCCGCGAACGGCCCGTCCCGCACAACGCTGCGCGGGACGGGCTTCGTCGTCGGTGCCGGGCTCTACGCTGGAACCATGCTGATCGGTGTCATCCGCCCTGTCGAATCCAAGACCCACACCGTGCAGGCCGAGGAGCTGGACGAGATCCAGGATCTGCTCGCCGCCGAGACCCCGAAGGGATGGCAGCTCGCCTCGGCCCCCGTCGCGATGGCCAAGAAGGACACCGTGCTGACCGCGAAGGGGACCATCGTGCGCCGTGACGGCGTGCAGGAGATCGAGGCAGACGACATGCCGGCGCTCGAGGCGAAGGTGCCGAGCGGCTATCAACTGCTCTCGGTGCGGGTCGTCTGAGCGCCGGAGCCGATCGTGACCGACCTCGAGGCGATCGCGGCCGACCTGTACGCGGGTCCGCCCGGCGACTTCGTGTCCGCGCGGAACGCCCGCGCGAAGGAGGCGGAGGACGCAGCCGTCGCCGATCGGATCCGGGCCCTGCGGAAGCCGAGCGTCGCCGCGTGGGTCGTGAACGTCTTCGCCCGCGAACGAGCGCAGCAGCTCGACCAGGCCCTCCGGCTGGCCGACGAGCTGCGGGAGGCGCAGGCTGACATCGACGCGGTGACGCTCGCCGAGCTCACCCGCCAACGCCGTGCGCTGACCGAACAGCTCGCCGCCGAAGCCGCCGCCCTGGCGACAGCGCGCGGCGAACGCATCACCACGGCAACCCGCGACGCCGTCCGCCAGACGATCACGGCTGCATTCTTCGATCCCGCCGCCGCCGCGGCCGTCGCATCCGGCCGGCTCGTGCACGAGCTCGAGCCCTCGGCCGAGTTCCCCCTCGACTTCGACACGATCCTGGGCGGCGGCGCACCGTCCGGCCGCCCTACCCCGCCCGAGCCCGTGGACGAGGTCAAAGCCCGGCGGGAGCTGCGGAAGGCCCAGGCCGCATTGCACGATGCCGAGCAGGCTCATGTGCGCGCCACGCGGGAGCTCGGCGCGGCCGACCGCGATGTGCGGGACGCCTCGGGGCGTGCGGCGCAGCTGGACACGCGGATCGCCGACCTCGAGGCCGACCTGGTCCGCGCGCACGCCGCCGCGGTAGCCGCGCGCACCGAGGCCACCGCTGCTGCAGACCGCCGGACTCAGGCCGACGACCGTGCGACGGCGACCGAGAAGGCTGTCGAGGCCGCACAGCGCGCCGTCGATGCGCTGAACGCCGAAGCCTGAGCCGGCCCGGCCTGAGGCGCCTCACCGACGCTTAGCGGCCCAAGGGGCGACTCGTCAACCCCACCCCTTCACCGCCGGATCTGTGGGACTCTAGAGGAGTTCCCCACATGCGATCACTCGGATCGCGCCTCTTGGCACGGGTTTCCGTGGCGACGAACAGGCGAAACGGGTGACCCCTCATGGGCGTACTTTTCTACGGCAGTGCCGAGCACGCGATCGAGATCGACGACGTCGCTCTCGCACACCTCAAGGTCGTGATCGCGACCAAGCTCCGACGGAACGAGAGCTTCACGCTGTCGTGGATGCACGACAGCGGCCAGCCCCTCGGCCGGTCCACGATCTGGCTGCATCCGTCCATCGAGCTGCGGTTCGCGTTCGAAGAACCGACTCCCCCGCCGCTCGATCCGGCGAGGATCCAGGCATACGCGAACTCCGCGAACACGTCCGGCGGCATCCTCGTCCCGGAAGAACACATTCTCGGATCGAGCCGCGGTGTCGTACTCACGGCCTGAGCTCGCCGGCAACCCGCAGGAGTGATCAGCCTGCTCCGTCCCGGTGCGGGCCTCGAGCTCCCTGGAGCGCAGAAAAGCCCCGGTAGATGGCGAGATCTAATCGGGGCTTATCCGTGCACCCCCTCGGACTTGAACCGAGAACCCACTGATTAAGAGTCAGTTGCTCTGCCGATTGAGCTAGAGGTGCGTATCTGGCCGGTTCCCCGGCCGAGGAATCACATTACCAGCGGATCCGACGGAAGCGAAATCGGGGCCGGGTCCGCGTGCATCCCTGGCGTGTCGTCCGCCCGGAGTGCGCTCTGGGCCGCGTTCGCCCAGGGTTCCTCCGCTCGCCGCCGGTATCCTGAAGACGTGTCTGAGACCCGCGCCGAAGCCGATTTCCAGAGCGACCTCGACCTCGCTCTCCGCCTTGCCGATGCCGCCGACGCGCAGTCGCTGCCGCGCTTCGACGCCGCAGATCTGAACGTGTCGCTCAAGGCCGATCGCTCCCACGTCACGGATGCGGATCTGGCGACGGAGCGCGCGATCCGGGAGATCCTGCAGGCCGAGCGCCCGGAGGACGGGATCCTCGGTGAGGAGTACGGCACCTCGGGCGACACGCACCGGCAGTGGATCGTCGACCCGATCGACGGCACCGCGAACTTCCTTCGCGGCGTGCCCCTGTGGGGAACGATGATCAGCCTCGCCGTCGACGGTGTGGCCCGGGTCGGTGTCGTCAGCATGCCGGCGCTCGGCCGACGCTGGTGGGCCGCCCCCGGCCTGGGCGCCTGGGCTTCGACCGATGCGGAGCCGCGCCGGATCCGGGTGTCGGAGGTCGCGGACCTGGATGACGCGAGTGTGAGCTTCCAGAGCATCTCCCAGTGGGACGAGGCCGGGCATCTCGACACGCTCATCGCCCTGAGCCGGCGCGTGTGGCGCGACCGCGCCTACGGCGACGTGTTCTCGTACATGATGCTCGCCGAGGGCCGCATCGACATGGTCGCGGAGTTCGGCGTCAAGGAGTACGACATCGCGGCGGCTTTCGCGATCGTCGCCGAGGCGGGCGGCACGGCCACGGCGTTCGACGGCGCGCCCACGCTCTCCGGGCGCTCGGCGCTCGCCACGAACGGCGTCTTGCACCCGGCGTTCCTGGAGCAGCTGCGCACGTCGGTGGCGCAGCCCGACCCGGCGGGACAGCAGAGCCCGGCCGCTCCCTGATGCGCCTCCTCGCACGCGTGATGCTGCCGCTGGGGCTCGCTGTCGGCGTGCTCACGGCAGCCACCGCGTGCGGCGGCGGCGCCTCCCCCGGCGTCACGGCCAAGCCCACGCCGGACGCGACGAGCACCGTCCCCGAACCGGCGGCGCAGCCGTCGACGGATGCGCCGGCGACCCCTCCCGCCGCGCTGAGCTGCGAGACCCTGATCCCGTCCGACACCGTCGTCGCCCTGCACAAGCAGGGGTGGGCCGCGATGAAGCGCGACTTCGCCTTCGGGCCGGATGCGCTGCCCGGCGGCATCGAGTGCCTGTGGTCGGATCCGGCCACCGCCTCCGACCGCGGTCTGCTGTACGGGTGGGCGCCGATCTCCTCCGCCGAGGCGAAAGCCCGCCAGGAGCAGCTCATCGCATCGGGCTGGACCCGTGAGGACAGCGACCGGGGTGTGTACATCACGGCCGATCCGCGCGCCTCGCTCAGCAAGGACGAAGACGGCTACGGCATGACCTATCTCTTCGGCCCGGGCTGGGTGACCGTCTCCGATACGAAGCAGGGCCTGGTCCTGATCGAAACCCGGGGATGATCGCGAGTTGCCCGCCACCCCGCGGCCTTCTACTGTCGAGAGCGTGATGGCAGATGCGCTCCAGTCCGCGTGGTCCGACGTCGCGAGCCAGGATCCGGTGCGCATCGCCCAGGCCCTCGACGCCTTCCGCGGCCTGCTCCCGCAGGCGCTGATGACCGAAGGGGAAGGCGGCGAAGCGCACCGCAGCGCGCTGCGCGGACTGGCCTACGGCCTGGACGAACTCGGCCGCGAGGACGATGCCCGAGAGTTGTACCGCACCCTCGCGGAGGTCTGCGAGACCGCTCTCGCCGATCCGGCGTATCTGGACGAGCACCGCCAGCAGCTCTTCGACGACCGCCTCTACGCCCGCGCCGCCGAGCAGATGGTCGGGCAGACGTCGGCCTCCGCCGCCGTCGTGGCGGCGCTGGACGCCCTCATCGCCGAGGGCGAGCACGAGCTCGGCGGCGCGCACGGCCGCGTGCTGTGGCTGCTGGACCGGCGCGCCCAGCTGCTCACCCGGATGAACCCGGCGGAGGGTCTGCATGCTTACGACCTGCTCATCGCCCGCGCCGCGGCCGCGGCCGAGCAGAGCGAGAACCACTTGACGGCGCTCGCAGCGAAGGCCACGGAACTCTCCCGGCTGGACGAGGACGAGCAGTCCGCCCTGATCTGGGGCCAGGTGCTGGACGGGCGCCGTGCGTTGCTGGGAATGGACGCGCCTGCCACGCTCGACGCCTGGTGGTGGCGCGCGAGGACCCGCTACTGGTCGGGCGACGCGTCCGGAGCCGATGCCGACCTTGCATTGCTGATCCCGGCGCTGCAACGGCAACGCGGCGAGGACGACATCCTCACCCTGGACGCGATGAAGTTCCGCACCACGACGCTGCGGGTGCTCGCCCGCGACGGAGCGGCCGCTGAGGATCCGCTGCCGCTGGTGCGCCGGATCGCCGTGCTGGAGACCGGGCGCTTCGGCCCGGGCGCCGACCAGGTGCTCACCTCCCGGATGATGGCGGTCGAGGTGCAACTCGATCGCGCGGACAGCCCAGGAGGGTGGCCCGGGCTGATCGCGGAGGCCCGTGAGATCGTCGACGACACGGCGGACCACCCGCCGGGCTCCTCGCTCGCGCTGCGCTCGCGCGACCTCCTCGCCCGCGTGCTGCGCGACGCCCGCGAGCAGGAGCCGTCGCCTGCGCTCATCGAGACCGCGCTCACCACAGCCGTCGCCCGATGCACGCATCTCGACCGTGCTGTCGAGGGGCTGCCGCGCGCCGGCGTCGCGGCGGAAGCCGATCCGGGGTCAGACACGGATCGGACGGCCGACGCGGATCCGGATCCGTCCCTCGCCACGCCGCAGCAGCTCGCGAATGACATCGCACACGCATGGACCGATCTGTCCCGATGGCACGAACCGCACTCCCCCGAAGCCCTGGACGCGCTTCGGGCAGGCGCCGACCGACTCCGCGGGTTCGGCGCTGCCGGGCGCCGGAGCGAGATCGACGTGCGGGACGACCTCGGCTCAGCCCTCCGCGATGCCGGCCGTGGATCCGACGCTCTCGCCGAGTTCGAGCGGTCGCTGGAACTGGAGCTGAGTCTCGCCGCGGAGGCGTCGACCGCCGAGGACCGGCACACCGCCGCGACCAGGCTCGCGCAGTCCCGGTACGCGCTCGGCGCCACGCTGCGCGGTATCGGACGCAACGCGGAGGGCGAGGCGCTGCTCGCCGACGCCATCGAGATCGCGCAGCACGATGGCGCCGCCCCGCGGATCATCTCCGAGCTCCGGGACACCCGCGCGCTCGCCCTGCAGGATCTGGGACGCAGCGACGAGGCCGCCGCCGAGATGCGTGCGCTCTACGAGGCGTCGGGAGACGTCGGCCACGCGATCGACCTCGCCGCGGTGTATCTGCGCAGCGACCGTGCCGCCGAGGCGGAGGCGCTGCTGCGGCCCGTCCTGGCCGAGTTGGAGGCGGAGGGATCCGCCGAGACCGCCCAGGCCTCCCGCGTCATCGGCAATCTCGCCCTCGCCGCGTGCCAGCTCGGCCGCGATGCCGAAGCCGCGGCGACCTACGACCGGTTGTACGGGCTGCAGTCGCGCATCCTCGGCACGGAGCACCGCGACACTCTCATCACTCTGCACAACCGTGCGCAGGAGGAACGGCACCTCGGCCGCTTCGGCGAGGCGGTCCGTCGCTTCGAATCGGTCCTCGCACGGCGCACGGCCGCTCTCGGCGCCCGCGATCCGCACACTCTCAGCACGCTCTCCGCCCTCGCCGGCACGGTCGCCGATGCCGGTGACCTGCCCCGCGCCAGGGAGCTGACCGAGCGCGTCGTCGCAGAGACACGAGAGGTCCTCGGCGAGACGGATCCGCAGACGCTGCACCGCATCCGCGATCTGGACGGGATCCTCGCCCGTCTCGGCGACGCCCAGCAGGATCGCGATATGCTGGCCGACCAGGTCAGGGCCGGGTTCGCATCGGGAGAGGGCGCGTCCGACGACGGATCCTCCTCCTCGCCCGGGCTCGCGACGCTGCGCTTTGCCGACCACCTCGCCCGGCAGAGTCGCTACGGCGATGCCCTCGTCGAATACAGCCGCGCCCGCGACGCGCTGAGCGCGAGCGCCGGCATCGACTGGCTGCGGGCCGAACGCGGCGCCGCCGAGTGCTCGAAGCGGCTCCGCGCATACCGTGAGGCCGCCGACGCTTACGCGCGCATCGTGCCGCAGCTCGAGCGGCTGCTGCCCGGCGACCGGTGGGCCCTGGCAGACGCACTGAACGACCGCAGCCTCGCTCTGTCGCATCTGGGACGTGTCGACGAGATGGCCGACGTGCAGCGGCGGGCGATCCAGGTCGCCGACGGCGCCGGCTCCGACCCCGGGCGGGCCGTGCAGTTGCGCATCTGGCTCGGTCGACGCCTGGCCGAGGCCCAGCGCTTCCCGGAAGCGCTCGCGGCGTACGACGATGCCGCCGAGACCGGCACCCGAACGGTCGGCGCGGAGCACGCGATCACGCTCGACGCCACCGACGATCGTGCCGAGACGCTGATCTCGCTCGGACGGCATCGCGAGGCGCTGCGGATCTACCGCACCAACATCCCCGCCATGGAGCGCGTGCTCGGCGCCGACTCCGCGGCTGTGCGACGCGCTCGCGGCAAGCAGAAGGCGTCCGCCCAGCAGACCTCGAAGACCCGCTCGGCGATCGTCGGTGGCGTGATCGTGGCCGCGATCCTCGTCTACGTCATCGTGTCGCGGATGGCCTGAGGCGCCGGCTTCCTCGCAGAAATCTATGAAAGCGCATCCGGCTCTTCCGCCGGACGTCGGGCTGCGGGATCCTCAGCATGTGCCGTCATCGTCGACGGCGATCCGAACGCACGACCCGAGCACGAGGAGCCGGAGCCGACGCCCGAACAGGCCGCGCAGATGATGGACGCCTGGAACGGCTGGGCCGCACGAGCCGGTGACGCGATCGTCAACTTCGGCGACCCGACAGCGCCCGTCTCGCCCGGCGCCGACCCCACCGTGGGCGGCTACTCCCTGTTGCAGGCCGGCTCCTACGACGAGATCGCCGCGCTCCTCGAGGGCCACCCCGCACACCGCCATGGGCGGCACGATCGACGTCTACGAGACCCAGCCCGTGACGGGCGGCTGAGCAGAGAGCACGGCGGCGCACTCTACGATCGGCATCATGACGCTTCCGATCCTCGAGTACGCCGCCCTCGTCCCGCGAGCGTGGAAGAACGGTCGCGGGGTCACCCGGATCCTGTTCGACGACGCCGACGCCGCGGACGCATGGACCTGGCGGATCAGCATCGCGGAGATCACCGGTACGCAGCCGTACAGTGCCTACCCGGGCGTGCATCGCGGGCAGGTCGCGCTCGGCCCCGGTTCGGTCGACCTCGTGATCAACGGCCGGGCCGTGACGCTCGCGGTCGACGACGTCATCGCGTTCGACGGCGAGGACGAGGTCACGGCGACACCGCGCGAGGCCGGGTTCCTCGACCTGAACGTCATGACACTGCGGGACACCTGGGACTCGACGGTGCAGGTCCTCGACGCTCCGACGGTGAGCGCCGAGCCCGGAGGTCCGACGGTGCTGATCGCGCTCGACGACCTCGGCACGCTCGATGACCGACCGCTGGCACGCCTCGACGCCGCCCTGCTCGAGCCCGGCACGGCCTGCACGCTGCGCGGTCGCTTCGTGGTGGCGCGACTGCGCCGGATCTGAGCGCACGCACGAAGAAGCCCCTGGGATCCGTATCGAAGACACGGGTCCCAGGGGTTTCCTCCAGCGACAGCGGCTTGGTTCTGACGAGCGGAGCTCGTGGTGGAGGTCCTGCGCCACTACTCAAAACACGGGGACGGCGGAAGATCAACGATCTCACTTGTCGATCAAGCCGTCAGATGCCGCGCGGAAGCTCTCGGCCACCATGCACCTGCGGAGATTCAAACCCCGCCTCGCCCACGGGTGAAGGCGCTCACGTCCAGCGAGATCGATGAGCTCCTCGCCGCTTACGAGGCCGGCGACTCGACGTACGATCTGGCCCTACGGTTCGGCATCCGTCGAGAGACGGTCATTGGTCACCTTGAACGCCACGGCGTCACACGGCGAGCCAAGCCACGAGTTGAGCTCGAAGCCGAGACTCGTCGGATGACCGGATGACCATCGAACTCGGCACGCGCGGTACTCCGGTCAGCACCATTGCGAAGGGACTCGAACTCACCGGCCGGGTCGTGGCGCGGACGCTCGATGCAGAATGCATCCGACGACGCACCGTCGACCGCAAGCCGAACCTGACGAACTGAATTCTAGGTGCGGGCGCGACAACACTCCTTCTGTGAACCATTGCCCCAAACGCAGCGCTGCGGAGGCTGTGCGCGTGATTGGGAGGCGCTTGACTCGCAGGGGAGCCTGTACACAAAGTCAACAATTTGACAGATTACTGTCATGAATGGTGACTCGGGCGAGTTTCTGAACGTACGACAGACGGCCACCGCCCTCGGTGTCCACGAGAACACGGTACGCAACTGGGTGAAGTCAGGAGTTTTGGTGTCGTCCCGCGTTCCCGGCTCCTCGGCGCACCGTTTCTCGCGCGAGTACATCGAACGAGTGGCACGAGAGCGAGGCGAATCGAAGTCCGTCGCTGCCCCTTCGTTCAGCGCCATCGGGCCGGAGCTTGCTCGCGCCATAGACATTGATCGATGGGGCGCAACGCTGGATGCCAAGGGCGCGTTCCCTGACCTTATCCGCCGCCTCCTCGCCAGTACGCCGGGCATTACAAATCTCGAGATGCGCGCCCATGAGGGCGTAGCGGCACCTGGGTGGGACGGCGCCGCGAACTCGATCGGTGCCACGGTGCTGCCGTCCGGACCGCTTCGCTTTGAACTAGGCACGGATGCGAAACCTAAGCAGAAGGCGCAGAGCGACTACGACAAGCGCGTCCCTCCAGTTGCCGAAGACTCCGGTGCAACGTTCGTGTTCGCAACGCCTCGAAATTGGACGGGAGGTCAAAACTGGGCCATCGAACGAGCGCGCGATGGGCATTTCGCTGGAGTGCGCATCCTGGACGCTCATTCGATCGAAGCGTGGTTGCTCACGGCGCCAGCTGTGCACTATTGGCTGTCTGAGCGTCTGGGCTATCGGCCGCGCGATGCGTACACGATCACGACATGGTGGGATCGATTCTCATCGCGTACCAGCCCGAAGCTTCCGGAGAGCTTTTTCATCGCGGGTCGCGAGTCCGAGTCTGAGAAGCTCGCGAGCTTCCTTAGCGCGGGACCTAACGCTGAACCGATAACGGTCTCTGCTCCGTGGACCGACGAGGTCATCGCTTTTGTCTTCGCCGCGACCGCAAATGTCGACCGTGCTCGCGAGCGGATTGTCGTCGTGCAGGACGAGTCTGCGTGGCAGCGGATCTCGGAGTCCCGTGAGCAGCTGATTCTCATTCCGCTGCATAGGGATGGGCTCGACCTGGCCGCTGCGACTGACCGCGGCCACCAGGTGATCTTGCCTGCCGGCACCGACGATATCGTGCACGGAGACCGGCACATAGCTCTCCCGCGAATCGGACGGGCCGAGGGTGCTGCAGCATTGCGCGAGGTCACCGATCAGGATGTGGACGAGCTCGTAGCGCTCGCGCGCAGGAGCATGCCAGCCCTGTTCCGGAGGATTGGGCGCGAGTCCCGCTATCATCTCCCTCCCTGGGCCGAACAAGCAGATACGTCCGCGGTTATTGCTCCGCTGATCTGCGCTGGCTCATGGACGAACTCGGACGGTGACCGGGAGGTGATCGAACGACTCACCGGAGTATCAAAGGCTCAGATCGAGCGCCTCCTGAGTTCGCTCGCCACCAAGCCGGACCCTCCGTTCGTGCGCTCTGGGGGCAACTGGACACTCGCGTCCCCTGCGGAGGCGGCACTCAGCCTCCTCCCGAAGCTCACCACGGACAATTACCGGGTCTGGTCCGATGTCGCATTTGAGGTGCTCCTGGAAACAGACCCGTACGACGGAATGAGCAGTTTCGAACGGATGCAGGCGCAGGCTAGCGGTGTACGGCCGCCAACTTCCGGGACTTTGAAACGTGGAATCGCAAATGCTCTCGCGCTCGCCGCAGCCACGAGCGACGATCTACCCACCTTCCAGATTCAGCTTCAGATCGACCGGATCGTTTATCGACTCCTGACAGAGGCGAGCACCCACGAGGGCACTGGTTGGAGTCTGCTCTCAACATCGTTGCCTGCTCTCGCCGAAGCGTCACCCGACATCTTCCTCGATGCGGTCGACAACGATCTCAGCGCCACCGAACCGCAGTTGGCCGGCCTCTTTCGAGACAAGTCCACCGATTTCTGGGGCTCCTCGTCCCCGCACCCCAGTCTGCTCTGGGCACTCGAGCTGCTCTGCTGGTCCCCCGTCTACTTCTCGCGCAGCGCGTCGATGCTGGCCAAGCTCACGCGAATCGACCCGGGGGGAAGACTCAGCAATCGCCCCACCGATAGCCTCGCGAGTGTCGAACTCGGCTGGCTCGTGAACAGCGGTGCGAGCGTTGACGACAAGATCGAGTTTGCTCGCCAGCTCCACCAACGAGACCCAGAGGTGGGATGGAAACTCATCCTCGCCTTACTTCCCTCTCGTCACGCTGTGGCGTTCCCACCACAGAAGCCGAAGCATCGAGACTGGACCGCCTCGAGGGAATCGGTGACGTGGGCGGACTGGGGCAAGTTCACTGAGGCGATCACGGGCTTGTCCGTCGATGCCGTCGGAGTCAACGCCGCTCGATGGTGTGACCTCATTCCGAAGGTCGATGAGATACCGCAGGCCTTCCGCTATATCGCGCTCGACGCGCTCCAGCAGGCCACGCAGACAGACACCTGGTCTCAGAGCGAACGAACGTCCATCTGGCGGGCAATCGAGAAGGAGACACTCCAACATCGCGAGTTCAGCTCGAGTGAGTGGGCGATGCCGGAAGAGCATGTGGTGCGCCTCGAGGCCATCGCTGCTGCTATCGAGCCAGCCGACGATCCAGAGCGCTTCGTGAGCGCCTTCGGGTGGCGGACCCCGATCCCGGGGGTGTCCCGGTCAACCGACGAGTACCGCGTCGAGCGAGATCGTCTGCAGCGCGAAGCGGTGGAAATTGTTCTTCCGCAAGGAATCGATGCACTCACCAGGCTTGCCCTCGCCGTCGAAGACGCGCGCGCGCTCGGCACCGCCCTCGGTGCTCGAACCGATGCGCCTGACGACGAACTTCTCGACTGGCTCGACAGCGACCAGCAAAACCTCGCCCAGGTCGCGCTCGCATTCGTTGGACGCCGCATCACCGAGAACGGCCTGTCGGGGCTCACGACAATTCTCAACTCGGGTCACGTCGAGAGCGAGCGCGCCCAGATCAACGCCTTGGGCATGCTTCCATTCGGACGCGCGGTGTGGGAGTGGGCTTCGACGCTTTCGGATCCGCTCCAGGACCGCTATTGGAGAAGCGTCCGCGCTTTCCAGGTCGAGCCAGACGAACTCGAGGACGCCCTTCGCCTCCTCTGCGACCGCGGACGTCCGTGGCAAGCACTCGAACTTCTCTCTTACTCACTGGACAATGAACCGAAGCCAACAGTGTCGATTGTCGAGTTCGTTGTAAATGCGCTTGTGATGACGGACGAGCCACTCACGGACCATCAGATGACGTCGTACTACCTCGAACAGGCACTCGCCTACTTGGAGCAAGAGACACCCGATCACCCACGACTGCCGGTATTCGAGTTCACCTTCTTCGATCTTCTCCATGATCATCGACCATCGACAGCCCTCTACAGGCTGTTGAACGCGAACCCCGCCGAATTCGTCGCGCTCGTCAGCACGGTCTATCGAGGCGAGAACGAGCCAGCTGGCGATCCATCCGCCCATGATCAAGCACGCGCGCACCTGGCGTGGAGTGTGCTTCATGAGTGGAGCGAGATTCCTGGTGCGCGACCTGATGACGCGATCGACGCGGAGCACCTCACGACTTGGGTCCGGGCGGCACGGCTCGCCTTCTCGGAGAGCGCACGGGCTTCCATCGGCGACGAGGTCATCGGTGAAGTTCTCGCCACTAGCCCTATCGGCACAGACGGCGCGTGGCCTGCCGAGCCAGTGCGCGAGATCATCGAGGGCACCGGCAGCACACGGCTCGATACCGGGCTTGCGATCGGCCGCTATAACCAGCGCGGCGTGCACTCGCGCAATGTCTTTGACGGCGGAGCCCAGGAGAGGGCGCTGGAAGAAACCTACCAAGCATGGTCGACGCAGATCAGCAGCAAGTGGCCCCGCACGGCCAGAATTCTCCGCGGCCTAGCCGAGGACTACGCGCGTGAGGCCGAACATCACGATGCCGACTCGGAGCGACGTTCCGACGACGGATAGGGTCGCTCCCGCAAGAACGCCCCCGGAGTTCGTGCTTGATCGTGACCCCAAATCCTCAAGGAACGCTCGACTCGTCCGCCTCGTCGGGTCGATCCGATGATCCTGACTGAGCTTCGGGGAATACAAACACAGGAACGAGAAAACCCCAGGTCAGAGCGACCCAGGGTTTTCCTCGCGTTCTACAGTGCGACAGCGGCTGAGGCCAGTCTCAAGACACATGTACCGACGAAGCACGAGCGCAATACCTGTTCAGAGGCATATTCACTTGAGCCATCGCCTGTCTCATCGACCGCCTCTTCGTGGACGTCCTGAGAACCTACTCGAATAGCCAGGGGTCCGAAAAGCCGGTACTTGCGCTGATCTCGGATGCCGCCAGAGGCAAGACACCTAGAGAGAATCGAAACAAGAAGAGCCTCCAGAACCGAGTCCGACGGCTCAGCGACAGTGAGGTGGAAGAGCTTGTTCGGGCCTATAGCGGGGCGATTCCGTCTACGCGCTTGGGCACCGGTTCGGCATACACCGCACGACCGTGGGCGAGCACCTCAAGCGCGCGGGCGTGCAGACGCGCAGCGTGAAGAAGCGCACGCTGACGAGCGAGGAGATCACGGACGCCCGCCGACTACGGGAACAGCAGATGTCGGTTGCGCGGATCGCGACTGTGATCGGGACCACCGAGTACGCAGTCCGACGCGAGCTCAGGCGGTTATAGGTTGATGTCCGGGTAGTCGCCTCGACGACGACCCGGACATGCGAGTAGTCGCGCAACAAGGGTTCGCGTCCGAGCCGGCTCAGTGCCAGCATGGACTAATGCACCCGTTCCTCGCCTCGGCCGAACGCCCTCATGACGAGTCGTCTGTTGCCCCGGCGGGAACGAACTGATGAGCCTTTCGCCGGTGCGTACGGTCGCTGGGGTGCTGGCACAGCTTGAGCAGTCGTTCTCGGACTTTGCTACCTCGTTCGAGGCTGGCGATTACGTCCTGTGGCTAGGATCGGGCATTTCGCGCGACGTGGTTCCCAACGTTCAGGAGCTCCTTGTCCGCGTCCTTGAAACGCTCCGAACCAACGTCGATCCCGCCAATCCTGACTGTCCGTACCTCACAGCGCTCAAGGAGGCGCTGACCCTCGCCGGCCTGTCTCAAGGTCAGATCGATGCCATCGACCTCACCGTCCCCGTGGCCTCGTGGGCAGACTGCGACGGAATTACTTGGCGCTTGACCTCGAGGTATGACGAGGTCCTCGACATCCCCGTGTCGGGAGAGCCCGCTGACTACCTCGTCTGGTCTGGCTTGGACGTCCCGGCCACCTACGGCGACCCTGCACTCGAACCGGATGTGGAGCACCTCTGCATCGCTCTACTCATCCTGGAGGGCGTTGTCGGCTCGGCTGTCACCGCCAATTGGGACGGGCTCATCGAACGGGCGCTCGCCGAAGTGGCCGATGAGCCAGATGCGGTCGTTCGTGTCATTGTCCGCGGAGAGGACTTTCGGCAGAGCCGCCGTCGGGCGCAGCTGATCAAGTTCCACGGATGCGCGGTGCGTGCACGCGACGATGAGATTACGTATCGGGGTCTTCTCATTGCGCGCCACCAGCAGATTTCCGGCTGGACCGAACGGAACGAGAACCGGGTGATGCGCACGCACCTGGAGCTCCTTTACACCGACCATCCCTCCCTCGTCATCGGCCTCTCGCTCCAAGACGCAGACATGCACACGATGATCACCCGATCAATCGAAGACCTCCAGCGACCTTGGCCACACACACCGCCGGCAGTTGTCTTGGCCGAGGAGCAACTACAGCCGCACCATCGTCATGTCCTCCAGGCGACCTACCGCACTGAGTACGAAAGTCACCCCTCCGAGATCAACGATTCGGCGATTCTCGGTTCCTACGCGAAGCCGACATTGCTGGCCTTGCTTCTCTGGACACTGACCGACAAGCTCTTCGCGGTATTGTCGTGCCTGCCAGTCAACTCATCTTGGAGCGAGACCGAGGTCGAGCGTCTGCGCGTCGACCTCCTTCACGTCCGGGACACTTTGGCTGGGCACGCGGAGCCGAACAACCGTGCATTCTTCACTCAACTGCTCGACCTAAGCATCTTGGTGCTCCGCGTCTTCCGGACCGGACGCGCTCCAGCCATTGGTGCCTCCAAGTACGAACCGCTCTCCGACCGTCCAATCCGTGATGCCTTGCAGAACCCCGATTTCCCGGCAGCAGCGTTCGGCCGGCTGGCAGTGGCGATCTCGCTGCTCGGACGCGGACACTTCGCCGGCGACTGGACAATCCGTCCGGGGACGACAAGTGCAGCGGAGGAGGGCGTCCTTCGACTCGCCGCGCCGCGGAGCGCCGCAGCCCCTCGCGAGGTACGCGTCTTCCTCGTCAAGGACACCGCCGCCGCGATCGCCCTCACGGTGGATGGGCTCGCCGACGAGGACGACCCAAACACGCTCATCGTGCTGGCCGAACGGGAACCGACCGCTGTGGTGCGTTCGCCGCGGCCGAAGTATGGGCGCGTCGGCTCCACCGGCGCCGCCCGGATCAACATCGAGGATCTGCACGACGCGGCGGAGTCGGCGGACAATCTGTACGCCGCTTTCAAGCTCGCTGGAGGTTTCTCGTGACCGGAACACCGAACGCTGAGCTGGTGATGACCGTGCTGGAGCGTGGCGGTTACCAGCGGCTCCCTAAGCCCTTGATCGTCACCGGAATGGAGTTCGATTTCGAAGCGGCCGCCCGGGGTACAGGACGTTCTCATGACCTCGTCCTGGTGGCCACTGACCGACTGCCAACGCTCCGTCTTCAGCGGCTCATCGCGGGTCTGGCGCGTTCTCTCGATCTCGCGCAGTCCAGGCGGCCAGTCACTCTCGTGATCGTCGGTGAGCTTTCCGCCGGCGACCGAAGCGAACTCGACCGCCACGCCCGCGTGCTGCACATTGAGTCCGCTGATCCTAGCGAGGAGGAGGTCGAACGCGCGATCGCCGTGCTCCTCCCCCTCGATCTGCCTGCGGCCGTACTCATGCACGGAAGCGACCCCGTAAACGAGGTCTTGGCAACCCTTGGGCTCGGACCGGACACATCCGAGCGCATCACGCTGGTACGAGCGGCGATCGAGGGCCCCAACGAGGTTCGTGAGGCGCTACGCACCTATGTCAACGCCGGTGTCGTCGGAACTGCGCCCGAGGGCGCCCTCGATGACTGACGTCCCTATCCGCCGCATCACGATCTCCGACTTCCGACGTCTGGAAGGCACTCGGACGCTGCCGCTCGACGCCCCGATCGTATTGATCCACGGAGCCAATGGCGCGGGGAAAACAAGCGTGCTCTCAGCCCTCGAACTCGGCCTGACGGGGCAGATCCGAAGTCTGCAACGACAAGACCCTCGCTACACCGCTCACCTGCCCACCCTTGGGCAGGACTTCGCCACCGTTCGTGTCGAGGTAGATCGCTCGTTCGCTGACAGCGACAGCCCCGCGGCACCCCTGACTGCCGGCGGCAGCAGAATCGAAGGCGCCCCGGCCCTGACCGCCGAGGCCGCCAACTTCTACGGCGAACGCTGCTACCTCGACCAAGCCTCTCTTGGGCGCCTCCTCGAGCTTTACCAGCACCGAGAAGGCAAGCAAGAATCGGCCCTGGCGCAGTTCGTCAATGAGCTCCTCGGCCTCGAACAACTCGATGCCCTCCGCACGGGTCTGAGCGCCGCCAACGACCTACGTTCCCTCAAGAAGCTTGCCGATCGCCTCGATGACGCTGCCATGCGAGCCGACCATGCCGAGGCGGATCTCACAGAGACCACCCAGGACCTCACGGATGCCAGGGCCCAGATCGGTCAGGCTCGTGCGGCAACCCAAGCCGCTGCCAGATCCCTGAACCTCGACCCGTCTGAGAGCTCGTCCGCTGACGCCGCTGCTGGCCGGACCGATGCGAACTCGGATCAACGCCTCGTCGCTGCCATCCGCCGTGCCGTAGCCGACCAGAACGTCGATACTGAACGCACGCAACTGCTGCCTCTCCAGCGGGACCTCATCGCTCTCGGCGGACGCCTGGACGCCACCGCTGCACGTACCTCGGCCCATGACCTCACGCACGCGCGCGATCAGCTAAACGAAGCCGCGCAGCAAAGGGACCGCTGGGACCGTGAGGTCCGACCTGGCATCGAGGCGTGGGCGCAGGCAGCCCGCGCAGCCGGAGTCGTGCTCGATACTGACCCAGGCGCGGACGTCGCCCGGACTCTGAATGAGGTGCAGCGTCTCGTCGACTCCCAAACGGCGTTGCGGACCGAGCAGCAAACTATCCGGTCCCGCGTCGACTCTGACCAACAACACCTGGACTCGCTGCAGGAGCGCCTCCTCGACGCGCAAGAGCACGCGACGGCACTCGTCGAAGGCCTCGCATCCATCCGCACGGTCCTCACGAGCGAAATCTGCCCAGTCTGTGATCGCGACTACGCGGAACTCGGGTCGGAACACCTGGGCACTCATGTCGACGCCAAAATCACTCGGCTCAGCCAGCAGGGGCAACTTCTCCTCGATCTACGAAAAGAACGCGATGCCCTCCGGACCACGATCACGCGCGCCCAGACCGAGCTAGAGGCGACCACCGCCGCTCTGCTCGAACCAACGCAGGCGCGAGAGCTCGAGGAGCGCGTGACCGAGCTCGCACGCCTTCGCGATGCGTGGCAGCCCTTGCGTCCCGCAGCTGAGGCCGGCCAGGCCAACCGTACGGCTGAGACTCGAGCACGTCATCGCGTGGAAGAGCTGGAAACAGCGTCGAGCGAAGAACAGTTCGCCCGAACTGAACTCGCACGATGCGCGAGCATATTGGGTCGTCCGCTCCCGGACGGCGACACGGTCCGAGAGATCTGGGAGGTCTTGTCCACCGAAGTGAGATCGCGTCTCGATGAGATCGGCGAGCAAGCGGCTGCGCAGCACGACGCGATCTCGGCTGCGGAACAGATGGATCAAGCTCTCCAGCGCCACGCCGACGCCATTTCACGAGTAGCTGACGCGGCACAGCGAAGGAGCGAGTGGGAAGCTTGCGTCAAGGAAGGCCGTCGGCGGCAGGCAGTAGCCCGCGCTGTCTTCGATGCAGCAACCGAAGTCAGAACCAATGTCGTCCAACGCGTCTTCACCCAGTCGCTCAACAGCGTCTGGATGAGCATCTTCTCCCGCCTCGCTCCAAAAGAAGGATTCATCCCGTCGTTCGGTATCCCTACGTCGTCAAAGGCCGGCTTGGAACTGACGCTTCGCACTGTTCACCGCGGGGGACGGGAAGGAGGTTCCCCGCAGATGATGCTCAGCGCGGGAAACCTCAACACCGCGGCACTATCGCTCTTCCTCGCTCTTCACCTCGCCGTGGATCCCGTGATTCCGTGTCTCGTCTTCGACGACCCTGTACAGGCAATGGACGAGGTTCACGTCACCCAGTTCGCCGCGCTCATCCGAATGATGGCAAGACAGCACGAACGTCAAGTAATCATTGCCGTTCACGAGCGCGAGCTCTTTGACTACCTCGCCCTTGAACTTAGCCCTGCTTATGAAGGCGACGAGTTGCTGACAATTGAACTTGGCGAGCGATCACTCGACCTCGATCATGGAATCACCCGACACGCGTGGTCACACGACGCGGCGATCGCAAGCTAGGCCAGCGGGTTCATCTTCTGTTCGGATGCCTGTGCAAGGAAGGTCGCATGCCACGACTGAACCGCGCAGAGTTCTTTGCCCGCCGCACGAGTCTTCACACCGACTGTGCTACTGGCGGGCACCTCCTCCGACGTCTGACAGTGGAACAGCAGTGGGCGCTCCAAGACTTCTATCTGTTCGGCCACGACCTCTCCGAGTCCGACGTCATCGCTCGTCGCGACGCGGCAGTCGCCGCGCAGCCCGACCTGGCGAAGTCGGCTGGCCTCGCCTACCGTTCCTTTGCCACCCTCGATGCTCAAGCGCGCCAGCGGGCGGAGGCCGCGATCGCCCCCCCCCCTTCGCGCGCAACACCACCTCGAGCCCGCACTACGTCGACGCAGACGCGGCCCCAGCAGACTCATCGCGTGGTCGGACCCTGATCGGCCCACCGACATGAAGCTCCTCGCCGAGGCACTCGTCGAACTCGCCAAGCAACGCGAAGCACAGGACAGAACAGAACCGCTGGTCCCGAGGCACCCCCACCCGATGGCCCAACACGGACGAAAGGACAGCGCGTAAGACGTACCGATGGCCTCCAGCCACCTGCCGGGAATCAAAACGGAAAAAAGAAAACCCCAGGTCAGAAGACCTGGGGTTCCCTCGAACTCCAACAGACGCGACAACGGCCACAACCAATGAGACGGAGAACGTACCGATAGGGACCGAAGAAAGTTCCTGATCAGAGTAACTTTCATATGTCCCTTCGGGCGTCCCTTCGTGGAGCTGGGGGGAATCGAACCCCCGTCCAACGCTGAGTCTCCACGCCTTCTCCGGGCGCAGTCTGTGCAGACGTTCTGCTCGGCTCCGACCTTTGTCACAGACACCTAAGTCGACAAGCCCAGCCTGGGAAGAGTCCCACGTGACGTCCAGACGCCGTCACGCAGCAAGATTCCTAGATGACGCCAGGATCCGTATCGGAATCACATACGGCCTGACGGACTATCGGGCTCGCTTACGCAGCGAGGGCGAAGTCAGTGCGCTTTGCATTGGCACTTATTGTTTTGCAGGGAGCGTTCACGAGATAACCCTGCATCCTCGGCCCGCTTCTCGTGGATTCACAGGCGCTGTCGAAACCGATCAGCCCCGTGGTCCTTCTTGCGAAGGAGCCGCTGTCACTCTGTGGAATTACCAGCGGGAGCCGTAGCACCCGAGCATCACAGACTACAACGGATCCGGAAGCCGCGCCATTCCGGGCCGACCGCGACGATGCCCCGGCGTCTCCCCCGGGGCATCTTTGCCGATCAGTGACGACGATGTCGCGTGATCACTTGCCGCCGCCGTTGCACGCCACCCCCGGTGACGGCACGAACTCCTTCAGGCCGGCTTTCACGAACGACCCGTAGGACTGCACGCCGTGATACCTGTCGACGCCGCCAGGGCTCTGATTGCCCCGCACCGCGATGGCGTCGTCGTCGAAGCCCGGAGGGTTGTTCTCCACCGAGTCCATCCTGTCGAGCCCTGAGTAGGCGCATTCGGACGCGGCGTGGGACGGTCCGGATGTCGGATCTCCGTTCCCGTTGGTCTCGCCTGCATATGCCGCGCTGGATCCCGCTGCAACGAGCCCCAGCGCGATCGCACAGGCGATCGCCAGTCGTTTCATCTGGTCTTCCTCCTTCACGCAGTTCTCTTCGCCGTGGCGCGGAACTGCGCCGCGGTGGCCGAAGTCTACGCGCGCACCGAGGTGGCGTGAAGGGCGGGCGGGCATCACACCCGCCACGGGGGGCGTCGTCGTGGTGGTCTCTCCAAGACGGCGAGATGGGGCCGTGCCGTAGAGTCGCGGCATGAGCGAGGTCGTCATCACCGTCCGCGGCGAGCACGAGGTGCGGATCGCGCCCGAGCGCGCCATCGTCACCCTGTCCGTCGCACTGGACGGGCCCGACCGCGAGGCGGTCGTCTCACGGACTCTGGCACTGGCCGACCCGGTCCGTGCGAGCATCGTCGCGCGCGAGGGATCCGGCGCCGTCGAGTCGTGGTCGAGCCGCCGGCTCGCCGTGCGCTCGGAGCGCCCCTGGAGCAATGACGGCACGCGGCTCGCGCTCGTGCACCACGCCTCGGTCGACTTCGCGGCCACCTTCACCGACTTCGCCGAGCTCTCCACGTGGGTGGCCGAGGTGTCCGCCTGGGACGGCGTCTCCGTGTCCGGAACCTCCTGGATCCTCACTCCTGAGACGCGAGCACGCGTCGAGCAGGAGGTCGCCGCCGAGGCAGTGCGAACGGCGGTCACACGGGCCGGCGCCTATGCGACCGCGCTGGGCCTGACGAGGGTCGAGCCGATCGAGATCGCGGATGCCGGCCTGATCACCGACCACACCGCCGCGGACATGGCCCCGAAGGCGATGCGCGCATTCGCCGCTCCCCCCTCGGGCGCCGGGCTCGAGCTGCAGGGCGATGACCTCACCGTCTCCGCGACCGTCGAGGCGCGGTTCGTCGCGGCCTGAGCGGCGACGGACCGCGCCTCGCGGGCGGTCTCGGACTCAGGCCCGCCTGCGACGTGCGACGATCACGGTGATCGCCCCGGCCAGCAGCAGCACGAGCGCCGCGCCGAGCGCGGGGAACGGATCCGCTCCGGTCGCCGGCAGCGCCCCCGCCCCTGTGCCGCCCGGGACCGTCGTCGGCGCGGGCGTCGGCGTGATGCTCGGGGACGGCGTGGGGGTCGGTGTGACCGCCACCGGCGTCAGGACGAAGTCCTGGCCCTCGATGAGCTCCCCGGCATCCGTGAGCGTGACGGAGCGGCTGACCGGCGTGGCGCCGGTGTATCCGTCGGGCACGGTGACTGCGATTGTGTATTCCCCCGGCGGAAGGTCACCGAGGGCGTAACCGCCGTCGCCGTCCGTCGTGACCGTGACGGCGCCGTCGGGCCCGGTCACCGTGACGGTGGCGTTCGCGATCGCACCGCCGTCCTGCGCGGTGACCGCACCCGCGACGGATCCGAGACGGGCGAGTGCGAAGTCGACGTCGGTGACGTCCAGCGCCCCGACCGCCTCTGCGCGGGACGCGGCGCCGGAGACGGCATAGCCCTGGGGCGCCTGAACGGCGACCGTGTAGTCGCCGGAGGGAAGCCGTGGGAAGGAGTAGGTGCCGTCGGCGGCGGTCAGGGTCTGCGCCGTGCCGTCCGGACCGTCCGCCGTGACGACCACTCCGCCGACTCCGTGACCTGCCGCGGTCACGGTGCCCGACAGCGTCGGCAGCTCCTGCAGGACGAAGTCCTTCCCGGTGATCGGCGTCTCGTCGTTGCCCGGCACGGTGAACGGGCTCGGCGAGGAGATCACCGAATAGCCGTCGGGTGCGGTGATGGTGACCGCGTGGATCCCCACGGGGACGTCGTCGAGCAGATAGGTGCCGTCGGCGGCTGTGACGACCGTGCGTCCGCCGTCGAGCGTCACCGTCGCACCGGCGACCGGATTGCCGTGCTGGTCGCGCGCGGTTCCCGACACCGGAACCGGAACGATGTCACGCACCGAGAAGTCGGCCGTCCCGTCAGCATTCGAGACGTCCACCGTACGGGAGGGGTCGTCGGAGATCTTGCCCGTCGGCGGCGTGATCTGCACGCGATAGCCGTCGGTGGCCAGCACATCGGGGAACGAATAGGTGCCATCGGTCGAGGTCGTGGCCTCACCCAGGACGGACCCGTCGGATCCGATCAGACGCACGACGGTGCCGTCCGAGGGCCCACCGGTGCTCGTGTCTGTCACGGTGCCCGAGATCGTGCGCGTGATGGCCGCGAACCACGTCTGGTAGACCGGGAACCCGGCGCGGCGGGTGAACGCGAACGTCAGGGAGGCGATCGGCGCGTTCGGTTCGAACCAGGCGGACGCCCCGCTCGTGTCCGTGGCGGTCGGGTTGCCGGTGAGCGTCGTCGTGGCGGGGTCCCAGCTCGGCACGTCCGCGGCATCGCCCGTGCAGGACGGCTTGCCGGCGAGGCCGGGGGCGCAGTAGTTGAACCCGCTGCGGAAACCGAGCTGTGCGGCGGTGAGCGTATGCCCGTCAGGACCGAGAGCCGTGATCCTCACCTTGTCGGCGTCGATGTCGCCCAGCACGAACGTCCAGTTGACGGTCGGCGTCGGTCGAGTGAAGGTGTAGGTGGTCTCGGAGGGAGACGTGGCGTTGTCGGCGCGCGGGCGCAGGTTCAGATACTGCTGGTCGCGGCTGCTGCCGTACTTCGCCCCGACGTCGGTCGATGCGGCCAGCCAGACGCTGGCACCGGAGATCACACCGACGGATCCGCCGCGCGAATCGCTGGTGTAGTCGGCCTGCAGCTGCGGCGAGGCGATCTGCACGTGCCCCGAGTACGCGCCGCTGGACCCCTGCATATCACCCCAGTCGGCCCAGGGCGTGCCGGTCGCGGCGGAGGCGGGCACGCCGAAGGCGAGGGCGGTGAGCGCTGTCAGAGCGGCGGCGGCGAACGCGACGGTACGTCTCATACCGATATGTTGGCAGAGATCCGCGCCCGCCGCCGCCCAAGGCGCCCTCCGACGAGAAGACCTCGATCGCCCGGAAGCGCTCGCGGCCGCCGCCCTCAGACCGCGAACGGCGCGAGTTCCGCCGCGAGCCTCTCGTTGACGTGCGCATGGATGCGGGTCCCCGCCTCCTCGTGCGCGACCTCGATCAGCAGGCCGGTCTCGTGCACCGCCGCGACGAGATCGCCGCGGTCGTACGGCACGACGGCATGGATCTCGACGGCCGGCTTCGGCAGCACCTCGTCGATCGCGGCACGCAGCTCCGCGATGCCCTCACCGCTGCGCGATGACACGAAATGGGCCCCGGGAACGAGCCCGCGCAGCACCATCCGCTCATCGTCGCTCAGCAGATCGGCCTTGTTGAACACGATGATCTCGGGGATGCTGCGCGCTCCCACGTCGCCCATCACGTCGCGCACCGTCTTGATCTGCCCGGCCGGATCCGGGTGGGATCCATCGACGACGTGAACGATGACGTCCGCGTCGGCGACCTCTTCGAGGGTCGAGCGGAACGCCTCCACGAGCTGGTGCGGCAGGTTGCGCACGAAACCGACGGTGTCGGTGAGCGTGTAGACGCGGCCGTCCGTCGTCTCCGAGCGGCGCACGGTGGCGTCCAGCGTCGCGAACAGGGCGTTCTCGACGAGCACGCCCGCGCTGGTGAGCGCGTTGAGCAGGCTGGACTTGCCGGCGTTCGTGTACCCCGCGATCGCCACGGAGGGGATCGTGTGGCGCTTGCGCTCAGCGCGCTTGGCCTCGCGGGCGGGCTTGAAGTCACGGATCTGCTTGCGCAGCATGGCCATGCGGGTGCGGATGCGACGGCGGTCGAGTTCGATCTTCGTCTCACCGGGTCCGCGCGAGCCCATGCCCGCACCGCCGGCGCCGACCTGGCCACCGGCCTGACGGCTCATCGACTCGCCCCAGCCGCGCAGCCGCGGCAGGAGGTACTCGAGCTGCGCGAGTTCGACCTGCGCGCGCCCTTCGCGGCTCTTGGCGTGCTGGCTGAAGATATCGAGGATCACCGTGGTGCGGTCGATGACCTTCACCTTGACGACGTCCTCGAGGGCACGCCGCTGGGAGGACGCGAGCTCCGTGTCGGCGATCACCGTGTCGGCGCCGACCGCGGCCACGATGTCCTTGAGCTCCTGGGCCTTGCCGCGACCCAGGTAGGTGGCGGGATCCGGGTGCGGCCGACGCTGCAGCAGGCCGTCCAGCACGACGGCACCGGCAGTCTCGGCGAGCGCGGCGAGCTCGCGCAGGGAGTTCTCGGCGTCCTCCTGCGCGCCCTGCGGATACACGCCGACCAGCACCACGTTCTCCAGTCGGAGCTGGCGGTACTCGACCTCGGTGACGTCCTCGAGTTCGGTACTCAGGCCTGCCACGCGCCGCAGCGCGTGCCGGTCCTCCACCTCCCACTGCTCGCCGTCGGCGGAGGTGTAGCCGGCGGTGGCCGTGTCCTGCAGCGCCTGTGCGGATCCGAAGACGTGCGATTCCGCCCGTCGCTCCGCTGCTGCCAGGACGCGCTCGACCGCGTCGCCGTGCTCGTCTTGTGTCGTGGACTGCGTCATCCGCACCTTTCTCGTGCCCGCCGATTCAGACGGGCGCCTTAACTTTAGCTGTGAGTGTCCGCTACGCTCGCTCCATGGGCTCGGACCACTACTTCACTGCGGCCCCCGCCAGCCCCGAGAACCTCCGCAGGATCAGGGTGACCCTCGCGGGCAAGGAGATCGAACTCACCACCGCGGCCGGAGTCTTCAGCCCCGATCACGTGGACGTCGGTACCTCCGTGCTCCTCGCGAACACTCCGCCTCCGCCTCCCGGCGGGCATCTGCTCGATCTCGGGTGCGGCTGGGGTCCGATCTCGTTGTCGCTCGCTCTCGCCGCGCCGCACGCGACCGTGTGGGCCGTGGACGTGAACGAGCGGGCGCTCGACCTGGTCCGTCGCAACGCGGCGGAACTCGGCCTCGATAATGTCAACGCCGTCACACCCGACGATGTTCCCGCCGACGTGAGCTTCCGCACCATCCGCTCCAACCCGCCCATCCGGGTCGGCAAGAGCGAGTTGCACGATCTGCTGGAGCGGTGGGTTCCGCGTCTGGACGAGCGCGCCGACGGTTGGTTCGTGGTGAGCCGCAACCTCGGAGCGGATTCGCTGCAGCGCTGGCTGGCGACCACGTTCGCCGACGGATACAGCGTCTACCGCGCGACGACCGGCCGCGGCTTCCGCGTGCTGAAGGTGCGCCGGCACGGCACGCCGCGCACCGAAGCCATCGAGCTGCCCTAGCCCAGGCACCGGCCGCTGCGCCTGTCGAAGCGTCCGACCCATGGATCCGGGCCCTTCGACGGGCTCAGGGACCGGATACGCGGTCCCTGACGGCGAACTAGCTCGATCAGACGAGTTCGATCTCGCCGGAGAAGGCGAGCTGGGCGGGTCCGGACAGGAACGCGTGCTCGCCCCCCGCTCCCGGTGCCATCGTCACCCGGAGCGTTCCGCCCGGAACTTCCACGAGCCACTCGTCGGGAGCGCCCGCGCCGGCCCAGTGCCGCACCGCGAGAGCGGTCGCCACCACGCCGGTTCCGCAACTGAGGGTCTCCCCCACGCCGCGTTCGAACACGCGCATGCGCACCCGGCCGATGCCGTCCTGCACCAGCGGTTCCGCCGGCACGACGAATTCGACGTTCGCGCCGTGCTCGGGCATCGGAGCGAGCTCCGGGCCGTTCGTGAGCTCGAGGCCGTCCAGCTCCGCGTCGGAGGCGATCGCCACGACCACGTGCGGGTTGCCGACGTCGATGCCGAGGCCCGGACGCGGAACGCTCAAGCCCGTCGCACGCGCCAGCGGATCATGGCCGGAGAGCCGCCACCCGCCGATGTCGACCCGGTAGCCCTCCGCGCTGCGCGTGACCTCGCGTACACCGGCGCGCGTGCCGATGGAAAGCGCTTCGCCCTCGGCGAGCTCCGCGAGGCCGGTGCGGAGAAGGTAGTGCGCGAACACCCTGACTCCGTTGCCGCACATCTCGGCGATGGACCCATCGGCGTTGCGGTAGTCCATGAACCACTCCGCGGCCGGGTCCTCTGCGAGCGCGGCGGTCCCCTCGGGGAGCGCGGCGGAGCGCACCACGCGCAGCAGGCCGTCCGCGCCGATGCCGAAGTGGCGGTCGCACAGGGCGGCGACCTGGTCGGCCCCGAACTCCAGCGCACCGTCGGGGTCGGCGATGATGACGAAATCGTTGCCCGTGCCATGCCCCTTGGTGAATGCGACCATGCCTCGATTCTAGGGGCGGCGCTTCTGCGGCCGCTGCGCGGACGGCACCCTCCCCGCGGCGGTTCCGCCCGCTCGGAGGCGCGGTTCCGCCCGCTCTGCCGGGAGCAGATCCGCTCCCGGCAGATCTGCTGGCGCCGCCCTCGCACGTCGCCGCACGCTGAGGTCATGACCGATGACATGCCCCGCAACCTCTTCGACGCCGACACGCGGCGGATGCTGTTCGCGCGCCGGGTGCTCGTACTCGACGGCGCGCTCGACGACGACAACGGCGTGCTGCTGATGACCCAATTGCTCGCCCTGGCCGCCGAGGATCCGGACGCCGACATCACGCTCTGGATCCACTCCCCCGGCGGCTCCGTGCCCGCGATGCTCGCGATCCGCGACCTCATGCGCACCGTGCCGTGCGACGTCGCCACGATCGCCTTCGGGCTCGCCTGCAGCGCCGGTCAGTTCCTGCTCTCGGCCGGGACGAAGGGCAAGCGCCGTGCGCTGCCGCACAGCCGGATCCTGCTGCATCAGGGATCTGCGGGCATCGGCGGAACCGCCGTCGATGTCGCGCTGCAGGCGGCGGATCTGCGGCACACGCGCGACACCGTGCTCGGTCTCGTCGCCGACGACACCGGGCAGAGCATCGAGCGCGTCTTCGAGGACTCGCTGCACGACCGCTGGTACAGCGCCGAGGAGGCGCTCGCCTACGGATTCATCGACGAGATCACCACGGACTTCGCCGCAGTACTTCCTCGTCCCACTCGCCGGAGCATCGGCCTGACCGCAGAAGGAGCCTGACATGGCCTCGTTCCTCGTCCCCAACGTCATCGCGACCTCGTCCCGCGGCGATCGCGTCCTGGACGTCTACTCGCATCTGCTCGCCGAGCGGGTGATCTATCTCGGGACGCCGCTGGATGCCGACGTCGCCAACGTTCTCGTGGCACAGCTGCTGCATCTCGACGCCACCGGCAGCGACAGGGACATCCAGCTCTACATCAACTGCGAGGGCGGCGATCCCAGCGCCATGCTCGCCGTCTACGACACCATGCGCTTCATCCGCTCAGATGTGGCGACGTTCTGCATCGGGCAGGCCGTCTCGGTCGGTGCGGTCCTGCTGGCGGCCGGTGCCGCGGGCAAGCGCGCCGCGCTCCCGCACGCCAGGGTGATCCTGCATCAGCCCGCCGCGCAGGGCCGCGGCACGATCCCCGACCTCATCCTGCAGGCCGACGAGGTCGTGCGCGTGCGCGACAGCCTGGAGCAGATCCTCGTCGCGCACTCGGGGCAGAGCGCCGAGCGACTGCGCACCGACACGGATCGGGACCTCGTGCTCACCGCGGAGGCCGCTCGGGAGTACGGACTCGTGGATCAGGTCGTGACGCAGGCTCCCCCGAGCGCGCTCCCCGCCGGAGCGGGAGACGCTCAGGCGGCCAGCGCGTAGGCGGCGCGCGCGGGCTGAGCGGGCTGCCGGATCGGCGTCGCCGAGCCGATCGTGATCCGCTCGGCGACGCCGAGGGTGAGATCGAGGAGGGTGAGATCGAGAGCACCGGACACCGCGGCGAGCATCTCGCTGGATGCCTCCTTGCGTCCGCGCTCCATCTCCGACAGGTACTGCGGCGAGACGCCCGCACGCTGCGCCGTCTCAGCGAGCGTCTCGCCGCGATCCGTGCGGGCGTCGCGCAGCAGCTCCCCCACAACGCTCCGCCAGAGCCGCTCGGGTTCGCCGCCCGGGCTGGTGCGTGGCCCGTGCGCGGTGGTGCGATCAGTGCGGAAGGGGTCAGTGGTCGCGGTCATGGCGCCATGCTAGGCACGGCTCCTGCGCGGACGCGACCGGATCCGCTCTGAGCAGAATCCCGCTCGATCGCCCGCCGGAAGATGGGTGAGTTCCCCGATTCCGGATGCGCCGTCGAGCGATGGAATCGAAGAGCGGAACAGCTCCGCGCCCTCAAGGAAGGAAACGCTCATGGCGCTCTTCATGGATGTTCACACGCTCGACGGCCCGGTGGCGATGGCCGACGTCGCCGCAGCGCATGCCGCGGATCTGGCCACGCAGGATCAGCATGGCGTGCACTACCTGCGGTACTGGGTCGATGAGTCCGCGGGCAAGATCTTCTGCCTCGTCGACGCCCCCGATGCGGAGGCCGCGAACACGGTGCACCGCGAGGCTCACGGTCTCGTCGCCGACGAGATCCATCTCGTCAACGAGGGTGTCTGAGCGGTTGAATGGAGACGTGCTCGTCGAACGGGATGCCCTCCTGGCCGAGCTCGTCACCGATCTCGACGACGCGCTCGCCGGAACCGGCCGTGTCATCTTCCTGGGCGGCGAGGCCGGAGTCGGCAAGACCGCATTGGTGCGGTCGCTCGCCCGGTTGGCGCGCCCGCGCTGCCGTGTGCGGATCGGCGGTGCGGACAACGTCACGACACCGGGCGCGCTCGGTGCCTTCCAGGACGCGATACCGGAGATCGCCGCATCCGTCACCGCCGGCGGGGACCGGATCCGACTGTTCCGCGAACTCAGGGATCTGATCGCGGCGGCCCCCGCCCTGCTCGTGCTCGAGGATCTGCATTGGGCGGATGAGGCGACCTTGGACGCGGTCCGGTATCTCGCTCGCCGCATCGAGACGTCTCCCGTCCTCGTGGTGGCGACCTATCGGCACGACGAGATCACCGCCCGTCACCCGCTCACCGCGCTGCTCGGCGATCTCGCCACAACCGCCGAGGTGCGCCGGCTGCTCGTACCGCCGCTGACCGTCGACGGCGTGGCACGACTCATCTCGGAGTCCGGCGACGCGGTGGATCCGACCGCCCTCCACCTGCGCACCGGAGGGAACGCGTTCTTCGTGACCGAGAGCCTGGCGATCGGAGGCGTTGCGCTTCCCGCCACGGTCAGCGACGCGATCCTCGCCCGCGTCTCCCGGCTGACTCCTGCCGCCCAGGACGTGGCAGCGGCCGCGGCGATCCTGGGGGCGGGCGCCGATGCCGAGCTGCTCGCGCGTATCAGCGGGCAAGCGCTGGACGCCGTCGACGAGTGCACGGATGCGGGCGTACTCATCGAGGTCGGCGGATCCCTGGGGTTCCGTCACGAACTCGCACGCGAGGCGGTCGAGCAGAGCCTGTCGGCCGTGCGCCGTCGGCAGCTGCACGGACGAGCGCTGCGTGCCCTGGCCGAACGGACCCCCGAGGACCACCGCACCCTCGCACACCACGCGGCGGGCTGCGGCGACGAGGCCGCCGCGATGGCGCATGCCGTCGCCGCCGCGGAGAAGGCTGCACGCGGCAGCGCGCACCGGGAGGCGGCGGAGCATTACCGCCTCGCCGTGCGGCATTGCATCAGCGCCACCGAACGGGCGGAACTGTTCGTCGCGCTTTCCTACGAGTGCTATCTGACCGACCAGCTGCCGGAGGCGCTCACCGCACGACAGCAGGCGCTCGAACTGCACGAGGTCATCGGCGACGCCCTGCGGCTCGGCGACGACGAGCGGTGGCTCTCGCGCCTCTCCTGGTTCTCCGGGCACGGGAACGATGCGCAACGCTACGGCCTGCGAGCCGTCACCACCCTGGAGCAACTGGCACCGGGTGTGGAGCTGGCCTGGGCGTACAGCAACTACGCCCAGCTGCGCATGCTCGCCGAGGAACCCGAGGAGGTCGAGCACTGGGGGCGAAAGGCGCTCGAACTCGCTCGCGCTCTGGGCAGTCCTGACATCGAGAGTCACGCGCTCAACAACCTCGGCACCGCCGAACTCCAGTCCGGCCGGGTGGAGCAGGGTCAGCGGGATCTGACCCGCAGTCTCGACATCGCCCGAGCCGCCGACCTTCCCGAGCATGTGGCGAGGGCGTACACCAATCTCGGCTCCTCAGCGGTGCTGCAGAAGCGCCTCGCCGATGCGCATGTGTTCCTGAGCGCCGGGATCGCGTTCTGCGAGGACCGTGACCTCGACTCGTGGGCCGGATACATGACGGCATGCCTCAGCCTCGCGCTCGCCGACGAAGGCCGCTTCGACGAAGCGCTGGCCTCCGCCGATCCGCTGCTGGACCACGCCGGAACGGCGCCGGTCTCCCTCATGCCCGCAGCCGGAGCGGCCGCCCGGGTCCTTGCTCGACGCGGATCCGACGCGACGCCGAGGCTGGCGCTCGCGCAGCGTCTGGCGGCGGAGGCGGGCGAGCTGCAGCGCCTCGCACCCGCGGTGTGCGCCGCCGCCGAGCACGCCTGGCTCACGGGCGACGCAGGGGCCATCGGCGCGCTGACGGCATCGACGTGGGAGCTCGCTCTCGCCCACGACGAGGAATGGGCCACGGGCGAGCTCGGGTGGTGGCGCATGCTCGGTGGGGCGCCCTTCGCCGCCGCCGGTCGCGTGGCGGAGCCGTTCGCGCTCATGCTGACCGGCGATCCGCGGGCGGTGCAGGCCTGGACGGACCGGGGCTGCCCCATCTGGGCCGCGTACGCGGCGATGCTCGATCCGGACGTCGCCGTCGTCGACCACGCTGTGCGCGCACTCGATCAGCTCGGCGCCGTTGCAGCGATCGAGGCGATCCTGCGCACCCGGCATGCACACGGGCTCGCGCTCCCGCGCCGTCCCCGCGCGCAGGCTCGCGGCAACCCCGCCCAGCTGACGGCGCGCGAACTCGAAGTGCTCGGTCTTCTCGGTGAGGGCCTGTCGACCCCGGAGATCGCCGAGCGCCTCATCCTGTCCCGGCGCACCGTGGAGCACCACATCGCCGCGGTGCTCCGCAAACTCGGCGAGCCCACCCGTGGGCGCGCGGTCGCCGCGGCGTCCCGGCGAGGACTGCTGCCGGTGTGACGGCCGCGAGCCGGATCCGGTCCGCGGCCCGATCAGATGTCGTGGATGAGGCGCTTACCCGTGTTGCCTACCTCGAAGCGCTCATAGCCGAGCGCGTCGTAGAAGCCGAGCACCTGCTCGTTGCCGGCCCGCACCATCAGCTGCACCTTGGGGCACCCCATGGCGAGCAGGAGCCGCTCGGCCTCGGCGACGAGCGCGCGGCCGATGCCGGCACCGCGCCGGTCCGAGACGCTGGCGAGGTAGTACAGCCAGCCGCGGTGCCCGTCGTAGCCCGCCATCACGGATCCGACGATCCGTCTGGTGTCATCCGGGCCCGTTCCAGCACCGTCCGCGACTGGTTCCTCGGCGACGAGGAAGAGTTCGGGCTGCACTGCGAGCTTGCGCTCGATGTCGGCGCAGGGGTCGTTCCACGGGCGGGTCAGCCCCGCGTCCTCCCAGAGGGCGACGACAGCATCGGTGTCGCGCCGGTCGAAGGTCCTGATCGTGAACCCAGTGGTCATGCTCGTTCCTCCACGATGGCCTGCACGTCGATCGGCGCGAGCGCGTCGACCCACTCCGCCTCGGCGTATCGCCGGAACCAGGACACCTGGCGCCGCGCGTACCGACGGGTCAGCGCCTGGGTCTCGGCGATCGCCTCGTCCTGCGTGAGCACGCCGGTCAGCTGGGCCAGCGCCTGCGCGTAGCCGATCGCACGCCGTGCCGTCGTGCCCTGCTCGAGTCCATCGCCTCGCAGGCGCTCCACCTCGGCCAGCATGCCCTGCTCCCACATCCGCTCCACACGGCGGTCCAGGCGCTCGACCAGCGACGCCCGCTCGACGCCCAGCGCCAGCACGCGCGTGCGCGGACGCCACAGCAGCGGCTGCTCGGGCAGCGCGGCGCCGTGGGTGCGCTCACCCTGTGCGAGCACCTCGAGCACCCGCACGATGCGGCGGCCGTTCTTCGGATCGACCCGTGCGGCGGTCGCCGGATCCTGCTGCTGCAGCCGCGCGAGCAGCGGGCCAGGACCGTGCTGGTCCAGTTCCGCCTCGAGACGCGCACGCAGCGCGTCGTCTCGCGGCGGGAAGCGGAAGTCGTACAGCACGCTGGAGACGTAGAGACCCGATCCGCCGACGAGGATCGCATCCGCGCCGCCGGAATGGATCTGTTCGATCGCGCTGCGCGCATGCGGTTGATACCAGGCCACCGCCGCGTCCTCGGTGACCTCGAGCACGTCGAAGAGGTGATGCGGGATCCCCCGCCGCTCGCTGACCGGGAGCTTTGCGGTGCCGATGTCCATACCGCGGTAGAGCTGCATCGCGTCGGCGTTGACGATCTCCGCGCGCCGTCCGCGCGCCTCCAGCGCGTGTGCGAGGTCCAGCGACAGGTCGCTCTTACCCGTGCCGGTCGCACCCACGATCGCCCACAGACGTGGAGCGCTGTCGGCGGACTCTTCGCCCGGCTCAGGGACCGACACTCCGCCCGGTGCGCTCACACTCCGGCGCGGAGCGTCGGCAGCCCCAGCGACACCGCGCGCGGCGCCCCGCCGGCGGCTGCGGGCGCGGCCGGCACCGCGCACGACTCCGACTGCGCGCGGTCCCAGGCATCGCCGCCGCGCGTGCGGCGGATCCGCAGCGGCGCGCCGTCGACCGCATCCGCGAGCAGATGGAACGGTGCCGCGTGCGTGATCGTCACGGTCACGACGTCGCCCGGACGCGGGCGCTCCGAGCCCTCCGGCAGTTCGAAGTGCACCAGGCGGTTGTCCTGCGCACGGCCGGTGAGCCGGTGCGTCTCTGCATCCTTCTTGCCCTCGCCCACGGAGACCACGACCTCGACCTCGCGGTCGAGCTGCTTCTGGTTCTCCTCCAGCGAGATCCGCTCCTGCAGGGCGATCAGCCGCTCGTAGCGGGCCTGCACGACCTCCTTGGGGACCTGGTCCGCCATGGTCGCGGCGGGTGTGCCCTCGCGGATCGAGTACTGGAACGTGAACGCGCTCGCGAAGCGGGCCTGCTCGACCACGCGCATCGTGTCCTCGAAGTCCTCCTCGGTCTCGCCGGGGAAGCCGACGATGATGTCGGTCGTGATCGCCGCGTTCGGGATCTTGGCGCGCACGCGGTCGAGGATCCCGAGGAACTTCTCGCTGCGGTAAGAACGGCGCATCGTGCGCAGAATGCGGTCACTGCCGGACTGCAGCGGCATGTGCAGCTGCGGCATGACGCTCGGCGTCTCCGCCATCGCGTCGATCACGTCGTCGGTGAAGGCGGCCGGGTGCGGACTGGTGAAGCGGATCCGCTCCAGGCCCTCGATCTCGCCGGCGGCGCGCAGCAGTTTGCCGAACGCCTCGCGGTCGCCGAACTCGACGCCGTAGGAGTTCACGTTCTGCCCGAGTAGGGTGACCTCGATCGCGCCGTCCTCGACGAGCAGGCGGATCTCGTTGAGGATGTCGCCGGGGCGGCGGTCCTTCTCCTTGCCACGCAGACTGGGCACGATGCAGAAGGTGCAGGTGTTGTTGCACCCCACCGAGATCGACACCCAGCCGCTGTGCGCCGAATCACGGCGGGTCGGCAGCGTGGACGGGAAGACCTCGAGCGCCTCGAGGATCTCGAGCTCGGCCTCGCCGTTGTGGCGAGCGCGCTCGAGCAGCCCCGGAAGGGACCCCATGTTGTGGGTGCCGAAGACCACGTCGACCCAGGGCGCCTTGTCGAGCACGGCCTGCTTGTCCATCTGCGCCAGGCAGCCGCCGACGGCGATCTGCATGCCGGCGTGCTTGTCCTTGCGGCTCTTCAGATGCCCCAGCGTGCCATAGAGCTTGCCCGCGGCGTTGTCGCGCACCGCGCAGGTGTTGATGATGACGATGTCCGCCTCGTCGTCGACGGCGGCGCGGACGTAGCCGGCACTCTCCAGCGAGCCCGACAGACGCTCGGAGTCGTGCACGTTCATCTGGCATCCGAAGGTGCGCACCTCATAGGTGCGCCGCTGCCCGGCCTCATCGAGCGCCGCGGCGGAGGGCGCGATGAGCGTGGGCTCTGAGAGGGGAATGGTCATAGTGCCTGCCATTCTACTTTCGCCTGGCGGGAACGAGCCCCGCCGTTCGGCGCGGAGATTCCCGCGTCGACACCGTACCCGGGGCTCAGCCGCCGGGCTCAGCTCTCTTCGAACCGCACCCGCCCGACGCCCGAACCGCGCTGCGTCTCACGCCAGGCCGTGCGCGCCGCCGTCAATGCCACGCTCCCGCCGTACCCGCGACGGGACAGCTGCCCGACGAGCCGGCGGACGGCGGTCCCCTCGTCGTAGCGACGCAGCCCCGCCACCTTTGACCGCGCGTAGTCGAGCGCCCGCTCGGCGTCATCGTCGTCCAGGACGGACAGCGCCTCGTCGGCGATCTCCCTCGGAATGCCGCGCTGACTGAGCGTGCGAGCGATCGCCACGCGTCCCTGTCCCTTGCGCTCAGACCCCGAGGTCACGAGGAGCTCGGCCAGGGACGCGTCATCGAGATACCCGCGCTGCTCGAACTGCTCGACCAGGAGCTCGCGCTCGTCGGCCGGGACGCCGTTCTCTCGTAGCACGTCTCGCGCTTCCCTGCTGGAGAGCTGCTTGGAGCGGAGCTTGCGCACCAGCAGCTCACTCGCGTCGGGGATCGGATCGTTCGGGGTCGAAGCGTCCCCCGTGCTGTGCCGACCGACGGCACGCAATCCTCGTCGGTCGGGCGAGAACGCCGCGCGCTCGGACGCCCTCGCCTCTCCTGGAGCCAGAGCCGCGGCGGCCGGATGCCGGGAGCTGGGCCCCCGACGCTCCGCCGCGGATTCCTCCGCCCAGGTCGACCGCCACTCCGCCGCCGTGGGCGGAGTGGCGGGTGTCGAGCTCGCCGGGCGCGGGCGTGCTCCGTCGGCCCCCGCACCGCGCCCACCGAACAACGGGATCACGGGGGCGAGGCGCTCGTCCTCGGACGATGCCCCGCCCCTCTCATCGCTCACGGATCACCCCGGTCGCCGAGCTTCGCGGTCAGGCCGGACGCCGCTGCGCCAGCTCGTCGGACGCCGTCGGAGCAGCGGCCGCTACACCACCGATGCCCAGCTTCTGCTTGATCTGCGTCTCGATCGTCTCGGCGATGTCGGGGTTCTTGAGCAGGAAGTTGCGAGCGTTCTCCTTGCCCTGGCCGAGCTGGTCGCCGTCGTAGGTGTACCAGGCGCCGGACTTCTTCACGATGCCGTGGTCCACGCCGAAGTCGATCAGGCTGCCCTCGCGGGAGATGCCGACGCCGTAGAGGATGTCGAACTCGGCCTGCTTGAACGGCGGGGCCATCTTGTTCTTCACGACCTTGACCCTGGTGCGGTTTCCGACCGCCTCGGTGCCGTCCTTCAGCGTCTCGATGCGGCGGATGTCGAGACGGACCGATGCGTAGAACTTCAGCGCCTTGCCGCCCGCGGTGGTCTCCGGCGAGCCGAAGAACACGCCGATCTTCTCGCGCAGCTGGTTGATGAAGATCATCGTGGTGTTGGTCTGGTTCAGGCCACCCGTGAGCTTGCGCAGCGCCTGGGACATCAGTCGCGCCTGCAGGCCGACGTGCGAGTCGCCCATCTCGCCCTCGATCTCCGCACGCGGCACGAGAGCGGCCACGGAGTCGATGACGATGAGATCGATGGCCCCCGAGCGCACCAGCATGTCCGCGATCTCGAGCGCCTGCTCACCGGTGTCGGGCTGGGAGACGAGCAGCGCGTCGATGTCGACGCCGAGCTTCTTGGCGTACTCGGGGTCGAGGGCGTGCTCCGCGTCCACGAAAGCGGCGATGCCGCCGGCACGCTGGGCGTTGGCGATCGCGTGCAGGGTCAGCGTGGTCTTACCCGAGGACTCCGGGCCGTAGATCTCGACGATGCGCCCCCTCGGCAGTCCGCCGACGCCGAGCGCGACGTCGAGCGCGATGGATCCGGTGGGGATGACCGCCACGGGAGCGCGCTCATCGCTGCCCAGCCGCATGACCGAGCCCTTTCCGAACTGCTTGTCGATCTGGGCGAGGGCGGTCTCGAGGGACTTCTCGCGGTCTGCGGGAGAGGGCATGGGGTGCTCCTTCGTGTCGTGAACTGCCGCCTGTAGGCTGTCGCGGCCGCCCCGGGTGGGGCGAGCTCTCCGACAAGGCGTATGACCTCGTGGTCATGTCCAACACGCTAGGAGGAGCCACCGACATTCAGTCGGAGTCCGCGGGAACCGTGCAGAACCTGCTCACGAGATCATCTGTGCAGGACGATACGCGCATCTCGAACATGTCTTCGACGACACGCCGAGGAGAACGAGGAATGGATCGAACACCACGCGGCCGGATCCGACCGGAGTCAGCGCCGCCGGGGCTCGAGCCGACCCGCGCCGTATCGGCGCGATTCAGGCACGTCCATCTCCGCGCACAGCGCCAGCCACACATCCCGCGGGGGGACGCCGGCTTCCAGAGCCTGAGCGGCGGTACGACCGCCGACGGCCCTCAGCACGAGGTCCTCGACGAGGGCGCCGCCACGGGATCCGAACTCGGCATCGACCGCCCGGAGGAACTCGCTGCGTCGCATCCCGTCAGCGCAGCGACAGCTCGGACTCGACCGAGGCCACCAGTTCGTCGGGGACGACGTCGGGGATGACCTGCAGGCCCTCGAGCTCGGCGATCCTGTCGCCGACCTCGCGCATGATGGTGGAGATGGGCACGTCGAGCGCTTCGGCCACCGAGGCGAGGATCTCGCTGGAGGCCTCCTTCTGTCCGCGCTCGACCTCGCTGAGGTATCCGAGCGCGACGGACGCCTTGCCCGCGACCTGGCGGAGCGTGCGCCCCTTCTGCAGACGGAAGTCCCGCAGCACGTCACCGATCTCCTGTCGTACGAGAATCATCGGGACCTCCTCTCCCCCATCGCCCGGCCCCAAGCGCCGGATCGGATGGTCAGTCTAACCCGACCTGTCAGGTTCGACACTACTGTTTCGTTCTGTGCGTTGAATGTGAGCACACTCGACTCAACTTCGTCGAGAAGCACTCTATTCCCGGTCATCCCGACCGGGCGCGGCGGCATCGATTCCCGTCCCGATCACCACGTCGAGGAGCAGTTCCAGAGCCGCCTGCACCGCGGCCGCGCGGATCGCGGATCGATCTCCCCCGAAGCTGAACGCCCGGCTGGTCGCGCGCTCCGCCACACTCACCCCGACGTGCACCGTACCGACCGGCTTGCCGCCCTGCGGCGTGGGCCCGGCGACACCGGTCGTCGAGACGCCCACGTCCGCTGCGCGCCCATCCACCGCCAATGCGGTGCGGACGCCTGCCGCCATCTGCTGAGCCACCTCCGGATCCACGGGACCGTGTGCGGCGAGCAGGAGCGGATCCACTCCCAGCACGGAGGACTTGATCGGCGTGGCGTAGGCGACGACCGCCCCGTTGAGCACGTCCGATGCTCCCGGGGTCGCCACGAGCGCCGCGGACAGAGCCCCACCGGTGAGCGACTCGGCGACGGCCAGCGTCATCCCGCGCTCACGCAGCGCATCGAGCACGGCGGCCGCGGCGCGACCCGTCGCATCGGACATCAGGACACCGAGCCCCGGTCCGTGCGGGATCCGCGCACCTGCGCCACGACGTAGTCGATGCCGCTCAGGATCGTCAGGATGAGCGCGATCACCATCAGCACGGTGGTCGTGATCGACCACGCCGGCAGTCCGATCCAGACATGCAGCGGCAGCAGCGCCCAGGACAGCGCGACGGCCTGCACCGTCGTCTTGATCTTGCCCATCCATGCGGCGGCGACGACGTGCTCCTTGACGATCATGAAGCGGTGCACGGTGATGCCCCACTCCCGCACCAGGATGACGAGCACCAGCCACCACCACACCTCGCCGAGGATCGCGAGACCGATGAAGCCCGCTCCGGTGAGCAGCTTGTCGGCGATCGGATCCCAGAGCTTGCCGAAATCGCTGACCAGGTCGTATCTGCGGGCGAGGTAGCCGTCCACCCAGTCGGTCGAGATCGCCAGGATGAACAGCCCCGCCGCGACCCACCTCAGCACGGGCTGCGTGATTCCATTCGTCCCGCCGAGCAGCAGGAGCACGAAGAAGACGACGGCGAGAGGGATGCGCGCGACGGTGATCGCGTTCGGCAGCTGCCGCGGGATCGCCATCAGTCGCGCCCCGTCAGACCCCAGGCGTCCTCATCGGTCTCCGCCTCGACCTCAGGAAGCCCGCGGTACTGCGCCTCGAGCGGATCCTCGCCGTAGCGGTCGTCGGAGCCGTAGGACGCCGCGGGCGCCGGAGCGGCGGGATGCGGTGGCACCCCAGCCGCAGGCATGGGCGCGGCGGCGGTCGGAGCCGCGTGCGCGGAGGGCGGATCCTCGCCGCGCAGCTTGGCCAGCACCCCGGGCAGCTGCTCGGTGGTGACCAGGACGTCACGGGCTTTGGACCCCTCGGAAGGGCCGACGATCTCACGGGATTCGAGCAGGTCCATGAGCCGCCCCGCCTTGGCGAAGCCGACGCGCAGCTTGCGCTGCAGCATCGACGTCGAGCCGAACTGCGAGGAGACGATGAGCTCGGCCGCGGCGAGGAGAAGTTCGAGGTCGTCGCCGATGTCCTCATCGACCTCCTTCTTCTTGCCCTCGACGGCCTCGGCCACGTCGGGCCGGTACTCCGGACGCGCCTGGCTCGTGACGTGCTTGACGACCGCGTCGATCTCGCTCTCGTCGACCCAGGCGCCCTGCAGCCGGAAGGGCTTGGACGAGCCCATCGGCGAGAACAGCGCGTCGCCCTGACCGATCAGCTTGTCGGCACCGGGGCTGTCCAGGATCACGCGGCTGTCGGTGACGCTGGTCACGGCGAACGCGAGGCGCGACGGCACGTTGGCCTTGATGAGGCCGGTGACGACGTCGACGCTCGGACGCTGGGTCGCGAGCACCAGGTGAATGCCGCTCGCGCGGGCGAGCTGGGTGATGCGGACGATCGAGTCCTCCACATCACGCGGTGCGACCATCATCAGATCCGCGAGCTCGTCGACCACGACCAGCAGGTACGGGTAAGGCTTGAGCACGCGCTCGCTGCCCGGGGGCACCACCACCTCGCCCGCGCGCACGGCACGGTTGAAGTCATCGATGTGGCGGAAGCCGAACGACGCGAGGTCGTCGTACCGCATGTCCATCTCCTTCACGACCCACTGCAGCGCCTCTGCGGCCTTCTTGGGGTTCGTGATGATGGGCGTGATGAGGTGCGGGACGCCGGCGTAGCTGGTGAGCTCCACGCGCTTCGGATCGATCAGGACCATGCGCACGTCGGCCGGGCGGGCGCGCATGAGCAGGCTCGTGATCATCGAGTTGATGAAGCTCGACTTTCCGGATCCGGTGGATCCGGCCACGAGCAGATGCGGCATCTTGGCGAGGTTGGCGACGACGATGCTGCCGCCCACGTCCTTGCCGACGCCGATCGTCATCGGATG
This sequence comes from Microbacterium sp. 10L49, assembly GCF_056395125.1. Classification (NCBI taxonomy): domain Bacteria; kingdom Bacillati; phylum Actinomycetota; class Actinomycetes; order Micrococcales; family Microbacteriaceae; genus Microbacterium; species Microbacterium sp. 10L49. The sequence continues at coordinate 843,820 of NZ_JBFTIW010000001.1, forward strand.
CGTGCTCTTCTGCGCGGCCGGCGACCGCAGCACGTCTCCGAGCGCCACCATCTCCTTGTCGGCGTTCGGGATCTCGATGCCGATCGCACTCTTGCCGGGGATGGGCGACAGGATCCGCACGTCGTTCGACGCGACCGCGTAGGCGAAGTTGTTGCTCAGCTGCAGGATCTTCTCGACCTTGACACCGTGCCCGACCTCGATCTCGTACTGGGTCACTGTCGGACCGCGCGAGAAGCCGGTGACCTTCGCGTCCACGTTGAACTGGCTGAGCACGTTGGTGAGCTGCTCGATGACGCGATCCGTGGCCTCGGAGCGCAGCACCGGCGGCGGGCCCGCCTTGAGCGCGCCGGGCGAGGGCAGGATGTACGGGGCCACCGGAGCCTGCGGGCCGTCCTTGCCGGGACCATCGGTGCCGAAGCCATCGAATCCGGCCAGTTCCAGCTCGCCGGTGTCGCCGTCGTCGAGCAATGCGGTGCTCTGCTGCTCCGCCAGGGAGTCTGCGACGGCGCGCACGTCGGTCAGCACCTCGGTGGCCGCATCGTAGGGATCGTCGTCCTTGATGACGGCCTGATCGTAGGCAGGCGTCGCCACGACGGTGGGGGTGTCGTCCTGCGCGGTGAGCAGCTCGGTGAGATCCTGCGAGCCGAGCCCGCCATCGGGGTCCTCTTCGCGGCCCGTCTTGTTCCGCCGCCACCAGGGCAGCACGTCCGGGTCGTCGACCTTGTCCGCCTCGTCGACCGCCGCAGCGTCATCGGCGGGGGCGTTCTTCGAGGGGCGCTCGGCGTCGAACATCCACGCGTACAGGTCGCCCAGGCGCTGCCCGATGCGGTTCGGCGGCGTCTTCGTGAGGATCAGCACGCTGAGCGCCGCCAGCAGCGACAGCACGATGTATGCCGGGATCGAGGTCAGGTAGCTGAGCGGCTGGCCCAGCAGCCAGCCGAACAGACCTCCAGCGGCGCTGAGCGCGACCATGCCCTGTCTCGGCTGCGGCATGCCGCCGGCGACATGGCAGAACCCCGCCAGGGTGATCACGAACAGCCCGAAGCCGATCCCGATCCGTCCGTTGTCGTGCACGGAGGAGGGATGACGGAACAGCCAGCCGGCCAGGAGGAGCAGCAGCACCGGCATGATGAACGCGGCGCGGCCGATCAGGGCGCCCACGGAGTAGGCGCTGATATTGGTCGCGACCGTGTTGCCGATGAAGAACCACTCGTTCACGGCGCCGGCGACCGCGAGCAGCACGAGCAGGAACGGGAAGCCGTCGCGACGCTGGTCCTTCTCCAGCGTCTCCAGGCCGAAGGCGCGGAAGAGCCCGCCGACGCCGTGCGCGAGGCCCGTCCAGGCGCGCACCATCACGGGCGGCTTGTCGGGCTCGTCGACATACTTCCTCGGGGCGGGCGCGGCCTTGGGCTGACTGCGCGGCTTCGCCCCGGACGTGGAGCGACTGCGCGGCGAGGGCTTCTCCGCCGCGCTCTTGGTCGCATTCGAACTCCTGGGCATGCGTCCACGCTACGGCCGCAGACCGACATCGGCCCGCAATGACGCGGCTTTCCGCGGGATTGCGGCCTCATTCAGGCGCAGGATGCGGGTCGGTCACGCCTCGATGACGAGCGGCACGATCATCGGGCGACGACGCAGCTTCTGGTTGACCCAGCGGCCGATCGTGCGGCGCACGATCTGCGAGAGCGCGTGGCTGTCGCGCACGCCGTTGCCGGCCGCCTCCTTGAGCGCGGCGACGATCTTCGGCGCGACATCCTCGAACACCGAGTCGTCCTCCGCCACGCCGCGCGCGTGGATCTCCGGCCCCGAGATGATGCGCCCGGTGGTGGAGTCGACCACGACGATGACGGACACGAAGCCCTCCTCGCCGAGGATGCGCCGGTCCTTCAGATCCGCGTCGGTGATCTCGCCCACCGTGGAGCCGTCGACGTACACGAAACCGATGTCGAGCTGCCCCGCGACGCGCGCGACGCCGTCCTTCAGGTCGATCACGGTGCCGTTGGAGCCGACGATCGTGCGCTCCGCGTCGATGCCGGTGTCCTGCGCGAGCTTCGCGTTCGCGATCAGGTGCCGGTACTCGCCGTGCACGGGCAGCACGTTCTTCGGCTTGAGGATGTTGTAGCAGTAGATCAGCTCGCCCGCCGCCGCGTGGCCCGAGACGTGCACGCGGGCATTGGCCTTGTGCACGACGTTCGCGCCGAGCTTGGTCAGCCCGTCGATCACGCGATAGACGGCGTTCTCGTTGCCGGGGATGAGGCTCGAGGCGAGGATCACCGTGTCGCCGGGGCCCGGCTCGATCGCGTGGTCGAGGTTCGCCATGCGGCTGAGCACGGCCATCGGCTCGCCCTGGGATCCGGTCGACATGTAGACGATCTGATCGTCGGGAAGGTCGCGCGCCTTCTTGTAGTCGATGAGCACGCCGTCCGGCACCTTGAGGTAGCCCAACTGCTCCGCGATGGTCATGTTGCGGACCATCGAGCGCCCGAGGAACGCGACCCGGCGGCCGTTCGCGTGCGCGGCGTCGATGACCTGCTGCACGCGGTGCACGTGGCTGGAGAAGCTCGCGACGATGACGCGGCGCGGCGCCTTGCCGATCACCTGGTCGAGCACCGGCCCGATGGAGCGCTCGGTCGGCGTGAACCCGGGCACGTCGGCGTTGGTCGAGTCGACGAGGAACAGGTCCACACCCTCCTCGCCCAGGCGCGAGAACGCACGCAGGTCGGTGATGCGCCCGTCCAGAGGCAACTGGTCCATCTTGAAGTCGCCGGTGGCGAGCACCATGCCTGCGGGCGTGCGGATCGCCACCGCCAGGGCGTCGGGGATGGAGTGGTTGACCGCGACGAACTCGAGGTCGAACGGGCCGACCTTCTCGTGCTGGCCCTCCTTCACCGTGAGGGTGAAGGGCCGGATCCGGTGCTCCTTGAGCTTTGCCTCGACGAGCGCCAGGGTGAGTCCGGAGCCGATCAGCGGGATGTCGCCCTTGAGCCGCAGCAGATACGGCACGGCGCCGATGTGGTCCTCATGCCCGTGCGTGAGCACCACACCGACGATGTCGTCGAGGCGGTCCTTGATGGGCTCGAAGTCGGGCAGGATCAGGTCGACGCCGGGCTGGTGCTCTTCGGGGAACAGCACGCCGCAGTCGACGACGAGGAGCTTGCCGTCGTACTCGAAGACGGTCATGTTGCGGCCGATCTCCCCCAGCCCGCCCAGGGGCGTGACGCGGAGGGTGCCGGGGGCGAGAGCTTCGGGCTCGGCGAGGGGAATGGTCATGTGATGCCTCCTAGGCGGGGCGCGCTGCGCGCCCGATGTTCGTGATTCCCCTGCCGGGTCGGAGCGGATCCTCCCGCGCCTTTCGCGCGGATCCGTCCCGCTCCGGTCCGATGCCCATCGGTCATGACCTCATCGGGTCGTGCCGTGCACCTTGGGGAGGGCGCCGCCGGCGGCGGCATTGCGGTCGGGGCGGAAGTCGGAGAAGTCCGCACCCGGGATGTCCTTGACGAGAGCGAGCTCGTCCTCGATGAGGGCGGCCTCCCACTCCTCCGGCCCCACCAGGGGCAGGCGGACGCGGGGGCTCGTGATGCGGCCGAGGCCGTGCAGGATGTACTTCGCCGACACGGTGCCGGGCACGTGCGTCATGGCGGCCCGGACGAGCGGCTCCAGGCGCTTGTGCTCGGCAGTAGCCGCGGCGAGGTCGCCCCGGTTCACCGCGTCGACGATCGCCCGATACGGCGCCGAGGTGATGTTCGCCGTGACGCCGATGAGGCCGGTGGCACCGATCGAGAGGTGCGGGAGCACGTTCGAGTCGTCGCCGGAGAAGTACATGAGGTCGGTCTGGTTGAGCACGCGGCTGACCTCGGAGAAGTCGCCCTTGGCGTCCTTCACGGCGAGGATGTTGGGGTGCTTGGCGAGGCGCAGGATCGTCTCGTACTTGATCGGCACGCCGGTGCGGCCGGGGATGTCGTAGAGGATCACCGGGAGGTCGGTGGCGTCGGCGACCAGGCGGAAATGCGTGAGGATACCCGCCTGCGTGGGCTTGTTGTAGTACGGCGTGACGATCATGATGCCGTCGGCGCCGAGCTTCTCGCTGGCCTTGTACAGCTCGATCGCGTGCGCGGTCTCGTTGGATCCGCCACCCGTGATGATCTTGGCCCGGCCTCCGGATACGTCCTTGCCGACCTCGACGAGACGCAGCTTCTCGGCGTCGGTGAGCGTCGAGGTCTCTCCGGTCGTGCCGGTGACGACGATGCCGTCGGCACCGTCGCTGATGACGCGGTCGATGTGCTTCTCGGTCGAGGCCCAATCGACCTCGCCGTCGGCCGTCATCGGGGTGATGAGGGCGACGAGCACCTGTCCGAAGGGATTGCCCGTATGCGTCATGCGTCCAGCGTAATGGTTCGGGCGAGGCTCACGCTGTCGCGGAGACGCGGATGACGTCGCCCCTGGCCAGATCGACGCCGGGCTTGAGCAGCAGGCCGGCCATGGTCCCCTCCGGCGCCTCGGTCGCCTTCTTGCGGAACATCTCGATGCCCGTGATCGTACTGACGCCGACCTCGGCCGCGCCCCGGCGCACCGCCACCCGGTCGCCGACGCGCATCGTGCCCGTCGTGGTCTTGCCCGTGGCGACCTGGCCGCGTCCGGTGATCGTGAAGACGTCCTCGACGACGAACTCCGCGGCGCCCACGCCGCTCGTGGAGCGTTGCGCGGCCGAGGCGATGCCCGTGCCCGGCGCGATCCCGGCGGCGGCCAGACGCTCCGCCTCCTGAGCGTTGTACTGCCGGAGCATGTCGTTCGCGTCCAGCGGATCCTTCTTCTTCCCGAACCAGCCCATGACTTCGAGCCTACGGGGACGGCCGTTAGGCTCGCGCTCATGGCCTGGCACACGCGGGAATCGCGCATCGTCTACGACAACCGCTGGATCTCGGTGCGCGAGGATCAGGTCTCCGGCCCCGCCGGCGACGGGATCTACGGCGTGGTGGCCCTGAAGAACCCGGCGGTGTTCGTCGTGGCTCTCGACGAGGAGGAGCGGGTGTGCCTGGTCACGATCGACCGGTACACGACAGGGCGTTCGGTCGAGGTGCCGGCGGGAGGCACGGACGGGGAGGATCCGCTCGTCGCCGCACGACGCGAGCTGCGCGAGGAGACCGGGCTCGAGGCGCAGGAGTGGACGCCGATCGGCACGATGAACGCACTCAACGGCGTGACTGTGGCGCCCGAGCATGTGTTCCTCGCCCGGGACCTGCGCCAGGCCGTCGACAGTGCGCACACGCAGGCCGAGGAGGGCATCGACGACGTCGCGTGGGTGCCGTTCGCCGAGGCGCTGGCGATGATCACCGACGGGCGGATCACCGACGGCGAGACCGTCGCCGCGCTCGCCTATGCCGGCATCCGGCTGGGTCGGTTCGCCTGAACCTGGCCCGTCTCGAGTGTTCGGGTTGCGCGCGCCGTTGTGCAGGGTTCTGCGGTGTTATGCAGGGTCTGTGTCTCTGCTCCGTGAGCGGCCTCGCCCCAATACCGCACGATCACGGCGTCACCGTTCGTGCTGCGGTTCATGGCCCCTGCAGAATGGGTGAGCCGCCCTGCATAACGGCGCCAAGTGCGGCGAGCCTGCCTTGGATGGCGGCCAGCACGCGCGGCCAATCGTGCAGGATCATCGCATAGTCGAAGCGCAGGGTCTCGTACCCCTGAGCCGCAGCGGCCGCATCGCGCATCAGGTCCTTATGCCGCGGCGACGGTCCGTCGTGGTTGAAACGGCCATCGACCTCGAGAATGATCCGCCCTGCGAGCACGAAGTCGACCCGCCCGACTCCGTCGATGTGCACCTGCGCTGACAGATCGATGCCGCACAAGTGCAGGCGGAAGCGCAGCAGGGACTCCAACCCGCTCTCGGAGCGATCCCCGGCGAAGTCCAGCGCCTCGTGCAGCGCGGAGGGGAGGCGGTCTCGTAGCAACCGCAGCCCAGAGGCGCCCACCAGACCGAGGTGCATCGCGGATTCGAGCGCGGCGAAGAATGCCTCTGCCGAAGCGCACCCGGCGTAATGAAGCAGGGCAAGGAGTACGTCGGCGAACCCGAACCCCGCGGCCCTGTCCCACCGATCGTGATGAACGCGACACCGGCAACCAGCGTGCGGATGCTGGCGCCCGGACGGCCCGATCCACACATGTGCCCGCGGCGCGGGTTTGCCCGCCGTGCGAACGTCGGCTGCCCGGGCATCATCGTCGTCGAGCACCCAGATGCCGTGATGGCGAAGCGCCGCACCGCCCGTGGCCTCTCCGCCGTGTCTCGCCGCGGTGAGGACCTCGGGCTCGACCCCGGGCAAAGCGTAGACGCCCTTGCGGACCAGGATGATCGTGCCACGACTCAGCGCGTTCTCGATCGCGGCACGGCGGATGCCTCGGCGTTCCAGAGCGCCACGGCGCGCCACTCCCCCGCATTCGATCATGGTGCGTTCGATCACTGACATGTGTCGAGCATGGCGAAGCGTCACCATGGCGCACGGCCGATCCGCACAACCGGTGCGAAGTCGGCCCCGGGCGGCCGTTGTGCAGGGCGATCGGCTCCGAGACACTCAGGCCGTTATGCAGGGAGGCGGGACCGTTGTGCAGGGCCGGCCGTCGTCACCCGCCCCCGGATCACTGCGGCACGGCAGCGAACGTGCGGCCGCGAAAGCCGGCTCACCCTGCGCAACGGCCGGAGTACCCTGCAGAACGGCACGCACCGCGCCACGCCGCACCACGTGGGCGGGACCTACATCCGGCCGCGACGGGCGATACGCGTGGTGAGCGAGCGCGGGACCAGCCTCGAGCCCGCGATCATCGCCTTGTAGCGAAGCGACGGGATCACCACCGACCTGCCACGGGCCGCAGCACGAAGGCCCTGGCGCACGACATAAGGCGCGTCCAGCCACATGAATGATGGCACGCCCTCCTCGCCGGCGGCGAGGCCCATCCGGGCATGGAAGGTGGTGTGCACGAATCCAGGGCAGAGCGCGGTCACGGTGACGCCGTCGCTGGCGTATTCGTCGTTCGCCCAGCGGCTGAACCCGATGATCCACGCCTTGCACGCGGAGTAGGTCGACCGCGAGATGAAGCCCGCGGACGAGGCGACGTTGATGATCCGCCCACCGCGACCGCGCATCACCCCGAGCGCGGCATGCATGAGCCGCATCGGAGCCTCGACCAGCACCCGGAGATGGCGCACCTCGTCGGCGACGTCGTTGTCGGCGAAGTGCAGCGGCAGCCCGAACCCGGCGTTGTTCACGAGCACGTCGATGGGGCGTCCGGCATCCGCGATCCGTCGCGCGACGCGGTCGACGTCCTGCTCCACCGCAAGGTCGGCGACGAGCACCTCGACCGCGACGCCGTGCCGTGCACCCAGTTCCGCGGCGAGCGCCTGCAGCGCGTCCTCCGAACGGGCGACCAGCACCAGGTCCGCACCGCGGTCCGCGAGCTGGCGGGCGAACTCCGCGCCGATTCCGGCGCTGGCGCCGGTGATGAGGGCGGTAGGCATGCGGATCCTCCTGTCGGGAGCGGGCGATGCGGTCAGCGCTGGTAGCCGAGGAAGCGGAAGCGGATCCCGGTCCTGCTGGTCTGCCACTCCCCCTCGGAGACCAGGCGGAAGCCCTTGCGCGAAGGGGCGAAAGCGTCTCCGGGCACGTCCAGATCGAGCTCGGTCACCTCCAGACGATCGGCCTCGCCGACCACCTCGCGGAAGATCTCGCCACCGCCGATCACCCAGGTCTCCTCGAGTCCGGCGAGCGCGTCGGCGATCGACGCCGCGCGGCGGGCGCCATCGGCGGCCCAGTCGGCCTGCCGGGTGATCACGATGTTCTCACGGCCGGGCAACGGGCGGAACCGCTCCGGCAACGACTCCCAGGTGCGGCGCCCCATGACGACAGGCGCACCCAGGGTGATCTCCTTGAAGTGCGCGAGGTCCTCAGGAACGTGCCACGGCATCGCGCCGCCGGCCCCGATCACTCCGCCATGCGCCTCGGCCCAGATCAGTCCGATCCGAGTCATACCGCGACCGCCGCGCGGATAGCGGGGTGGTGCTGATAGTCCTCGACCACGAAGTCCTCGTATGCGTAGTCGAAGATCGACTCCGGCTTCCGCGTGATCCGCAGGGTCGGGTACGGATACGGCTCGCGGGTGAGCTGCTCCTGCACCTGCGCGACGTGGTTGTCGTAGATGTGGCAGTCTCCACCGGTCCACACGAAGTCGCCCGGCTCGAGGCCGGTCTGCTGCGCGACCATGAGCGTGAGCAGCGCGTACGAGGCGATGTTGAAGGGCACCCCGAGGAACAGGTCGGCGCTGCGCTGGTAGAGCTGGCAGGACAGTTTTCCGTCCGCCACGTAGAACTGGAACAGCGCATGGCAGGGCGCGAGCGCCATGTCGGGGATGTCGGCCGGGTTCCACGCCGACACGATGATGCGGCGGGAGTCCGGGGAGTTCCGGATCTGGTCGATCACCTGCTGCAGCTGGTCGATGTGCCCGCCGTCCGGCGTCGGCCAGGAGCGCCACTGCACGCCGTAGACCGGACCGAGATCGCCGTCGGCGTCGGCCCACTCGTCCCAGATGGTGACGCCGTTCTCCTGCAGCCAGCGCACGTTCGAGTCGCCGCGGAGGAACCACAGCAGCTCGTACGCGATCGACTTGAAGTGCACGCGCTTGGTGGTGATGAGCGGGAAGCCCTGCGACAGGTCGAAGCGGATCTGCCGGCCGAACACGCTCGTCGTGCCCGTGCCGGTGCGATCGTCTTTGTGCGTGCCGCTGGCCAGCACGTCGCGGAGCAGGTCTTCGTACGGCGTGGGGATCGCGGCGCTCATGGTTTTCAGCGTACCGGCGGCGGCGGACAGCCGGGCCGTCCGACGGGCTCCGGGAGCCGGGGCGCGGACTCGAACCGTCATATCCGACCCCAGCGCCTTTTCCAGACGTAGCCTCGGACCATGTCCCTGCCGATCGCGCTCGTCGTGGTCGCCGCTCTGCTCGCGGCGACCGTGCTCGCCGGCGTTCTGCTGCGCGGGCGGGACGGCCGCGCGGTGACCGTGCGCGGCGACCGGCACGTGGATCCCGCCGATCTCATGCGCCCCCTGGGCGCGCAGGCGACACTGGTGCAGTTCAGCACCGAGTTCTGCGCGCGCTGCCCGCAGGTGCGGCGCATGCTCGGATCCGTCGCCGCCGAACGCGAGGGCGTCGTGCACGCCGAGGTGGACCTCACCTCCCGCTCCGACCTCGCCACCCGCTACAAGGTGCTGTCCACCCCGACGACCTTCATCGTCGATCCGGAGGGCCGGATCCGATCCCGCTTCACCGGCGTGCCCACTCGGGCCGCCGTGCTCTCGGCGCTCGACGGCGCCGACGACCTCCAGGAGGCCTCCGCATGACCGCTCCCGCCGGCATCGACCCGCGCGGTCCGCGCTTCGCCGCGTGGATCACGTCCGCCCTGCTGCTCATCGCGACCGTGCTGGGGCTGGTCGAGGCTTCACAGCCGACGACCGCTCAGTTCGGCTGGTTCGCCTATCAGCCGCTCGCGAATACCTTCACGCCAGGATCCGTGCTCGCCTACCGCGCGACCCAGCCCGCGTTCCTGCTCACCCTGGTGATCGCCGCCCTGTTCCTGTGGGGCGTGCTCTCCCCGCGCACGCAGCCGTGGGGCGTGCTGTTCCGCACGCTCGTGCGTCCGCGCCTGGCCCCGCCGTTCGCGCTCGAGGACCCGCGTCCGCCCCGATTCGCCCAGGGCGTGGGCCTGTTCGTGGTCACGGTCGGCCTGATCCTGCACCTGCTCGGCGTGCCGTGGGCGCTGCCGATCGCCACCGCGATGGCGTTCGTCGCCGCCTTCCTGAACGCCGCGTTCGGACTGTGCCTCGGCTGCCAGCTCTATCTGCTGCTGCAGCGCGCCGGGATCCTGGGCCGCACGCCGAGACTTCCCTGAAAAGCGAGGTTCCGCTGCGGGCCGATCGATAGGCTGGCACCTCACCCACCCCGATCGGAGGATCCCCATGTCCATCACCAGCGAAGCCGCAGCCACGTGGACCGGAAGTCTCATCGAGGGTGAGGGATCCGTTTCCTTCTCCTCCTCGCACCTGGGCACGTTCCCCATCAACTGGAAGGCGCGCTCGGAGGGCTCCGACACGACGACCACTCCCGAGGAGCTCATCGCCGCCGCGCACTCGTCCTGCTTCAGCATGGCGCTCTCCCACGCCCTGGCAGGCAACGGCACCCCCGCCGAGCGCGTGAACACCACCGCGTCGGTGACCTTCAAGCCCGGCGTCGGCATCACCGGCAGCCACCTCAACGTGAACGCCTCGGTGCCCGGCCTCGACGCGGAGACCTTCCAGCGCCTCGCGCAGGAGGCCAAGGTCGGCTGCCCCGTCTCCGCGGCGCTTTCCGGCATCGAGATCACCCTCGAGGCGACCCTGGCCTGAGGCTCGCCGTCCCGCCGAGCGGCCGCGTCCCCCGGGGGATGCGGCCGTTCGCATATCGGGCCCCGGGCGTGCCGGAGCTACTTGGCCAGGCGGATCGCCGCGCGGATCGCGGCGCGGGCATCCTTGCGGTGCCCCGCCGCATCGTGCACCACGCCGAGCCGGTACTGTGCGCGCCAGTCCCCCGGCTCCTCGGCAGCCGCCGAGCCGTACTCTGCGAGCAGGCGGTCGGCGTCGTCGGGAAGGAGTCGTCCGTTCGAGCGCAGGTGCTCCGGCGCCTCGGGCATCCCGCCCTCGCCGTCCAGCGTGCGGCCGAGCCGATCGGCGGCAAGGCCGAACTGCAGCTCGCGCACCAGGGCCCAGGCCCCGATCAACGGCATGACGAGCAGAGCGACGCCCATGGTGATTCCGAGAGCCTGGCCGGACCCCAGCAGCACCACCGCACGCCAGCCGACGAGCGCGATGTACAGCACGAGAAGCGCGGCCATGACCACGACGCCGATCCGGGATCCCATCCCTTCATCCTAAGTCGGCGGGCCGTCCCGGCCGACGGCTGCGGCCCTCGCCTCCCGCGCGCGGTCCATACCGGCGCGCACCGCAGGACCGTGCCGGAAAGCGGACGACAGCACCACGACAGTGCTCCGAAAGCGGTGCCGCCGATGCTCGGAGCATGACGAATCCCACCACCGACTGGGCCCTCGAGGCCGACGGACTCGTGAAGGTGTTCGGAGCGAACCGCGCGGTCGACGGCGTCGACCTGCAGGTGCGCACCGGCGCCGTCTACGGTGTCCTCGGCCCCAACGGCGCCGGAAAGACGACCACCATCAACATGCTCGCGACACTGCTGCGTCCGGACGGCGGCACCGGCCGCGTGTTCGGGCACGACGTCGTACGCGAGCCGCACATCGTGCGACAGCTCATCGGCGTGACCGGGCAGTTCGCCTCGGTCGACGAGACGCTGTCCGCCACCGAGAATCTCATGATCTTCGCCCGGCTGCTCGGGCTGAGCCGCACCGCCGCGAGGGCCAAGTCCGCCGATCTGCTCGAGCGCTTCGGTCTGACCGAGGCGGCGAAGCGACCGCTGAAGAACTTCTCGGGCGGCATGCGACGCCGACTCGACCTCGCCGCATCCCTCCTCGCGCAGCCCCCGCTGATCTTCCTCGATGAGCCCACCACCGGTCTCGATCCCCGCACGCGCGGACAGATGTGGGACACGATCCGCGAGCTCGTCAGCACCGGATCCACGGTGCTGCTCACCACCCAGTACCTCGACGAGGCCGATCAGCTCGCCGACCGGATCGCCGTGATCGACCGCGGGAAGGTCGTCGCCGAGGGCACCCCCGACGATCTCAAGGCCTCGGTCGGCACCTCGTCGCTGCAGCTGCGCGTCCGGGATGCTGCCGACACCGACGACGCCCTGCGCGCGATCGAGCAGACCCTCGGCGTCCGCGGCGTCCTCTCCCCTGAAGCGTCCCGGATCACCGCCCCGATGGCGGATCCCGACCGCATCGCCGATCTGCTCATCACGTTCCGCGAGGCCGGCATCGGCCTCACCGAGATGAGCGTCCAGAAGCCCACGCTCGACGAGGTGTTCCTCACGATCACCGGCCACACGGCCGACGAGGCGCCTGCCGCCGATCCCGTCTCCGCACCGTTCCAGGAGGTCCGCGCATGACCACCCTCGCCCCCACCGCCGGCCGTATCGTCCCCGCAGCCGAGCGTCGGCTGAGCCCGCGCGCGAGCCTGTCCCTGACCCTGCGCAACACCCTCACCATGGCCGCCCGCGGTCTGATCAAGATCCGGCGGACGCCGGAGCAGCTGTTCGACGTGACCGTGCAGCCGATCCTGTTCACCCTGATGTTCACATACATCTTCGGCGGCGCGATCTCCGGCAACGTCTCGAACTACCTCCCGGTGATCATCCCGGGGATCCTCGTGCAGACCGTGATCACCACGTCGGTCGTGACGGGAGTCCAATTGCGCGAGGACATGGACAAGGGCGTGTTCGACCGGTTCCGCTCCCTGCCCATCGCGCGCATCGCGCCCCTCTCCGGAGCGCTGCTGGCGGACACGGTCCGCTACGGCATCGCCACGGTCCTGACGTTCGTGATGGGCTTCCTGATGGGCTACCGTCCTGCCGGCGGGATCGGCGCCGTGATCGCGGCGGCCGTGCTCGTGATCGTGTGCGCCTGGGCGATCAGCTGGATCTTCGCCTTCGCCGGCGTCATCGCCCGCACCGCGTCGAGCGTCCAGGGGATCTCGATGATCATCCTGTTCCCGCTCACGTTCCTCTCCAACGCGTTCGTGCCGGTGGACACCATGCCGGGCTGGCTGCAGTGGTTCGTGAACATCAACCCGGTCTCCCACCTGGTCACCGCGGTGCGCAACCTCGCCGACAGCGGCACGGTGGGCGTCGATCTGTGGATGTCGCTGCTCGGCGCCGCCGTGATCGTGGCCGTGTTCGCCCCGCTCACCGTCAAGGCGTACATGCGCAAGGCCTGATCCCGGATCCGGCACGAAGGGGCGTCCTCCGAAGAGGACGCCCCTTCGTCGTGCTCAGCGCCCGCGCAGCAGGGCGAACGCCCGATCGACGCGGCCGGAGAGCGACAGCTCCCTGGCCGCATGGCGCGCGGCCTCAACGGCGGCCCGCCCGCAGATTCGCGTCGCCTCGGCGAAATGCCCGTCCAGGCGCAGGGTCGGCAGATCCTGCCGCGCGCCGAGCGCCTCGGCGACACCCAAGGCCTCGACCGCGCGATCGCGCAACGCCGGATCCTGCAGCGCCCACGCCGCCCATCCGACCAGCACGGTGCCGAGCACGGGGCTGTCGGTGAGCTCCGGACGCATCCGCCAGCCGGCGATCATCCGGCCGCGCATCCGGCGGACCCATCGCGCGAGGTCGGCGGGGTCGGCGCCCGGCACCCGGGCACGCGCGCTGACGTAGCCCGCGATCGCCATGAGAAACCACGGCGAGCGCCGCTGCGAGGACGAGGAGAAGTGTGCGAGCCCCCGTGCGAAGGCGTCGAAGGCCTCGGTCTGCTCGCCCGCCTGCAGGTGGACCGCACCGAGCCCGTACCAGCCGATGGACGCCAGCTCGAGCCCGTCCTGGCTGAGCTCGCGGCTGGTCACGAGACTGCGGAACAGCGCATCCGACTCCTCGATCCGGCCGAGTGCCAGCAACGCCGCGCCGCGCACCCACTTCTGCTGCCGCAGCGCGTCGACCGCGTCGAACTCCGCGAAGATCGCGGCTGCGCGGTCGAGCCACATCAGCGCCTCCGCCGGGCGTGCGGACTGACTCGCCAGCTGCGCGGCTGCATCCGCGGCGGTGGCCGCCGCCCAGCGCTCACCGCTGTCGTTCGCGAGACTCCACGCCGCCTGCGCCGCGATCAGCGCCTCGTCGGGATCGCCCCGGTTCTCCGAGAAGTGCGCCAGCAGCATCTCGGCCATCAGCCGGGAGCGGCGATCATCGGATGACCGCATCGCCTTCAGCTGCTGCTCGACGTGCTGCTGATCCCGCGACGCGGTCATCACGACGACGAGCGCTCGCCACGCCGCGCTGATCGCACCACCGGCTCTGCGCTCCCAGAGGCGCAGCAGCGCGAGCGCGCGCAGGGCCCGCCGGTCATCCATCGCCAGGCTGCCGAGCGTGGCCATGACGAGCGCGATCACGACGATGTCGCAATCGAGCTCCTCGTCGTTCCGTCCTGCGCTCCACAGCCGTTGTGCGGCCTCGATCACCACGACCCGGAACGCGAAGACCTCGCTGAACGCCCCGCGCATGAACCAGCTGGGTCCGATGAGGGCGAACAGTCGCAGCGCCTCCTGTTCCCGATCCTCGCCGAACAGCCGGTGCAGCACGAACACGAGATTGTCATGCTCCTGGCCGATGTCGCCGTGCGCTTCGGCCGTGACGCCGCTGGGGAAGATCGCGCCGGAGGTGAGCCGTTCACCCACGAACTCCGCCGCCCACCGTGTCACCGCGGTCCACGCTGCGTCCTCCTCGCCGGCATCGGCGAGCCTGGCGAGCCCGAACTCGCGCACGGTCTCCAGCATCCGGAAGCGCACCCGTGCACCGCTCTCGGTCACGACCAGCAGCGACTGCGCGGCGAGGCGGTCCAGCACGTCGTCGGCAGGTGCGCCGAGGATCGCGGTCGCGGTATGCGCCGAGAAGCCGCCGGGCAGGAACGACAGCGTCGCGAGCGCCCGCTGCGCCTCGGCATCGAGCAGATCCCAACTCCAGCCGATCACGGCCTCGAGGGTGCGATGCCGCTCCGGAGCAGCGCGGTCTCCCGAAGTCAGCAGGGCGAACCGGTCCGCCAGGCGGTCCTCGAGCTCGGCGAGCGACATGGTGCGCACTCGTGCGGCTGCGAGCTCGATCGCGAGCGGCAATCCGTCCAGATGCGCGCACAGCCGCGCCACGGAGTCGGCATCGAGCATGACGCCCGGTCGGACCGCCTCGGCCCGTTCGGCGAACAGCCGCACCGCCGGAGCGTCCGGATCCGCGGCGATCCCGAGCGGGTCGAGGACGAGGATCCGCTCCGCACCGATCGCCAGCGGGGTGCGGCTCGTGGTCAGCACGCGCAGCGCAGGCACCGCCTGCAGCAGATCCGCCGTCCATGCCGCGACGCCGTCGATAACCTGCTCGCAGTTGTCCAGCACGAGAAGGGCGGGCCGCTCGTTCAGGACGGCCACGATCCTGGCCCGCAGGTCGGGACGCACGTGGGTCTCGGACAGTCGAGCACCCGGCGCCGCCTCGCTGATGCCGAGGGCCGCGGCGATCGCGATCGGAACGCCGGCGTCGTCGCGGACGCCGGCGAGCGGGACCACAGCGACCACGTCGACGCGCGATCCGGCGGCGAGTGCGTGCGCGAGCCGCGTCTTACCGAGCCCGCCAGGGCCGACGATCGTCACGGCGCGGGCGATGGCGAGCAGCGCGCCCGCCTGGCGCATCGCGTCCTCGCGGCCGATGAGCTCGTTGGGCGCGGCCTGTACGCCGATACGCACGCGTGGCCCACTGTCCTGGTCACGCAGCAGCTGCGCGTTGAGCTCGGTGACGGCGGGTCCCGGCGATGCACCCAGGTGCTCGGCCAGCGCGGCGCGCAGCCGGGCGAACACCGCAAGGGCTTCCGCCGCGCGATCGTCGGCCGCGAGCGCCGACATCAGCTCCGCCTGAGCCGTCTCGTCGAACGGACGTGCGGCCGCGAGCTCCGACAGGATCGCAACCGCCTCATGGGAGCGCCCCGCGCTCACGAGCGACGCCGCCAGGTCGCGCTGCAGCGCGTCGCGCAGCTCGCCGGACTCGGCCGCGAGATCATCTGCGATCGGCGCGTCGCCCAGGTCGACGCCCGGTTCGCCGCGCCACAGTCCGATCGCCTCTCCCAGCAGCCGGATGCGGTCGGGATCGCCGTCGCTGAGCGTCTCCGCCTCGGCACGCAACCGGCGTGCGGTGTGCAAGTCGGTGTCGTCGGTGCCGAGCGTATAGCCTCCCGGCGCACTCGCGATGGCGTCGGAGCCGGCCAACGCCCTGGCCCGCGAGACGAGGGTCTGCAGCGCCGCCTTCGGATTCTGCGGCTGGTCGTCGCCCCAGACCTCGGCCGCCAGCGCAGGCACGGAGCGGGTGGTGCCGGTGCCGGCGAGCACGAGCGCCGCCAGCAGCGCGCGCATGGGGGTGCCGCCGGCGTCGCGATCAGCGATCCGCACCGGGCCGAGCACGCCGATGCGCGCGGTCATGCGCGCGGCCGGATCCCCAGATCGATCACGTTCTCCAGGCCGACGACCACGCCGCGCAGGTCGCGCGCATAGGGCAGCGCGAGGCGGATCCCCGGGGCGTACGCCGCGGCGGACTGCACGGTGTCGTGCACGATCGACAGCGACTCGCCGGGGCCGGAGAGGATGACCTCCTGCTTCGCGATCACACCCGGGCGCCGCAGCGAGTGCACGGGCACGCTCGCCACCTGCTGCCCGCGGGCGCGCTGGTCGACGTGCGGCGCGTCCACAGGGCCCTGCTCGGCCCGTGCGGCCGCGATGAGCTCGGCGGTGCGCACGGCTGTGCCGCTGGGCGAGTCGATCTTGGTGTGCTGGTGCGCTTCGATGATCTCCACGGATCCGAAGAACGGCGCGGCGAGAGCGGCCAGGGCCGTGCCGAGCACGGATCCCATCGAGAAGTTGGGCACGAACAGCGCCCCGGTGCCGGCGTCATCGATGGCCGGACGGACCTGGGCGATGCGATCTGCGGACCATCCGGACGTCGCGACGAGGAGGTTGATGCCCCGATCCGTCGCGGCACGCACGATCTCGACGCTGGAGGCCGGGGTGGTCGCGTCGACCACGAGGTCCGCGCCGTCGAGCTCGTCCATGGTGCTGTTCGATCCGAGCACCGCGCCGAGTTGGAATCCGTCGAGGTGCGAGATCACGTCGCCGATGATGGTGCCGAGCTTGCCGGAGGCGCCCACCAGGGCCACGCGCGTCGTCATGTCCACAGTCTATTCAGCGCTTCCGACGCGGATCCCACGGTCGTCACGGTTTCCGATGCGGCAAGTCTCCGACCCCCTCGACGCGTCCGGGCCGCCCGACCCGCGGCATCGATTACCGTCGGATCATGCCCACGTTCCGCATCGCCTCCCCGGAGGACGACGACGCCCACGCCGTGCTGGTCGACTACTTCACCCTGCGCGCGGCGGAGTTCCCCGGCGGCGCCTACTCCCCCACGTTTCCGACGGCGGCGGCGTTCCAGGATCCGGATGGCGTCTTCCTCCTGCTCGAAGACGAAGACGCGATCGTCGGCTGCGGCGGAATCCGCCGCGTCGCGATGCCCGAGGGCGAGACCGACGTGTTCGAGATCAAGCACGTGTTCCTGCGCCCGGAGACCCGGGGCCGCGGCTGGGGCCGGCTGCTGCTGGACGAGTTGGAGCACCGCGCCCGTGGATTCGGCGCCCGCGCGCTCGTGCTCGACACGCACCACACGCTCGAAGCGGCGGGGCACCTGTACCGCAACAGCGGCTTCGCCGAGATCCCGCGCTACAACGACAATCCCAACGCGACCCGGTGGTACCGCAAGGATCTGGAGCAGGCATGAGGCTGTGGTCGGTGCACCCGCGGTATTACGACCGGCAGGCGCTGACGGCGTGCTGGCGCGAAGGCCTGCTCGCCCAGGCGGTGATCGCGGATCCGACCCGCCGCGGCTATGCGCACCACCCGCAGCTCCAGCGTTTCCGGGAGACGAGGGATTCCCTCGCTGCGATCGGCGACTACCTCGCCGCCATCGTCGATGAAGCCGACGCCCGAGGCTACCGTTTCGCGCGTGAGAAGATCCTCAAGACCGGTCCGGTCGAACGGATCCCGGTGGCACGCGGCCAGCTCGAGTACGAGTGGGGGCACCTGCTCCGCAAGCTCGAGGTGCGCAACCCGGAACTCTGGGAGCGATGGCGCACGACCCCGCAGCCGGACCCGCATCCGCTGTTCACGGTCGTCGAGGGTCCGATCGCGGACTGGGAAAGGATCGGCTGAACGCCACTCGACCCCGGTCCCGGCACGTCGGTTCAGACCAGGAGCGGATCCGGCAGACCGGTGCGCAGCTCCATGGGGAGGTGGCTCAGGTCGTTGTGCGCGACCAGACTCCACGGGCGGCCCTGCTTCTGCGAGATGACGGTCAGGCCGCAGTTGGCCTGGTTCAGCGTCATCCAGCGCCACTCCGGGGCTTCCAGCACTTCGCGCACGAACCAGCTGATGACGAAGTTGTGCGTGATGAGAACCTCATGCACGTCTCCGGGCTTGCGCACCAGGAACTCGTTCACGGCGTCGCCCATCTGCGCCCGACCGGCTTCGATCTCCGCGTCGGTGATGGATCCGAAGAAAGGCTCGAAGACGGCCGGCGTCTCCTCCGTCATGCCGGTGGGCACGCAGTCGAACAGCAGCGCCGACGGCTCAGCTTCGACCGAGGGGATCCGCTCCGAGATCGCACGGGCCGTCTCGGCGGCGCGCAGCAGCGGAGAATGCCAGATCGCGTCCAGCGGGAGGCCGGACAGGCGGTCGGCGATGTGCTCGGCCTGACGACGTCCGCGCGGTGAGAGGGGTCCGTCGGCCAGACCGTGCTCGGCGTCCTGATGCTCGCCGTGCCGGACCAGATAGATGTAATGCGTCACAACCGCTCGCCTCGTCTCCGGCTCCGTGGCCGGGGTGCTTCCAGCCTATGTCACAGATCGGACACGGCCCACCCACCGAGTCGGGTCAGCTCGCCGCGCGGGTGAGCTCGGCCAGCTGCGCACGGCCCAGAGCCACGCCCGCGCCTTGCATGAGCTCGTCGACCTGCTCAGTGGCGAAGGCGTTCACGATGGGTGCCGTGATCGTGCGCTGGGCCAGCAGCCAGGCGATCGCGACGGCCGCGACCGGAACCTGCAGCTCCGAGGCGGCGATGTCGAGCGCCCGCAGCACCTTGATGCCGCGACGGTTGATGTTGCCGCGCAGCTGCATGCCGCGCACACCCTGCAGCGACTGCTTGGTGCGGTGCCTGCCGGAGAGGAACCCATGCTCGAGGGCGTGCGACGGTGTGACGGCCAGCCCCTGCGCCGCAGCGACGAGGCGGAGATCGCCTTCGAACCCTGCCCGGCGCATCAGGTTGTACGGCACGTCCAGCACTTCGATGCGCGGATAGCCCGCGGAGGACAGGATGCGTGCTTCGACGAGACGCTCGGCGGTGAAGCCGAAGGCACCGAGTGCCCGCACCTTGCCGGCCTCGACGAGCCATTCGGCCGTGGCCAGCGTGTCTTCGAGGGCGCTGCCGTCGTCGATCGTGCCGTCGAGGTAGAGCACATCGATGCGCTCGACTCCGAGGCGGGTCAGCGACGCTTCCACAGCGCGCACCAGGTTCACCGGTCCGATGCCCGGGTTGTCGGGGTGACCGCCGACGCGCACGCTCAGGACGATGTCGTCGCGGTTGCCCCGCGTGGCGAGCCACCGGCCGATGATGTGCTCGCTGCGTCCTGCGGCGAAGCTGTCGGCCGTGTGCACGGCGTTGCCGCCGAACTCGGCGTAGCGATCGAGGATGTGCAGCGCGGTGTCGGCGTCGGTGTTCCAGCCGAACTCGGCGCCGCCGAGGATGAGCGGGAAGGAACGGATGCCGGTCTCCGCGAGGGGAACGCGCAGGGAGGTTCCGATGCCGGGTCCGACCACCGGGATCGGCGCGGACGGGTGCGGTGTGACGACCGCGGGCGCGCTGGTGACCGCAGGTACGGCGCTACCGAGTGCGGACCCGATTCCGGATCCGACGCTGAAGAGACGCATGCGATCACCCCCGTGTCTGCTGCGTTGGTTTCTGAGACGCACCCCCCGGTGCGTCCCTTAGAGAGTAAAGGAGGCCTCGGACGCTTCCGTTCATTGAGACGGCCAGGAGGAGAACAATGCGTAACGGTTCGGTCACGAAAACCACGGAAGGCCCGTCGTGTCCTCCTTTCGGCGGACACGACGGGCCTTCCGGCGGAGGATCAGACCTCGGCGACCTCAGCGGCGGGCTCGGCCGCCTCTGCCGGAGCCTCGTCGATCACGGGCTCGAGCGAGAGCTTGCCGCGGTCGTCGATCTTCGTGATCTTCACGAGGATCTTCTGGCCGACGGAGAGCACGTCGTCGACGTTCTCCACGCGCTTGCCACCGGCGAGCTTGCGCACCTCGGTGACGTGCAGCAGGCCGTCCTTGCCCGGGAGCAGGGAGACGAACGCGCCGAAGGTCGCGATCTTCACGACCGTGCCCAGGAACTGCTCGCCGACCTCAGGGTTGGTGGGGTTGGCGATCGCGTTGACCTGCGCACGGGCCGCCTCGGCCGAGGGGCCGTCGGTCGCGCCGATGTAGACGGTGCCGTCCTCCTCGATGGAGATCTGCGCGCCGGTCTCGTCCTGGATCGCGTTGATCGTCTTGCCCTTCGGGCCGATCAGCTCGCCGATCTTGTCGACCGGGATCTGCACGCTGATCACGCGCGGCGCGGTCGGCGCCATCTCGTCGGGGCTGTCGATCGCGGCGTTCAGCACGTTGAGGATCGTGAGGCGTGCCTCCTTGGCCTGGGTCAGCGCGCCGGCGAGCACCTCGGAGGGGATGCCGTCGAGCTTCGTGTCCAGCTGGATCGCCGTGACGAACTCGCTCGTTCCGGCGACCTTGAAGTCCATGTCGCCCAGCGCGTCCTCGGCGCCGAGGATGTCGGTGAGCGCCGCGTAGCGGGTCTCACCGTCGACCTGGTCGGACACGAGGCCCATCGCGATGCCGGCAACCGGTGCGCGCAGCGGCACACCCGCGTTCAGCAGCGACAGGGTGGAGGCGCAGACGGAGCCCATCGAGGTGGATCCGTTGGAGCTCAGCGCCTCGGACACCTGACGGATCGCGTACGGGAACTCCTCGCGGGTCGGCAGCACCGGCACGAGCGCGCGCTCGGCGAGGAAGCCGTGCCCGATCTCGCGACGCTTCGGCGAACCCACGCGGCCGGTCTCACCGGTCGAGTAGGGCGGGAAGTTGTAGTGGTGCATGTAGCGCTTGCTCGTCGTCGGGGACAGCGAGTCGATCTGCTGCTCCATCTTGAGCATGTTCAGCGTGGTGACGCCCAGGATCTGGGTCTCGCCGCGCTGGAAGATCGCGGAGCCGTGCACGCGCGGGATGACCTGCACCTCGGCGTCGAGCGGACGGATGTCCGCCAGACCGCGACCGTCGATGCGCACGCCCTCGGTGAGGATGCGGCCGCGCACGATCTTCTTCGTGACCGACTTGTAGGCGGCGGAGAACTCGCTGAGCGCGACCTCGGGCTGCTCGCCCGCCTCGACGGCGGCGACGAGCTCGCCCTTGACGCGGTCCTTGATCGCGTCGTCGGCGTTCTGGCGCTCCTGCTTGTCGGCGATCTGGTAGACGTCGACGAGCTCGGCGTAGGCGCGCTCGGCCACGAAGTCGTACGTGCCCTCGCTGTACGGCAGGAAGACCGGGTACACACCCGGCTCCTTCGACGCCGTGGCGGCAAGCTGGGCCTGCGCCTCGACGAGCTGCTTCAGGAACGGCTTGGCGGCCTCGAGGCCCTGCGCGACGATGTCCTCGCTGGGCTTGGTGGCGCCGGCCTTGATCAGGTTCCAGCTGCCCTCGGTGGCCTCGGCCTCGACCATCATGATCGCGACGTCTTCGGTGCCGTCACCCTTGGTGACGACTCGGCCGGCGACGACGAGATCGAAGACGGCCTGCTCGACCTGCTCGGCGTTCGGGAACGCGACCCACTGGTCTGCGTGCTCACCGTGGCCGGGGATGAACGCGAGGCGCACACCGGCGACGGGGCCGGAGAACGGCAGACCCGAGATCTGGGTCGACGCGGACGCGGCGTTGATCGCGAGCGCGTCGTAGTACTCGCCGGGCGCGATCGAGAGCACCGTGATGACGATCTGAACCTCGTTGCGCAAGCCGTCGACGAACGACGGACGCAGCGGACGGTCGATCAGACGGCAGACGAGGATCGCCTCGGTGGAGGGACGGCCCTCGCGGCGGAAGAACGAGCCGGGGATCTTGCCCGCAGCGTAGGAGCGCTCCTCCACGTCGACGGTCAGCGGGAAGAAGTCGAAGCCCTCACGCGGCGACTTGCCCGCGCTCGTGGCGGAGAGGAGCATCGTCTCCTCGTCCAGGTAAGCGGCGACCGCGCCCTGCGCCTGCTGCGCGAGACGGCCCGTCTCGAAGCGGACGGTGCGGGTGCCGAAGCGGCCGTTGTCGAGAACGGCCTCAGTAGCGGTGATTTCAGGACCTTCCAAGAGGTCTCTCCTTCTTTGTTTAGGCTCGCTCTCCCGTGTGGAGCGCGAGCATGGACGGATGCGCACAGAGGCATCCTGTTCGATCCTATCAGCGCGGCGCGCCTGAGACTGCGCCGTCAGACCTCGCTGGGCTCGCGCACCCCGCGCTCCCGACCGAGGCGGACGTAGTCGTGGTGCTTGGCGCTGCGTCCGTCACCCGCGGCGCGCCCGTGCAGCCGGCGCCAGACCCACGGCAGCGCGTGCCGGCGCCACCACACTCCGGCACCGGTGCGCTCGGTCGCGTGCAGCGCCTCATCGAGCGCGCCGAGTTCGTCGGCCAGCGCCACGCCGAGCGCGACGCCCGCGCGATACGCGAGGAACCGGTGCCCGCGACTGGAGAGGTGCACGAGGTCCTCCCCCCAGTTCGGCCGCTCGGCGAGCTGCGGGTGCAGATCCGTGTCGAGCAGGATCGCGCCCTGACGGCGGGCGATGCCGGCCAGCGCCGTGGCCCAGGCGGAGAACCGACGGGCATAGATGTGTGCCGCCGGGTTTCCGGGCAGGAACGCCGTGACGAGGAGCACGTCGGCGCCGGTCTCGCGCAGCTGTCGCACCGTGTCCTCGAGGCGTGCGGCGAGGAGCGGTATCGCGACCCGCTGCTTCACGAGGTCGTTCGCCCCGACCAGGATCGACACGAGGTCGGGGCGCAGCTGCAGGGCGCGATGCAGCTGGGTTCCGCACACGTCCTCGACCCGCTTGGAGCGGATGGCGAGGTTCGCGTAGTCCAACGGCTCACGGGCGGCCAGCAGCAGGGCGAGACGGTCCGCCCAGCCGCGCAGCGCGCCGTCGGGCCCGGGGTCGCACAGGCCCTCGGTGAGCGAGTCGCCGAGCGCGACATAGCGGCGCCAGTGCTTGCGCTCCCCCGCTGGCGTGGGCTCCGGCCGCACAGCCCGGGGCGCCCGCAGGCCCGCGTCCGCACGGTGCAGCTCCTGCGCCTCGACGAAGTGGCCGAGGAGCTGATCACACACCGCGCTCCAGCTGCGGCCCTCCACCGCATCCCGGCCGGCCCTGCCGAACGCCTGCCGCTTACGCGCGTCGCCGGCGAGATCCCGCACCCGATCGCGCAGATCCTGCAGGTCGCCCGGGCGGTACAGCCAGCCGTCGATGCCCTGGCGC
Organism: Microbacterium sp. 10L49; assembly: GCF_056395125.1. NCBI lineage: Bacteria > Bacillati > Actinomycetota > Actinomycetes > Micrococcales > Microbacteriaceae > Microbacterium > Microbacterium sp. 10L49. Next base: position 867,143 of record NZ_JBFTIW010000001.1, read on the forward strand.
ACCAGGTCCAGCGGGCCGCCCCGGCCGGTCGCGACCACGGGGATCCCGCTCGCATGCGCCTCCTGCAGGGTCTGCCCGAACGTCTCGCTCTCGCCCGGGTGCACGAAGACGTCGAACGACGCCATCGCCTCAGCGAGCTCCGGGCCGCTGAGGTGGCCGAGGAACACCGCGTGCGGGAGCAGCGTCTCGAGCCGCGCTCGGGAGGGTCCGTCTCCGACGATCACGAGCCGGATTCCCGGCAGATCCGCGAGGACCTGCAGGTCCTCGACCTGCTTCTCCGGCGCCAGCCTGCCCACGTAGCCAACCACGGCCTCCACGCCGGCACGGTGCTCCCATGCCCCGTCTCGCCGCTCCGGGCGGAAGCGCTCCGCATCCACGCCGCGGCCCCAGCGACGCACCCGATCGACTCCGAGCCGGGCGAGCTGATCCTCCGATTCGGACGACGGGGCGAGGGTGAGGGTGGCGCGCCGGTGCAACCTCGCGATGTGGGCCTCGGCGAGCGCCGTCGTGAGCGAGACCCCGTAACGCGCGGCGTACGCGGCGACATCGGTCTGGTACGCCGCGACCGCGGGCACCCCGATCCGCTCCGCGGCGAGCGCCCCGCGCCAGCCGAGGGCGAACGGCGAGGCGAGGTGCACCACGTCGGGCGCGAAGCGGGCCAGCGACACGGACAGCCGATGCGCGCTGGAGGTGCCGACGCGCACGGTGCGGTAGCCCGGCAGCGCCACGGACGGGATGGGCTCGACCCTGGCGTGCCCGATCATGCGCGGCATGCCCTCCGCAGCGGGGGCGTACACCCGGGCCTCGTGCCCGTGGCGCTCGAGGTGGCGGAGGATCTGCAGAACGGATCCGGTCACGCCGTTCATGTGCGGGAGGAAGGACTCGGTCACGATCGCTGCTCTCACGCGCTCAGGATCCCGCCCGTTTCCGCCCCGCAGCGCCGGAAACCGGTGCGATCACGGAGTGTTCACCGGATGCACCGCGATCGGTCACCGCGTGTCTGCCGGGGCGCCCCCTGCCCGTCCCGCTTCGTTCTTCCAGGACTACGGGATGCCCCCGGCGCTAGGCTGGCGCCATGAGTACCGACGACACCGCCGCCGCGGACATGAAGCGCAAATTCAAGGAGGCGCTCGAAAAGAAGAACGCCCAGCAGCATCAGGGCGAGGCGCACCTGAACGGCGACTCCGCCGTGCACGCCGCGCACGGGGCGCAGACCAGGCGCGAGTTCCGCCGCAAGAGCGGCTGATCCTGTATCCACCGCGAAGGGCGCCGACGAGGGATCGTCGGCGCCCTTCGTCGTCCGCGCATCCACCGGCAGGGGTGGGAATCCACAGCGAGCGGGGTTAGCGTCGAAGGGTGATCCTTCCCTCCGGCGCCGCCGCACCTGCGCCCGGGCGCAGAGCACGCGCCTCGCGCCCGCTCCTGGCGCTCGTGGCCGGCGTGCTGCTGACGGTGCCGCTCGCGGTGGCCGCACCGGCATATGCCGACGACTACCCCTCGTGGCAGGACGTGCAGAACGCCCAGGGAAACGAACAGGCCACGCAAGATCAGATCACCCGCATCAACGACGCCCTCGCGACCGCTCAGCAGAAGGCCGCCGACGCCTCGACCGCGGCGATGAAGGCGGCCCAGGCGGCGGACGCGGCTCGTGCCGACGCGGACGCTGCCGCGCACCGGGCGGACGAGCTGGGCGTGCAGGCCGCGGCAGCCGAGCAGACCGTGCAGCAGACGCACGAGCAAGTCGGTTCGCTGATCGCCGCCCGCGCGCGTGCCGAGACCGCGTCGCCCCTCACCGTGCGGCTCTTCACCTCGGCGGATCCGGACGAGCTGCTCACGCGCCTCGGCGCACTGCAGCAGCTCGACGCGACCTGGGCGAAGCTCGGCGAACGCGCGATCGCCGTGCAGGGCGTCGCCACGTCGCTGCAGGATCAGGCGCAGGTCGCCCGCGCGGCCAGGGACGCCCTCGCGACCTCTGCCGAGGACGCGGCGCAGAAGGCGAAAGCCGCCGCCGACGCGGAAGCCGCCGCCGTCGCCGATCTGCAGGGCCACGTCACCACGTTGTACTCGCAGCTGGCCGCCCTGAAGAACACCACGGCCGACGTGGAGCGACGCTATCGGATCGGCCAGCAGGTCGCCGAGCAGGAGCGGGAGGCCGCGGCGAACAGCGGATCCGACAGCGGCGGCAGCGGCGGCGGGGGCGGGGGCGGCGGCGATCTGGGCAGCGGTGGCGTCGATGTCGATCCGGCCGGAGCCCAGGCGTATGCCGCCGAGCAGCTCGGCAATTACGGCTGGGGCCAGGATCAGTTCCCGTGCCTGTACCGGCTGTGGATGCAGGAGTCGAGCTGGCGGGCGGATGCCCTGAACCCGGACAGCGGGGCCTACGGGATCCCGCAGGCTCTCCCGGCTGACAAGCTCGCGGCGGCGGGGGCGGACTGGCGCACCAACGGGAACACCCAGATCGACTGGGGCCTCAGCTACATCCAGGACCGCTACGGATCCCCCTGCGGAGCCTGGGCGCACGAGGTGTCGAACAACTGGTACTGACCGGCCTGGTTCAGGTCTCGGCGAGCGTTGCACCCGCGGCTTCGAGCACGACCGGATCCGCACAGCCGCGCGCGAAGCCGGCGATCCTGCGGCGGACCTCATACCCGAGAACGACGGTCCCGATCCGCTCCGCGACCGGTGCGAGCCAGGTCGGGCGGCAGGTGAAGTTGTATTTCCAGACCGCGCGCGTGCCTCCGTCTACGGGTTCGAAGCGCCACCCCGCACCGAGCGTGCGGAAGAACCACGGGCCCTTCTCCATCACCATCCCGACGTTCGTCGGCGGCGCGTACGAGACGTAGTGGGTGATCATCGACAGCCCGAATCGCTGCCGGGTGAACGTGCGCACGCCCTTGGCCGGCGTCGTCGCGCCATCAAGAAAGTGCTGCGCCCGGATGAAGCCATCCCAGCGGCGCCGCACCTCTCCTGTGGTCTGCGAAACCGCGTACGCGAGCACGGGCGGGATGGGGACGACGACGGCGGCCTGAACGACGGGCATGCTCCGACGCTATCGCCCCTGGTCGCGGCGAGAGGCTGCGACAGCCGACGAGCCGAAGCGGGGAGCCGTCGTCTGCGCTCCCTGCCCCGGCTCGATCCCGGCGATTCGGGTCAGCCGCGCTCGGCGCGGGCCCGCGCCCGCTGCTGCTTCGCGGCCATCTCCTCGACCGCCGCGTGCCCGAGCGTCTCGGTGCTGACAGGCTCGGCTCCGTCCTGCACGGCCGGCTGCCCGTCGTGCCCCACGCCGTCCAGCAGCGACTCGTCGAACGGCCGTGCGCCGGAGAGCACCTGACGCACCTGCTCCGCATCGATCTGCTTCGTCCAGGTGCCGATGAGGATCGTGGCGACGGCGTTCCCCGTGAAGTTGGTCAGCGCGCGCCCTTCAGACATGAAACGGTCGATCCCCACGATCACTCCGACCCCGTTCACGAGATCGGGACGGTAGGCCTGCAGGCCACCGGCGAGGGTCGCGAGTCCGGCGCCGGTGACGCCGGCCGCGCCCTTGCTCGCGATGATCATGAACACGAGCAGGCCGATCTGCTCCGGGATGGACATCGGCTGCCCCAGACCGGTCGCGATGAACAGTGACGCCATGGTCAGGTAGATCGCGGTGCCGTCGAGGTTGAAGGAGTAGCCGGTCGGCACGGTGATGCCCACCACGGGCTTGGCCACACCCAGATGCTCCATCTTCGCGATCAGCCGAGGCAGTGCCGATTCCGACGAGGACGTCCCGACGATCAGCAGGTACTCACGCCCGAGGTACTTCATCAGCTGGAAGATGTTCACCCCGGCGACGAGCTTCAGGATCCCGCCGAGCACCACGACGATGAACACGATGCAGGTCAGGTAGAACGCGCCGAGGAGGATCCCGAGGCTCCAGATCGCCGCGACGCCGGTCTTGCCGACCACTGCCGCGATCGCGCCGAACGCACCGAGGGGGGCGAGCCACAGGATCATTCCGAGCACGCGGAACACGAGCGTCTGCAGGTGCTTGATCGCTCCCATGATGGGCGCGCCTCGATCTCCGAGCCCCTGCAGCGCGAAACCGACGAGGAGCGCGATGAAGAGCACCTGCAGCACGCTCTCGCCGGTGAAGGCGCCGAAGAACGTGGCGGGGATGATGCCGAGGATGAAGTCCTGCGTCGTCTTGGCCTCGGTCGTGGCCGCCTCGTAGGTCGCGCCGGCCATGTGCAGACCCTCACCCGGGTGGATGATGTTGCCGACGATCAGGCCGATCGCGAGGGCGAAGGTCGACATGACCATGAAGTAGATCAGCGCGAGTCCGCCGATCTTGCCGACCGTCGCCGCCTTGGCGATCGATCCGACGCCGATCACGATCGTGCAGAAGATGATCGGCGCGATCATCATCTTGATGAGGCTCACGAACCCCTTGCCGATGGGCTCGAGGCCCTGTGCGAACTGCGGGAACAGGAGTCCCACCGCTATTCCGAGGCCGACCGCCACGAGTACGGACAAGTAGAGCCAGGTGTGCTTGTCCCAGGAGTTCTTGCCGCGGCGCCAGTCGTGCCGCGGGAGTCTGAAACCTTCGGTGAGAGCCATCATCGCCTCCGCTGAGTGAACAGGACGCCCGCACCACGTCGGGCGGGCCGTGTCGACCATGGTGCGCAGCGACGACGCCCGGCGGCGAGTTCTGTTCGTATTGAAACCGGGGCGAAATCTGAGCAGGCCGCACTGCGCGCCGCGACTCGCGCATACTGTCTGAGGAGGTCCGGATCGGCGATGGCGACGACAAGACGCGGCGGCGTGCGCAGTGCGGCTTCGCGCGTGTTCGCGCTGCTGATCGGATCCGTGCTGCTGATCGGCGTGGCGATCGGCGCGTTCCTCACCTGGGAGGCGCAGACCTCGGCACGGCAGGAGGCCGAGCACGTCACGGCCGCGATCGCGCGGGCGCTCTCCGTCGCCCCGGAGATCGAAACGGCCGTGACCGCGACGGACCGTTCCGCCGCGGAGGCGGACCTGCGCAGCTACGTCGAGTCCGTGCGCACGGGCGCGGGGCTGGACTTCATCACCGTCATGGACGGACACGGCGTGCGGCTCACGCACCCGGATCCGGCGCAGGTCGGCGGGCACTACATCGGCACGATCCCCCGCGACGACCGCGCCCTCACCGAGCAGTACACGGGAACCCTCGGCCCGTCCGTGCGCACCATCGCTCCCGTCCGCGACGCCGCAGGGACGGTCGTCGGCTGGGTGTCGGCAGGGGTGACCGTGGAGTCGCTGGGCGGCGCCCTGCTGCGACGCCTGCCGGTGATCCTGCTCCTCACCCTGGCCGTCGTCGCGCTCGGCGCGCTGGGCGCCGTGTTCGCGCGGCTCGCGACACGGCGCATCACCGGCGATCTCGACGCCCGCGACGTGCGGGAGGCGGTGGCCGGCTACGAGTCGGTGCGCACACTCGGCGAGGCGCTGCGCGCACAGACGCACGAGCACGGCAACCGCCTGCACACGGCGTTGTCGCTCCTGGAACTCGACCGACGCGAGGAGGCGATCGCCCTGCTGTCGGAAACCTCCGCGCAGAGCCAGTCCGTGATCGATCAGATGACGCTGCGGGATGGGGATCCGACGCTCGGCGCACTCCTGCTGGGCAAGGCCTCGCAGGCGAAGGAGCGCGGCGTGCGCTGGCACGTGCACGTGGATCCGGCGGCGCCGCGCGCGGATCTGACCCCCGTCGACGCGGTCGCCCTCGTCGGCAATCTCATCGACAACGCCCTCGACGCCGCGTCTCAGGCGGAGTCCGGCGCCGACCGCTGGGTGCGTGTCGACGTGGCCGCCGCCGACGGCGGAGCCGTCGCGATCACCGTCTCGGACGGAGGCCCCGGCATCCCGGTCGAGCTCCGGGAGCGGATCTTCGAGCACGGCTTCTCCACCAAGCCCAGCGACCGCTCGGGGCGCGGAGTGGGGCTCGCGCTCGTCCGGGACATCGTGACGGCCGCGGGCGGAAGCGTCGAGCTCTCCACCGAGCCCACGGCATTCCGTGTGACGCTGCCCGGCATCGGGCGTGAAGGGAGAACCGCATGATCGGAGTGCTGCTCGTCGACGACGACCCGCTCACACTCGAGCTCCACGCGGCCTACATCGCCCGGCTCGATGGGTTCGAGGTCGTCGGAGAGTGCACCGGCGTGCGGGCGGCGCTCAACGCCCTCTCCGCGGACGCGGGGCGGATCGACCTGGTCCTGCTGGATCTCACGATGCCGGATGGATCGGGCATCGACGTGCTGCGCCGCATCCGCGGTGCCGGCAGTGCGATCGAGGTGATCGCGGTGACCAGCGTGCGTGATGTCGAGGCTGTGCGGCGGATGTCGGCGCTCGGTGTGGCGCAGTACCTGCTCAAGCCCTTCCCGTTCGCGGTCTTCCGCGAGCGTCTGCAGCAGTTCCGCGATCGTCACGAACGCGCGGCCGGTCTCGCCGGCGCCGCCAGCCAGGAGGAGATCGACGCCCTCATCGGAGGTCCGGCGACCGGCACGATCGCCCTGCCGAAGGGGCTCGCCGCCGAGACGCTGCACGCCGTCACCGCAGTGCTGCGCGCGCACGGCGACCTCTCGGCCGGCGAGGCCGCGCCTCTCGTCGGCGTCTCCAGGGTCACTGCGCGCCGATACCTGGAGCACCTCGTCGCGCAGCACGTCGCGATCCGCGCCCCGCGCTACGGCACGCCGGGCCGGCCCGAGACGGCGTACCGCCTGACCGGGGACGCCACCGCGCCGCGCTGAGGCCCGGTGGATCGCCGCTCGGCATTCGAGCCGCGCCCGCGGCCGGCCAGGTCCCGGCCGCCAGGTCCTGCCGCGGAGATGCGGGTGTCCTGGTGGCGCGTCCCACGGTGATAGCGTCGTCGTGTCCTCAGGGCGGGGTGCAAGTCCCCACCGGCGGTGTCGCGGCATGTCCGCGCGAGCCCGCGAACGGTCCCCATGGCGGGGACCGCCGATCCGGTGCGATTCCGGAGCCGACGGTCACAGTCCGGATGAGAGAGGACAGAAGGAGCAGTCCACCATGCCCAGAATCGCCATCGTCGCCGCGCAGTGGCACGCCGAGATCGTCGAGCAGACGGTCTCCGCATTCGTCGAATGTCTCGCGGAGCTCGGCTTCGACGAGGTCGACGTGTTCCGGGTCCCCGGCGCGTTCGAGATCCCCCTGCACGCGAAGCGTCTCGCGCGCACAGGACGCTACCAGGGCATCGCCGCGAGCGCTCTCGTCGTGGACGGCGGGATCTACCGGCACGATTTCGTCGCCGGATCCGTCGTCGACGCCCTCATGCGCGTGCAACTGGAAACGGACGTCCCGGTGTTCTCCGCTGTGCTCACGCCGCACCATTTCCATGAGCACGATGAGCACCAGGACTACTTCCGCCGCCACTTCTCCGTGAAGGGCCGTGAGCTCGCCGAGGCCGTCTCGGCCACGGTGCAGAGCCTCGCCGCGATCGACTGACGACCGCTCGACGCCCGCACCGGGGCCCGACGCGGGTCGGCGTGCGCGCCGAGGCCCCGGCCGTGGCCGACGCCGCCGGGGCGCGGCACAGCTGATCTCTGCGCTGCACAGTGGGCCTCAGCGCGGCAGGCGTCCCTCGTGCAGCACGCCGTCAGGATCCGCGCTCGCTCGGATCGCCCGGAGCCGATCGAGGTCGGCCGCCGTGGCGCACCGCTCGAGCGTCTGACCGGGCGTGAGGAAGGTCGGCACCGTCCGGTCGGCCGCGACCGGGGCGAGCAGTTCGAGGAGGCCCGCGATGCTCGCGTCGCCGGGCTCGGCCGGCGCGCCCGGGAAGTTCGGCACGAGCGCATGCAGAAGCCATGACGCCGAGGCCAGGGAGGCGAAGCCGGACCGCCGTGGTGCGTCGAGGGCGCCCCCCAGCATGCGCAGATCGATCCCGACGATCGGCGACTGCTCGGGCGCCTGGCGGAACTGCACCAGCGCGTCGATCGTGGCATCGTCGAGCCGGTCGAGGGCGAGGGAGGCGCCCCGGCCCGCGGTCGGATCCGTCGGCTCACCCGATGCCGCCGCGAGCCCGGCGGGCGAGGTGGGGCCTGAGGTCTCGCGCTGGACGGCGCCGGCCCGGCGCACGCCCTCCAGGAACGCGTCTGCCGCACCATGGGAGGACAGGGCCTGCACCGTCACGAAGCTCTTTCCGCGGATCTCCTCGGGCAGCATCGGCGCATCCGGCATCCGCATCGAGTTCGTGAACACGTTGAGCGTCGCCGGCGCGGACGCGGCGAGGTCCCGCACGGCGCGGATCACGGCAGCGGAGTCCGCCGCATCGAACGTCAGAGAGGCGCCCCACTGCTCCGGAGCACGAACGAGGTCGATCTCGAGCGCGGTCACGATGCCGACCACGCCGCCGGCGCCGCGGAGCGCCCACATGGCCTCGCGGTCGCTGTCGTCGTCGATGCGCTCGTGCGTACCGTCGGGTCGCAGCACCCACGCCGCGCGCAGGTTGTCGGAGCCGAGTCCGGCGGTGCGGCTGAACCAGGAGTGTCCGCCGCCGAGCGTGTACCCGGCGACCGAGACGACGGGACTCGTGCCCGCGGGGGCCGCCCAGCCGGTGCCTTCCAGGGCGTCCACCACCGCACCCCAGCGCACGCCGCTGCCGACCACCACGACGCCGGCCGCGAGGTCGATGTCGAGCCGGTCGAACGCCGCCGTCCGGACGATCACCGCGCCGGCAAGGTCGCCGGAGGCGCCATGTCCGCTGGGTTGCACGGCGATCGGCGTTCCGGCCTCGTGCGCGGCGGCGAGGATCCTGCGCAGATCGTCGAGACCCGCAGGCGTCGCCACCGCGGCCGGAAGCTGGTCTATCGAGAGGTTCCATGGACGGCGAGCCGCATCGAATCCATCGTCTCCGGCGCGCAGGAGGGAGCCGTCGAGCTCGCTGAGAAGGGCGTCGAACGCAGTGAGAAGGGGCATGACGCCACCGTACGATGTCCCACGGACATTCGTCGGCGGCGTCATGCCCCGATGCGCTGGAGCGGCTACTCCCCCGCGAGGCCTCCGAGCAGATGACCGAAGGAGCGGCCTTCGCCGAGGTAGTTGCCCGGGTCGAACGGATCCTTGTCGGCCGCCGGCTCCCGGCGGGCCATCGCCTCGGCGAGCTCGCGCGCCCCGCGCTCGACGCGCGTGCTGAGCGGCGCGATCTCGTCGGCCTTCGCACCCCAGTCGCTCGACGCCGCGAACACCCCGGTGGGCACCGGCTCGGCGTGCAGGTAGGTGAACAGCGGACGGATCGCGTAGTCGATCGCGAGCGAGTGCCGTGCCGTGCCCGCGTTCGCGCCGATCAGGACGGGCTTGCCGGTGAGCGCATCCGGATCCAGCACGTCGATGAACGACTTGAACAGACCGGAGTAACTCGTCGAGAAGATCGGCGTCACGGCGATCACGCCGTCGGCCGAGATCACCGTGTTGATCGCCGAGTCCAGCGCCGGCGGCGCGAACCCCGTGAGCAGGTTGTTCGTGATGTCGTGCGCGAGATCGCGCAGCTCGATCACGTCGACGCTGACCTCGGAGCCGAGCTCGGTGAGCCGGTGCGCGGTCTCCGCCGCGAGGCGGTCGGCGAGCATCCGCGTGGAGGACGGGTTGCTGAGCCCCGCGGAGATCACCGCGATGCGACGCGCGCCCATCTCAGTTCGCCCCCTTCGTGGCCGCTGCGCCGAAGGAGGAGCCGGCGGCGGCCGGAACCGCGCCGCCGTCCTGGTAGGGCGAGCCGGCGGTCAGGTTGTCACCGCGGTTCGCGCCGGGGCGCGCCTCGCGCGACGGCCCGTCGCCGTACACGGCCTTGACCCGGGCGGCGTGGGTCGGAGCGTCCGGCACGGTGGCGGGGCGGTTCTGCGCGAGCTCCTTGCGGAGCACCGGCACGACCTCGCCGCCCAGGATGTCGAGCTGCTCGAGCACGACCTTGAGCGGGAGCCCCGCGTGGTCCATGAGGAAGAGCTGGCGCTGGTAGTCGCCGTAGTGCTCGCGCATCGCGGCATAGCGGTCGATGACCTGCTGCGGAGAGCCGACCGTGAGCGGCGTCATCTCGGTGAAGTCCTCCATCGACGGGCCGTGGCCGTACACCGGCGCGTTGTCGAAGTAGGGACGGAACTCGTCCACCGCGTCCTGCGAATTCGCCCGCATGAACACCTGTCCGCCGAGGCCGACGATCGCCTGCTCCGGCGTGCCGTGACCGTAATGCGCGTAGCGCTGGCGGTACAGCTCGATGAGGCGCTGGTAGTGCTCCTTGGGCCAGAAGATGTTGTTCGCGAAGAAGCCGTCGCCGTAGTAGGCGGCCTGCTCGGCGATCTCCGGCGTGCGGATGGAGCCGTGCCAGACGAACGGCGCGACGCCGTCGAGCGGGCGCGGGGTGGAGGTGAAGCCCTGCAGCGAGGTGCGGAACTTGCCCTCCCAGTCCACGACGTCCTTGGTCCACAGCTCGTGCAGCAGGGCGTAGTTCTCGATCGCGAGCGGCAGGCCCTGACGGATGTCCTTGCCGAACCAGGGGTAGACCGGGCCGGTGTTGCCGCGGCCCATCATGAGGTCCATACGACCGCCGGAGACGTGCTGCAGCATCGCGTAGTCCTCGGCGATCTTCACCGGGTCGTTCGTCGTGATGAGCGTCGTGGAGGTCGAGACGATGAGACGCTCGGTCTGCGCGGCGAGCGCCGCGAGGAAGGTCGTCGGGCTCGACGACCAGAACGGCGGGTTGTGGTGCTCGCCGATCGCGAAGACGTCGAGGCCGACCTCTTCCGCGTGCTTGGCGATCGTGAGCGTGTTCTGGATCCGCTCACGCTCGCTCGGCGTCTCGCCCGTCACCGGGTTCCGGGTGATGTCGCTGACCGACATGAGGCCGAACTGCATGCCCGACCAGGTGCTCGACTCGCTCACTGCGCTCTCCTTCAGATTTCTATTCACTTGAATATATCTGGTGAAACACCCGCCTGCGAGAAGTATTCCCGGGATCCACGAGATCGGCCAGGGCGGCTGCGAACGCAGGAGCGCCCGCCCGGTGCAGGACGAGCGCTCCGTACGAACAGCGCGCAGGTCAGGCGAACAGCTCGGACCCGACGTACGAGCCCTTGTGCGCCCCGGCCGGGATCGCCCAGATGCCGGATCCGATGTGCTTGATGTACTCGCTCATGAGGTCGGTCGACAGCCTCTTCTGGAGGGCGACGAACTGCTCCGGCGAGCGCTGGTAGGAGAGGAAGAACAGGCCGGCATCGAGACGGCCCAGCTCGTTGTTGCCGTCGACGTAGTTGTAGCCGCGGCGCAGGATGCGGATGCCGTCGTTGACCGTGGGGTGCGCGAGTCGCACATGGGAATGCTCGTCGATGCGACCGCCATGGAACGACGGCTCGGCGAACTCGCCTCCACCCGACAGCGGCGCACCGCTGCCCTTCGCCCGGCCGATGGTGCGGTCCTGCTCGGCCAAGCGCAGACGGTCCCAGGTCTCGATGAGCATCGCGATCTTGCGTGCGACGAGATACGAGCCTCCGGCCATCCAGGCGGGCTCGTCCGTCTCCGATACCCAGACGTGCTCGGCGAGAGCCTCGGTGTCGTCGGCGAGGATGTTCGCGGTGCCGTCTTTGTATCCGAAGAGGTTGCGCGGGGTCTGCTGGTCCGCGGCGGTGCGCGACGTGCGACCGAAGCCGAGCTGCGACCAGCGCAGCCTGGCGCGGCCGAACGCGATCCGGCTGAGGTTGCGCACGGCGTGCACCGCGACCTGAGGATCGTCGGCACAGGCCTGGATGCAGAGGTCACCACCCGTATAGCCGGCATCGAGGGCGTCGCCGACGAACGCCGGCAGATCGGCGAGCACGGACGGACGCCGATCGGCGATGCCGAACCTGTCCCCCTCCGCGAGGAAGAGGGACGGCCCGAGCCCGAAAGTGATCGTGAGGCCCGCCGCCGTGAGCCCCTGCGCCTCGCCGGTGTCGTCCGGCGGCGCCTCCGGGGAGCCCCCGACGGCACCCGAGGCGCTGACATCGAGACCCTTCGCCAGCCGGGACGCGGCGTAGCTCCAGTCCTGCAGCAGTGAGATGAGATCGTCGCTGCTCGCACGCGGCATCATGTCGAAGCTCGCGAAGTGCAGATGCTCCTGCACGCGGGTGGTGATCCCGGCCTGGTGAGCCCCCTCGAACGCGTACTCGTCGACGGGAGCGGATCCGCCGAGCACCCCAGTCGCGGCGACAGCCGCCGCACCGCCGGCACCGACGGCGATGCCGGCGACGCCGCTGCCGAGCGCCCAGCCGATCAGCCCGCGGCGGCTGATGCCGGTGCGCGCGTCGGTGGTCGACGACCCTTCCGGCACCGCGTCGGCGGGGCGAGCGGATCCTTCCGAGGACTCAGGGACCGTCATGTCAGCCGAGGATCGTGCTGGTGAGCTTGGAGAGCGGCTCGGCGAGCGCGTTCAGCAGGTCGGTGAGGTCGCGCTTCTGGGTCTCGGTGACCGTCGAGTACGCCGCGAAGCCGTCCTTCAGCGAGCCGTGCACCGCGAGTTCGGCCTCCAGCGCGGAGAATCCGCGATCGATCTGCTCCACGAGCTTCTTGCCCTCGGAGCCCTTGCTCTCGGCGAACTCGCGCACGACGGAGAAGGCCATCTTGGATCCCTCGACGTTCGCGGCGAAGTCGGAGAGGTCCGTGCCGGACCACCAGTCCTCCTCGCCCGTGATCTTGCCGTTGGCGACCTCGTCAAGGAGCGAGATCGCGCCGTTGGAGATGCCGGCGATGCCCTTGGACTCGAGGTCCTTCACGAAGGCGTCGGAGTGGACGTGGTCGTAGAGCTCCTGCAGGTCGGCGAGGAGCTTGTCGGCGAAGGTCGCGCGCTCGGCAGGCGTCGAGGGCGCCCAGTCAAGGCTCGCCGGGGTGGTGCCGTCAGAGTTCATCGCGCCCGCGGCCGGAGCCCACAGGTCCTTCTCGATGCGGTGGAAGCCGGTCCAGTCGATGCCCTCGGCCTTGGCGTCGAGCTCGCGGAAGTCCAGGCGCGGGTCGAGCGTGCCCAGCTGCTCCGCGATGGGCTCGATGCGCTCGTAGTAGGCGCGCACGGTCGAGAACTGGGCCTTCGCTGCCGCGTCGTCACCGCCACGGTACGCGTCGGCGAAGGTCTTCGCTGCTGGCAGGAACTGGTCGACCTGATCCTTCACGTACGAGGCGTACTGCGTGAGCGCCTTCTGCTTCTGCGCGGCGTCGCCGCCGGTCTCCGCGACCTTCTCGCCGCTGACGGAGAACGCGGTCTTGCCGACACCGGCACCGATCATCCCCGGCTTGCACACCGTGAAGTACTCGCCCGGCTGAGCGACGACGGTGAGAGTGCGCGAGGCGCCCGGCGCCACGTTCTCGACCTCGCCGACGATCCGCACGCCGTCATGGGCCAGCAGATAGAACTCGGTCACCTCATCGCCCTTGTTGCTCACGTCGAAGGCGAGCGTTCCGCTGGTCGCAGTGCCGGCCGAGACGCTGCACGCGTCCGCCGTGGACGCGACGGTCAGGCGTCCGCTCGCGGCGACGTCGGACTTGGCGACGCACCCGGTGAGGGCGAGGCCGAGGGCGGCGACGGCGCCGAGGACGGCGATCGGTCGGCGGGCGATGGTCATGAGGCTCCTTCAGGAGTGGGCGAGACGGTCGTGGCTGCGGCACGGGTGGCCGCCGACTCGGTCTTGACGGGCGTGGCGGAGACGACGGCAGGCGTGGAGGAGGAGCGGGTCGTGCCCGGCGCCGTGCGGCGCAGCCCGCGCACGAACAGCGTGCCGACGATCGCGATGTACAGCACCCAGGCGATGACCTGGAGCCAGCTCATCCGCGGCATGAAGCCGACCGTGGCCTGCAGCAGCACGGCGAGGGCGCTGTCGGGGCGGATCGCGGCGGTGACGTCGAACGCCCAGCCGAACGGCACACCCGCCCAGCCGACGAGCACCGCGCCGGCCGCGTCGAGCGGCGCGGCCGCGGTGAACGGGCCGGGCACGATGCCGGCCTCCTGCAGGTCGCTGAGCGCGTAGGCGAGCACGCCGGCCGCGATGATGACCAGGAGGCCGCCGGTCCAGGTGAAGAAGCGAGCGAGGTCGAGCCGCACGGCGCCGCGGGCGAGCAGCCAGCCGGCGAGCATCGCGACCACGAGCCCGAGAACTGCGCCGAGGATCGCCGACGGGGCGTCGCCGAAGGACTGCACCATGGACCACAGCAGCAACGTGGTCTCCACGCCCTCGCGAGCCACGGAGACGAAGCCGACCAGCACCAGCGCCCACACGGTGCCCGCCTCGAGCGCGCGGTCCACGCCGCCCTGCAGCGTGGCCTTCATGGTGCGACCCGCCTTGCGCATCCAGAAGATCATCCACGTGACCATTCCGACCGTGACCAGCGACAGCGTGCCGCCGATGATCTCCTGGCCCTGGAACGTCAGCGCGTAGGCGCCGAAGGTCAGCACGGCGCCGATGACGAGGGCGAGCAGGATCGCGGCCCCGACACCGGCCCACATCCTCGGCAGCACGTCCTTGCGATCGAGGCGCTTCAGATAGGCGACGAGGATGCCGACGACGAGCGCGGCTTCAAGGCCTTCACGAAGGCCGATGAGGAAGGTGGCGAGCACGAGGGGCGGTTTCCTGGAGAGTCATGAAGTAAGGGATGCCTTACCTCAAAAACTCTAGCATCCGCTTCTCCGGTCTCCAGACACGAGACCGTGACAAATCCGTCCCGGTAATCCTCGGCAACAATCGCCCAGCGCCCGCCGCGCCCGTCCTAGCCTCGCCTCATGGCCGATCTGAACCTCCCGATCCTTGACCTGTCCCGACTCGACGCGGGTCCCGAGGCCGCCGCAGCATTCCGTGACGACCTGCGCGCGGCGACCCACGACGTGGGCTTCTTCTACCTGACCGGTACGGGCGTCACCCCCGAGCTCGAACGTCGCCTGCACCAGGCCGCGAAGGACTTCTTCGCGTTGCCGGAGGATGAAAAACTCGCGATCGAGAACGTGAAGAGCCCGCACTTCCGCGGGTACACGAGGATCGGCGGCGAGCGCACGCAGGGCGCCGTGGACTGGCGCGAGCAGATCGACATCGGGCCGGAGCGCGAGGCCGTCGACGGCGGCCCCGGCTACAACCGCCTGATCGGGCCGAACCTGTGGCCTGAGGCCCAGCCCGAGCTGCGCGAGGTCGTCGCGGAATGGCATGAGCATCTCTCCGGCGTGGCCCGCAAGCTGCTGCGGGCGTGGGCGCTCGCGCTCGGCGCGGAGGAGACGTACTTCGAGCAGAACTTCGGGGATCCGTCGACGCTGATCAAGATCGTCCGCTACCCGGGCACCCACGAGCCCGAGCCCCAGCAGGGTGTCGGCGCCCACAAGGACTCGGGTGTGCTGACGCTGCTCTGGGTCGAGCCGGGCAAGGGAGGTCTGCAGGTCGAGCGCGACGGCTCCTGGGTCGACGCTCCCCCGGTCGACGGAGCGTTCGTGGTCAACATCGGCGAGCTGCTCGAGTACGCGACCGACGGCTACCTCAAGGCGACCAACCATCGGGTGGTGTCGCCGCAGGCTCCGGACGAGCGGATCTCGATCCCGTTCTTCTTCAACCCGGCACTCGATGCGCGCCTGCCGCTGATCGATCTGCCGGCGGAGCTGGCCACGCAGGCGCGAGGCGTCACCAAGGATCCGTCCAACCCGATCCACGCCCTCTACGGCGAGAACGCGTTGAAGTCGCGCCTGCGTGCACATCCGGACGTGGCGGCGATCCACCACGCGGATCTGGTGGGAGCGCCCGCCTGAGCGCAGCCGACGACCCAGCGGTGCGCCGGCACCGCACAGGCCCGACGCCCCTCGCTCAGTTCTCCAGCACGCCGTCCAGCTGCGCGAGGACGGGCTCGCGGCTCATCTCGATGTGCGCGTACATCTGCGCCGCCGCGAGGGGCCCGCGACCGTGTGCGATCGAATCGACGAGCTCGACGTGCTCGTCCGTCTGCTCGCTGTCCCTCGCCTCGCGGGTGAGCCGGAACACCCACTCCATCCTGCCGACGAGCGGACCCAGGCTGCGCAGCAGCAGCCGACTACCGCTGAGCCGGACGATCTCGGAATGGAACTCGAGGCTCGCCGCGCGAGCCGCCGCCGCGTCGCCGACCGATGCCTCCTCGTGCAGCGCTCGGAGCCGGTCGATGCTCTCGACCCCGGCGTGCACGCGCTCCGCGGCGCGCTGCGCGGCGAACGGCTCGAAGCAGAGCCGTGTGTCGAACAGGTCATGGATGTCGGCGCGGGTGAGCGGCGTCACGTTGGCTCCGCGGTGCCTCGAGGTCATCACGAACCCCTCGGCTTCCAACCGCTGCAGCGCCTGGCGCACCGGGATACGGGACACCTGGAAACGCTCGGAGAGCTCGCGCTCCTTCAGCCAGGCACCGGGCGCGACCCCGCCGTCGATGATCGCGCGGAGCAGATCGCGGTAGACGCGGTCGGCGAGCGCGAGGGCGGTGCCCTCCGACTCAGGACCGGTCTCCATCAGCCGCCCTCTTCTCTCCCGCAAGCGGGAACACCGGCGGGAACAGCCCGCCGCCACCCAGGTGGTCGCGCTCGTCGTAGCCGGCGCGCATGATGTCGAACAGGACCTGAGAGTCCTCGCGGACGGCTTCCAGATCGATCCCGTCGATCGCGCCGTCGCGCATCACGACCTTGCCCGCGACCATCGTAAGGCACGCGTCTCGAGCGCTCCCGGCCAGCACGAGGTTGCGCAGCGGGTCCTCGATCGGACCGAAGCGCACGTCGGCGAGCCGGAACGCGGTGAGGTCGGCGGCGGCGCCTTCGGCGATGCGGCCGAGATCGGGCCGGTGCAGCGCGCGCGCGCCGCCGAGCGTCGCCGCCTCCACATAACCGGCCAGGTCGCCGGCAGCAAGCGAGCGGTTCTGCACCTTCGCGACGGAGACGCCGGTGTCGATGCCGCGGATCAGATCGGGCGGGAACGAGTCCGTGCCGAGCGAGATGTTCAGTCCGGCCTCCTTGTAGCGGCCGAACGTCTCCAGCTCGGATCCATAGCGCGCATTGGTGAGCGGGCAGTGCACGATCGAGACCCCCGCCTCGACGAGGGTCGCGAGATCTCCGCGGTCCTCGCCCCACACCCGGGGGTTGACGTCGAGGAAGACGCCGTGCGGGATGATCAGGCGGTCGTCGAGCAGTCCCTGGCGGCGGATCAGCTCGAGCGGCGTGCATCCGTGCTGCTCGAGGATCCAGTCGCGCTCGAAATCGCCCTGGAGGGCATGCAGGCGCACCAGGGCGCCGCGCTCCCTGGCCGCATCCGCGGTCGCCGACAGCAGCTCGGGCGTCAGCGTCTCGATGCGGCAGGGCAGGAAGACCGGCGTGAGAAGAGGATCCGCCCAGGATCGCACCGTGTCATGGAATCGGATCGCGTCGGCGAGCCCTGCCGCGCCCTCTGTCTCGTCGAAGAGGATCGCGCGCCGCCCGTCCTGCACCACGTTGACCCCGGAGCGGTAGGAGGGGCCGAGGAAGCCCCGCAAACCGAGCGTGCGAGAGAAATCCGCCATGGCGAGGAAGTCATCTGCGTTCTCCGCCCATGCGGAGTGCACCTCGGAGGCGATCGGCATGTAGCTCGTGATGCCGTGCAGGGCGAGCTGCACGAGCGCGATCTGCCTGATGCGCCGGCGCTGGGCGGTGCTGAACACGTGCTGTCGACGTGCGAACCAGTCGTCGGACCACTGCAGGCGACGGGCGTGCTCGGGCGTCGACCAGGAGTCGAGGATGAGGTGATCGATGTCGGTGAGCGCGTCCAGGTCGATCAGCCCCGGCATCAGCAGGCTCTCACCGAGCTCCAACGTGCGTTCGGCATCCCGCGGCGCCTCGTCCCGCGACCCCACGAAGGCGATGCGGTCGTCGTCCACCAGCACGGCGCCGTCGCGGAGCGCCGTGTGCGAGGTGCCGTCGAAGGCCAGGACATGATCGGCGGTGATCAGGGTGCGCACGAGTTCTGCTTTCCTCGAAACGGGGCAATTGGTATCCAAAACCTATCGACTCGCTCTCCTGGAGACAACTCATGTCGCCCGTTGGCGGAGCACTCGCGATCGTTGGTATACAAATTCGTCCATCTTGGTATACAATTCCGAAGACCCCCTTTCCCGACCATCAAGGAAGATCGTGACGGAAACGCTGACGACGGTCCCGACCACCGAGGCCCTCACCACCCCGAAGATCGCGACCGGCCGCTCCCTGCTGGGCACCGCCTGGTTGCGGATCCGCCGCAGCCGGATCGCGCTGGCATCATTCGGCGTGGTCATCGCGATCGTGCTGTTCGCGCTCCTGGCCCCGCTGCTCACGGCGATCGAAGGACAGAGTCCGTTCACGACGCACACCGGCCCGGAGACGCTGGACAACTTCAACACCCCGGGTCTGCCGCTGCCGCAGTTCATGTACCCCTCGGCTGAGCACTGGCTCGGCGTGGAGCCGGGTCTCGGCCGCGACCTCTTCGCCCGCCTCGCGTATGGCGCGCAGGTCTCCCTCACCATCGCGCTGCTGGCCACGCTGGTCTCCGTCGTCCTGGGCACCATCATGGGTGCCGCCGCCGGCTTCTTCGGCGGCAAGGTGGACATGGTCATCAGCCGCCTGATCGACCTCTTCCTCGCGTTCCCGCACCTGCTTCTGGTGCTCTCGCTCACCCCGATCCTGCAGTCCCGGCTGCGCGGCACCGCCCTCGGCCAGGGCAGCTTCGTGCCGATCGCCTCGCTGGTGATCATCCTCGGCTTCTTCGGCTGGGCGTATCTCGCTCGCGTCGTGCGCGGGCAGGTGCTCAGCATCCGCGAGCAGGAGTACATCGAGGCCGCGCGATCCTACGGCGCCTCCAAGCGCACCATCCTGTTCACACAGGTGATCCCGAACGTGTCCGGCGTCGTGCTCGTGTACGCGACGATGATGATCCCGACCAACATCTCGGCCGAGGCCGCGCTCTCCTTCCTCGGCGTCGGCGTCAAGGATCCGACACCGTCCTGGGGCCAGATGCTCAACGCAGCCCAGTCGGGTAACTGGTACCTCGTCGACCCCTGGTTCCTGATCGTTCCCGGCACCGCGCTCGTGATCACCGTCCTCGCCTTCAACCTGCTCGGCGACGCGGTCCGCGACGCCCTCGATCCCAAGGCATCGCGCAGCTGAGCGCGACCGTGTCTGCCGGGATCGCCCGCACCCCACGCACTTCCCTGTCCATCCACCCAAGAAGAGAAGAACCATGAGACACAGCCGTCCCCTGTTCGCCGCCTCCGTCGTGGCCGTCGCGCTCGCCGTGACGGGCTGTTCGGCCGGATCCGCCTCCGGCGGCACCGCCACCGGCGGCGCGACCGCGAACAACCCCTACGCCCCGCATGTCGTGAACGAGGGCTTCAGCACCAAGGGCGGCAACGTCAACGTGCTGATGTCCAGCGATTTCCAGACCCTCGACCCTGGCAACAGCAACTACGTGCAGACCGCCAACGTCGGTCAGCTCTACTACCGCACCCTGACCATGGCGAAGGAGACCGCCGGCCAGCCGCCGAAGGTCGTGCCCGACCTCGCCACCGACCTCGGCAAGGCCTCCTCCGACGGCCTCACGTGGACCTACACACTCAAGGACGGCGTCAAGTACGAGGACGGATCCCCGATCACGTCCGCCGACATCAAGTACGGCATCGAGCGCACCTTCGCCCGCGACGTCTACACGCAGGCTCCGCAGGAGCTCAACGCCGTGCTCGACGCCGACACCTACAAGGGCCCGTACTCCGGTGGCGACCTCGCCGCGATCGAGACTCCGGACGCGAAGACGATCATCTTCCACCTGAAGCAGCCGTACCCCGACTTCCCTGCCCTCGCCTCGCGCTCCAACAGCGCTCCGGTGCCGCAGGCGAAGGACACCAAGCTCGACTACACCAACCACCCGATCTCCTCGGGGCCGTACATGATCTCGAGCTACGACCGCGGTCGCGAGCTCAAGCTCGTGCGCAACCCGAACTGGGACGCGAAGACGGATGAGAACCGCACCGCGCTGCCCGACTCGTTCTCCTTCTCGCTGTCGACCGCCCAGGCGACGATCAGCCAGCAGCTGCTGAGCGACTCCGACCCGACCGCGATCACGCTCGACTCGAATGGCGCCCTGCAGGCCTCCGATGCCGCGCGCCTCAGCGACCAGACGATCAAGCCGCGCACCGCGGGGGGCCTGCTCGGCTGCACCGACGTGCTGAACTTCAACACCACCACGATCACGGACCCCGACGTGCGCCACGCCCTGGCGCTCGCGATCGACCGCGCGTCGATCCAGGTGCAGTACGGCGGGCCGCGCTTCGGCAAGCTCACCAACTCCTACCTGAACGACGCCCAGGTGGGCTGGATCAAGCCGACGATCGACCTCGACCCGGCCGGCAAGCCGAAGCTGGACGAGGCCAAGAAGCTGCTGCAGGGCAAGACCGTTCCCACGACGCTCACCTACGGCTACTCGAACGCCACCGAGCGGTTCAAGAACCTCGGCACGGTGTTGCAGCAGAACTTCAAGGAGCTCGGCATCGACCTGCAGATGGTCGCGATCCCCGCGCCGAACTACTACACCACGCTCGCCGGCGACCAGATGCCCGACATCGCCCGCGCCGGCTGGTGCGGCGGCGCCGCCTCCGGCTCGACCCGCACGACGGTGGATCCGAACCTCGGTCCGAGCCTCGACGGCACGACTTACGGGTTCAGCAACATCTCGCGCTACTTCGACCCCACGGTCTCCGGCGAGATGTACAAGCTGCGCGACACCAACGGCTCGTCCGAGGAGCTCAACACCCAGTGGACCGAGCTCTACAACAAGGCCATGGAGACGTACCCGATCGTGCCGCTGTTCCGCACGTACACCTCGAGCGTCGTCGGATCCAAGATCCAGAACGCCCAGGTCGGCTACTTCTTCGGAAGCATCGACCTGTCCACCGTCGGCGTCAAGAACTGACGCCTCCGCACTCCTGAAAGGACGGGGCCGGCCCTTCGCGGCCGGCCCCGCACGGGACAGCAATGATCGGATTCCTCGTCCGCCGGGTGGCGGGCCTCGTCCTCCTCCTCCTCGTCGTGAGCTTCGTCACGTTCGCGCTCTTCCAGATCGGCCCGTCCGATCCCGCCGCCGCGGCGTGCGGCCAGGAGTGCACGCCGGAGCGCATCGAGCAGGCGCGCGTCGCGCTGGGCATGGACAAGCCCTTCTTCGTGCAGTATTTCGCGTACCTCTCCGGCTTCTTCGGGCCGCGCATGATCGGCGCACCGGGCGCGGAGCAGCTCTGCGCATGGCCGTGCCTGGGCAAGTCCTTCCAGACCAACGAGAGCGTCACCGACGTTCTCGCCCGCGCCCTCCCGTACACGCTGTCGATCGCCGTCGGCGCGGTCGTGCTGTGGACGATCGTCGGCGTCGGCCTCGGCCTGCTCGCCGCGATCCGCAAGGGCAGGGCGACCGACAAGCTCATCGTCGGCGCCGCCTCGGTCGGCGTCTCGCTGCCGATCCCGGTGACCGGCCTGCTGCTGCTGCTGGTCTTCGTGAGCACCCTGCACTGGCTGCCGTTCACGAGCAATCAGATCAGCAGCCCGTTCGGACCGGCCGGCCCCGCCGGCTGGTTCCTCAACTATCTGCTGCCCTGGGTCGCCATCGCGGTGCTGTTCAGCGCGCAGTACATCCGCATCACACGCAACAACATGATCGAGACATTCGGCGAGGACTTCATGCGCACCGCCCGGGCCAAGGGCCTGGGTCGCCGCGAGATCGTCTTCCGGCACGGCGTGCGCGCCGGTATCACACCGATCGTGACCATGCTGGGCCTCGACATCGGCGCCCTGCTCGGCGGCGCCGTGCTCACCGAGCAGATCTTCTCGGTCCCGGGCCTCGGCTTCACGGCCGTGCACGCGGCGGTCGCCGGAGACCTTCCCGTCACCATGGCCATCACCATGCTGGCCGCGTTCTTCATCATCACCGCCAACGTCGTCGTCGACCTCGCCTACGCCGGCATCGACCCGAGAGTGAGGGTCAGCTGATGGCCACCCCGTTCCTCGACATCCGCGATCTGCGGGTCGACTTCCCCACCGACGACGGCGTCGTGCACGCGGTCAACGGCATGGACCTCACCCTCGAGCGCGGCGACACGATCGGCATCGTCGGCGAGTCCGGATCCGGCAAGACCGTCACCAGCCAGACGCTGATGGGGCTGCTCAAGGAGACGAGCGCCCGTGTCACCGGGCAGATCCTGTTCGAGGGCACCGATCTCGTGCCGCTCAGCGAGAACGAGATGCGTCCGTTCCGCGGTCGCAAGATCGGGATGATCTTCCAGGACCCGCTCTCCGCGATGCATCCGTTCTACACGGTCGGCACGCAGATCGCCGAAGCGTACCGGGTGCACAACAGGGTGAGCGCGAAAGCCGCCAAGGCGCAGGCCATCGACATGCTGGCGCGCGTCGGCATCCCGGATCCGGTGTCCCGCTACGACTCCTACCCGCATGAGTTCTCCGGCGGCATGCGCCAGCGCGCGATGATCGCGATGGCCCTCATCTGCGAGCCGGAGCTGCTCATCGCCGACGAGCCGACCACCGCGCTCGACGTCACGGTGCAGGCGCAGATCCTCGACCTGATCTCATCGCTGCAGCAGGAGACCGGATCCGCCGTCGTCTACGTGACACACGACCTCGGCGTCGTCGCCGAGGTCTGTCAGCGCGTGATCGTCATGTACGGCGGGCAGTGCGTCGAGCAGGCCGACATGGAGGACGCCTTCCTGCGCACCGCGCACCCGTACACGAAGGGCCTGCTCGCCTCGATGCCGTCGATGGCGGATGAGGCCGGACGCCTCACGCCCATTCCCGGCTTCCCTCCGTCTCTGCTCGACCTGCCGCAGGGCTGCCTGTTCGCCGACCGCTGCCCAGTGGCGCACCTGGTGCCGGGTAACCGCTGCCGCACCGAGCGACCTGCGCTGCACGGCGCGGGATCGCACCGATCGCGCTGCCACCTGTCCGAGGGGCTCGGCACGTCCCAGCCGATCACGATGGAGGCCGCACGATGACCGCCCCGCTGCTGCAGGTCGAGGGCCTCGCCAAGCACTTCCCCGTCTCGCAGGGCATGTTCAAGCCGAAGAGCATCGTCAAGGCCGTCGACGGCGTGTCCTTCACGCTCGAGCGCGGCAAGACCCTGGGCCTGGTGGGTGAGTCCGGCTGCGGCAAGTCGACGACCGGCCGGCTGCTCATGCGCCTGCTGACGCCGACCGCCGGGAGCATCCGCCTGGACGGCGCCGACGTCGCGGGCCTGAAAGGCTCCGAGCTGCAGGACTTCCGCCGCCGCGTGCAGATGGTGTTCCAGAACCCCGCGTCCTCGCTGAACCCGCGCCAGACCGTGGGGGCCGCGATCGCCGCACCGCTGCGCGCCCAGCACATCAGCCCCAAGGAGGGGATGAAGACCCGCGTGCAGTCGCTCATGGACCGGGTGGGACTGCGGCCGGAGCACTACAACCGCTTCCCGCACGAGTTCTCCGGCGGCCAGAAGCAGCGCGTCGGGATCGCCCGGGCGCTGGCACTGGAACCCGACGTGGTGATCTGCGACGAGCCCGTGTCCGCGCTCGACGTGTCGGTGCAGGCGCAGGTGATCAACCTGCTGCAGGACATCCAGGCCGACACCGGCATCTCCTACGTCTTCATCGCGCACGACCTCTCGGTCGTCAAGCACTTCGCCCACGACGTGGCCGTGATGTACCTGGGCAAGGTCATGGAGCTCGGCACTAGGGACGAGGTCTTCGACGCCCCGCGGCATCCCTACACGCAGTCGCTGCTGTCGTCGGTCCCCTCCCCCGATCCGCACGCGGATCGCAGCGGGCGGATCCGTCTCACCGGCGATCTGCCGCATCCGTCGAACCCGCCCAGCGGCTGCGTGTTCCGCACGCGCTGTCCGGTCTTCGAGCTGCTGGACGAGGAGAAGAAGAAGATGTGCGTCGAGCAGGTGCCGTCCGGTGCGGTCGCCTGCCACCACCTGGCCGAGGCCGCCGCGTTCGCGGCGAGCACCCCTGAAGAGAGGAAGATCCTTGCTGATTCGTGACGTCCGCCCCTGGGGCGGTTCCGCATCCGACGTCGTCATCGAGGACGGTCGCATCGCGGCCGTGCGCCCGCACGACGAGACGGCCCCGCTCGGGGCTGGGGATGTGGACGGCCGCGGACGGCTGCTGCTGCCTTCGTTCAGCGACGTGCACGTGCATCTGGACTCCTCCCGCATCGGCCTGCCGTTCCGCGAGCACACCGGAGCCCCCGGCGTGTGGGCCATGATGATGAACGACCGCCGCAACTGGCGCAACACCGACGTGCCGCACGCCGAGATCGTCGCCGGCACGCTGGAGCGCATGATCGCCCGCGGCACCACGCGGGTGCGCACCTACGCGCAGGTCGACGTGGACTGCAAGCTGGAGAAGTTCGACTCGGTGATGGCGGCGAAGGAGAAGTTCGCCGATCAGGCCGACGTGCAGGTGATGACCTTCCCGCAGGCCGGGATCCTCCTGGAAGAGGGCACGGTCGACTACCTCGAGGAGTCGCTCAAGCAGGGCGCCGACGTCATGGGCGGCATCGACCCTTCGCAGCTCGACCGCGATCCGGTGAAGCACCTGGACATCGTGTTCGGTCTGGCCGAGAAGTACCAGGTCGAGATCGATATCCATCTGCACGAACCGGGTCACCTCGGCGTGTTCAGCACTGAGCTCGTGCTGGAGCGAGTGCGCGCGCTCGGCATGCAGGGCAAGGTCACGATGTCCCACGCCTACGAGCTGGGCGGAGTGGACGAGGCCACCAGCCGCCGGCTGATCGACGAGTTCGCCGCACTCGACATCGCCATGGCGAGTGTCGCACCTGCGGCCCGCAACCAGCTGTCGCTCGTCGACCTGGTCTCCTCGGGCGTGCGATTCGGGCTCGGCGAGGACGGCCAGCGCGACTACTGGAGCCCGTACGGCAACTGCGACCTGCTCGATCGCACCTGGCAGCTGGCGTTCACGAACAACTTCCGCCGCGACGAGCACATCGAGATGTGCCTGGCGATCGCGACCATCGGTGGCGCCAGCATCATGTCGCACGACGTGCCCCGCCTGAACGGAGTGCAGGACCGCCCTGGCACGGCCGTCGGCGATCGCGCCGACCTGGTTCTCGTCGACGGTCAGACGCCGACCAGCGCCGTGATGGACCGCGGCACCGATCGCACCGTCCTCCATGACGGGCGCGTCGTCGCCGATGGGCTCCGTGTCCTCGCGAGCTGATCGGGCGGAGGGCGACGCTCTCCCGGCTGGACCTGCGGCGGAGCACGCCCGGCCCGCGCCGGACCGCTCCCGGCCGGTGCCGGCCGGGAGCGCCGCCCGAGCCCTTGCGCTCGGGGCCGCGCTCCTGGTCGGCATGAACCTGCGTCCGGCGATCACGTCGGTCTCGGCGCTGCTGGACCAGGCGACGAGCGAGTTCGGTCTCGGCGGCGTGGAGCGCAGCCTCCTCGCGACGCTGCCCGTGATCGCCTTCGGCCTGACCGCACCTCTCGGCCCTCTGCTGGCGCGGCGCCTGGGCACGACCCGCGCGATCCTCATGGCGATGGCCGTGCTGGCGGCGGGACTCGTGCTGCGAGTGCTGAGCGGCTGGATGCTGCTGCCCGGCACGTTCCTCGCCGGTGCCGCCATCATGGTGGCGGCCACCCTGCTGCCGCCCTACCTGAAGGCGCTCGGCGCCAGCGGACTCTGGGTGGGCCTCAGCAGCATGTCGTTCGGCATCGGCGCCGCCCTGGGGGCCTCTCTCGCCGTGCCGCTGGACGAGACATTCGGCCTCGCACCCGCCCTCGCCGCCTGGGCTGCGCTCGCGGTGATCGCTGCGCTGGCCATGCTCGCCGTGGGCCGCGGCTCGGCGACCGCTGCGCCGATGGGGGCGCCGATCGCGATTCCCGTCGGCGCACGCGCCACGGTGGCGCTCATGACGACCGTGTTCTCGCTGCAGGCGCTGCTCTACTTCGCCGTGACCACGTGGCTTCCGCTGATCCTGGCTTCGCATGGCGAGTCCCGCGCCTCAGCGGGCGGTCTGCTGGGCTGGTTCAGCCTGATCGGCTTGATTCCGACACTGGTCGCACCGGTGATGGCACGCCGTCGGCGGATCCTGACCTGGTTCGGCCCCGGGCTGGGGATCGTGATGGCCGCTGGGTTCACCTGGTTCGCCTTCGATGGCGGCCACGACGCCGTGGTCGTCACCGTGCTCGGTATCGCTCAGAACGCCGGCTTCGGTCTGGCGATGGGACTGCTCGTGAGCCTGTCCGCGGACGAGGCCTCCGCCGGGATACTCTCCGCGATCGCGCAGGGAGTCGGCTACGCGCTCGCCGGCGCGGGAAGCCTGCTGCTCGGCATCGTGCACGACGCGAGCGGCACCTGGACTGCCAGCCTGCTGATCATGGCGCTCTGCGCGCTTCTGCTCGCCATCTCGGTGGTGCTCGTCATCCGTCGTCGCCCGGTTTCACTGATCCGGCGCTGAGCGAACGGCCCGGCGCCGTCAAGACGCAGCGCTTGCAGGCGCGCAGGACACGCGAACCGAAAGGTCGAGGCCCGCCCCACACCGTGGGACGGGCTTCGCAAGAATGTTTAGCGCGATTGTACGCTGGCTGCGCTGCTGCTTAGCGGCGGAGTCCGAGACGCTCGATCAACGACCGGTAACGGTTGATGTCGACGTCCTGGAGGTAGCCGAGCAGACGACGGCGCTGACCGACGAGCAGGAACAGGCCACGACGCGAGTGGTGGTCGTGCTTGTGCTCCTTGAGGTGCTCGGTGAGGTCCTTGATGCGCTGCGTCAGCATGGCAACCTGCACCTCGGGGGATCCGGTGTCACCGGGGTGCGTCGCGTACTCTTCGATGATCGCCTTCTTGACGTCTGCTTCCAGTGCCATAGGTGATCCCCTTCCTCTTTGCTGCGCGGTGCCCGACGCCTGATGCGTGGGCTCTCTTTATCCGCGGCCGATCGAACGGCAACCGCACAAGTCTATCAGCACCGGGCGGCTCCGTGCGCCGAGCCGGATCCCGGCCGCTCGTCACGCCGATACGCTCGATGAGTGAGTCACCTGATCGACCTGAGCCCCTTCCGGCAGAGCCCGGCCTTCGCCCGGATGTGGATCGGATCCACTCTCAGCGGCATCGGCGGTCAGCTCACGGTCGTCACGGTCATGCTGCACGTGTTCGCGCTCACGCACAGCACCTTCGCCGTGTCCATGATCGCGGTCGCCGGGCTGGTGCCGATGATCCTCGCCGGCCTGTACGGCGGCATGCTCGCCGACGCATTCGACCGGCGACGCGTCGCGCTCATCGCGGCTGTCATCACCTTCGTCGCGACCGCACTGCTCGCGACGCTCACCTGGACGCACGCGGAGACGATCTGGTGGCTCTACGCCCTGAGCATGATCATCGCCGCGTCGAACTCGGTCGGCATGGCCACGCGCACCGCGATCATCCCGCGCCTGCTCTCCCGGGACATGCTGGCGCCCGCCTCGGCACTGAACGGCGTGGCCTTCGGCATGACCGTCATGGCAGGCCCCGCCCTGGCCGGTCTCCTCGTCGCACTCACCGGCTATGGCTGGACCTACACGATCGACGTGATCCTCATGCTGTCGATGTTCCTCGGCCTGTGGACGCTGCCCGCCCTCAAGCCCGAGGGCGAGATCGTGCGCCCAGGACTCGCCTCGCTCGTCGACGGCTGGCGCTTCCTGCGCCGCGCGGGAAACATCCGGATGCAGTACGTCCTCGACGTGTGCGCGATGACGTTCGGCCAGCCCCTGGCCCTGTTCCCGGCGCTCGGCACGGTGATCCTGGGCGGCGGCGCGGTCACCACCGGCCTGCTCACCGCGGCGGTCGCCGTGGGCACCTTCCTGTCGAGTCTGTTCTCGGGGCGCATCGTGCACTACCGCTGGCACGGCCGCGGCATCGCCAGGGCGGTGCAGGCGTACGGCGCGATGATCGCGCTGTTCGGCGTGGTCCTGCTCGTGGGCGCTCTGCTTCCGGGCGCGCCCGCGACCGCGAGCTCGCCGAACGTGCTGCTGATCGCGCTGGGGTGCGTCGCTCTGGGGTTCTCCGGTGCGGCCGACAACGTCAGCTCGATCTACCGGAACACGATGATGCAGGCCGCCGTGCCCGACACCATGCGCGGTCGCCTGCAGGGGGTGTTCATCATCGTCGTCGCGGGCGGGCCGCGTCTCGGCGCCTTGTACGCCGGAGTGCTGGCCTCGCTCACTGCGCTGTGGTGCCCGCCGCTCGTGGGCGGAATGCTCGTGATCGGGCTCGTGGCGCTGTTCACCCGGCTGAGCCCGCGCTTCCGGGCTTACGACGCCGAGGATCCGCAGCCCTGAACGACCCGTGGGCGGAAGCTGCGGATCCTCGCACTCGTCAGCGCTGTCCGGCGGGCTGGCGGATCGCGACGTTGATGCGGTTCCAGACGTTGATCGCGCTGATCGCCAGGATCAGCGCGGACAGCTGCCGCTTGTCGAACTGCGCCGACACCTCGGCCCACAGCTCGTCGGGCACCGGATCCGCCTTGTCAGCGATCCTGGTGAGGGCTTCGGTGAGCGCGAGTGCCGCCCGCTCCCGCGCTGTGAACAGCGGCGCCTCGCGCCAGGCGGCGACGCCGAACACGCGCTCGTCGCTGGCGCCGTCGCCGCGCATCTCCTTGGCGTGCTCGATCGTGCACCAGCTGCATCCGTTGATCTGGCTGGCCCGCAGATGCACGAGATGCAGCAGCTCCTCCGGCAGATCGGTCGAGCCCGCCACCTTGCTGAGCCCGGTGAGCGCGTCGAAGCCGCCCTCGAGCAGGAATGCGGGGTGCGGCATCCGCGCCTTGATGGCGACGGCGGTGGTGGTGTCGATGGTCTGGTCGATGGTCATGTCAGACTCTTCCCGTTCTTCTCATGAGACGCCGTCCCGATTCGGACGGTCACTCTGATGACACGCGGGCCGGAGGAGATGTGACATGACGGACGAGAATTCTCTTGCGGAGCGCTTCGAGGAGCATCGTCCCCGGCTGCGCCGGCTCGCGCAGCGCATGCTCGGATCCACCGCGGAGGCCGACGACATCGTGCAGGAAGTGTGGCTGCGGGCTTCCGCGGCCGGCGCGGACGACGTGAAGAACTTCGGCGGCTGGTTGACCACGATCGCTTCCCGCGCCTGCCTGAACGTGCTGCGTTCTCGCGCCTCGCGAGGCGAGATCCCGCTCGACGACGAAAGGACGGGCCCGGTCATCGAGATGGAAGAGCGGGCACCGGATCCCATGCAGGAGGCGCAGCAGGCGGAGGCCGTCGGCGCCGCACTCACGGTCGTGCACGAACGCCTCTCCCCCGCCGAGCGTGTCGCCTTCGTCCTGCACGACTCCTTCGATGTGCCCTTCGAGCAGATCGCCGACCTGCTCGAACGCTCCCCCGATGCGGTACGACAGCTGGCCAGCCGCGCGCGCCGCCGAGTGCGCTCGGCCGACGTCGCCGGCATCCGCCCTGCCAGGGAGCGACGTCCCGTGGTCGATGCGTTCTTCGCGGCCGCGCGCGCGGGCGACTTCGACCGCCTGGTGTCGTTGCTCGCCCCCGATGTCGAGCTGCGGATCGAGCAGGGCCTCTCCGTCACGGCGCTCGTGCGCGGCGGCGCGGCCGTCGCGGGCCGGGCGCTCATGTTCGCGATTCCGGACGCCGTGCTCCGTCCCGTGCTCGTGGACGGTCTCCCCGGCGTCGTGGTCACCGTCCGCGGACAGGCGGTGTCGATGATGGCGTTCGACGTCGATGGAGACCGGATCGCGGCGATCGATGCGTTCGCGGGTCCGGCGCGCGTGGCCGAGCTGTCGCTGCCGCGTTGACACCAGCGGGATCCTCAGGCCCTACGACGGGCGATGTCCCCGCCCGGGTGCACACTGACGGCATGAGCACCACGAGCCGCACGACCACGCTGCCCCTGACCGGGCCGTACGACCTCCGCGAGGTCGCACTCATGGGATTCGGCCATCGCGACGAATCCGCCTTCGACGGCGTGATGCGACTGGCCTTCTGCACCGACGCGCTCGACGCGCAGGTCGGCGTCGAGGTGCGCCAGCAGGAGGGCGCGCTCGCGCTCACGGTGCGCGGTGACGGCGACCTCGATGCGATCGCGGCGCAGGTGGCCCGGGTCGTCTCCGCCGACCACGACGGCGACGCGTGGGCGGCGGTGTGCGCTGCGGATCCCGTGCTCGCGCGCGTGCACGCGGAAGCCCCGGGGTTCCGTCCTTCGAACTTCTACAGCCCGTACGAAGCCGCGGTCTGGGCGGTCCTCTCGGCCCGCCGCGCACGCCGGCAGGGCATCGCACTGCGCCGACGCCTGTCCGAGCAGCACGGCGCCGTGTTCACGCTCGCCGGACGCCCCGAGGCGGCCCTGCCGCTACCTGGGCAGCTTCTCGGCCTCGACGCGATTCCCGGACTGCCCGCGGACCGGATGCCCCGACTGCACGCCATCGCGCGCGCCGCACTGGACGGGCAGCTCGACGTGCAGCGGCTGGCTCGCATGACGCCCGCCGAGGCGATGCTCGACGTGCAGCGCCTGCCCGGCATCGGCCCGTTCTACGCTGCGCTCATCGTGATCCGCGCGTGCGGACTCGCCGACGTGCTGTCCACCCAGGAGGATCACACCCGAGCCGCGGTCCAGGCGCTATACGGCCTCGATCACAGGCCGGGCGATGCCGAGCTGGAGCGGATCGCCGAGGCCTGGCGTCCGTTCCGCACCTGGGCGGCCGTGTCACTGCGAGCGGTCGGGACCCGGCTCGTCGATCAGCCCGCGGCCTGACCAGCACCGGGAGAGCCTCTCGAGACGCGAAAGGGCGGGGCCGCGCGATGCGGCACCCGCCCAAGGGATGAACCCGGATTACGCCTCGAGGGCGCCCTGCAGGTCGAGCGTGATCGTGACGTCCTTGCCGACGAGCACGCCGCCGGTCTCCAGCGCCGCGTTCCAGGTGAGGCCGAAGTCCTCGCGGTTGATGACGGCCTTGGCAGACGCGCCGGCCTTGTAGTTGCCGTACGGGTCGGAGCCGAAGCCACCGAAGTCGAGCTCGAAGGTGACCGGCTTGGTCACGCCGTGGATGGTCAGGTCGCCGTCGACGAACAGGTCGCCGCCCTCGGCACGCGCGCCGGTGGAGACGAAGTCCATCGTGGGGTACTTCTCCGCGTCGAAGAAGTCGCCCGACATCAGGTGACCGTCGCGGCCGGCGTCACCGGTGCTCAGCGAGGTGACGTCGACGCTCGCCTCGACGCGGGCCTCGAGCGGGTTCTCCGGGGCGACGAGCGTGGCGCTCTTGACGCCGAACGTGCCGCGCACCTTCGAGATCATCATGTGGCGGACACTGAAGGTCACCTCGCTGTGGGCGGGGTCCAGGGTCCAGGTGCCGCTGCGGTAACCGGGGATGTCGATGCTCATTGCTGCTCCTCGTGCGAAGTTCTGGGCCACCGCTCCTGCGGCGACATCACCGTACAACTTACATTCAACTGAATGCATTCCCGATTCGCCGAACTTTTTCCGAGATCACCTCCGACACGACGAAGGCCCCGTTCAAGACGGGGCCTTCGCGATCGAGCTCGTCAGCCGACGGCGATGAGATCGATGATGAAAATGAGGGTCTTGCCGCCGAGGAAGTGACCGGATCCGGCAGGTCCGTAGGCGAGCTGCGGGGGGATGATCAACTCGCGGCGTCCACCGACCTTCATGCCGGGAATGCCTTCCTGCCAGCCCTGGATCAGACCGCGGAGCGGGAACTGGATGGTCTCGCCACGGCCCCAGGAGGAGTCGAACTCCTCGCCGGTGTCGTGCTCGACACCCGCATAGTGCACGGTCACGGTGTCGCCGGGCTTCGCCTCGTCGCCGGTTCCCTCGATGATGTCGCGGATCACGAGCTCCGTGGGAGCGGGTCCGGTGGGGGCGTCGAACTCGGGCTTGGTGCGCTCAGTCATGCCTCCATACAACCCGACGGGTGCGGCTCGGTCAACGCGAGGCCCTGCGCCGACGGCGAACAGCGCTCGGCACGTGTCGCGGAGAGTCGCGGGCCCGATCCTTGACATCCCCGCCCCACGGGTGCAACCTGTTTTCAGATCAACTCAGCGCCCGGAGGACTTGCAGGCATCGCCGCAGCACCGGGCGCTGAGTCTGTCTCAGACCGCGAGCAGGGCGTCGCGCGCCGCGTGGGTGCGCTGCAGCAGAACCTGCTCATCCTGGGTCGCCAGCTGATCCCTTCCCGTGATGATGCGCTGCCGCACGGAGGCGAGCGTGGTCGCGTCCTTGATGAACCCGCGCATGATCGGGCGACGGTCGCCGCGTAGTCCCGACGCCCACCGCAGACCGACGCGCCGGCCCGCAGGCGTCGCGAGCATCGACACCTCCTGCGGCGTGAACCAGCCTGCAGTCGCATAGTCGCTGAGCCGGGCGTAAGTGAGGCGCGCCTCCTCCTTGCGCAGCAGGATGATCACGACGATGAAGCCGACGAACAGCGGAACCTGCAGCACGAGGTACAGCACGAAGAAGTTGCCGATCATCGAGGAGCCGTTCCAGAGCGCGTGCAGCGCCATCGCCCCCAGCACGCCTACCGCGCCGAAGCCGAGCGCGCGCGCTGCCGAGGCGCCGCGACGCGCGGCAAGCCCGATCGCGAACCCGGTCACCGAGGTGAACATCGCGTGAGCGAAAGGCGACATGAGTCCGCGCAGCACGAAGGTGACGGTCAGATCCGGCGCCCCGCCCTCGATGAGACTGATCGCGAAGTACTGGATGTTCTCGGTGAAGGCGAAACCCGCGCCGACCAGCGCGCCGTACACGATGCCATCGATCGGGCCATCGAAACTGCGACGAGCCATCACGAAGATCAGGAAGACGCCGAGGCCCTTCGCCGTCTCCTCGACCATCGGTGCCTGGAGCACCGCGGTCAGGTCGTCGCTGCGCTGGCCGAGCAGCAGCGTCAGCAGGAGATGGACCACGAGCGCGAGGCCCACCGATGCGATCGCACCCCACGCGATCGCGAACGCGACCAGCGACTTCGGCTCCGGCTCCCACCGGTCGATGAAGAACACACCGAAGAACACGATCGTCAGGGGCACGAGCGCGAGCACCATGCCGATCATCGACGCGGCAGGGCCGAGCGCCCACACGAAGTAGGCGATGAGGCCCAGGAGCACGAATCCGAGCGCGCCGAACGCCCAGACCGAGGCGTGCCGGCCTTTCGCGGACGGCACCGGCAGCGCCGGCACCGCCTGGACGGGAGCGGGCGGTGTGTACGCGTCATAGGCGACGGCGCCGTGGTGCTCCGGGCGCTGAGCGAGCACCGAGCCGTACACCGGCGAGATCGGCGTCGATGCCGTCTGCGGGTAGTTCTGGGGCTGCACGTACTGCGGCTGCTGAGCGTACTGCGGCTGGGCGGGCGCCTGCCCCGTCATCGGCGAGGGCTGCGCGGCCTCAGGCGGCTGGTACGGCGACGGCGCGGCGGGCGACGGGCGCGGGGCAGGGCGCTGCGCGGCGGGATCGCCGTGTCCTCCAAAGCTCATGCCCAAAGCCTAGAGGCTCACCGCCACGGAGCAGCGGATACGCCCGGTAGCGTGGAGGCATGCGGTTCGCTCATCTGCGCCGTCCCGAATCCGACCTTCCCGCCCTCGCCGTCATCGACGGTGCCGGGGCGACGCTCGTCTCCGATCTCGTGGATCCGGCCCCTGCCACCCTCCAGCAGCTCATCGAAGGCGGCGACGTCCTTCTCGACGCCGTCCGCGACGCGCACGCGCGCGGCGAGGCTCCCGTGCACGCACTCGACGGCTTCGCCTACAGCGCCGCGGTACTCGCTCCGCCGGTCGTGCTGGCCGTGGGGCTGAACTACGCCGCGCACTCGAGTGAGCTCGGGCTGAAGACCGATACAGCGCCGACCGTGTTCACGCTGTGGCCGAACTCCCTGACCGGCCACGAGCAGACCACGTCGTGGCCGCGCGCCCTGTCGGAGTCGGTGGACTACGAGGCCGAACTCGGCGTGGTGATCGGCGCCGCCGCGAAGGACGTGTCCGCCGAGGATGCCCTCGACCATGTCTGGGGCTACACCGTGGTCAACGACATCACCGCACGCGACATCCAGTTCGCCGAGGCGCAGTGGTCGCGCTGCAAGTCCTTCGACGGCTTCTCCCCCACCGGGCCGGTCGTCGTCACGGCCGATGAGATCCCGGATCCGCAGGATCTGCACATCTGGACCGTCGTCGACGGCCACCGGGTGCAGGACGCGTCGACCGGGCAGATGGTGCGCCCGGTCTCGGCGCTCATCGCGCACCTCTCCCGCTCGCTCACGCTGCGTCCTGGAACCCTGATCTCGACCGGCAGCCCCGGCGGCGCCGGCTACTCGCGCGACCCGCAGATCTTCCTCCGCGACCGTTCGACCGTGACGGTCGGCATCGACGGGATCGGCGAGCTCACCACGCATTGCCGGATCCTGGACTGATCCGTCTCCGTCGTCGTCCGCAAAGAACGCACGACAATGGCGAACGGCCCGCCACTCGGAGGAGTGGCGGGCCGTTTCCACGTGCGGCGGAGTTCAGACTCCGGCGTTGACGTCCTTCGACGGGATGACGGGGATCGCCGCGGTGATGGTCTCGAGACCCGACAGGCGGGCCGGCGACAGCTGCTTGGTGACGTCCTCACGCGACATCAGACCGGCCTCGACCACGAGGTCGGCGACGTTGCGGTTGGTCAGCAGGGCGGTCTTGGCGAGGGCTGCCGAGGCGGCGTAGCCGATGAACGGCGTGAGCGCCGTGATCACGCCGACCGAGGAACCGACCATGGCGCCCAGACGGTCGCGGTTGGCGGTGATGCCGTCGACGCAGTTCACGCGCAGGGTCCACATCGCCTGACGCATCCAAGTGATGGACTGGAAGATCGAGTGCGCGATGACGGGCTCGAACGCGTTCAGCTGCAGCTGACCGGCCTCGGACGCCATGGTCACCGTGACGTCGGATCCGGCGACGGCGAACGCCACCTGGTTCACGACCTCCGGGATGACCGGGTTGACCTTGCCCGGCATGATGCTGGAGCCGGCCTGCATCGCGGGCAGGTTGATCTCGCCGAGACCGGCCTGCGGACCCGAGGAGAGCAGACGCAGGTCGTTGCAGATCTTGGAGAGCTTCATCGCGTTGCGCTTGAGCGACGAGGAGAAGGACATGAAGGATCCGGTGTCACTGGTCGCCTCGACGAGGTCGCTCGCGGTGGCCAGATCCAGACCCGAGATCTCACGCAGGTGCTTCAGCACGGAGGCCGCGTAGGCGGGGTGCGTGGTGATTCCCGTGCCGATCGCGGTGGCGCCCATGTTGATCTCGTACATGAGCCAGGCGTTCTCGGTGAGGCGCGTGTGGTCGTAGCCGAGCGTCGACGCGAAGCCGTGGAACTCCTGGCCGAGGGTCATCGGGACGGCATCCTGCAGCTGGGTGCGACCGACCTTGAGCACGTCGTGGAACTCGCGCGCCTTGTTCAGGAACGACACGCGCAGCAGGTCGAGCTCGTCGAGCAGCGAGCGCAGGTTCAGCGACAGCCCGATCTTGACCGCCGTCGGGTAGACGTCGTTCGTCGACTGGCTGCGGTTGGTGTGATCGATCGGCGAGAGGAAGGCGTAGTCGCCCTTCTCGCGTCCGGCCAGCTCGAGCGCGATGTTGGTGATGACCTCGTTCGCGTTCATGTTCGTCGAGGTGCCGGCCCCGCCCTGGATGACGCCGACGATGAACTGATCGTGGAACTCGCCGTTGATCACCTTCTGCGCGGCGGCGTCGATGAGGTCCGCCTTCTCCGCGTCGAGCGTGCCGATCTCCTTGTTGGCGCGGGCGCTGGCCTGCTTGACCATCGCGAGCGCTTCGATCAGCTCCGGGTAGACGGAGATGGGGCGCTTCGTGATCGGGAAGTTCTCGGCGGCGCGGAGCGTATGGATCCCCCAATACGCGTCGGCAGGGATCTCCTTGCTTCCCAGGGAGTCGGTTTCGGTACGGGTGGCAGGCGCAACGGCGGCCATGGACACATCCTCGTGAGTGATGGCGAACAGGGAAGGGGGATGTATCCATCCTACCCGTCGCCGATCACCGCCCCGGCTTGCGCGAGAACGCCTCGAGCCTCTGCTCGGGCTCCAGCTGCGCCATCCGCTCGACCCACGCGGGGCTGAACGTGTCGACCGGCGTCGCCTCGACAACCGGGACCACGGTGTGCGTGATGGTCTCCGGGCGCACGTGCACGAGCTGGAAGGACTGCGCGGCGTCCATGCCGTTGACCCGGTCCCCCGGGCTGGCGACGTCCATGGTGTAGCAGGTGGCGGATGCCACGCTCACGGGGATGCCCGCGAACGTCGCATGCAGCGAATAGTGCAGGTGCCCCGCGAGGATCCCCCGGACGTCGGATCCGCGCAGCACCTCGGCGAGCTCGTCCTGATGGCGCAGCTCGAGGATGTCGAAGAACGGGATGTGGCTCGGCACCGGCGGATGATGCATCGCGAGCAGAGTGCCGTGCGGTGCGGGCGTGCGCAGCTGATCGGCCAGCCAGTCGCGCTGCTCCGCGTCGATGTCTCCATGGTGCCAACCGGGGATGGTGGAGTCCAGCGCGATCACGCGCAGACCGTTCAGATCCCACACGCCCGTGACCGCATCCTCGCTGGGCGCGACGTCGAGCAGATGCTCTCGCATCGCGGGGCGCTCGTCGTGGTTGCCGGCCACCCAGATCACGGGGGCGCCGAGGCGCTCGGACACGGGCTCGACGACGGCGCGCAGCCGACGGTAGGCGTCGGGTTCGCCGAGGTCGGCCAAGTCGCCGGTCACGACGATCGCGTCGGGCGCGTCCGTCGCGCTCTCGATCGCCGCGAGCGTGCGCGCCAGCGTGGTGTCCACGTCGAAGCGTCCGCCCAGCGCCGCCCCTCCGGCCAAGAGGTGCGGGTCGCTCACGTGCACCAGGGTGTGCGTGGGCGGGGCGTAACGGCCGAACTGCACAGTCATGGTCCTCAGGCTAGCCCCGCGACGACGGCCTTCTCGGGCGGCGCCGCGCGGGCCTGCTACTTCACGACGATGAGCACGATGCCGCCGAGCACCGCCGCCGCGCAGACGGCGAAGCACGCGTAGGCCGCGATCTGGGCGAGCGTCTTCTGCCCGTCGCTGAGCGGGCTCTTGCGGGCGGCCTTCGCGGCGGCCTTCGCCGCGCGCTTGGCCTCCTTCTCGCTGATCACCGTGATCGCGTCGGTGAATTCGGCGGGCGTCACCACCGGAACCCTGCCCGCCCGCACGAGCATCCGCAGGCCGAGCGCGTAGAAGCCCACGACGACGAGAGTGCCGACGAGTGCGGCGCCGAGCACCTGGAAGAACGCCTCCCAGTGGATGACCACGGTCATCGTCCCGTCCCCTTCTCCTTGGCCTTCGCACGTTCGCGGGCGCGCTGCGCCCTGGCCTGCCGCGGGGTGAGCGGCGGCTCCTCCGGCACCTCGATGGCGCGCCCGGAGTCGGCGACCTCACTGAACGCGTTGTTCGCCGTGACGGCGTTGCGACGCGAACGCAGGAACAGGGCGACGATCACGGCGAGCGCGAGGACCGCATCGATCAGAACGCCCCAGCCGCCACCGACGACCACGATGAATGCCGCCAGGGCCCCGACGAGCCCGGCCGCGGGAAGCGTGAGCACCCACCCGACCGCGATACGGCCGACGGTGCGCCAGCGCACGGCCGATCCGCGCCGGCCGAGGCCGGATCCGATCACGGATCCGGAGGCGACCTGCGTGGTGGACAGCGCGAACCCGAGCGCGCTGGAGGCGAGGATGGTGGCCGCGGTGGACGTCTCGGCGGCGAAGCCCTGCGCGGGCTTGACGTCGGTGAGACCCTTGCCGAGGGTGCGGATGATGCGCCAGCCGCCCAGGTATGTGCCCAGCGCGATCGT
Organism: Microbacterium sp. 10L49; assembly: GCF_056395125.1. Classification (NCBI taxonomy): domain Bacteria; kingdom Bacillati; phylum Actinomycetota; class Actinomycetes; order Micrococcales; family Microbacteriaceae; genus Microbacterium; species Microbacterium sp. 10L49. The sequence continues at coordinate 905,027 of NZ_JBFTIW010000001.1, forward strand.
GAACGCGCAGGCCACGATCACGTAGATGTGCGGCTGGTGGTCACCCTGCGCCTGCCAGCCGACCGAGATCAGCGCCAGCGTGATCACGCCCATCGTCTTCTGCGCGTCGTTCGTGCCGTGGGCGAGCGCGACGAGCGACGACGTGAAGATCTGTCCCCAGCGGAAGCCGCTGCGGCCGTCGGGTTTGCCGTCGTAGCGGCGCGTGATCAGATACGCGAGCTTGGTGGCGAGGTAGGCGATCAGCCCGGCGGTGAGAGGTGCGATGAGCGCCGGGAGGACGACCTTGGACAGCACGACGCCGAAGTTGATGCCACTGAGCCCGACGCCGACCAGCGTGGCCCCGATGAGCCCGCCGAAGAGCGCATGCGACGAGCTGGACGGCAGTCCGAGCAGCCAGGTCAGCATGTTCCAGGTGATCGCGCCGATGAGGCCCGCGAAGATGAGCGACGGCATGAGGTGCGCGGTGCTCGAATCCTCCTGGATGATGCCGCCGGACACCGTCGCGGCGACCTCGGTGGACAGGAACGCTCCGACGAGGTTCAGTCCGGCGGCGAGCATGACCGCGGTCCGCGGTTTGAGCGCGCCGGTCGCGATGGGGGTGGCCATGGCGTTCGCCGTGTCATGGAACCCGTTGGTGAAGTCGAAGAAGAGTGCCAGCAGGATCACCAGCACGACGATGAGGGCTGCGGTTTCCACCGTTCGCTTTCGTGAAGTGGAGGGACGTGACGAACGAAGAGTTCACCGGGGGTTCAGCATCCGTTAACGGGCCGGTTGCATCCTCCCACCCCGGCCCAAGCCGGTCAACTCGACGACCCCGCTGCAGGCTCCGCCCGCGCCGTGGCGGCCTCGGCTAGCGTTGATGCGTGACCTCCGTCTCCGAGACCGCTCCTGCTCCTTCCCCCGTTCCGCCGCGCGCGGCCCGCCGTTCGCTGATCCGCACCCACCACGGCGACGTGTTCGACGACCCTTACGACTGGCTGCGCGCGAAGGACGATCCCGAGGTGATCGCGCACCTCGAGGCCGAGAACGCATACACCGATGCACGCCTCGGACATCTCGAGCCGCTCCGCGAGACGCTGTTCCAGGAGATCAAGGCGCGCGTGCAGGAGTCGGATCTGTCCGTGCCCACCCGTCGCGGCGACTGGTGGTACTACGGCCGCACGGTCGAGGGGCAGCAGTACGGCCTGCAGTGCCGCGCCGCGGTCTCCTCCCCCGACGACTGGACCCCGCCGGTCCTGGACGCCGCGGTGCCCGTACCGGGCGAGCAGATCCTGCTCGACGGCAACGCCGAGGCGGAGGGCCACGAGTTCTTCGCGATGGGCGCGTTCGATGTCTCCGACGACGCCACTCGCCTGCTGTGGTCGACGGATTTCGAGGGCGACGAACGCTACACGGTGCATGTCCGCGACCTGCTCTCGGGCGAGACGCTGCCCGATGAGATCCCCGGTACGTCCGGCGCGTTCTTCACGCCCGACGGCACCGCCGTCGTCTACACCACCGTCGACGACTCCTGGCGTCCGGACACCCTGTGGCTGCACCGCATCGGCACCCCCGTGGCCGACGACGTGCAGCTGTTCCACGAGCCGGACGAGCGGTTCTGGCTCGGCGCGGGGATCACCCGCAGCCGGAAGTACCTCGTGATCGGCGTCGGCTCCAGCATCACGAGCGAGGAGCACCTCGTCGACCTCGACGATCTCACCGCTCCGCCGCGCGTGGTGTGGCCGCGGCGCGAGGGCGTGGAGTACTCGGTCGAGCACGCCGTGGTCGACGGCCGCGATGAGCTGCTCATCCTGCACAACGACGGCGCGCTGGACTTCGAGCTGGTCGCGGTCTCCGCGTCGGACCCGCAGGGTGAGCGCCGCGCGATTCTGCCGCACACCCCGGGCCGCCGGTTGCTGGATGTGGACGCATTCCGCGACGTCACCGTCGTCGCCTACCGGTTCGAGGGCCTCGAGCGCATCGCGCTGATGGATCCGGCGACGGGGGCGCTGGACGAGCTCGGGTTCGACGAGCCGCTGTTCTCGGCGGGCTTCGGCGGCAACCCCGAGTGGGCCGCGCCGTTCCTGCGCCTCGGCTACGGTTCGTTCGTCACGCCCTCGACCGTCTATGACCTGGAACTGGCGACCCGCACGCTGCACCTGCGCAAGCGCCAGCCGGTGCTGGGCGGCTACGACCCGGCGGACTACGGTCAGCGCCGCGATTGGGCGGTCGCCGCGGACGGCGCCCGCATTCCTGTCTCACTGGTGTGGAAGCGCTCGTTCGGCGAGCCCGGAGCGGAGCCCCGCGCCGTGCACCTGTACGGCTACGGCTCCTACGAGCACTCCATCGACCCTGGTTTCTCGGTCATGCGCCTGTCGGAGCTGGATCGCGGCGTGGTCTTCGCGGTGGCGCACGTCCGCGGCGGCGGCGAGATGGGCCGGCAGTGGTACGAGGACGGCAAGCTCGGCCAGAAGGCGAACTCGTTCACCGACTTCGTCGCGTGCGCGCGCCATCTCATCGACGCCGGCATCACCGTCCCGGACCGGATGGTCGCCGAGGGCGGGAGCGCCGGCGGACTGCTCATGGGCGCGGTCGCGAACCTCGCCCCGGAGCTGTTCCACGGGATCCTCGCCTCGGTGCCCTTCGTGGACGCCCTGACGACGATCCTGGATCCGTCCCTCCCCCTGACCGTGATCGAGTGGGACGAGTGGGGCGACCCGCTGCATGACGCCGAGGTGTACGCCTACATGAAGTCGTACTCACCGTACGAGAACGTGCGCGACGGCGTCGCCTACCCGTCGATCCTCGCTGTCACCTCGCTCAACGACACGCGCGTGCTGTACGTGGAGCCCGCCAAGTGGGTGTCCCGCCTGCGCGACGCCGGGGCGGAAGACGTCCTGCTCAAGTGCGAGATGGTGGCCGGCCACGGCGGCGTCAGCGGCCGGTACAACTCCTGGCGCGAGCGGGCCTTCGAACTGGCCTGGATCCTGGACCGCCTGGGAGCGGCCGCCGCCTGAGCCCGACGAGGGTCCAGGGAGCGGCCGGCCGGCCGGCATCCGTTCCTTTGAGTGCAGCCGACGCGCTGGCCGTGTGGGAATCCGCGATCCGGAAGAAGAAGGTCAGCGTCGACGTGCTGCGCAGCGTGCGGTGGTGCTCCGAGAGTGCGCGGCGGCTCATGAAAGCGGCCGACATCCTGTCCGACTCCGGGCTCGAGACGCACTTCGTTGCACTCATGCGCGAGATCGGGGTCGTCGTGCGTCAGCAGATCATCATCGACGGGCACCCCGTCGATGCGCTCATCGGCGACCGCCTGATCGTGCAGCTCGACGGCTTCCAGTTCCACAGCACGGCCAAGGATCGCCGCCGCGATCTGCGGGCAGATGCCCGGCTGGCGCTACGGGGCTTCGTGGTGCTGCGCTTTCGACTACGCCCAGCTCATGTTCGAGCCGCGCTATGTTCAGGACATTGTCCGCGCGGCGATGGCACAGGGACGCCACCTCGGTACGCGCTGATCCGGCACCCGGGCTCCGGACCGTGACCTGGATCGACGTCCCTGATGTGCATCCGGACCCACGTCCCCGGAGCCCCATCCCGAGACCAGGACGAATGACCGAGATCAGGCGGATCCGAGGCAAATCGTCCTGATCTGGGTGAATGTTCCTGATCTCAGGACGTGGACCGGATTCGGCCGGCGACACGGCGCGGAACACCTCCCGGCACTCAGCCGAAGAGGGTCGCCGCTGCGTCGTAGCGGTTGCGCGGCACCGTGTTGAGCTCGCCGAGGGCGTCCTCGAACGGCACGCGGACGATCTCGGTGCCGTGCAGGGCCACCATCTGCCCCCATGCCCCATCGACGACCGCATCCGCGGCGTGCATGCCGAGCCGCGTCGCGAGGACGCGGTCGAAGGCGGACGGGGCGCCTCCGCGCTGGATGTGACCGAGGATCGTCGCACGGGTCTCGATGCCCGTGAGCCGCTCGATCTCCGGGGCGAGTAGATCGCCGATGCCGCCGAGCCGCGGGCGGTTGAACGCGTCCAGGCCCTTGTCGCTGTACGCCTCGTCCATGTCCTTGAGCTTGAAGCCCTCGGAGACCACGACGAGCGGTGCTCGCCCGCGATCGTTCGCGCTGGACACGAGGGCGGCGATCTCCTCGAGCGACATCGGCACCTCCGGGATGCAGATCACGTGCGCTCCGGCTGCCATGCCCGCGTGCAGGGCGATCCAGCCCACGTGACGGCCCATGACCTCGGCCACCATGCAGCGCCGGTGGGAGTCACCCGTGGTGCGAAGACGATCCATCGCCTCGGTGGCGATGTTGACGGCCGTGTCGAAGCCGAACGAGTAGTCGGTGGCGCGCAGATCGTTGTCGATGGTCTTCGGCACCCCGAGGACGTTGATCCCCTCCTTGAACAGACGATCCGCGGCCGCCAGCGTTCCCTCGCCGCCGATCGCGATGATGCCGTCGATCTTGTGCCCGTACAGCGTCTTGGCGATGTTCTCCGCGCCGCCGCGCGGGCCCTCGTACGGGTTGGTGCGGCTGGTGCCGAGAATGGTGCCGCCGACCTTCGAGAGTCCCTTGACCTCGTGCCGCGTCAGGGGGAAGAAGTCGCCGTCGACGACGCCGCGCCAGCCGTCGCGGATGCCGACGAATTCGAGGCCGTACGCCTCGGTGCCCTTGAGCACGACGCCGCGGATGACCGCGTTCAGGCCGGGGCAGTCGCCGCCGCTGGTCAGGATGCCGATCTTCATGGGTCGTCCTCGGGAGGGAAGGGGATGGAAGCGCGGCGCCGTTGCCTCGTTCGACCCTAGTGCCGATCAGCTCTCCGGCGCCATTCGACAGCACCGAAAAGCGGCGTTCTTACGCACCCCATCACGGACTTCTCGTCTTCTTGAAGAAAAACGGCGCTCCGCCTCCAGAAACCGGGAGAAGAAGCGCCGTTCTTGACGTTCGCCGTCGGGATGCGGTCAGTCGCCGCCGAGCGCCTGACGAAGCAGGTGCATGAGCGCCGCCAGCTGCACAGGCTCGCTCGCACCCTCCTCCACGGCCTCGCCGTCGAGCGCCCGAGCCGCGAGGCCCTGCTTCTGGTCGATGAGCTCGGCGATCTTCGTGTCGAGGGTGTGCGCCGCGATGATGCGCCATGCAGTGACCGGCTCGTCCTGGCCGATGCGGTGCACGCGGTCGATCGCCTGGGTCTGCTCCGCCGCGGTCCAGCTGAGCTCGGCGAGCACGACGTTCGACGCGGTCTGAAGGTTCACGCCGACGCCGGCCGCGGTGAGCGAGCACACCGCGATCCCGACCTCGGGGTCGCCGTTGAACGCGTCGACCGCCTGTTGCCGCGCGATCGCGGTCTGGTCTCCGCGGAGCGACACCGAACGGATCCCTGCGGCCGCGAAGTGCGCCTCCGCCTGATCCATCACGTCGACGTGCTTGGCGAAGAACACCACCTTGCCGACGGAGCGCTGCAGCTGCGCGGCATAGTCCGCAGCCAGCAGCGCCTTGGCCTGGCCGATCTTGCGCACCATGGTGAAGACGTTGTCCCCGCCGGTGCCGGCGGCCTTCGACTCCTCCAGCTCGCCGTGCGCGACGAGCCGGACGATGTCCTCGTCGATCTCGCCGTGGGCGAGGCCCCGGTCTCCGCGCGCCTCGATGATCCGGCGGTACTTCGCCGCCATCCGCGCGCCGAGTTCGGCCTCGGCCTGCCGGATCCCGCGCCCGAACTCGTCGTCCAGCTGCACCGGCAGATCCGCGATGAGCTTGTCGGGCAGGTCGGCCGCCACGTCCTTCTTCTTGCGGCGCACGATGCCCATCGAGATGACCGCGTCCCTGGCCTCGCCGTAGAACGACTTGTCCGCGGGTGTCAGCCCCGTGGCGTCGAGCTTGTCCGCGAGCTCCGCGGAGGGGCGCTCACCGTTCGTCCAGCCGAGGAAGCGCCAGATCGCGTCGAAGTCCTCGACGTCGTTGATCAGCGGAGTTCCCGTGAGGGCCATGAACAGGGGATGCGCACCGGCGGCCTGCTCCCGAATGCGGGAGGCCAGCGCCAGCACGTTCTGCGAGCGCTGCGAGGACAGGTTCTTGATGAAGTGCGCCTCGTCGACGACCATGCCGCGTAGGCCGATCTCGCCCAGCCAGGACAGATGCCGATCGAGGATCTCGTAGTTGACGATGAAGATGTCGGCGAACGCGTCCACGTCCTGGCCATCGCCCTGGATCACGGCGGCGCGGCGCTGCGGAGTCCACCGCTCGACTTCGCGCGCCCAGTTCATCTTCACCACGTTCGGGACGACGACCAGAAGCGGATACGCGTCGGCGATGGAAGCCGCGAGCACCGACTGCGCGGTCTTGCCGAGACCCGGCTCGTCGGCGAGCAGGAACGAACGATGCCCCGCACGCACCGACTCGAGGAAGCGCGACTGATGCACCATCACCTCGAGGCCCTTCGGCGAGAGGTGGTCGTACTCGGGCAGCGGCGGCAGTTCCATCGAGGCCATCCCCCCGCCCGCCCCTGACTCGAACGCCTTGTACAGCGGCCCCATGAGGTCCCAGCCGTCCAGGCGGCGTCGCGGGGTGGACGCGGGCCGCGGGGTGAGATCGGGCGCCAGGAACGGGTTCGCCAGCATCCGCGACTCCACGGACGGCGGGGTCACCTGGCGTTCGGCGAGCGCTGCCGGCACCACCGGCGCCTGCTGCACCCGGATGACATCGGCGATGACGAGCTCCTCCGGCGCGAGCTCGGCGCCGGACTCCAGCAGCCAGTCGCGGCGCATCCGCTTCGCGACGGGGCTCGTGGCCTGGTCCGCCTCGAGCAGCTGGATCAGCGACGTGTCACGCGCGGCGGTCTTCGCGAGGATGGTGGCCACACCGTCCAGACGCTTGAGCTGCTCCGCGCGGGCGGCGTCGCCGAGCGCCGCGTCGCCCTTGGCCCTGGCACGCTCCTCGCGCACCAGGAACGCGATCACCTGGAACTTGACGCGGTTGGTGGGGCCGAGCTTCCCGTGCTGGGCCTTGGCCTCGATCTCGCGCACCTTGCGCGCGAGAATCGGGATCAGCGGCGCGTCTTCGTCTCGACGCGACGTCTTCTTCCGCCGAGTGGCGGTCGCCGTGGTCGGCATGCTCCTCCTGAGCGTGGATGCCGTCTCCAGAGGACGGCGACTGATCCGAACAATGACCGTCGGGATGATGCTGCGTCCCGACGATGCGTATCCGCGGACGGGCGGCTGCCGAGAGGCATCGCAGACCGAGCGGACGAGAACCCCGCAGGCGTGCATCGCGCACGTCGATCACAACGGGTTCGCGGTCAGTTTACGCCACGCGAGCCCCCGTGCGGTCACTCAGCGGGCGAGTTCGCGCGATCCGGTTCGCTCACGCCCAGCAGGAGCCGCGCCTGCGCCACGTCCGAGGCGATGCCGTCGACGAGCGCATCCATGCTGTCGAAGGCCGTCATCCCCCGCAGCCGATGGGTGAATTCCACCGTCACGTCATGGCCGTAGAGGTCCAGCCCGGGACTGTCGATCGCATGCGCCTCGACCTGGCGCTGCAGCACGTCGTCGAACGTGGGGTTGGTTCCGACGGAGATCGCCGCGGGGTGCATGACGCCGGTGGTGTGGTCCACCAGCCTGCCTGCGTAGACGCCGTCGGCCGGCACCATCTCGTCGAGGAGGGCAGGAAGGTTCGCAGTCGGGAATCCGAGTTCGCGGCCGCGCTTCAGACCGTGCACGACCTCCCCGCGCACCGACACTGGGCGCCCCAGCACGGCTCCCGCGAGCGCGACGTCACCCGCGGAGAGCAGCTCGCGCACCCACGACGAGGAAACCCGTCGATCGGTGCCCTCGAGGAAGACGTCCTCGATCACGTCGACCGTGAAGTCTCTCCGCGCGCCCAGCTCGGCGAGCAACGCCGGGGTTCCCCTGCCGCCACTGCCGAAGCGGAAATCGCGGCCGACGAGGACGGTGGCGACATGCAGCGCGTCGACGAGAATCGCCTGGGCGAAGTCCTCCGCCGTGCGCGAGGCCAGCTGCTCGTCGAAGGTGAGCACGAGAACCGCATCCAGACCGCACGCCGAGAGCAGCTCGATCTTGCGCTCGACGGACACCAGATCGTCCGGGCACCGATCCGGACGCAGCACGCTCAGCGGGTTGCGGTCGAAGGTCACGGCCACCGTCTTCGCCCCGATGCGCGCCGCGTCCTGCTGCGCGCGGCGGAACACCGCGCGGTGGCCGGCGTGCACGCCGTCGAACTTGCCGATCGCGGCGACGGTGCGTCCGAAGTCCGCGGGGACCTCGGACGGATCGCGGAAGACGATCATGCGGCGGATCCCTCCGACGAGCCGACGCCGGAGACGGTGGCAACGGTGCGGGACGGACGATGCGTGATGAGCCACCACAGCCCGACCATCGGCAGGAACAGCGGGATCAGCACGTAGCCGAGGCCGAACTGCGACCACACGGTCTGGTGCTGGAAGAGCGCGGGGTGGGTGAGACTCAGCGTGCCCACGACCAGCACGCCGACGAGCTCGAACACGATCGCGACCCAGGCGACGCGGTACCAGCCCGGGCGGCCGGATCCGATCAGAGCGAGCGTCGCGACGATGTAGACGACCGCGGCGACCGCCGACAGCGAGTACGCCAGCGGAGCCTGGTCGAACGCGCGCACGATCTGCACGAAGGATCGGCCGGTGGCTCCCAGCGCCATCACGGCGTACACGATCACGAGCACGCGGCCCACGCCGCGCATCCGAGGGCGAGACGGCACGACCGAGGAGGTCCCCGATGGGGACGCAGGGGAATCGGACGGGGTCGAGGATCGCGCGGTGCTCATGGCAGGGTCCATTCTACGGAACCCGATGACACCGGGTCCGCACAGCCGGTGCTGCTCAGCCGCCGATCGGCGTCGTCCAGATCACCTGCATCCGCCAGATCATGACCGCGATCGACAGTGCGACCACGCCCATGATCACCGTGCTCCAACGGGAGCGCTCGAGCAGCGCCCAGACCGCTCCGCCGATCGGCAGCAGCACGGCGGAGACCAGATACACGCCGTACTCCAGCGGGTCGCCGAGAGCGGGATTCCCCGTGAACGGCAGCACGATGGCCAGGACGACCTGCACGATCAGCAGCAGCTCGATCAGGGCCAGCGATCCCACGGTCCAGTCACTCGGACGCTTGCCTGCGAAGCCCATGATCAGGCAGAACAGGCCCGCCGCGACCGCGACCGCGATCTGGATGACGGTGAACCACAGGATCATGACGCCCCCTCCGGCATGTTCATGGCGCTCTTCAGGTCATCACCGCGACGCTCCACGATCCCGATCAGCACACCGTCGGGATCGATCGCCGCGGCGCGCGGACCCTCGAGCCTGGCACGCTGGGCGACCAGGCGCTTGCCGTGACGCAGATCGGCCGCTTCCTGCGCGCTGACCGCGAGGACGGGAAGGATCCGGGCCGCCGCAGCGGCAGCGGTGAGCGGCCGCGCCTCTGCGAGAGTTTCCAGCATCGAGGCATCGGCCACGTCGAACGGCCCGACACGCGTGCGGCGCAGCGCCGTGAGGTGGGCGCCGACGCCCAGGGCCGCCCCGAGATCGCGAGCGAGGGCGCGAATGTAGGTTCCGGACGAGCAGTCCACGACGACGTCGAGGTCGCGCATGCCGTCGTCGGCGGGGCTGTCACCGAGCACGTCGAAGCGCGACACCACCACATCGCGGGCAGCGAGGACGACGTCCTCCCCCGCGCGCACGCGATCGTACGCCCTGCGTCCGTCGACCTTGATCGCGGAGACGGCGCTCGGCACCTGCGAGATGGCGCCGGTGAGCGCGGCGATGCCGGCGGCGATCTCATCCGCAGCGATCGCGGAAACACGCTCGGGGTCGGCCGAGGCGGTGATCTCGCCGTCCGCGTCGTCCGTGCTCGTGCTCTGACCGAGGCGGATGGTGGCGTGGTAGGTCTTGTCGGCACCCACCACGAAGGTGAGCAGACGCGTGGCCGCTTCGACGCCGATGACGAGAAGCCCGGTGGCCATCGGATCGAGCGTACCGGCGTGCCCGACCTTGCGGGTGCCGAACACCCGGCGGGTGCGGGCGACGACGTCGTGACTCGTCATCCCGCCCGGCTTGTCGACGAGCAGGATGCCGCTGGTTGCCATGCCCCCAGCCTAGAGGCCGCGACAGTTCGGATCCGACCGGTCCGCCGGCGATGCGACGCGGTTCCGCGGGAGCGGTAGCGTGGACTCCCGTGGCCGACTCCCCCGCCTCCGCGCCGATCGCGTCCGCGCTGATCGCCTGGTACCGCGAGCACGCGCGGGACCTGCCCTGGAGACGGGCGGAGTACCTCGCCGCGTACGGAGCGTGGGGCGTGCTGGTGAGCGAGTTCATGCTGCAGCAGACGCCGGTCAACCGCGTGATCCCGCATCTGGAGGCGTGGCTGGCACGCTGGCCCGATCCGATCTCGCTCGCCGCGGCGACTCCGGCCGAGGTGCTGCAGCAGTGGGCGAACCTCGGATATCCCCGACGCGCGCTGTGGCTGCACCGGGCCGCGATCGCCGTCCGCGATGAGCATGGCGGGGTGACGCCGCGCGACGTCCCCGCACTGCTGGCGCTCCCCGGCATCGGCGACTACACGGCTCGCGCCGTGTCGGTGTTCGCGTTCGGCGACCGCCATCCCGTCGTGGACACCAACACGCGACGGGTCATCGCCCGCGCCGTGCACGGGCGGGCCCAGCCGGATCCTCCTTCACGCCGCGATCTGGACGACATGCTCGCGCTGCTGCCCGACGAGGCGGGGGACGCCGCCGTCATGAACGCCGCGATCATGGAGCTCGGTGCGACCGTCTGCACCGCCCGCAGCGCGGACTGCGCACGGTGCCCGCTCGCCGAGCTCTGCGTCTGGCGCGCCGCGGGCTTCCCCGACGGCGAGGACCGGCGGCGACGGCAGGCGAAGTACGAGGGTTCGGACCGGCAGGCGCGCGGCGGCGTGCTCCGCGCGTTGCGGCACGCCGAGGGCCACCGTCTGCCCGCCGATGCCGTCCTCGCCGACTGGCCGGATCCGGTGCAGCGCGACCGTGCGATCGACTCGCTCGTCGCGGACGGGCTGCTCGAGGCCACCGATGGCGAGCTGATGCTGCCGCGCTGACCGGCCACGGACCGCCGCTGTCCGCGCGCCCCTCAGAGGTGCTGGTCGGTGCGGTGTGCGAGCACCGTCAGCTCGTGACGGGTGCGCACGTCGAGCTTCGCGAAGATCCGGCCGCCGTGCACCTCGACGGTCCGCACCGAGACGTGCAGCGCGAGCGCGATCTCGCGATTCGCGCGCCCCTCGGCCATGAGCAGAGCGACCTCGAGCTCACGGGCGGTGAGGACCGGCTCCCAGGCCGCGCGGCAGACCTCCAGCGATGACGGCACGGCGCCCGTCTCTCCGGCGGCTTCCGCCGCGCGCAGCCGACGCTCGGCCATCATCCGCAGTCGTCGATCGACCATGCCGCGCCATGCCCGCGCCCCGGACTCCTCGAACAGGCTCCGCGCGGCGCGCAGGTGCCGCACGCCTCGGCCGCGGTCGCCCCGTGCCGCGCATGTGGAGCCCAGCAGCGCCTCGACCCTTGCCCGCTCGAAAGGCGAACGGATCCCCCGGCTCTCCTCGGCCACCGCATCGAGGTCGGTACGCCAGGATGACTCGCGCGCGGCTCTGACGCGCTCGCGCAAGGTCCGTGCCGCCGTCGCCTCGGGAGGCTCCGGCGCCGTCGCCGCACCCAGCGGACCGATCTCGTCCAACCCGGGCAGACCGAGGGGCTCGGAGGGTCTGCCGCGGTCCGTCCACAGGCCCATGTGCACGGCGGCCTCATCGCTGCGTCCCTGCAGATAGGCGTCGATGGCGCGGTCCACGAAGCCATCGGGCTCCTGCGGCCACGGAACGGATGCGGCGAGCTCCCGCGACAACGCTCCGATGCGGCCGTCCACGGCGAGATCCAGTCGCCGGGACAACGCCACGGCGAGACCGGCGAACGGCAGCGCCACGGGGAGCTCCGCCGCGGACGCGGCGAGAAGCTCATGGGCGGTGCCGATGCGTCCCGCCCAGACATGCAGCAGCACTTCGGCGACGGCACGGCGGGCGCGCAGCAGCGGACCATGCTCCTGCAGACCGGTCACGGGAGCGTCGCCGCGGATCGCGACAGGCTCGGCCAGTGCGCGCACCCCGGCATCCGGGTCGCCGTCGAGGCCGGCGCAGAGCGCGTGCGCCACGCGCTGGACGGCGTCGCCGTCGTCGATCGCCCCTGCATCCGCGTGGCCCGCCAGCGCATCGCACCAGGCCAGCAGCGTCGCCCGCACCTCCGTGTCCTCACCGAGTCGTGCCGCGATGGCGAGCCACGCGGTGCTGCGTTCGCGGTCACCGCGCTCAGCGCCGAGGGACGCGCCCAGCACCGCGGCGAGCCGGTATCCCGGGCCGGACGCATCAAGCGGGACCAGCAGATCGGGCGCCGGCACCGCGCCCTGTCGCAGCGTGTGCGCGAGCACGAAGGCCGCCGTCGCCTCACCACGATGTGCGCCGTCGACGCGCATCGCCTGCTCGATGCGTTCCACGGCATCCGCTACCCAGCCTCCGGCCAGCGCCGCACGTCCGCTGCACAGCAGCGCGCTCGCGTGCGCGGACGATCCCGGTTCGGCATGCTCCACGGCCTCTGCCGCGCAGGACCAGGCACGCTCGGCAGCTCCGTCGCGCAGCGCCGCGTACGCCAGCTCGATGAGCGGTTCGACCAGGCCGGGATCGGCCGCCACGGCGCCACGGGCGCGGTGCCACAACGCCGCGTGCTCATCCCCTGCCTCGGCGAGCACCACGGCCAGCCGTTGGTGTGCACGCAACCGATCCTGCGATGTCGCCGTCGCCAGCAGATGCGCACGCAGTGTCGGATCGGCAAAATGGAACCTCCCGCCGCGCAGCTCGGCGAGACCGACGAGCTGCGACCGAGCAACGCCGTCCGGATCACACCCCACGATCGCGCCCAGCGCCTGCACCGATCCTGAGCCGCACAGCGCGAGCGCGAATGCGCGCTCCCGATCCGCGTCGCGCGGCAGCACGCGCTGAGCATGCGCCTCCAGCGCGGGGGCTGCCGGAAGGGCGTCGGGCAGCACCCGCCATCCCCGGCGATGTTCAGGATCCAGCGCGGCCAGCATCTCAGCGGCCGCGACGGCGTCACCACCGCAGATGCGATCGATCGCGGAGCGCACGTGCGGCGCGACATCGTGGGTGCCGCAGGCCAGACGGTCGGACTTATCCTCCGACGGCGCACCGGGCGCCCGGATCCTCGCCCGCTCTTCGGTCCTGCCTGTCGTCGCGCCGTTCATCGCTGCGCAGCCCCCCGCCGCCATCGTGCGCCACTTCGCGCACGTGGGTTGGATGCTAACAAGAGACGAGCGCGGATCCCAACTTCTTAGACCCGGTGGAATAATCGCCCAACGCAGGAGACATGCGCGCAAGCAACGACGAGAGGCCCTGGGACACAGTGTCCCGGGGCCTCTCGCAGCGATGTCACGGTGCCATGGCACCGCCCTGAATCGATCAGTCCTCGTCGCCCTCGCGGGGCTTCACATACGGATCTTCCTCGCCCGCGAACGCGGCGGACGCGGCGATGCCGGCGACCTGCTCGTCACGTTCGCGCGCCTGCCGGAGCAGATCACTGATGTGGTCGGCGTTCTCGGGCAGCGCGTCGGGGATGAACTCGAGCGTGGGCACGAGCCGGATGCCGAGCTGACGTCCGACCTCCTTGCGCAGGAGCCCGGTCGCTGACGTGAGCGCCGCACCCGAGGCCACGCGCTCCTCCTCCGTGCCGAGCACGGTGTAGAACGCGGACGCGTGCTGCAGATCACCGGTGACGCGCACGTCGGTGATCGTCACGAAGCCGAGGCGCGGATCCCGCAGCCCCTTCTCCAGCCGCTCAGCGAGGATGACGCGGATCCGATCCGCGAGTCGTGCCTGTCGTTCTCCGGCCATGTCCTTACCCTCTCACTCTTTCGCCCGCGTGGAACGCAAGCGCGGAGCAGGAAGGCACCCTGTGACGACCGTCGGGGCGTCCGCGAAGCGGACCGGGGCCCCGTAAGGTCGGCACAGGATGCCATCCTGCGCAACCACGTGCTTATGCGCGCGGCTTCTCCACCATCTCGGTCGTCTCGATCTCGTCGCCGACCTGGATGTCGTTGTACTTGCCCAGGCCGATACCCGCCTCGAAGTCCGTGCGGACCTCGGTGACGTCGTCCTTGAAGCGGCGCAGCGACTCGATGGCCAGGCCATCGGCGAGGACGATGCCGTCGCGGATGACGCGCGCCTTGGCGTTGCGCGTGATCGTTCCCGACCGCACGATGACACCGGCGATGTTGCCGAACTTCGAGGAGCGGAACACCTCGCGGATCTCGGCGACACCCGACTGGACCTCTTCGAACTCCGGCTTGAGCATGCCCTTCAGGGAGTTCTCGATCTCGTCGATCGCGTTGTAGATGACCGAGTAGAACCGCACGTCGACGCCCTCGCGGGACGCCGCCTCACGGGCCTTCGGGTCGGGGCGGACGTTGAAGCCCACGATGATCGCGTTGTCGATCGTCGCCAGGTTCACGTCCGACTCGGTGACCGCGCCGACACCGCGGTGGATGATGCGCAGCTGCACCGAGTCGTCGACCTCGATCTTGAGCAGCGACTCCTCCAGCGCCTCGACGGCACCGGACACGTCGCCCTTGATGATGAGGTTGAGCGTCTCGACCTTGCCCTCTTCGAGAGCACGGGTGAAGTCCTCGAGCGAGATGCGCTTGCGGGCCTTCGCCAGCTGCGCGTTGCGCTCGACGGCTTCACGCTTCTCGGCGATCTGACGGGCCATGCGGTCCTCGTCGGTCACGATGAAGACGTCACCGGCACGCGGGACCGAGTTCAGACCCTGCACCTGGACCGGGCGGGAGGGAGCTGCGGCCTCGACCGCGTCACCGTTCTCGTCGATCATGGCGCGGACGCGTCCGTATGCGGTGCCCGCGACGATCGCGTCACCGATCCGGAGGGTTCCGGACTGGATCAGCACCGTGGCGACCGAACCGCGGCCCTTGTCGAGCTTCGCCTCGATGGCGATGCCTCGCGCGGCCTTGTTCGGGTTCGCGGTGAGGTCCAGACCGGCGTCCGCGGTGAGCAGAACGGCGTCCAGGAGCTCCTGGATTCCGGTGTTGGCACGTGCGGAGACGTCCACGAAGATGACGTCGCCGCCGTACTCCTCTGCGACCAGGCCGTACTCGGTGAGCTGCTGACGGACCTTGGCCGGGTTGGCCTCGGGCTTGTCGACCTTGTTGACCGCGACCACGATCGGCACCCCGGCCGCCTGGGCGTGGTTGAGCGCCTCCACCGTCTGCGGCATGATGCCGTCGTCGGCCGCGACCACGAGGATCGCGATGTCGGTCACCTGCGCACCACGGGCACGCATGGCGGTGAACGCCTCGTGACCCGGAGTGTCGATGAAGGTGATCGCGCGCTCGATGCCCTCGTGCTCGGTCCACACCTGGTAGGCACCGATGTGCTGGGTGATGCCACCGGCCTCGCCCTCGATGACGTTGGTCTGCCGGATCGCGTCGAGCAGTCGGGTCTTACCGTGATCGACGTGACCCATGACGGTGACCACCGGGGGACGGATCTCGAGGTCCTCCTCGCTCTCCGCCTCCAGCTCGGCCTCGAGGTCGAGACCGAAGCCCTCGAGGAGCTCCTTGTCCTCGTCCTCGGGCGAGACCATCTGAATCGTGTAACCGAGCTCGGCGCCGAGCACCTCGAACGTCGCCTCGTCCAGCGACTCGGTGGCCGTGGCCATCTCGCCGAGGTTGAACAGGATCGTCACGAGCGTGCCGGGCTGCACGGTGTAGCCGCGCAATGCCTCGAGCTTGTCCGCGAAGTCGGCGATCGAAGCACCGCGACGCAGACGGATGATCTCGCCGTTGCCCTTCGAGACGTTGACGCCGCCGACGACCGGCGCCGACCGCATCTCGAATTCCTGCCGCTTCGCCCGCCGCGACTTGCGCTGCTTGCTCTTGCCGCCGCCCTTGCCGAACGCGCCGGCCGTACCGCCGCCGGGGCCGCGGCCGCGGCCGCCGCCACCGCCGGGACGACCGGCGAAACCGCCGGCCGGGGCACCAGGAGCGCCACCGGGGCGCTGGAACCCACCGGCACCGGCACCACCGGGACGGCCGGGGCCGCCGGTGCGCTGCTGGAACGGAGCGCCGGGACGACCGGCACCGCCGGGACGACCGGGACCACCGGCACGGCCGCCGGGGCCGGGACGGGGGCCGCCGACGCGCGGCGAGCCGGGGCGCGGAGCCTGCGGACGCGGGATGTTGCCCGGCGTCGGGCGCTGGCCCATGCCCTGCGCGGAGGCGAACGGGTTGTTACCCGGACGCGGACCCGCGGGACGCGAGCCCATACCCTGCTGCGAGGCGAACGGGTTGTTGCCGGGGCGAGGTGCGCCGGGGCGCGGGGCGCCGGATCCGCCGGGCTTGTCCGCAGACGGCTTCTCCGCAGCGGTCTGGGCCGGAGAGGGCGCAGCCGGAGCCGCGGGAGCCTCGGCCGCCGGTGCCGGGGTCGGCTCTGCGGGCTTGGCCGGTCCCGGCTTCGGGCCGGGAGTCGGCGCCTTCGGGCCGGGCTTGGGCGCGCCGGAAGACGCTGCTGCGGGGGTGGCCGCAGCAGGCTTGGCGGCCGGGGCGGTCGCGGAAGCGGCGCCGGCCGGCTTGTCGGCCTCGATGGCAGCACGCAGCTTGCGCGCGACCGGGGGCTCGATCGTGGATGAGGGGGACTTCACGAACTCGCCGAGCTCCTTGAGCTTCGCGAGTGCAAACTTGCTGTCGACGCCGAGTTCGGCGGCGATCTCGTGCACGCGTGGTTTACCAGCCACAATTCTCCTGTCAGGGTCGGTCCGCCCTGGCAGGGCAGACCACTAGTCGCGGACGGGTCTCATTTCGAGCCGTTCACTTTGTTTCCATAGCCGTTCAGCCGTTTCTCGAGGGTCTGCATGTTCTCTGCTTCCGGGAATTCCATCGCAGTGGACACACGGAGTGCACGGGCGAAGGCGCGTCGCCGCAGGGCGGTGTCCACGCACTCCGGAGTCGGATGCACCCACGCACCCCGCCCCGGCAGCACGGCCTGCTCGTCGAAGACGAGCTCACCATTCCGGATTGCCACCCTGAGCAGGGCGGTGCGAGATGCACGAGCGCGGCAACCGACACACGTTCGTACAGGATCCATCTTACACCTCGGGCGCGGCAGGCGAACGCGGCCGCTCAGGCCCCGTCGAGGATCGAGTCCGGCTGGATGTCGATCTTGGCGCCGGTGAGCTTCGCAGCGAGGCGGGCGTTCTGCCCCTCCTTGCCGATCGCGAGCGACAGCTGGTAGTCGGGCACCAGGGCCCGCACGGCCTTCGTGCCGGCGTCGAGCACGAACGCGCTGGTGACCTTGGCGGGCGACAGCGCATGCGCGACGAACGTCGCGAGATCCTGGTGATAGTCGACGATGTCGATCTTCTCCCCCGCGAGCTCCTCGGTGACCGCGCGGACACGGCGGCCCATCTCGCCGATGCACGCGCCCTTGGCGTTGATGGCGGGGTCGTTCGCCTTCACCGCGATCTTGCTGCGGTGCCCGGCCTCACGGGCCAGCGCGACGATCTCGACGAGGCCCGCGGCGATCTCCGGCACTTCGAGTGCGAAGAGCTTGCGCACGAGACCCGGGTGCGTGCGGGACACGGTGATCGCGGGACCCTTCATCCCCTTGGCGACCGACGTCACGTAGACCCGGATGCGGGTTCCGTGCGTGTACTCCTCACCTGGGACCTGCTCCTCGGGCGGGAGGATCGCCTCGACGGATCCGAGGTCGACGTGGATCATGCGCGGGTTCGGGCCCTGCTGGATGACACCGGCGACGATGTCGCCCTCCTTGCCGCGGAACTCGCCGAGAACGGCGTCGTCGGCGATGTCGCGCAGGCGCTGGCCGATGACCTGCTTCGCGGCGAAGGCGGCGATGCGGCCGAAGTCATCGGGAGTGGAGTCCTCCTCGCCGATGACCGCACCCTCCTCATCGCGCACGGGGATCAGCACGGCGACGTGGCCGGTCTTGCGGTCGAGCTCGACGCGGGCGCCTTCGGTCAGCACGCCCTCCGCCGAGTCATGCTTGGCGTAGGCGGTCAGGACGGCCTGTTCGATGATCGCGATCAGCTCGTCGAAGGGGATCTCCTTCTCCCGCTCGATCGTGCGCAGCAACCCGAGATCGATATCCATGACGGCCTCCCTGTTCAGCTCTCGTCGGCGCGCACCCGCACGCACGACATCCGTACAACGATACCCTGGCGAGACCCGTCTCGGCGAAGGCTGGTGGCCGCCGGGTCCGAGATCCCACCGACGAAGACCCCCGAGGAGAACGCGTGCCCGAGTTCGACACGATCGTGATCGGCGCCGGCATGTCCGGTACGACCGCAGCGCGGCTGCTCACCGCGGCCGGGCAGCGCGTGGCCGTGCTGGAGGCGCGGGACCGGGTCGGCGGGCGCATGCACACGGACCGCGGCGCGGGCTTCTCCGTGGATCTCGGCGCGTCCTGGATCCATGGCATCGAGGATTCCCCGCTGTGGGAGCTCGTGCGGGCCCTGAACGTGCCGACCATCGAGTTCACCGTGGGCAGCTTCCAGGCCGGCGGCCGCCCCATCGCCGACTTCGACGGCGAGGCGCGGCGCCTGTCCGCCGCAGAGAGTGCGCAGTGGGTCACCGACGTCGCCGCGGCCGACCTCGCGGTGGAGCAGGAGATCTCCCGGTCCTCCCCCGGCGACACCTACCTCGAGGTGACGGAGCGCGCCTTGGACGCCCTGGAGCGGCACCGGGATGCGATGGATCCGGAGCGCGTCGACGAGATCCGCGAGTTCTTCCGGCACCGCGTCGAGGAGCAGTGCGGCGCCTGGATCGGCGACCTCGACGCGCACGGGCTCGACGAGGACGCGATCGACGGCGACGAGGTCGTCTTCCCGCGCGGTTATGACGAGTTGCCCGCCCGCATCGCCGCCGGGCTCGATGTCCGGCTCGAGCACGTGGTGCGGCGCATCGTGCGCAGCACGGAGGGAGTGCGGGTCGAGACCGATCGCGGCGTCTTCACGGCCGCACGGGCGGTCGTCACCGTGCCCCTCGGCGTGCTGAAGGCCGGCGCGATCGCGTTCGAGCCCGCGCTGCCGGCAGAGATCGCGGATCCGATCGCGCGGCTCGGGATGGGCGTGTTCAACAAGATCTTCCTGCAGTTCCCCGAGCGCTTCTGGGAGGAGGGGGTGTACGCGATCCGCGCTCTCGGCGAGCCCGGCGAGCACTGGCACTCCTGGTACGACGTGTCCGCGATCAGCGGCCGGCCCACGCTGCTGACCTTCGCCGCCGGGCCGTTCGGGAAGCGTGTGCAGACGCTGACCGACGACGTGATCTCCGCCGATGCCATGGCGGCGCTGCGCCGGCTCTACGGCGAGGACATCCCCACGCCGGTCGCGCGCTGGATCACGCGCTGGGGACAGGATCCGTTCTCGCAGGGCTCCTACTCGCACCTCGCGACCGGATCCTCGCACGAGGACCACGACGCCCTCGCAGGCCCGGTCGACGGGATGCTGCACTTCGCTGGAGAGGCCACCTGGGGCGCAGAGCCGGCGACGGTCGGCGGCGCCTATGCCTCGGGGGTGCGCGCCGCAGAGCGCGTCCTCGGCCACGCCGTCGATCTCGACGCCTTCGCCGCGGGGATCCTGCGCTCCGAAGCCTGAGTCGCGGGCCGGGTCAACGGCGCGGCGCGGATCCGAATCGGTTGATCGCACCGATGATGCGGAACAGGCCGCCGACCGCGCGCTGATCCAGGTGCATCGACAGCCGCGGCAGCTCGACCCGGTCCTTGTCGGCCAGTTCGGCCGGGTGCGGGCCGGATGCTTCGATGCGGCCGGATGAGAGCAGGGATCCGAACTGCTCGTTCAGCTGGGCGATCTCGTCGGAGGTCGCAGCGGCGCGCAGCCGCAGCACCAGCAGATCGCCCACCCACCGCAGCGAGTCGTAGTTGCGCCAGAACCCGGTGATGACGGCCGTCGCCTCCGACACCGAGTCCGTGATCTGGACGCGGTCGAAGTCGCCGGGAGAGATCACCCCGGTCGGTGCGAGGTCCTCCTGCACGAAGCGCTCCAGGCCGCGCCAGAACGTCCCGCCGGGCTCGTCCAGCAGCACGATCGGCATGGGTTCGGCCTTGCCGGTCTGCTGCAGGGTGAGCAGCTCGAACATCTCGTCCAGGGTGCCGAAGCCGCCGGGGAGGCAGATGAAGCCGCGGGACTCCTTCATCAGCATGAGCTTGCGCGTGAAGAAGTACTTCATCGCCACGACGTGCTCCTGCTCGCCGACGATCGTGTTCGCCTTCTCCTCGAACGGGAGTCGGATGGACACCCCGAGAGAGCGCTCGGGGCCCGCGCCCTCAGCAGCGGCCTGCATGATCCCCGGGCCCGCGCCCGTGACCACCATCCAGCCCTCCGCGGCGAGCGCGGCCGCCACGTCGCGCGCCTGCCGGTACAGCGGGTCGTCCTGGGCGGTGCGGGCGGATCCGAAAACCGTTACCTTCGGAACCCCGTGGAACGGCGCGAACAGCCGGAACGCATCACGCATCTCGCTGAGCGCGGCGGAGGCGATCTTCAGGTCGAGACGGTCCGCGCCGTCCTCGCCGAGCAGCACTGCGGTCTGCAGCATACGCAGGATGAGACGCCGGTCGGCGCGCACTCCGGCGCCGTCGAGCACCGTGTTGATCTCGGCCCGGAGGGTCGGAGGCAGGATCTCGTCGGTCATGCCTCCAGCGTGTCACGCCGCGATGAAGGGCGGGTGCCGCCGCGCGGAGCGGACGATGCCCCGTGGGCTCTCTCAGCCCAGCGCAGTCCAGGGCATCGGCCGCTCCGGCAGCCGCGCACTGTCGTCGGGGAAGTACGGCAGCGCCTCGCCACCGGCGCGGATGCATAGCCAGCGCAGTTCGCCGGTGCTGTCCGGTCGCGCGCGCCATGTGCGCGGCACGCCCTGGCCGACGCGCACGACCGTGCCGGGCCCGACTTCCACGACATCGTCGCCGACACCCATCTGACCGTGCCCGGCGAGGAAGACGTAGAGCTCCTCGATCCGGGAGTGGGTGTGCCAGTAGCCCGCCTCCTCGCCGGGAATCAGGGCGTTGGCGGTCATGCCGATGTACTGCATGGTCAGCTCATGATCGACGACGCGTCGTCCGTCGCGGGAGCGAGACTCGTCGAACCCGCCGTGGAAGTCCCGCCATTCGTCCGGGCTGCCGATGCTCATGACCTCGTAGTCGCTCATGCACTCTCCTCCTCTGCGCTCTCGCGCGCTTCCTCACCATCACGCCGTGTCCGGAGCCATCCTGATCCGTCGCGCGTGTACACGATGCGGGTATGCCGACGATCGGTCGAGCCCTGCCAGAACTCGATCCGGCTCGGCACGATCCGCCAGAGCACCCAGTCCCCCTCGGCCACACCGGCCCGCGCCGCGGCCGATCGCGCCGCGAGGTCGGCCGCGCTCTCGTCGGACGCGGCTTCGCGCACGGGGCCGCGCACCCTCACGGCGCGCAGCACCGGCTGCCACCAGAAGTTCAGGGCGGCCGCGGGGTTCGCCGCGAGCTGCTGCCCCTTGGCGGATGAGCGCGGTCCGGCGAACGCCCAGCCGCGCTCGTCGACATCCTTGAGGATGAGCGTGCGCGAGTCCGGAACGCCATCGGCATCGACCGTCGCCAGGGTCGCCGCATGCGGTTCGGCGACTCCCGCCTCGGCCGCGGTGGTGATCCAGTTCAGAAAGAGGGCGAGCGGATCGTCCGGCACCGATCCGGGGTGCAGCGCCGGTGCGGATCCGGTGAGCGCGGGGCGTGCTCGCAGCCAGGCGGCAGGCGTGGTCTCCATGTCTCCATCCTGCAGGACGCGCGCCGGCGGCCGACCCAGCGCGCCGCGAACCGGGCTGCCCCGCACGGATCTCACGACGAAGCCCCGCGCATCCTCGTCGGATGCGCGGGGCTTCGCAAGGTGTCGTCGCTCAGCGCGCAGTGAGCGACTGCACTGCCTTCTCGATGGAGACGGTGTCACGTTCGCCGGTGCGGCGGTCCCACAGCTCGACCTGGCCGTCGGCGGCACCGCGGCCGACGACGAGCACACGCGGCACGCCGACCAGCTCGGCGTCGCCGAACTTCACACCGGGCGAGACCTTGGGGCGGTCGTCGTACAGCACGTCGAGCCCGGCTGCCTCGAGCTGCGCGGACACGTCAGCCGCGACATCGAAGGCGAGCTGATCGCGACCGGCCGCCACCACGTGAACGTCGAACGGCGCGACCGCGGCGGGCCAGATCAGTCCCTTCTCGTCGTTGTTGAGCTCGGCGATGATCGCGAGGATCCGGGTCACGCCGATGCCGTAGGAGCCCATCGTGACGGTCACCAGCTTGCCGTTCTCGTCGAGCACCTTCAGCCCGAGCGCCTCGGCGTACTTGCGGCCGAGTTGGAAGACGTGGCCGATCTCCATGCCGCGCGCGAGATGCACCGGGCCGGATCCGTCGGGCGCGGGGTCGCCCTCGCGCACGTTCGCGATCTCCACGACGCCGTCTGCGGCGAAGTCACGGCCGGCGATCACGGAGTGCGCGTGCTTCTGGTCGATGTTGGCGCCGGTGATCCAGCTCGTGCCTTCGACGATGCGGGGATCGAGGAGGTAACGGATCCCGGTCGCGGACTCCTCGCCGAGGATCGCCCCCGTGGGCGACCACGGGCCGATGTAGCCCTTGACGAGCAGCGGGTTGTTCTCGAAGTCGTCCGCCGTCGCGGCTTCGACTTCGGCGGGAGCGAAGGCGACCTCGGCGCGTTTCTCATCGACCTCGCGGTCGCCCGGGATCCCGACGACGACCAGTTCGCGGGTGCCGTCGAGGTGAGTGAGCGCGAGCACGACGTTCTTGAGCGTGTCGGCCGCGGTGAACTCCCCCTCGAGGTTCGCGTTCGCGTGCGCCACCAGCGTCTCGATCGTGGGCGTGTTCGGCGAGTCGAAGATCACGGGAGCGCCGTCGGCGTCGAACGGGACCACGTCGGGGACGGCCGTCGTGTACGCCTCGACGTTGGCCGCGTAGCCGCCACCGGAACGCACGAAGGTGTCCTCGCCGACGGGGGTCGGGTGCAGGAACTCCTCGCTGCGGGAGCCGCCCATCGCCCCGGCATCGGCCTGCACGATGACGTATTCCAGCCCGAGGCGCTGGAAGATCCGCTCGTAGGCGTCACGCTGTGCCTGATAGCTGGCGTCGAGGCCGGCGTCACTGGCGTCGAAGGAGTACGCGTCCTTCATCGTGAACTCACGGCCGCGCAGGAGTCCGGCCCGGGGCCGGGCCTCGTCCCGGTACTTGTCCTGGATCTGGTAGATCGTCAGCGGCAGGTCCTTGTACGAGGAGTACAGGTCCTTCACGAGCAGAGTGAACGCCTCCTCGTGCGTGGGCGCGAGGAGGTAGTCGCCACCCTTGCGATCGTTCAGGCGGAAGAGCAGGTCGCCGTATTCCTCCCAGCGCCCTGTCGCTTCGTATGCCTCGCGCGGCATGAGGGCGGGGAAATGCACCTCCTGAGCGCCCGCGGCAGCCATCTCCTCACGGACGACCTTCTCGATCCGCGCCTTGACGCGCAGACCCAGTGGGAGCCAGGCGAAGATGCCGGCAGCCTGCGGTCGGATGTATCCGGCGCGGATCAACAGCTTGTGGCTCGCAACCTCGGCGCCGGCCGGGTCTTCGCGGAGCGTACGGAGGAAGAAGTTCGAGAGACGAGTCACCACGGCACAAGTCTAGTGACGGCGATCGCCCCGCCTGTGCGGGTGCGCAGGCGGGGCGATCGGTCGGACGGATCGGCTCAGGGGCCGACGCTCGTCAGTTCAGCGCGCGGATGCTCGCCGGGATGATGCCCCCGGCGTAGATCTCGGCGGCGTTGTCCTGCAGCGCGGTGAGGGCGACCCGCTGCGGCAGCGGACCGAAGGAGATCCGGGCGGCGCCGAGCGCCTCGTACTCGGTCGAGGTGAGCGCGCCGGGCAGACCGATCACGCTGACCTTGCCGTGCCCGATCCCGTCGACGAGGGCGCGGGTGGTGTCGGCGTCGAGGATGCCCGGCACGAACACGCAGGTGGCTCCGGCGTCCAGGTAGGCGCGGCCGCGCTCGATCGCGTCGGCGAGCGACTCGGAGACCGGGCGTCCGCCACCACGGACGAAGGCGTCGGTGCGCGCGTTCAGCACGAACGGGACGCCCTCGGCCGAACCTGCGCGGATCATCGCCTCGACATTCGCCGCCGCCTCGGCGAGGGGGCGCAGCCGGTCCTCGATGTTGGCGCCGACCACGCCCGCGCCGATCGCGAGACGAACCGTCTCCCCCGCGTCGTCGTAGCCGTCGTCGAGATCAGCGGTCACGGGCAGCTCCACGGCGGCGGCGATGCGCCCGACCATGTCGAGCATGAGCTCGCGCGGGATCGCGCCGTCGGCGTAGCCGAAGGACGAGGCGATCGAATGGCCGGCCGTGGCGATGGCCGTGGTCTCCGGAAGGGCGGCGATCGCCTTTGCGGAGACGACGTCCCACACGTTGACGACGCGGAGGATCTCGGGGGCCGCGTAGAGCGCGGCGAGGGTGCGGGCCTTGTCGGCGGTGCTGGTCATGACACCACGCTAATGCCCGCCCTCGATAGGGGGCCCGGCTTAGGCTGAACCCATGCCTCAGCGCCGATCGCACGTCGCCCCGTCCGCCGCGCAGTCAGAGCTCGCCACCGCGCTCGCGGCCCTGCGCACCGAGATCGACGCGCCCACCGAGTTCTCGCCCGAGGCGCTCGCCGAGGCGGCGTCCGCCACGGCTCCGACGCCGGACCTGGACCTGCGCGACATCGCGTTCGCGACGCTGGACCCGGCCGGATCCATGGATCTCGACCAGGCCTTCCAGATCGAGCGGAGCGGATCCGGCTACACCGTGCGGTACGCGATCGCGGACGTCCCGTCGTTCGTGACACCGGGTGGCGCGCTCGACGAGGCGGCTCGCGCCCGCGGCGAGACGCTGTATGCCGCGGATGGCACGATCCCGCTGCATCCGCCGGTGCTCAGCGAGGACCGCGCCTCGCTGCTGCCGGATCAGGACCGTCCGGCTCTGGTCTGGACCTTCGCACTCGACGCTGCCGGATCCGTCACCGATACCCGTCTCGAGCGGGCGCTGATCCGGTCCCGCGCGAAGCTGGACTACGTCACGACCCAGGCCGACCTCGACGCCGGACGGGACACACCGGCCGCGCTCCTGCCCGAGGTCGGCCGGCTGCGCCTGGACCAGGAGGCGCAGCGCGGCGGCGCGAGCCTGAATCTGCCCGACGAAGAAGTGGTGCGCCGCGACGACGGCTCGTACGCGATCGACCGTCGCTCGCCACTGCCGATCGAGGATTGGAACGCGCAGCTGTCGCTCATGACGGGCATGGCGGCGGCGCAGCTGATGCTGCAGGCCAAAGTGGGGATCCTGCGCACCATGCCTCAGCCCGACGACGCCGCGTTCGAGACGTTCCGGCGGCAGACCGAGGCGCTCGGCGTGCCGTGGACCGGCGGACGGTACGGCGACTACCTGCGAGGACTCGGCAAGGACGACCCGCGCACCCTGCCGATCCTGGAGGCGGCGTCGGCGCTGTTCCGCGGTGCGGGGTACGTCGCGTTCGACGGCGAGGCGCCGGCGGAGACGACGCAGGCGGCGATCGCTGCGCCGTACGCCCATGCCACCGCTCCGCTGCGGCGCCTCGTCGACCGCTGGTCGCTCACGATCTCGCTGGCCGTGAGCCGCCGCGAGGTGATCCCGGCATGGGTGCACGAGAGCCTGGCGCAGGTTCCGGATCTCATGCGCGCGTCCGCTCAGCGCTCGTCGACGCTGAACTCGCGCACCCTCGACCTCGTGGAGGCGGCTCTGCTGGCACCGCGCGTCGGCGAGACCTTCGATGCGGTCGTGATCCGCCGGGGCGGTACGCGTGGAACGGTGCAGATCACGGATCCGCCCGTGACCGCATCGCTGGGGCTGCCGGATTCGGCAGTGGCAGGGTCGACGATCCGGGTGAGGCTGGACTCGGTCGACGTCGCGAAGGGGCAGGTCTCCTTTGCCGTCGTCTGACGACTCTGCGGAGGCGCTCTCGGCGGGGCTGCGCACCCACGCGCATCGTCTGCGCACGCTCAACCCCGACGAGGAGGACGACGCGGACCTCGAGCCGCTTCTGGACATCGTGGGCGATGCCCGTGTCGTCGCGATCGGCGAGTCGATGCACCGCGTGCACGAGTTCTTCGCACTGCGCCATCGCCTGTTCCGATTCCTCCATCGTCGCGCCGGGTTCACGGCGCTGGTAGCGGAGAGCGGCCTGCCTGAAGGTCGGCACGTCGACGGATGGATCCGCACCGGCAGTGACGGCCTGCGCAACGCCCTGCGCGACGGGGTCTCGTACCGGTTCGGCGCGTGCCAGGAGATGCTCGATCAGCTCACCTGGATGCGCGAGCGCACCGCGACCGGACGATCGGCTCCGGGGTGGTACGGGATGGACTTGCCCGACTCCTCGGCGAGCGCACTGCCGGGCATCGTGGCCGCGCTCGAGGTGCTCGACGAAGCGGATCCGCTCTACGCCGCACACGTGCGCGCCGCAGTGCTGCCCCGGTTCGCGTATCTTCCCGACGACCGCGCCGGCCTGGCACAGGCGGCGCCGTCGATCCAGGCGTATCTGACATTGCCCGACCCGGATCGCGCCGCGATCACGGTCGGCATCGCCGACCTCGCCGCACGGATCCGCGCCCGCCGACGCGAGGAGATCGCCGGGCTCGGCGGCGACGCGGACGCCGAGGCGCGCGTGGACTTCGCGATCCGTGCGGCGGAGGCCGCCCGCGCAGCCGACGCATTCCTGCAGGCGATGACCGCCGGCCCTACCCGGACCTGGCCTGCCGCGAACATCCGTGACGAATGGATGGCCGACACCGTCGAGTGGATCCTGCAGCGCGAGCCCCGCATCCTCGTCGCCGCGGCCAACGGGCACGTGCAGCGCACCCCGTTCTCCGCTCCCCCGTTCGTACTGGAGGAGATGACGACCATGGGCGGGCATCTCGCCGATCGGCTCGGCGACGACCTCGTGGTGATCGGCACCGCGTTCGGCGGCGGCGAGCAATGGCTGCACCGGCCGGACCCCGCGGATCCGCCCGGACACTCCCGTCCGTTCATCGCCCCGCTCGCACCACTCGAGGAGTCCAGCCTGGACGCGGTGCTGGCACGCTCGGGCATCGGTGACGCCGTGGTGGACCTGCGTACGCTCCCTCCGGACGCGGCCGCCGCCGTCGACGCGACCACCGGCTGGCACAACGGCGACGTGATCCAGCCCGGCCATGCACGGGACGCGTTCGATGCCGTGGCCTTCATCCGGACGGTGTCGCCGTGGCGGACCTGGATCGACGATCGGGGGTTGGAGCGGCGCTAAGCCTGTACGGGGACCGCCGACGTCGTCATCACCAGCAGCTGCGGATCGGAAAGATCCAGCGTCACCGTGATCGACACGAACTCCGCGAGGGACGAGGCATGCGTGCCTCCGCACAGGATCGACGCGGTGCCCTCGGGCAGCTCGCACACCCAGCGGCGGCGATCGACGATGGTCTCGCCCTCGACCTCGACCCGGCTCGGTGCCCCGGACGCGACCCACGCGGCGAGCTGCGCGTTGATGCGCTCCTCGCGTTCCCCCAGCGAGGCCGCGAAGCCCTCGGTGTCGAAGCCGGCCTTGCGCAGGCTCTTGCCGAGGCGGTACTCATCGACCGCGCCGTCCTCATGGATGAAACTGGTCTGATTCGCGCGCCCCTCGAAGTCGGGGTTCCCCAGCGCGTCGGATCCGGCGTCCTTGCGCCACAGGTCGGCGACCGCGAGGTCCAGGGCCAGCGAAGCGAGGTGACAGGCGGTGTGCCCGCGGCTCAGCCCCGCGCGGTACGCCGCATCGACGGTGGCCTCGGCCGCAGCCCCGGCGGCGAGCACCGACGGCACCGCCTCGATGCGGTGCCCCACGAGCCAGGTCCAGCCCTCCGCGCCGCGCTTGACCGGGATGTCCGCTCCGACCGCGACCTCGCCCTCGTCGCTCACCGCCGCCATGACCGCCTCGGTCACCGCGACCTCGACGTCGTCCACGCGTAGCGAACCCCGGTCCCCCGGCTGGTCCGGCCAGGTGTGGTCGACCGGGTGGAACGGGGTGCGGTCCAGGACGACGACGGCGCCGTCGTCCGCCGGATGCACACCCACGACACGCGCGGACTCGACGAGGGACCCCGAAGGGAAGGTGACGATCGTGGCGCTGGTCACGACGTGACGACCTGCGCGGTGCCGAGCGGCGCGCCCGGGCCCATCTCGTCGGCGATGCGGTTCGCCTCCTCGATGAGCGTGGCCACGATGTCCTCCTCGGGCACGGTCTTGATGACCTCGCCCTTGACGAAGATCTGCCCCTTGCCGTTGCCGGAGGCGACGCCGAGGTCGGCCTCGCGGGCCTCGCCCGGGCCGTTCACGACGCAGCCCATGACGGCCACGCGCAGCGGCACGGTCATGTCCTTGAGACCCTCGGTCACGTTCTCGGCGAGCGTGTAGACGTCGACCTGGGCGCGCCCGCAGGACGGGCAGGACACGATCTCGAGCTTGCGCTCGCGCAGGTTCAGGGACTGCAGGATCTGGTGCCCGACCTTGACTTCTTCGGCGGGGGGCGCCGACAGGGACACGCGGATCGTGTCGCCGATGCCCTCGCCGAGCAGGATCCCGAACGCGGTCGCCGACTTGATGGTGCCCTGGAACGCGGGGCCCGCCTCGGTGACGCCGAGGTGCAGCGGCCAGTCGCCCATCGCGGCGAGAAGGCGGTAGGCCTTCACCATCACGACCGGGTCGTTGTGCTTGACGGAGATCTTGAAGTCGTGGAAGTCGTGCTCCTCGAACAGCGACGCCTCCCAGCGCGCGCTCTCGGCGAGCGCCTCCGGGGTGGCCTTGCCGTACTTCTCGAGCAGGCGCGGGTCGAGAGAGCCGGCGTTCACGCCGATGCGCAGCGACACTCCCGCGGCCTTCGCCGCGGCGGCGATGGCGCCGACCTGATCGTCGAACTTGCGGATATTGCCCGGGTTGACACGCACGGCCGCGCAGCCGGCGTCGATCGCCTGGAACACGTACTTCGGCTGGAAGTGGATGTCGGCGATGACCGGGATCTGGCTCTTCTTCGCGATGATGTGCAGCACGTCCGCGTCGTCCTGCGACGGCACGGCGACGCGCACGATCTCGCAGCCGGAGGCCGTGAGCTCGGCGATCTGCTGCAGCGTCCCGTTGATATCGGTGGTCTTGGTGGTCGTCATCGACTGCACGCTGACAGGAGCACCGCCACCGACGAGCACCTTGCCCACCTTGATCTGGCGGCTCTTGCGTCGCGGGGCGAGGACGTCGGGGATCTTGGGCATCCCCAGGTTCACGGCTGGCACGTCTCCCAGGTTACCCGTGCGCGGCTGGACGGGATCCGCGCGCGAGCTGAGCGCGCGCCGCGAACGTCATGGCGTGCTGCCCCGCTGCACCGGTGTGGTAGTTTCGGCGCATGTCCGCGAACCGCTCTTGGTGGCCCGCCTCTTAGGCGGAGAGTTCGCGACCCACGATCCAGACCGCCTTCCGGGGCGGTCTTGTCATTTCTGCCGCGTCGGATCCCTCTCTCAGGAGCACCTTCATGACCACCGCCGACCGGATCCACGCTCTCGACTCGTCGTTCGTCCTGCTCGCCCGCGAAGGCTCGGACAGCGTCGAGCTGCTCACCGGCGAGATCGTCGATGTGACGAACCTCGCCGACATCCCCCTCGGCTCCGGTGACGAACGCCGGGAGGTGTTCTCACTCGTCCCCTATCGCCAGGTGCGCGAGCGTGGCTTCGAGGCGCAGGACGACGGCGCCCCGCTGCGCTGCCTGATCGTGGACGAGCACCAGTACCTGCCGGCCGACGAGGTGCGGGCGGCGCTGCCCGCCGATCCGATCCCGCTGCACGACGGTGGCTTCGACCTCAGCGACGAGGAGTATGCGGCCATCGTCGAGCGCGTGATCGCCGACGAGATCGGCCGCGGTGAGGGCGCCAACTTCGTGATCCGCCGCGACTACACGGCCCGCATCGACACGGCTATCCCCGACACGGAGCGCACGGCGGCGCTCACCTGGTTCCGGGCGCTGCTCGAGCACGAGCGCGGCGCATACTGGACGTTCGCGGTCGTCACCCCGGGCGTGGTCGCCGTCGGCGCGAGCCCCGAGGCGCACGTCGTCGCGCAGGGCGGCGTGGTGACCATGAATCCGATCTCCGGCACGTTCCGCCATCCTGCCGGCGGCTCGACGACGGCCGCGCTCGGCGAATTCCTCTCCTCCACGAAGGAGACGGAGGAGCTTTTCATGGTGGTCGATGAGGAGCTCAAGATGATGAGCGCCGTCTGCTCCGACGGCGGCCGGATCACCGGTCCGCACCTCAAGCAGATGTCGCGCCTCACCCACACCGAGTACATGCTGCGCGGCAGCAGCCGACTGGACCCGCGCGACATCCTGCGCGAGACGATGTTCGCGCCGACCGTGACCGGATCCCCGATGCAGAACGCGTGCACGGTGATCCGCCGGCACGAGCGCAAGCCCCGCGGCTACTACTCGGGCGTGGCAGCGCTCTTCACCCCGAACGATGCCGGCGGACACGACCTGGACGCGCCGATCCTCATCCGCACCGTCTATCTGAAGGATGGCGAGGTGAGCGTCCCGGTCGGCGCCACGCTCGTGCGCCACTCCGACCCCGCCGGCGAGGTCGGCGAGACCCACGGCAAGGCCGCCGGCGTGCTGGGCGCGATCGGCGCCGTGTCGCGGGACACCGCCGCCGAGGCGCGCGAGGACGCCGACGCCCCCGGATCCGGCTCGACCCCGGCCGAGGATCCCGGGATCCAGGCGCTGCTCGCCTCGCGCAACGCCCGCCTCGCGGAGTTCTGGATCAACCCGCAGGATGGCGGCACCGGGGCGACGGCCACCGCGCCCTTCGCCGGCCGCACGGCCGTGGTGGTCGACGCCGAGGACCGGTTCACGACGATGCTCGCGCACCAGCTGCGCCACCTCGGACTCGACGTGCGGATCCAGCCGTGGGCCGACGCCGACGACGCGGAGATCGACGCCGCGGATCTGCTCATCGCGGGCCCGGGCCCGGGCGATCCGCGAGACGACTCCTCGCCCCGCATCGCCCGGATGCGCGCGCTCGTCGCACGGCGCCGCGAGAACGGACGCCCGCTGCTCGCCGTGTGCCTCAGCCACCAGATCCTCGCGGACTCCCTCAGGATCGCGCTCGCACCGCTCGCCAGCCCGCACCAGGGGCTGCAGAAGTCGGTGCCGGTGTTCGGCCAGGACGCCTCGATCGGCTTCTACAACACGTTCACGGCACGCGTGGCGCCGGGCACGACGGCAGCCGGCGTGGCCGAGGTGTCGGCGGATCCGATCTCCGGCGATGTGTACGCGCTGCGCGGGCCGGGGTTCGCGTCGGTGCAGGGCCACCTGGAGTCGATCCTGTCCCGGGACGGGATGACGACGCTGCAGCGCCTCGTCGGGCACGCGCTCGACGGGCGCTGAGCCCGGCCTCCCCTTGGCGCACGAGGAGGCGCCGCCGATCCCGACGGCGCCTCCTCGGCAGGCATCGCCTATTTGGTGTTCAGCTTGAAACTTCCGCTCCAGCTCGCCCCGGCATACCGTCCGGCGATCCCGGCCCAGGACACGGAGACCGGGTAGGTGCCCGGCTTCAGCGTCAGCTTCAGTGCGGTGGAGGCCACCCCGTTCGCGCCCGTCTGGGCGGTCACGGTCTGGCTGCCGATCACGAACGTCACGGTCTGGTTCGCGATCGGACGGCCGAGCACGTCGGTCACGGTCGCGGACAGCGGGATCTTCGCGTTCGGCTTGCTGGACAGCGTGCCCGTGTAGGCGATCGCCGAGGCCATCGACGTCACCGTCTGCGAGACGGCCGCGGAGCTGCTCGCGACGTACCGGGCATCGCCCGCGAACGCCGCGGTGATCGGATAGGAGCCGCTCGAGAGCGTCTCCGTCACGGTCGCCGCAGCCGTCCCGGAGCCGTCCGCGGTCGCCGTGGCGAGCTGCGTCACACCGCCGGCCGTGGTGAAGGCCACCGCCGCGCCGTTGACGGGCCGCCCGAACTCGTCGATCACCGTGCCCCGGTAGGCGACAGGGGCCGAGTAGGTCGCCGTCAGATCGCCCGTGAACGACGTGCTCGTACTGCGGGCGCGCACCGTGACCGAGACGTCCTTGGCGGTGCAGGCGCCGTGGCGATCGCACACCGTCACGGTGACCTGCGCGGTTCCCGGATCCGCCCACTGGTGCGTCTCCGAGGGTCCGCCCGTCACGATCGCCGAGCCGTCGTGGAAGTCCCACGCGTACGTCAGCGTGGACTGCTCGGCGGCGCCCGGATCCGTTGCCTGCGCCTGCAGCGTCAGCGGACGCCCCCATGCGACGGTCGGGTCGGCCGGCGTCACGATCACGGCCGGCGGAAGGTTGTTCACCCCGACGCCGAACGTCGTCGTGCCGGACAGGCCCGTCACGTCGGTCGCGGCGACCATGCCCGAGAACGGACCGGACTCCGCGAACACGTGCGTCGTGGGGCTGCCGTATGCGGTGCCTCCGTCGGAGAAGCTCCACACGAACGTGGCTCCCGCGGCGCACGGTCCTGTCGCGACCGCGCTGAACGGGATCGCACTCCCCTCGTCTCCGGTGAACGTCGGAGCGGCCGTCACGGTGGGCGGCACGTTGTTCGCCATCGCGCTGCCGAGCGCGTAGGACACATCGGATGCCGTCTCCGCGAAAGCGCTGTCGTTCGTGGCGAGCGCGTCTGTCGCGTCGTACACCGTGATGTTCGGCGCGCCCGGAAGGGTGAACGGCGGGTACGGCACCACGACCGGAATGACCGCAGGCGCCGAGACCTCGACCGTCCAGACCAGCTCGGTCACCGTGTGCACGGTGCCCTGCAGCCCGAGGCCGGACAGTCCGTACGTCACCGGGGCGCCCACCGGCGTCGTACAGGGCACCGACACCTGATCCGTCACCGGCTGACCAGTGCCGAGGTCCAGAGGGCCGGTCTGACCGTTCAGCGACCTCGTCGCCGCAACCGCGGACACCGAGAACGTCGCGGTCGTGCGCAGCTTGGCCGAGACCTGCGGGTTGAGCGGACACGTGTTGGCGTCGGGGACCGATCCGGGGATGTCAGGGCACGGCGGCGGGACCACGGTCACGTCGCTGGACTCTGCGATGCACGTGGCGGTGTCGCCATCCGCACCGAGGCTGCACGGCGTGCTGGCGTTCATGACCGTGGGCGCGAACGCGATGGGGACGGAGCTGCCGCTGACGTCCACCGACCCGGAGAAGCCGACGGTGTGCTCCACGGTGAGCGTGCCGGCGCCGGGCTGCCGGGTGAGAACCGGATCGACCGCTCCGCCCTGGCGGACCGTGCTGTCGTCCCATCCGGCGGAGACGACGTCCGACTGCGCGAGCGCCAGGTGGGTGGTGAGGGTCGCGGTGCCGTTCAGGGCACCGGTGACGGTGTAGTCGGCGGCGGGCAGATCCATCGCCTGGCTGAAGGCGACGGTCTGGTTCTGGCCGACCGGACTCGCGAAGGCGGGAGCCGGTGTGAGGAGGGCGGTGGCGAGGGCGATCGCAAGACCTGTGATCACGGCACGCCGCGTCTTTGCGACGGTGTTCATCGGGGGCCTTTCCTAGAGGGACGGCTACGGGTGCCCGCAGCGTACGTCCCTAGAGAGTCGGCGCCTGTCCCCCTGATACACGGTCACGATCCGGATCTGCGTCGGCCCCGGTGATTCAGCCGATCGACACCGGGTGGAACAGGTCGGCCACGAGCAGCAGGCCGCCCATGCCGACCAGCAGCGCCGCCACGACGATCGTGAGCGGCACGAGCCGCGTGGCGTCCACGGGCTTGGGCTTCGGACGCTGGAAGAGCTTCGCCCACGCTCGCTTCAGCCCGTCCCACAGCGCGACCACGATGTGCCCGCCGTCCAGGGGCAGCAGCGGGATGAGATTGAACACGAACAGCGCGATGTTCAGCGACCCCATGAGGCTCAGCAGCACGGCGAACCGGTTCAGAAGCGGCGCATCCGCTGCCGCCACCTCGCCGGCGATGCGGCCGACCCCGATCACGCTGAGCGGACCGTTCGGATCGCGCGGCGTGCCGGTGACCAGGGAGACGCCCACATCCCACAGCCGCACCGGCAGGTTGCCGATGAGCTGCACGACGGATCCGGTGTTCGCCATCGCCTGCTCGAAGCCCGCGGACAGCGGCTGCTGCACGTAGGCGAGCTGGGCGCCGACTCCGGCATAGCCGACCGTGTGCATGACGGCGTTGCCCTTGTCGTCGACGACGGCGCGCCCGTTGGCGTCCGCCTCCTGGCGCTGCGCGGCGACCGGGGTCAGCTGCAGAGTGAGCCGTGATCCGGCGCGCTCGACGACGAGCGGGATTGCCTTTCCGGGTGATGCCTGGATGATCGCGCTGGCCTCGGCGAACGTGCGGACGTCCTTCCCGTCGACCGAGACGATCCTGTCCCCCGGCTTGACCCCGGCCTGCGCCGCAGGGGCCACCGGATCCGAGGCGGAGCACGAGGTCTGCGTGGATCCGGCCGGCAGCACGCATTCCGAGACCGAGGCGATGGTGGTCGTACCCTGCTGAAGACCGATCCCGCTCAGCAGCACGGTGAAGATCACGACCGCCAGCACGAGGTTCATGAACGGTCCGCCGAACATGACGATGACGCGCTTCCAGACCGGGAGCAGGTAGAAGACGCGGCTCGCGCGCTCGGGGTCGAT
Organism: Microbacterium sp. 10L49; assembly: GCF_056395125.1. Lineage (NCBI taxonomy): Bacteria > Bacillati > Actinomycetota > Actinomycetes > Micrococcales > Microbacteriaceae > Microbacterium > Microbacterium sp. 10L49. Next base: position 939,886 of record NZ_JBFTIW010000001.1, read on the forward strand.
GGTCTCGTCGTTGGCGGCCCTGGCGTCCTGGATGAGGGTGCGGAAGGCGCCGCGCGACCGGCTCCGCCCGCCCTCGTCGCCCTCGTCGCCGGGCGAGGGCGGGTACATGCCCGACATCGAGATGAAGCCGCCGATCGGCAGCGCCTTGACGCCGTACTCGGTCTCGCCGATCTTCTTCGAGAACAGCCGGGGACCGAAGCCGATCATGTACTGGCCGACGTGCACGCCGAACAGCTTGGCGGGCACGAGGTGCCCCAGCTCGTGCAGGGCGATCGACACCCCGAGTCCGACCAGCACGAACAGCAGGCCAGCGACGTACAGCAGGATCTCCACCCCGCCACGCTACCGGTGCCGGGCTAGGAAACGCCCGTGCCGAGGCTGTGCAGTCGCCAGGATCCGCGGGATCCGAAAGCTCACGCCTGAGCGGCGATCATCCGGTCGGCCGTCGCCCTCGCCCACTGCTCCGCGGCCGCGAGGCTCTCGACGGTGAGCTCGTCCGGCGGATCATGCGCGTCGACCACCCGCTCGATGGTGTCGACGATGGCGAGGAAGCCCAGCCGCCCCTCGTGGAAGGCGTTCACGGCCTGCTCGTTCGCGGCGTTGTACACGGCGGGGTAGGTGCGCCCCGCTCGTCCGACCTGCTTAGCCAGGACCACGGATGGGAAGGCCGCGTTGTCGAGCGGCTCGAACGTCCAGCTCGCCGCCTTCGTCCAATCGATCGGCCGCCCCGCACCGCCCACGCGGTTCGGCCAGTCGAGCCCCAGCGAGATCGGCAGGCGCATGTCGGGCGGAGAGGCCTGGGCGATCGTGGATCCGTCCACGAACTCCACCATCGAGTGCACGATCGACTGCGGGTGCACCACCACCTCGATCCGCTCGTAGTCCACGTCGAAGAGCAGATGCGCCTCGATGACCTCGAGCCCCTTGTTCACGAGCGTCGCCGAGTTGGTCGTGACCATGCGTCCCATGTCCCAGGTCGGGTGCGCCAGCGCCTCGACCGGTGTGACGGCGGCCATCTGCTCGCGGGTCCGGCCACGGAAGGGACCGCCGGAGGCCGTGACGACGAGGCGGCGCACCTCCTGCTTGGTGCCTGAGCGCAGCGCCTGCGCGATGGCGGAATGCTCGGAGTCGACGGGCACGATCTGACCCGGCTGCGCGAGTGCGGTGACGAGGGCGCCGCCGACGATGAGCGACTCCTTGTTCGCCAGAGCCAGCGTGCGGCCGGCCTTGAGGGCCGCGAGCGTCGAACCGAGGCCGATGGATCCGGTGATCGCGTTGAGCACGACATCGGCCTCGACGTCGCGGACCAGCTGCTCCGCCTCGGCGGCGCCGAGTGCCGTGTCGTCCACGCCGAACTCCTCGGCCTGCTGCTGCAGCAGGTCGGCCTGCGTACCCGCGGCGAGGCCGACCAGCTCGAACCGATCCGGATTCGCCTTGATGACGTCGAGAGCCTGAGTGCCGATGGAGCCGGTGGAGCCGAGGATGAGGACGCGACGCATGGCCTCAGCCTAGGCCGTGCTCCGCCGACGGATGAGGGCCCGTGGCATCGGCGATGCTCACGGGCCCTCGTTCGATCAGCGGCGGGTCACTGCGCGGGGGCCGCCGTGGGGACCGTGCCGAGGATGTCGATCACGAACACCAGCGTCGAGTTCGCGGGGATCGAGCCGCTGGCCTTGTCGCCATACCCTTCGGCCGGCGGGATGACGACCAGCACCTGCGAGCCGACCTTCTGGCCTTCGAGCGCCTTCTTGAAGCCGGTCACCACGCCCGTGGTCTGGAACTGCGCCGGAGCCTTCCGCTTCCAGCTGGAGTCGAACTCCTTGCCATCCGCCCAGGTCACGCCGCGGTACTGCACGATCACGTAGTCGCCGCTCTGCACCGTCGGGCCATCGCCCTGCTTGAGGTTCGCGATGGTGGTCGCCGCGGGCGGGTCGGCCTTCGGGATGGTGATCTCGGGAGCGCCGTCCTTGTCGAGCTTGACGGTCGGCATGCCCTCGACCGGAGCGACTTCCTTGCCCTTCGCAACGGTCGGGAGGGCCTTCGTGGACTGCGCGTAGACGACAACCGGCTTGCCGCCCTCACCGAACATCTTGCCCGGGACCGCCACCACGACCGCCGAGCCGAGCGGCTTGCATTCCAGCGCGGCGACGAACAGTGACTGCTGGTTCGGGTCGAGCAGCACGGGCAGCTGGTCGTCCACCCCACGGGCGCTGGAGTCGAGGACGGTGCCGTCCGTGGCGTTCACGATGCGGTACTGCACGGAGACCAGATCCCCGGCGACCACGTTCTTCCCGTCGCCCTTCTTCACCACTGTGCGCTCGACGGCGGTGGCCGCGTCGACATCGGTGCCGGAGGGCACCGTGACCTTCAGGTCCTTGCCCTCGCCCTCGACCTTGACGGCGTCGGAGGCCTTGCCCGGCTTCGCGTCGAGCAGGCACGACGACGACGCCGACGGAGACGGCGAGGCCGAGGGGTTCGCGGCACCGGCACAGCCGGACAGCAGGAGAGCCGTCGCTGCGACGGCGGACAGAGCAGCGGCAAGGCGGATGCGCACGGAAGACCTCGAGACGTAGAGACGAACCCGCCCATCCTGCCCTATCGGGCTTTGCCGCCGCTGGGAGGTGGTGTGAATCCGCTCCCGATCCGCCTCGCGCGCCCATTCCGATCGCGGAATGGATCCTGATCTAGCCTTGTCTGGTGACCCCGCAACACGAACCCGCAGCGTCTGCGGACCGCGACGAGGCCTTCGCAGAGCAGGAGCATCTCGAAGACGAGGTGCATCGCGCCGGTGCCACCTATCTGCTCGGCCGGATGATCCTCATCCCGCTCACCCGGCTCATCTACCGCCCTCGCATCGAGGGGCGCGCGAACGTGCCGAAAGACGGCCCGATCATCATCGCGTCGAATCACCTCTCCTTCATCGACTCGATCGCGATCCCGGTCGCAGCTCCCCGGCGCGTGCACTTCCTGGCGAAGTCGAGCTACTTCGAGGGCACGAGTCTGAAGGGTCGCTTCGTGGCGAACTTCATGCGCGCGGTCGGCGCGATCCCGGTGCGCCGCGGCGCGGGCCAGGCCGCGCTGGACGCCCTGGACGAACAGCGCAAGCTACTGGACGCGGGGCTCGCCGTCGCGCTGTACCCGGAAGGCACGCGTTCGACCGACGGGCGCCTGTACAAGGGACGCACGGGCGTCGCCTTCCTCGCGCTGCAGACGGGGGCAAGAGTGGTGCCGGTCGGAGTGATCGGCACCGACAAGGCCATGCCCGTCGGGGCGAGCATGCCCAAGATCGGCTCCAAGGTCACGATCCGCTTCGGCGAACCACTGGATCTCTCGCACCACGGCGCGGCGAACTCAGGCCGTGCCCGCCGCGGCGCGACCGACGAGATCATGGCCGCGATCCACGCGCTCAGCGAGCAGGAGCTCGCCGGCGTCTACAACGAGGTGCCGGCGCAGGGCGCGATCGAGAAGATCAAGCAGGCGCTGCCCCACGAGCGGCGCTGACCGGGCGGGTCACGCCGGATCGACGGACGGGGCTGTCGACGCATCCGCGACCAGGATCGTGGCCTCGTGATGCACCGGGAACGACACCGAGTTCGCGATGAAGCACCACGCGTTGGCCTGCGCATGCGCGGACTCCGCGGCTTCGCGCATGGACTCCTCGGCGATCGTGACCACGGGGTGCAGTGTCACCTCGGTGAACGCCCCGCCGCCGCGCCCGTCCTCCTGCATCGTGCCGGTGGCCTCGTCACGGTAGTCGACGACCACGACGCCTGCCGTCACGCAGGCGTGCAGATAGCTCAGCAGATGGCACTCGCTGAGCGCCGCGAGAAGCAGATCCTCGGGGTTCCAGCGGGTGGGATCGCCCCGGAACGGCTTGTCCGACGAGGCCAGCACGTCGGGCTTGCCCGCGACGCTCAGCGTGCTCGCGCGGTCGTAGTCGCGATAGCCCGAGGTGCCCGTCCCCCGGTTGCCGGTCCAGGTCGTCGTGAGGGCGTAGCGGTGCGTACCGAGGCTCATGCATCCATGGTGCCAGGATCCTGTCGGCGCCGGTTCGCATCACGCCTGTCGGCGGGGTCCGCGCCCACTAGGCTGGCTGTCGTGGTGCAGACTCTGACCGTCCAGGATGCCGTGGAACTCGCCGTCGTCGAACGGAACGGATTCATCGAATCCCGCCACATCGGAGCGGCGGTCGTGCTCTCCCCGGAAGGCGAGGTCCTCGCCCGCCACGGCAACGCCGACGCGCTGGTGCTGCCCCGCTCCAGCCTGAAGCCGCTGCAGGCGATCGGCTGCCTCACCGCCGGCGCTCCGCTGGAGGGCGAGCAGCTCGGCCTCGCCACGGCGAGCCACATCGGCACCGACCGGCACGTGGCCGTGGTGCGCGAGATCCTCACGGCGGGCGGGCTCACCGAGGACGACCTCGGCTGCCCCGCGGATTGGCCCGGCGACTCGGCGACCAGGGACGAGCTCGTGCGCGATCACGCCGGCAAGGCGCGCATCCGGATGAACTGCTCCGGCAAACACGCGACCATGCTGCGCGCCTGCGTCGCGAACGGCTGGCCCACCGCCGGGTACCTCGACGTGGACCACCCGCTGCAGGTGCACATCAAAGACGTCGTCGAGCGGCTCAGCGGCGAGCGCGTCGCCGCCACGGCGATCGACGGCTGCGGCGCCCCGGTGCACGCCATCACCCTCACCGGGCTCGCGCGGGCCGTGCATCGCATCGGCAGCGCCTCGGAGCGGTCGCCGTTCGCGCTGCACCGGGTGGCCGGCGCCCTGGTGCGCACGGTGCGGGAGAACCCGTGGACGATCGAAGGCCCAGGGCGCCCCGACACCATCGCGATCGAGAAACTGGGCGTGTTCGCCAAGCACGGCGCGGAGGGCGTGATGGTGATGGTCGCCCCGAACGGTGCCACCGTCGCCCTGAAGATGCTGGACGGATCCGGCCGTGCGGCCACGATCGTGGCCGCCACCCTGCTCGCCCGCGCGGGCGCGCTGACCGACGCGCAGGTGGACAGCCTCGCCTCGGCCCTTCCACTTGCCGTCCTCGGAGGCGGCAGCGGCGTGGGGGCCATCCGCCCCGGCGCCGGAATCTGAACGCCCCCAGAAAGGGCCAGAACCCGCGGGCGGGAAAAGCCCATCAGGGAAAAGGAAAGGAGCCACGATGAGGATCTCTGTCCCCAGCGAGGTGAAGAACAACGAATTCCGCGTCGCGCTCACGCCCGCCGGAGTGCACGACCTCGTGCAGGCCGGTCATGAGGTCATCGTGCAGTCCGGCGCCGGTGCCGGATCCTCGATGTCGGATGCCGACTACCTGGAGGCGGGAGCGACGCTGCTCGATGACGCCGACGAGGTGTGGGCTCGCGCCGAGCTGGTGCTGAAGGTGAAGGAGCCGATCGCCAGCGAGTACCACCGCTTCCGCAGCGACCTGGTGCTGTTCACGTATCTGCACCTCGCCGCCGATCGCCCGCTCACCGACAAGCTCGCAGAGTCGGGCATGACGGCGATCGCCTACGAGACGGTGCAGCTGGCCTCAGGTGCACTGCCGCTGCTCGCGCCGATGAGCGAGGTCGCGGGTCGCCTTGCCCCGTTGGTCGGTGCGAACACGCTGATGCGCTCGAACGGCGGCCTCGGTCTGCTGATGTCGGGCGTTCCCGGAACCCGCCCCGCCACCGTGACGGTGATCGGCGGCGGCGTCGCCGGCGCGAACGCGGCCGTGATCGCCGCAGGCATGGGCGCGGACGTGACGATCTTCGACACGAACATCGCGCGGCTGCGCTATCTGGACGACTTCTTCGGCGGCCGGGTGAAGACCGCGGCGTCGAACCCGTTGGATCTGCGTCGCGCCGTCGTGAACTCGGACCTCGTCATCGGATCGGTGCTGATCCCCGGGGCCAAGGCGCCGAAACTCGTCACGAACGACATGGTCGCCGAGATGCGCCCCGGCAGCGTGCTCGTGGACATCGCGGTGGACCAGGGCGGCTGCTTCGAGGACACCCACCCGACCACGCACGACGACCCCACGTTCCGCGTGCACGACACCGTGTTCTACTGCGTGGCGAACATGCCGGGCGCGGTGCCGAACACCTCGACCTCGGCCCTGACGAACGCGACGCTGCCCTATGTGCGGCAGATCGCGGGCCGCGGCTGGCAGGCGGCGCTGCGTGCCGATGCCGCTCTCGCCGGCGGTCTCAACGTGACCGGCGGGAAGATCGCCAACGCCGGCGTCGCGACCGCGCACGATCTGCCCCTCACGCCGCTGGACGAGCTGCTGGGCTGACATCGCCCCGCGGGGTGGGAAGGATCACCCGGGACGGACGCCCGTCCCGATCGATGGTCCATGCCCGCCCCGCGTGCGGCACGGCGTACGGCGGCAGCTCGCGCACGCCGGTGAGCATGCGCAGTTCCCTGGTTGCCTCGGCGAGCACGACGACCTCGCCACCGCGGACGATCCGCTGCCACAGCGCGTATTGCCGTTGCCATGCCTCCCCGTCGCCGACCAGCACGATGAGGCCCGCGGCCTCCCGCTCTGCGGAGGCCGCGCGTTCCGCCGAACGAGCGATCGCATCGTCCGCGCGAATCCGTGCCGGTGCGGCGGACTCATCGAACCGCCCTGCGCCATCCGGAAGGATCACGGGCACGCCATCCACGAGCACTTGCACCGCGGCGCGGCCGAAGCGCCCGCCGAGCCTCTCCGCCGTCCGCGCCGGTGCCGTGCTCACCACGCCGACGAGCATCGCCCGCGGCTCCCACTGCGGCGTCTCCGGGTGTACCGCCGTCCGCTCCAGGGGCGAGGAGCCCGGTGCTCCCGCCTCGGCCTCGGCCTCCGGCAGCACGAACTGCACCTCGGCGCCGCCCAGCCGCGCCCGGCCCGGGGGCCGGTCGGGGTCAAAGGTGCCGGGCTCACCGCCGGCGGTGAGGTGCTCCGTGCGGCTCACGGTGCGCAGCAGGGCGCGCTCCGGCAGCAGATCCGCAACCGCGGAGATCTGCCCGCTGCATCGTGACGCGCTGAGCAGCACGGTCCCTCCGTGCTCGGCGGCGAGGCGGACGACGCGCTGCAGCCGCTCCACCCACGCGGAAGCGTACTCGAGCGGGAACGCGGCGAGGTGCCGATCGACATCGTCGACGGCCAGCAGCGGCGGCACCGGGCGGCCGCCGTCCGCGATCTCGTCGATCAGAGACCACGCCTGCTCGGGATCCGGCCTCAGCAGCACGCCTCCCGGCACCTGCGCCACCGCGGCCCTCAGCACGCTGCTCTTGCCGGCCCCCGGGCCCCCGAACACCACGAGGCCGCGGTCCTCGCCGATGCGCAGCGTGCGCACCGTCTGCCGCTGCTGCTCCGGTTCGTCCGCGAGGCCGAGCGTGATCTCCCCGGGCGCAGCGGCGGGGAGATCGGCCCGCTGCAGTTGCGCGGGCAGTGCCGCCTGCCACGGGCTCCGCGCCCGCGGGACACCGCGCCAGTGGGCCGCGATCGTGGCGAGCTCATCGGCGCTGGTCCGCGCGACGCGGAACACGGCGGGCGCCGCGTCCTGAGGGCGGCGGACGTAGGCGAGACCACGTCCTGCGAGGTCTCCGGGCAGAGCCGCTGCCGCGTCGCTGCCGATCATGATCCTGCTGTCGGCGGGATCCGTGACGCGCAGGGCGATCCGCAGAGGGCAGTTCGCCGCCAGCGCGTCGCGGATGACCCCGGTGGCGCGCTGGGTGCCCAGGATGAGGTGCATGCCGAGAGCGCGACCGCGGGCGGCGATGTCGGTGAACACCGCCGCCAGATCAGGATGCTCCTGCAGCAGCGCCGCGAACTCGTCGACGACGATCACCAAGCGGCCCAGCGCTCCCCCGGTCTCCGCGACGCTGCGGGCGCCCGTCTCCGCGAGGACGCCCTCTCTGCGCCGCAGCTCGGCACGCAGGCTCCGCACCCCGCGCTCCGCACCATCGGCGTCGAGGTCCGTGATGACGGCGGCGACGTGCGGCAGGGCGCGCAGCGGCTCGAAGGCCGTGCCGCCTTTGAAGTCGGCGAGCACGAAGGTCACCTGGTCTGCCGAGTGCGTGGCGGCCAGCGCGGCGACCCAGCTCACCAGGAGCTCGCTCTTGCCCGCGCCGGTGACACCGGTCACGAGCGCGTGCGGCCCGTCCGCGACGAGGTCCGGCACCACCGCCCCTTCCGCATCCCGCCCGATCGCCGCCCTCAGGCCCTCGCGCGCCACGGACTCCGGCCCGACGTTCCCCATGTCCCACTGGCCCGGCGGAGGCGGCAGCACCTCCTGCAGCGTCACCGCCGCGGGAATCGCCGCCTCATCGTCCTGCTCCCGGATCAGAACCTGCACGATCGCCTCCGCCTGCTCGCGGGAGATCCCCTCCGCCGCACAGTCGTGCGTCCCCTGCGGCGTGCGCAGCCGGGCCGATGCGGGCTCCGTGACGTCGAGCACCGCGTGGTAGCCCACCGGCGGTGGCGTTCCCGGCTCGAGCAGACAGAGCCTGGGGCCGGACGGCGCGCTCCGCTGCACGCCGAGATGCACGACACCGGCGTCATGCCGGGCAAGGCGGGCCTGGGGCAGACCGTCAAGCCCGAGCGCGGCCACGGCGTCTCCCTCGAGACAGACAGCGCCGTTCGCGTGCCGAAGGCACAGCTGCAGCACCATCGCCCTGGCCACGGCGGCGGCGATCGGCGCGGGCCCTCGCACGCACACGCCATCGGACAGGCGCACCAGGACCGGCACCCCCGTCACGGCGCTGTGCTGGGCGCGGAACGCTTCGGCTCTTCCCCCGGTGCCGCTGAACCGCAGCGGCGAAGGCCCGTCTCCGCGGCCGGCTGCGATCTCGACCGTGTCCGCGAGAGCGATCGGACGCGTCGGCGGGTCCACGAGGCAGGCGGCGATATCGGGGACGGCCCGCAAACGGCGGGCTCTCTCCTCCGACTCCCGGTCATCCACGATCTGTTCGACTCGCGACCAGGCCTGCGTCTCCTCGGCCCGTGCGACACGTGCCGCGCGGCGACGCTGGCGAACGCCGTCCAGGAAGGAGCCGAGGATCATGACCGGCCCGAGGGCCGCGAAGCACAGGGACAGGGGCGAGCCCGTGACGGCGAAGAGCACGATCCCCGAGACCACGGGCACTGCCGCGGCGAGCAGTGGGAGCGAGCCGCGCTGCGGGGCGGCGGCGACAGCGGGGAGGATGATCGTCTCAGCGGGATCCATTCCGCCATCCCACCGTGAACCGCCCCGACGCGGGGCGCGCTCAGCGCAACCGGTGCACTACTCGACGGCGATCGGTGCTGTGGAGGAGGACCCCTCGTCGGCCGATGTGCGGTGCACGTCCACCACGATGACGGTCACGTTGTCCCGCCCGCCGTTCTCCAGGGCAGCGGCGAGCATCGCGTCGACCGCGGCGCCCGCCGTCGGATTGAGTCCGAGGAAGTGCTGGATCCCGTAGTCGGTGAGTTCCTTGGTGAGCCCGTCCGAGCAGATCACGAACCGATCGCCGTCCTGCACGCTGAACTCGCGGTAGTCGGGCGGCAGCGCCTCGCTGACTCCGACCGCGCGGGTGATCACGTTGCTGTATGGATGCCCCTCCGCCTCCTCGGGGCTGAGCCGCCCGGCCGTGATCAGCTCCTGGACGACGGAGTGGTCCGTCGTGACCTGGCTGAGGACTCCGTCGCGCAGCAGATACACCCGGGAATCGCCGATGTTCAGCGAGACCCAGCGCGCGTCGTCGCCGACGAGGGTGAAGAAGACGCCGGTGAGCGTCGTCCCCGTGCCCTCGTCCGTGGTGTCCGGGTGCGCGGTGATGTCGTGCACGGCGCTGACCAGGGCGGTCTCGATCGTCTCGGTCGTGATCTCACCCGCGGCGACCGCCTCCTCGAGGCGCACGATCGTGCGCTGACTCGCGATCTCACCTCCCGCGTGGCCGCCCATGCCGTCCGCCACCACGAACAACGGGAACTCGGCGAGGAGGGAGTCCTGGTTGTTCTCCCGGCGACGGCCGGTGTCCGTCGCGCCGGCCCACGTCAGGACCACCGTGTCACCGGACGCCAGCGCGACCTCGCGCTCGTGCGAAACCTGGCTCATCGCGGTCCTCCGCATCCTCGTGCGATCGGAACGACCGCTGAAATCTCACACATCGTAATGGATCCCTGGCCTCGACACACGGCTCAGACGGCCGGATCCGCCGGGAGCGGAAACAGGGCGTCGATCGCGGCGATGTCCTCCGAGGTCGGGCTCCACGCCGCGCCCGCGCGCGCGTTCGCCTCGATCTGCTCGGCGGAGGTCGCGCCGGCGATCACGGAGGCCACGCCGGGTTGCGCCAGCAGCCAGCCGAACGTCGCCTCGAGCATGGTGATGCCACGCTCGTCGCAGAACGCGCGATAGGCGTCCAGCGCGTCCCAGGGCGCGTTCTCCCAGAGATGGGCCCTGGTGCGCATGATCCGGCTCTGGGAGGGTCCGCCGTCGCGGGTGAACTTGCCTGTGAGCAGGCCGTTGTGCAGCGGGAAGAACGGGAAGAAGCCGAGGCCGAACCGGTTGACCGCCGGCAGCACCTCCCGCTCGGCCGCCCGGGACAGCAGCGAGTACTGGTTCTGCGAGGAGATGAAGCGCGCGCTCCTCGTCGCGCTCAGCTCCGCCTCGGCGATCTGCCAGCCGCTGAAGTTGGAGTGGCCGAAGTAGCGGATCTTTCCTTCGCGGACGAGTTCGTCCAGGGCGTCCAGCGTCTCATCGATCGGGGTGAGCGGATCCGGCCAGTGCAACTGGTACAGGTCGATCCAGTCGGTGCGCAGACGACGCAGCGACTCCTCGACGGCCTTGCGCACGTAACGGCGGGATCCGAGACCCGCGGGGAAGTCGTAACCCATGTCGGCGGACGCGTAGCCGAACTTGGTGGCGAGCACCACGCGGTCACGGCGGCCGTCGAGCGCCTCGCCCATCAGGCTCTCGCTGAGGCCGGGATCCTTGCCGTACATGTCCGCGGTGTCGAGGAACGTCACGCCGTGGTCGATCGCCGCGTCCAGCACCTGGATGGTGCCCTGCAGCGTCTCGGTCGCCGTGCCCGCCCGTCCGAAGTTGTTGCATCCGAGTCCCACCGCGGAGACCAGGAGCCCGGACGATCCGACACGACGTTCAGTGCTCATGCCTCCAAACTACAGGCCGACCCAGGATGCGGTCGGCGGGCATGCGGGAAGCCCCGGTCGAAAGACCGAGGCTTCCCACGTCGTCCGCGGTCCGAGGACCGGGGCATTATCGGAGCGTCACGCCGGGGGCTGCTCGCCGTTCTCCGGAGCGGCTGCCGGCGGAGCCGGAGGCGCGGGCGGAGCCGGAGGAGTGACCGGCACGTCCGGGGCGGAAGCCGGCGGAGCTGCCGGCGGCTGGAACGTCGGCGGCGTGGCCTGCGGTGCCGGCGGCTGGAAGCCCTGCTGCGGAGCCTGGGGCGCGGCGGGCTGGCCGTAGCCGGGCTGCTGCGGCGGCGCGTAGCCCTGGGCGGCCGGCGGCTGGTAGCCCTGCGGCGCTCCGTAGCCCGGGGCCGCAGCCTGCGCGGACGGCTGCACCGGGATGCCCTGCCAGACCGTGCGGTCGGCGAAGAAGCCATTGCCGGCCCACGAGGCGGGAGCGATGTTCGGGTTCCAGCGCGACTTGTCGAAGGCGTTGATACCGAGCCAGACCAGGCTGAGGAAGACGTAGAGCACCACCCAGCCCGCACCCTTCTGCAGCTTCAGACCGACGCGCCAGGCTGCGAGGCATGTCAGCGCAAAGGCGGCGAGGCCGATGATCTGCCCGATGACGGGGATCCAGCCCAGCACGATCGCTCCACCGAACGCGTAGAGGACCAGCCAGGGGCTGAGGTCACCCAGCTTCAGGAATACCATCGAGGAGTAGACCGGAACCCAGGCGCGCCACTTGCCCTGAACGCCTGCCTTGTCGAAGATCTTCATCAGGAAGAGCGAGCCGAGTACGTAGAAGACGATGGCGAAGATAAACCACGTCAACGCGGCGATCAGGTACACAGCCGCGTAAGCGCCGCTGTCTCCGTAAGAGTCCATGTTTCCCTCCGGGAATCGGTTCATGATGCATTCGCATCGAGCAGCCTCAGCTGAGAATCAGCTGGGTGCCTCGACGCGAAACACCCTACCGCGTCCTGGCGTCGCACTCACGAACTATTTGCGGGTCGTCGGCTGATCCGTCACGAGCTCGAGGACGCCGTGCTCCCCCGTGTCCCTCAGCCGCACGCCCGAACGCTCCGCCCAGTTCAGGAGGGTACGGCGGGATCCGATCTTCGGACGCTCCTGCGCCAGACGACGCACGAAGTCGCCCTTGGCGTGCTTGTTGAAGTGGTTCAGCGCCTTGCCCTGCTCTGTCACCACACGCACGTACGCCGACGGCAGACCCTCGGGAACGGGTCCCAGATCCACGTACGCCTCGGAGCGCAGGTCCAGTACGAAGGACGGCGCCGCGGCGGCGAGCTCGGCCGACACGGTGCCCGCCCACAGTCGCCGCAGCGGAGGCAGTCCCGGCACCGATGCCCCGGCGCCGAGCCGATACGACGGGATCGCGTCGAGGGCGCCGACCGGACCGAAGGGCGCGCTGTGCACGAGCACATGAGCCCCCAGCCAGCGCCGCGCGTAGCCGTCGAGCGTCGGTGCATCGAGCGCGTCGTAGAGCACGCCCGTATAGCGGTCCACGGCGGGCATGACCTCGGCCGTCCGCAGCCGGGCGTTGTCGTACAGGGCTTCGGCGAGCTGCTTGTCGCTGAGCTTGAGCACCCGGCGTGTCGCGTCCGCGTCGGCGGCCAGCGCCATGAGGGCGTCGCGCAGCTGCTCGCGCTGCGGCAGCAACCCTGGCAACGCCCATGCTGAAGGCTCGGGCACCCCCGACGTCCCGCCCGGGCGCTTGGTCTCCGACGGCGGCAGCAGGATCTTCATGTCACTCCCCCGGACAGACGTCCGCCCCGGTTCCCCGCAAGAGGCGGGGAACCGGGGCGGACGTGCAGGATGCTGTGGATCAGGCGACGAGCGCCGCGTTGCCCGCGACGATCGTCAGGGCGTTGCCCTCCATCGAGACGAAGCCGTCACGCGCGCTGGCGAGCACCTTGGTGCCATCCAGCTGAGTGATACGGACCTGGCCCTCGGCGAGGATGGCCAGCACGGGCTCGTGACCGGCCATGAAGCCCAGCTCGCCCTCGACGGTCTTCGCGACGACGAGGCTGGCCTCGCCGGTCCAGACCTCCGCGTCGGCGGAGACGAGGCTGACGTGCAGTGATGCAGCACCGGGCGCCATGATCAGGCGTTCTCCTTCTGGATGCGAGCCCAGTTCTCCTCGACGTCCGAGATCGGGCCGACGTTGAAGAAGGCCTGCTCCGCGACGTGGTCGAAGTCACCGCGGCAGATCGCGTCGAACGACTCGATCGTGTCCTTGAGCGGAACCGTGGAGCCCTCGACACCGGTGAACTTCTTCGCCATGTAGGTGTTCTGGGACAGGAACTGCTGGATGCGACGGGCGCGCGCCACGACGATCTTGTCCTCTTCGGAGAGCTCGTCGACACCGAGGATCGCGATGATCTCCTGCAGCTCCTTGTTCTTCTGCAGGATCTGCTTGACCGTGGTGGCCACGCGGTAGTGGTCCTCGCCCAGGTAGCGGGGGTCCATGATCCGCGAGGTCGACGTCAGCGGGTCGATCGCCGGGTACAGACCCTTCGAGGCGATCTCACGCGAGAGCTCGGTGGTCGCGTCGAGGTGCGCGAACGTCGTGGCGGGAGCCGGGTCGGTGTAGTCATCGGCCGGCACGTAGATCGCCTGCAGCGAGGTGATCGAGTGGCCGCGCGTCGAGGTGATGCGCTCCTGGAGCACGCCCATCTCGTCGGCGAGGTTCGGCTGGTAGCCCACCGCGGACGGCATGCGGCCGAGCAGCGTGGAGACCTCGGATCCGGCCTGCGTGAAGCGGAAGATGTTGTCGATGAAGAGCAGCACGTCCTGCTTCTGCACATCGCGGAAGTACTCCGCCATGGTCAGCGCCGACAGGGCGACGCGCAGGCGCGTCCCCGGCGGCTCGTCCATCTGACCGAAGACGAGGGCGGTCTTGTCGAAGACGCCCGCCTCCTCCATCTCGGCGATGAGGTCGTTGCCCTCACGGGTGCGCTCGCCGACACCGGCGAACACCGACACACCACCGTGGTCCTGCGCGACGCGCTGGATCATCTCCTGGATGAGGACCGTCTTGCCGACGCCCGCACCGCCGAACAGGCCGATCTTTCCACCCTGCACGTACGGGGTGAGCAGGTCGATCGACTTGATGCCGGTCTCGAACATCGTGGTCTTCGACTCGAGCTGGTCGAAGTTCGGGGCCTTGCGGTGGATCGGCCAGCGCTCGGTGATCTCGATCTGCTCGCCGGGCTCGGCGTTCAGGACCTCGCCGATCACGTTGAAGACCTTGCCCTTGGTGACGTCGCCGACGGGCACCGAGATGGCCTCGCCGGTGTCGCGCACCTCCTGGCCGCGGACCATGCCGTCGGTGGGCTTGAGCGAGATGGCACGGACGAGGTCATCGCCGAGGTGCTGGGCGACCTCGAGGGTGATCTCCGTCGACTCCTCGCCGATGGTGATCGTCGTCTTCAGTGCGTTGTAGATGTCGGGGATCGAGTCGTGCGGGAACTCGATGTCGACGACCGGGCCGGTGACGCGAGCAACGCGGCCGACGACCGTCGTAGCGGTGGCAGTCATAATTCGTCTCTCTCCTGAGGGGTCTTACTTGCTCGACGACAATGCGTCGGCGCCGCCGACGATCTCGGCGATCTGCTGCGTGATCTCCGCCTGACGCGCGTTGTTGCGCAGGCGGGTGTAGTCGGTGATGAGCTTGTCGGCGTTGTCGCTGGCCGACTTCATCGCCTTCTGCGTCGCGGCCTGCTTGGCGGCGGACGACTGCAGGAGGGCGTTGAAGACCCGGCTCTGGATGTACACCGGCAGGATCGCGTCGAGCACCGTCGCCGCATCCGGCTCGAACTCGTACAACGGGTACACGGCACTCGAGGTGTCGGCCGCGTCGGCCTCCGCGATCTCCAGCGGAAGCAGGCGCACCGTCTCGGGCGACTGGGTCATCATGCTGACGAAGCGGTTGTACACGAGGTGGATCTCGTCCACGCCGCCCTGCTGGCCACCGCGCTCGAACGCCTCCAGCAGCGAGGCCGCGATGGCCTCTGCCGTGTGGAAGGACGGCGTGTCGGTGTCACCCGTCCACTCCGCGGCGGCCTCGAGGCGCCGGAACTGGAAGTACCCGACGGCCTTGCGACCGACCAGGTAGAACACCGGCTCGCGACCCTCCGAGCGCAGGAGCTCGGCGAGCTCCATGGCCTCGCGCAGGATCTGCGAGTTGAACGCGCCGGCCAGGCCCCGATCGCTCGAGAAGATCACGACCGCGGAGCGGCGGATCGTCTCGGGCTCACGGGTGAGCGGGTGGTCGACGTTGGAATGCGTCGCGACGGCGGACACGGCCCTCGTCACGGCCCGCGCGAAGGGCGAGGACGCGTTGACACGCGCCATCGCCTTCTGGATGCGCGAAGCCGCGATGAGTTCCATCGCCTTCGTGATCTTCTTGGTCGTCTGAGCAGAAGAGATCTTCTGCTTGTAGACCCGGAGTTGTGCGCCCATAGCTGAGAATCCCCGCGATTACGCGCGGCGGCCCTTGACGATCTTCTCCTGGTTCACGTCGTCGACGTCCGCGGCGCTGTGCTCCTCGTGTCCGGGAGCGCCGATGCCGTGGCCCTTACCGCCCTGGAACTCGAGGAGGAAGGCGTCGGTGGCCTTCTCCAGCTCCGCGACCGTGTCGTCGTCGAGGACGTTGGTCTCGCGGAGGGTGTCGAGCACGGTGGTGTTGCGACGCAGGTGATCCAGCAGCTCGCGCTCGAAACGCAGCACGTCCTCGACCTCGATCGAGTCGAGCTTGCCCTTGGTACCGGCCCAGATCGAGACGACCTGCTCCTCGACGGGGTAGGGCGAGTACTGCGGCTGCTTGAGCAGCTCGGTGAGGCGCGCGCCGCGAGCCAGCTGACGGCGGGAAGCCTGGTCGAGGTCGGACGCGAACATCGCGAAGGCCTCGAGCGAGCGGTACTGCGCCAGTTCGAGCTTCAGCGTGCCGGAGACCTTCTTGATCGACTTGACCTGGGCGTCACCACCGACGCGGGACACCGAGATGCCCACGTCGACAGCCGGACGCTGGTTGGCGTTGAACAGGTCGGACTGCAGGAAGATCTGGCCGTCGGTGATCGAGATCACGTTGGTCGGGATGTACGCCGAGACATCGTTCGCCTTGGTCTCGATGATGGGCAGACCCGTCATCGAACCGGCGCCGAGCTCGTCGGACAGCTTCGCGCAGCGCTCCAGCAGACGGGAGTGCAGGTAGAAGACGTCGCCCGGGTAGGCCTCGCGGCCCGGCGGACGGCGCAGCAGCAGCGACACGGCACGGTAGGCCTCGGCCTGCTTCGACAGGTCGTCGAAGATGATCAGGACGTGCTTGCCGCCGTACATCCAGTGCTGGCCGATGGCCGAGCCGGTGTAGGGGGCGAGGTACTTGAAGCCGGCCGGGTCGGACGCCGGGGCGGCGACGATGGTCGTGTACTCCAGGGCGCCGGCCTCTTCCAGCGCGCCCTTGACGGAGGCGATGGTCGAGCCCTTCTGGCCGATGGCGACGTAGATGCAGCGGACCTGCTTGTTGACGTCGCCGGAGTCCCAGTTGGCCTTCTGGTTGATGATCGTGTCGATCGCGATCGCGGTCTTGCCAGTCTGGCGGTCACCGATGATGAGCTGGCGCTGGCCGCGGCCGACCGGGATCATCGCGTCGATGGCCTTGATGCCGGTCTGCATCGGCTCGTGCACGCTCTTGCGCTGCATGACGCCAGGCGCCTGCAGCTCGAGAGCACGGACACCCTCCGTCGCGATCTCACCGAGGCCGTCGATCGGGTTGCCGAGCGGGTCGACCACCCGGCCGAGGTAGCCGTCGCCGACCGGGACGGAGAGCACCTCACCGGTGCGCGTGACCTCCTGGCCGGCCTCGACACCGGAGAACTCGCCGAGGACGACGACACCGATCTCGTGCTCATCCAGGTTCAGTGCGAGTCCCTTGGTGCCGTCGGCGAAGGTCACGAGCTCGTTCGCCATGACGCCGGGCAGGCCCTCGACGTGCGCGATGCCATCCGCTGCGTCGATGACGGTGCCGACCTCGGTCGCCACGCCGCCCGTGGGCTCGTACGCGGCGACGAAGTCCTTCAGCGCGTCACGGATGACGTCGGGGCTGATCGAAAGTTCTGCCATTGTCTTCCCTTTGTGTATGGGTGCGCGGCTTCCCGCGCGAAGTCGTGTTTCAGCCCGCGAGCTTGTGCCGGAGATCGGCGAGGCGGGCGGAGATGCTGCCGTCGATGACATCGTCCGCGACCTGCACGCGCAGGCCTCCGACGACGGAGGAGTCGAGCACCTCGTTCAGCGCGATCTGGCGGCCGTAGCGACCGGCCAGAACCGCGCGGAGACGGTCGCGCTGCGGCGCGCTCAGCGGAGCGGCGGTGTGCACCGTCGCGACGATCCGGTCGCGCTGCGTGGACACGATGCGCATCGCCCTGCTCAGCAGCCGGCGCACGCGGCGCCCACGCTGCTGGCGCACCAGCGAGGTGAGGATCAGCGACGTGGCCGGGTGCAGGCTCGCACCGACCAGCTTCTGCACGAGCGCGGCCTTGCCTTCACCGCCGCCCAGGCGGCTGCCCAGGGCGAGTTCGAGATCGGCGTTGTCGGCCACCAGGCGCGACACCGAGAACAGCTCGCCCTCGATGTCGGCGTCGGGCGCGGCGATCGCCGCAGCGCGCACGGCCAGCTCCTCCACACCGTCGACCAGGTCGGCGGCGGAGGACCAGCGCTGCGAGACCGCGACGGTCAGCACCTGCTGCGCAGGCGCCGACGCGCCGGCGAAGACGCGCGACACGAGTGCCGCGCGGGCCTCGACCGGAGCAGACGGATCGGCGAGCGCGCCGCTCAGCGCGGAGGACTCACCGATCAGGCGCGTAGCGGAGAACAGGTCTCCGGCGACGTCGAGGGTGATGCCCTGCGCGGCGGTCAGAGCGCTGCTCGACGCCTCAAGGGCCTGAGCGGTCGCGCTGCCCATTACTTCGCCGCCTCGGAGGCCTCGAGGTCCGCCAGGAAGCGGTCCACGACGGCCGTCGCGCGTGCGTCGTCGGAGAGGGTCTCGCCGACCACGCCACCGGCGAGGTCGAGGGCGAGGCCGCCGACCTCGTTGCGCAGCGAGACGAACGCCGTCTGGCGCTCGGCCTCGATCTGCGCGTGTGCGGCTGCGGTCGTGCGAGCGGCCTCTGCGGCAGCGGTCTCCTTGGCCTCGGCGACGATCTTCTTGCCGTCCTCACGGGCGGTCTCGCGGATCGCGCCGGCCTCGGTGCGGGCCTCGGCGAGCTGGCGGGTGTACTCCTCCAGCGCGGCCTCGGCCTGCTTCTGCGCCTCATCGGCCTTGGCGATGTTGCCCTCGATGGCCGCGGAGCGCTCGTCGAGCATCTTCGTGAACCGGGGAAGAGCGACCTTCCACACCACGAACAAGATGATCAGGAAGAACAGACCCGACCAGACGAGATCGTAGGTCTCGGGAAGAATCGGGTTCTTCGTCTCACCCTCGGCCGCGAGGTGCGTGACAAGAGCGTTCAGCATCCTGTCTCCTTCGGGATTCGAGTGCGGGTTACGGGAAGGGGATGAAGCCGACGGCGATGCCGATGAATGCGAGCGCCTCGGTGAAGGCGATGCCGATCCACATCAGGACCTGCAGGCGACCGGCCAGCTCGGGCTGGCGGGCGACACCCTCGATCGTCTTGCCGACGACGATGCCCACGCCGATGGCCGGGCCGATGGCGGCGAGGCCGTAGCCGATTGCCGCGAGGTTGCCGTTGACTGCTGCGAGAACCGTAGTAGCGTCCACGGATTTTTCCTTTCGTTGTGGGCGGCAGGTTCGCCGCCCGCAGGGGTTGTCAGTGCTCTTCTGCGACCGCGAGCTGGATGTAGACCGCGGTGAGGACGGTGAAGACGTAGGCCTGGAGGACAGCGACCAGGATCTCGAGGGCCGTGAAGGCGCCTCCGAAGGCGAGGGTCGGGATGCCGAGGACGGCCCAGCCGCCACCCGCCGTGAAGAAGAAGAACCAGGTGGCCGAGAAGCACAGCACGAGCAGCATGTGCCCGACAACCATGTTCATCAGCAGTCGCAGCATGAGGGTGACCGGGCGGATCACGAAGGTCGAGATGATCTCGATCGGCGTCACGATGAAGTAGACCGGCCATGGCACGCCCGAGGGGAACAGCGCGTTCTTCACGAAGTTCTTCGGGCTCTTCTTGAGACCCGCGTAGATGAAGGTCACGTAGCTGATGACCGCCAGCATGAGCGGAACGGCCGCGACGCTGGATCCGGCGATGTTCAGGAACGGGATGATGCCCGTCAGGTTGAAGAACAGCGTCATGAAGAAGATCGTCGTCAGAAGCGGCAGGAAGCGGTCGCCGTCCTTGCGTCCGAGCAGGTCGTGCGCGATGCCGCCGCGGACGAAGTCCAGGCCCATCTCCACGACGCTCTGGAACCGCCCGGGGACGATCTTCATGCGTCGGGTGCCGAGCACCAGGAAGAGCACCAGGACGATCACCGAGAACGCCTGCACCAGGTTGATGCGTGTCACGCCGATGCCGGCGATGTAGAACAACGGCGCAGGGAAGAAGTCGTCGATGGACGGTCCGTGGAACCCGCCGTTGTCGGCCAGTCGAGGGATCATGGTCGCAGCAAGATTAAACAGCGCGGGCTCCAGCGTCGGGGCACCGGGGGCTACCGGGGCGTCGGTCGATATGCTTCACAGCGCAACGCTCGCGTGACGAGCGGGCTCGGGTTCCAGCCTATCAGACCAGTGAGTTGCCTGAATCCCCGTCCGGAGCCTGCTGTGAGCCGGTTCCCGTGCCCGGAGCGACGTCTTCGGGGGCGACGGTCGGCAGGGATGCGTCGCTGACGACGGGCAGCCGCATCTTCAGGAACACCACCGCGTCGATCGCGAGCGAGACCAGGACGCCCGCCAGCAGCGCCCAGAAGAAGACGAGCGGCTCCAGCCAGGGCTGTCCGCGCAGCACGAGGATGAGCACGAAGAACAGCCCCAGCTTGAGGAACCAGCCGCCCATCACGATCGCGAAGAACAGCTGCACGTACAGCTCCTGCCCGAACCAGCGGTTGGCGATGAGGATGCTGCCGGCTGTGATCGCCCCGAAGAGCACCGCGATGAGGGCGCCGATCAGGCCGCTCCACACTCCCGGGGCGCCCTTGAGCACTCCCCCGATGATCCCGGCCACGATCGCGAGCACGACAGCGGCGATGCCGGAGGCGATCAGCGCCGTGCGCAGGACCGGGGTGCTGGTGACGGGGCTCTGGCCGGCGGAGGGGCGGTGGCTCGCGGAGCTCATTTCGATTCCTTCTGGGGTGCGCGCGGACGCGACGGGATGAGGGTGACGACGAGGCAGGCCGCGGCCCCGACGACGCCGAAGATGATGCCGGCGGCGTATTCGCCGTACCAGCCCTCGCGCGAGCCGATGTACATCAGCAGCACGGCGATCGAGATGATGGCCGTCCACGCGTAGAAGATGAGCACGGCGTCGCGGCCGCGGTGGCCGAGGTCGAGCATGCGGTGGTGCAGGTGCTTGCGATCGGGCGAGAACGGCGACTTGCCCGCGCCCATGCGTCGCAGCACGGCCAGTCCGAAATCGAGCAGCGGCAGCAGCACCACGACGACCGGCAGCAGGATCGGGATGAACGCGCCGAGCAGCTGGGAGCGCCCGATCTGCGCGTTGGTGAGCACAGCGGGATTCAGCTGCCCGGTGATGGCGACGGCGCTGGTCGCCATGAGCAGGCCGATCACGAGGGCGCCGGAGTCGCCCATGAACAGCTTCGCGGGGCTCCAGTTCATCGGCAGGAATCCGATGCAGGCTCCGATCAGCACGGCCGCGATGAACGGGGCGAGGCTGAAGTAGCTGGACTGCCCGATGTCGCGGGCGATGATGTAGGAGTAAGCGAAGAACACGCCGTTGGCGATGAGGCAGACGCCGGCGACCAGGCCGTCGAGCCCGTCGATGAAGTTCACCGCGTTCATCACGATCACGATCGCGAACATCGTGATCACGATGCTCAGCCAGTTGGATGCGATCACGGGCTCCGCGAGCGGGAGCGAGGCGATCTGCAGCCCGCCGACGATCGTCACCAGCCCCGCGGCCAGGAACTGCGCTCCCAGCTTGATCATCCAGTCCAGATCCCACAGATCATCGATGACGCCGACGATCGCGATGAGCAGGACCGCGCCGACCACCGACCACATCGTCTGCGGCTGCGCCCAGATGATGTGGAAGAACGGACTGGCCGCGCTCGCGGCGAAAGCCGCCAGGATGCCGAGCAGCATCGCCACTCCCCCGAGCCGCGGCGTCGGCGTCGTGTGCACATCGCGCTCGCGGATGCCCGGGTACAGCTTGAAGCGCAGACTCAGCTGCCACACCGCCCACGAGCAGGCCAGGGTCACGGCTGCCGTGAGGATCACGGTGAACAGGTACTGCTTCACGGGGTCGCTCTCCTCCGGCCAGGATCAGGGCTGCTCGTCGAGCAGGTCCCCGAGCACGCGGGCGAGCTCGTCGCGGGAGACCGCACCCTCGCGGAGCACGCGCACCTTCGCGTCCTCGCCCCCCGGGCGCACGAGCGACGTGGCGTCGACGATCGTGGAGGCGATGCCGCGGGTCGCGGGACCTGCGTCGAGGTAGACCTCGATGCTGTCGCCGAGCATGCCCTTGGCCTGATCGACCTCGACGGCGGCCGGCTCCCCGGTCAGGTTCGCGCTGGAGACCGCGAGCGGGCCGGTCTCCTCGAGCAGGGCGAGGGCGACCCGGTGGTCGGGCATCCGCACGGCGACCGTGCCGTGGGTCTCGCCCAGATCCCAGACCAGGGACTGCTGCGCGGGCAGCACGATCGTGAGCCCGCCGGGCCAGAACTCGTCGACCAGACGCTGCACCGGCTCCGGCACGGTCTCCACGAGGGCGGCGAGAGTGGCGGTGCTGCCGACGAGGACGGGCGGCGGCTGCTGGCGCCCCCGCCCCTTCGCATCGAGCAGGCGCTGCACGGCGGCGGGGCTGAAGGCGTCGGCGCCCACGCCGTAGACGGTATCGGTGGGCAGCACGACCAGCTCGCCGCGGCCGATGGCAAGACGGGCCTGGCGCATACCGGTGAGGATCTGATCCGCGTCGCGGCTATCGAAGACTGAGGACATGACCGGCCCAGTCTACGGGGCGCGGCGCCGTGCGCCCTGAGCGGGCGTGCGGATCTCCCCAAGCCGGCGGATCCGGCTACGGGCGGATCGCCGTCGTCGCCCGGTCGCGCTGGGTCAGGTCGCGGTGCGTCGCCGTCGCGCGCCAGCCGTCCGCAGCGAGGAGCTCACGGATCGCGTCGCCCTGCACCTCCGCGTGCTCGAGCACGAGCGTCCCGCCGGGGTGCAGCAGCGCCCAGGCGCGGCGGCTGATCGCGCGCACCACGTCGAGTCCGTCGGGCCCGCCGTACAGCGCGAGCGCAGGGTCGTGAAGGCGCACCTCGGGATCGCGCGGGATGGCATCGTCCGGCACATACGGAGGATTGGAGATGACCACGTCGACCGTGCCGTCCAACTCCCCCAGCTCCGACCGGAGGTCGCCGAGCACCAGGGAGAGGTTCTGCTGCCCCGCCGTGTTCCGCAGCGCCCAGGCGTGCGCCTCGGGCGAGAGCTCGACGGCGTGCACCTGCGCGTGCGGCACCTCCGTCGCGAGAGCGAGGGCGATGGCGCCGGATCCGGTGCACAGATCCACGCCGACGGGGACCGGCGAGGCGGTCGCGAGCAGCGCGTCGATCGCGAACTGCGCGACGATCTCGGTCTCCGGGCGCGGCACGAACACACCGGGCCCCACCGCCAGCTCGAGGTGGCGGAACGGCGCCATGCCGGTGAGATGCTGAAGCGGCTCCCGCGCGGCACGGCGTGCGACGAGCGCGTCCAGGGCAGCCTCGTCCGCATCGGTCAGCACGTCTCCGCGGATCATCGCCGCCTGGACGGCACCACGACCGAGCCCGAGGACATGCCCGGCCAGGAGCTCGGCGTCGACGACGGGATCCGGGACGCCGCCGTCGCCGAGGGTCGTGGCGGCCCGGCGGAGGGCATCGGCAAGGGGCACGGACATAGACGTCCAGCGTAATGCGGGCGTCACATTCACCGGGCCCACACGCCATCGTCCTAGGCTGTGCTCGATCGTGTCCCCGTCGGAAGCGGGATGGGATCGTGGCAACCCCGAAGAAGTGCGTCCATCGAAAGGTCCCTCATGGCAGGCATCCACTCCGACATCACCAGCACGTTCGGCAACACCCCGCTCGTCAAGCTGAACCACGTGACCGAGGGCCTCGGCGCCACGGTGCTGGTCAAGCTCGAGTCGTTCAACCCGGCCTCGAGCGTCAAGGACCGCATCGGCATCGCGATCGTCGACGCCGCGGAGGCATCCGGCGAGCTGAAGCCCGGTGGCACGATCGTCGAGGCGACGAGCGGCAACACCGGCATCGCCCTGGCCATGGTGGGCGCCGCACGCGGCTACCGCGTGATCCTGACGATGCCCTCCTCCATGTCGAAGGAGCGCCGCGTGCTGCTGAAGGCGTTCGGCGCAGAGCTCGTGCTGACCGACCCGACCTTGGGAATGAAGGGCGCGATCGAGAAGCTGCAGGAGATCATCGCGGAGACCCCGGGCGCCGTCTGGGCCCGGCAGTTCGAGAACGCCGCGAACCCGCAGATCCACCGCGAGACCACGGCGCAGGAGATCCTGCGTGACACCGACGGCGACGTCGACTTCTTCGTCGCGGGCATCGGCACCGGTGGCACCATCACCGGCACCGGTCAGGCCCTCAAGGCGGCCAACCCCGAGGTGAAGGTCATCGCCGTCGAGCCGACCGACTCCCCCCTGCTCAGCGAGGGGCACCCCGGCCCGGCGAAGATCCAGGGCATCGGCCCGAACTTCGTCCCCGCGATCCTGGACCGCGACGTCATCGATGAGATCATCACCGCCGGCTTCGAGGAGTCCCTCAGCACCGCCCGGGACCTGGCGGCGAAGGAGGGGCTGCTGGTCGGCATCTCCGCCGGCGCCGCCGTCGCACAGGCGCTGAAGGTCGCCGCACGCCCTGAGAACACCGGCAAGACGATCGTCGTGATCGCGCCGGACACCGGCGAGCGCTACCTGTCCACCGCCCTGTTCGAGGACCTGCGCGAGGACTGATGCCGCACTCTGGCATGTCGTGGGCCGGGCGGATGCGCGAAGACATCGCATCCGCCCGGCTCCGCGACCCCGCCGCACGTGGCGGGATCGAGATCGCCCTGCTCTACCCGGGCCTGCACGCCATCTGGGCGCATCGCGTGAACCAGGCGCTGTGGACGCGCGGACTGCGCTTCCCGGCACGGATGGGCTCGCAGGTCGCCCGCTGGCTGACCGGCGTCGAGATCCACCCCGGCGCCACGATCGGCCGTCGCTTCTTCATCGACCACGGCATGGGCGTCGTGATCGGTGAGACCGCCGAGATC
Source organism: Microbacterium sp. 10L49 (assembly GCF_056395125.1). NCBI lineage: Bacteria > Bacillati > Actinomycetota > Actinomycetes > Micrococcales > Microbacteriaceae > Microbacterium > Microbacterium sp. 10L49. The sequence goes on from NZ_JBFTIW010000001.1 coordinate 964,480, forward strand.
GGCGACGATGTGATGCTCTATCACGGGGTGACCCTCGGCGGCCGCACCCGCGACGCGGGCAAGCGCCACCCCACGCTCCAGGACGGCGTCGTGGTCGGCGCGGGAGCGAAGATCCTCGGCCCCGTCGTCATCGGCGCGCGCTCCGCCATCGGCGCCAACGCCGTCGTCACGAAGGACGCGCCCGCCGATTCCGTGCTCACCGGGGTCCCCGCCAGGGCCAGGCCTCGTGTCGAGGGAGAGAACACGGCGAGGATCCTGTCGGTGCCCGACTACTCGATCTGAGCTCGGCGGCGCCCCGCCCTCCGCGGGGCATCCTCGTTAACGCTTCTTGGCCGCGGCTTTGAGCGCTGCCGCTTCGCGCACCTCCCGCTTGATCAGCAGCAACGGCAGGACGACGGTGCAGACCGCCGTGATGATCCAGACGACGACCGGGCCCAGGATCCAGCCGAGCGCGTCGGTGATCCGCAGACCCCCGATGGGCAGCAGCACGACGATGAGCAGCGCCACGAAGGTGGAGATGATGCCGATCCCGCCCAGCAGCGCCGGCGCGTAGCGGTTGGCCATGGACGTGATCCACGGGGCGAGCAGGCTCTGCAGCACCGTGAAGATGAGCACGCACAGCACGAAGCCCCACCACTTGCTCCACTCGATGGTGAAACCCGTCAGCAGCAGATCGGCCACGATGAGGCCGATCGCGGACGACGCCACGAAGATCAGGGTGCGAGTGAGGAAGAGGCTCATGGCCGGAGCATAGCGGGGCACGGGTGCGCGCCCGGCTCGCGACGCGTACTGTCGGGGCATGCGCTGGGTGCTCCATGTGGACCTCGACCAGTTCATCGCGGCCGTCGAGGTGCTGCGCCGTCCCGAGCTGGCGGGGCTTCCGCTCATCGTGGGCGGTCGCGGAGATCCGACCGAGCGCGCGGTGGTGTCGACGGCCTCCTATGAGGCGCGCGCGTTCGGCGTGGGCTCGGGGATGCCGCTGCGGATCGCCGCGCGCAAGGCTCCGGACGCGGTGATCCTGCCGGTGGACGCGCCCGCGTATCTGGCCGCCTCCGCCGAGGTCATGGCGGCGGTGCGGGCCCAGCCGGGCGCCGTGGTGCAGGTGCTGGGCTGGGACGAGGCGTTCGTCGGCGTCGACACGGACGATCCTGAGGCGTACGCGCGGCACCTGCAACATGCCGTCCTGGAACGCACCGGACTGCACTGCAGCGTGGGCATCGGGGACACGCTCGTGCGGGCGAAGATCGCGACCGGCTTCGGCAAGCCCCGGGGCGTGTTCCGCCTCACGGCCGAGAACTGGGACGACGTGATGGGCGAACGCCCCGTGATCGAGCTCTGGGGTGTCGGCCCGAAGGTGTCGAAGCGTCTCGTGGCCCTCGGGATCGGCACGGTCGCCGAACTCGCGACCGCGCCGGAGGACGGGCTCGTCGCCGAATTCGGCCCGCGGATGGGGCTCTGGTACCGCGAACTCGGACAGGGCGGCGGATCCGCTATCGTCGACGACACCCCCTGGGTCGCGCGCGGGCACAGCCGTGAGACGACCTACCAGACCGATCTCGCCGACCGCGCGGAGATCGAACAGGCCGCGCTGACGCTGCTCGAACAGGTTCTGGACGACGTCGCAGACGACGGACGGCCCGTCATCGGCCTCGGGCTGAAGGTGCGCTACGCCCCGTTCACGACGAAGACGTTCACCAAGCGGATCCCGGAGACCGCCGACCGCGATCTCGTCATCGCGAAGGCACGGGAGCTCATCGCCCGGATAGACCCCGACCGGCCGGTGCGGCTGCTGGGGATGCGTGCCGAGATGGCGCTCCCTGACGACGTGCGCGAAGGACGCACACCCACGCGCGGAGCGTGGTGACAGTACGCTCTCGGGGTGCCGGGCGCTCAGTCCTCGGTGCCGAGGGCGGCGAGCCTGGCCTCCTCGTCCGCGTGGATCGCGGACTCGATGAGCGGCTCGAGCGCCCCGTCCATCACGGCATCGAGGTTGTAGGCCTTGAACCCGGTGCGGTGATCCGCGATCCGGTTCTCGGGGAAGTTGTAGGTGCGGATCCGCTCGGAGCGGTCCATGCCGCGGATCTGCGAGCGACGCGCATCGGAGGCGGCGGCGTCGAGCTCCTCCTGCTGCTTGGCCAGCAGGCGGGCGCGCAGCACCCGCATGGCCGCCTCGCGGTTCTGCAGCTGCGACTTCTCGTTCTGCATGGACACGACGATCCCGCTCGGCACGTGCGTGATGCGCACCGCGGAGTCCGTCGTGTTCACGGACTGACCGCCGGGCCCTGACGAGCGGAAGACATCGATCTTGAGGTCGTTCTGGTTGATCGCGATCTCGTCGGGCTCATCCACCTCGGGGAACACCAGCACCCCGGTGGTGGACGTGTGGATGCGGCCCTGCGACTCGGTCGCCGGTACGCGCTGCACCCGGTGCACGCCGCCCTCGTACTTGAGGTGGGCCCAGACGCCTTGGGAGGGGTCCGTGGAGGATCCCTTGATCGCGACCTGCACGTCCTTGTAACCGCCGAGATCCGATTCGGTGCGATCGAGCAGCTCGGTCTTCCAGCCCTTGGACGCCGCGTACTGCACGTACATGCGCAGCAGGTCGGCGGCGAAGAGGGCGGATTCGGCTCCGCCCTCCCCCGCCTTGATCTCCATGATCACGTCGCGGGCGTCATCCGGATCCCGAGGGATCAGCAGGCGCCGGAGCTTCTCCTGGGCGGCCTGCAGCCCCTCTTCCATGCCGGGGATCTCCGCCGCGATCGATTCGTCCTCGCGGGCGAACTCACGCGCCGTCTCGAGATCCTCGCCGGCGGCGATCCAGTCGTCATGCGCCTTCACGATGCGGCTGAGCTCGGCGTAGCGGCGGTTGACCCGCTTCGCCCGCGCGGCGTCGGCGTGCACCTCGGGGTCGGAGAGCTCTCTCTCCACCCTGCGATGCTCGTCGCGCAGCGACTCGACCTGCTCGAACATGACGACCGGATCCCTCCCGGATGAGGCAGCGTTCAGGCTGCGCGGATCAGCGGATGCTGTTCTCGGACGCGTGGCTGTGGCCGGTGCCGGTGGAGGGCTTCCCCAGCTGCGCGTTCTGCATCTGCAGCAGGAACTCGACGTTGGAATCGGTCTCCTTGAGCTTGCCGAGCACGACCTCGAGCGCCTGCTGCGGGTCGAGCCCGGCGAGGGCACGGCGCAGCTTCCAGGTGATCTTGACCTCGTCGGGGCTCAGCAGCATCTCCTCTCGGCGGGTCGAGGACGCGTTGACGTCCACGGCCGGGAAGATCCGCTTGTCGGCCAGCGCGCGGCTCAGGCGCAGCTCGCTGTTGCCGGTGCCCTTGAACTCCTCGAAGATGACCTCGTCCATCTTGGATCCGGTCTCCACCAGTGCGGTCGCGAGGATCGTGAGGGATCCGCCGTTCTCGATGTTGCGCGCGGCGCCGAAGAAGCGCTTCGGCGGGTACAGCGCCGAAGCGTCCACGCCGCCGGTGAGCACGCGGCCGGAGGCCGGAGCGGCGATGTTGTACGCGCGGCCGAGGCGGGTGATCGAGTCGAGCAGCACGACGACGTCGCGCCCCAGCTCCACCAGGCGCTTGGCACGCTCGATCGCGAGCTCGGCGACGGTGGTGTGATCCTCTGCCGGACGGTCGAAGGTCGAGGCGATGACCTCGCCCTTCACCGTGCGCTGCATGTCGGTGACCTCTTCGGGGCGCTCGTCGACGAGCACGACCATGAGGTGCACCTCGGGGTTGTTCTGCGCGATCGCGTTGGCGATCTGCTGCAGCACGATCGTCTTGCCGGCCTTCGGGGGCGCGACGATGAGGCCGCGCTGTCCCTTGCCGATCGGGGCGACCAGATCGATGATGCGCTGCGTGAGCTTCTCCGGCGCCGTCTCCAGGCGCAGACGCTCCTGCGGGTAGAGCGGGGTGAGGGCGGAGAACTCGACGCGGTTCGCGGCGTCCTCCGTGCTCAGGCCGTTGACCGAGTCGACCTTCACCAGCGCGTTGTACTTCTGGCGGCCCTGCTGCTCGCCCTCGCGAGGCTGCTTGATCGCACCGACGACGGCGTCGCCCTTGCGCAGATTGTACTTCTTCACCTGGCCGAGCGAGACGTACACGTCGCTGGGGCCGGAGAGGTAGCCGGTGGTGCGCACGAAGGCGTAATTGTCGAGCACGTCGAGGATGCCCGCGATCGGGATGAGGACGTCGTCCTCGCCGATCTCGGTCTCGAACTCGTCGACGTTCTGGTTCTGACCGCCACGGCGCTTGTTGCGCTGGCGGCCGCGGCCAGTGCCGCCGTCCTCGTCGATGTCCTGAGCGCCGCCACGGCCGCCCTGGTTGTTGCTCTGGCCGTTGTTGTTGCTCTGGCCGCCGTTGCTCTGGCCGTCCTGGCCTCCGTTGCGGTTGCGGCTGCGCGAGCGGGACCGGCTGCGGCTGCGGCCGCTCGTCTCCTCGCCGCCGTCGGCGGAATTGTCGGCAGGCTGCGCGTCGGCGGGCGCCGCGTCCGCGGGCGCCTCCTTCGCGACCGGCTCGGCTGCGGCCTCAGCCGGCGCCGCCTCGCCGGACTCCGCCGGGGCGTCGTCGGTCTTCTTCGCACGGCTGCGGCGCGGGGCCCGCGCCTTCGGGGCCTCCTCGGCCGACGCCTCGGCGGCGGGGGCGGCGTCAGCAGCGGGGGTCGCGTCGGCGGCGGCCGTCTCGGCGGGAGCCTCCTCGGTCTTCTTCGCACGGCTGCGGCGCGGGGCCTTGGCCTTCGGAGCGTCCTCGGCCGGCGTCTCGGCGGCGGACGATGCATCCCCGCCGGCGGGCGCGGACTCCGCAGCCTCCGCGGCCTTCGCGGCGGCGGTGGCCGTGGTCGCGCGGCGCGGAGCGCGCTTGCGCGGGGCCTTGGGTGCGTCCTCGGCGGGCGCCTGCTCAGCCGGAGCCGAGGTCTCGATCTGGGTCTCGGAGATAGTCTCCACGAGTACTCCTCTTGTAAGTCGTGGGAAATTCGATGCGCACACGGCAGATGCCGGGGCGCGACCGCACGATCATGCCGAGAACAGGCTGTCCCCTGCATGCCACCCGGAGAACACGCTCGCAGAGAGCTCGGTGACCGGCTCGTGGTGCGGTTTCGGGTGCTGTGCGGCTGACGCGGTAAGTGCGTCGCGGGTCGGGATCACGATTGTGACGAAGAACCCTCCGCTCGTTCCCTCACTGTACCACCCCGCACATCGACGGCGACCATCTGCGGGATCCACGGAGTGTCCGTGGCAGCCTCGGCGATTCGCACGGCTTCGAGGCGGCTGCCCGGTCCGTCGCACAGCACGAGCACGCTGGGGCCGGCGCCGGAGACGACCGCCGCGAAACCCTCGGCGCGCAGGGCGCGTACGAGTCGGTTCGTCTCGGGCATCGCGGGCGCGCGGTAGTCCTGGTGCAGGCGGTCGTCGGTGGCGTCCAGCAGCACATCGGGGCTCTGCGTGAGCGCTGCGATGAGCAGCGCGGAGCGGGAGACGTTGAACACCGCATCCTCGCTCGGCACCTGCTCCGGCTGCAGACTGCGCGCCGCCTTGGTCGACATCGTGTAGCCGGGCACCAGCACCAGCGGCGAGACGCCGCGGTGCACGAGCAGCTTCTTGTGCTGCGGGCCGCGCGCAGCCGTCCATGCGATGGTCAGACCGCCGAACAGGGCAGGAGCCACATTGTCGGGGTGCCCTTCGAGCTCCGTCGCAAGACGCAACAGCGCGTCGTCGTCGAGCTCGACGATCCCTTCCAGCAATCCCTTCGCGGCCAGCACTCCGGCCGCGACCGCGGCGCCGGACGAGCCGAGCCCGCGCCCGTGCGGCACGCCGTTGTTTGCCACGAGATGGATCCCCGGCATCGCGACGCCCGCATCGGCGAAGACGTGCGCGATCGAGCGGATGACGAGGTTGGAGGCGTCGCGGGCGATCTCGTCGGCGCCGGATCCGGAGACCTCGACGTCGATCCGTCCCGGCTCGAGTGCCGTGACCTCGAGTTCGTCGTACATGCTCAGCGCGAGACCGAGGGTGTCGAACCCGGGGCCGAGGTTGGCACTCGTGGCGGGGACGCGCACCTCGACGGTGCGCCCGGGCATCGGGCCGGTCGCAGCGTTCACCGTCACTCCCCCTCGACCCGCAGCACCGACACCACGCGGGTGACGGCGTCGCTGTCGGCGAGGCGGGCGACGGTGTCGCTGAGAGCCTGCTCGGTGGCGCGGTGGGTGCCGATCACGAGGCGGGCGGTGCTGCTCTGCTCGCCTCGCTCGATCGTCTGCAGCGCGGTGGCGATGGAGACGCCGTGGTCGCTGAGGATCCCGGCGACGGTGGCGAGCACGCCGGTGACGTCGGCGACCTCGATCGTGATCTGATAGCGCGTGGTGATGTGTCCGAACGGCGCGATCGGCAGGCTCTGCCGAGCCGACTCCCCCACGCCCACACCGCCGGCGATGTGCCGGCGTGCGGCCGAGACGACATCGCCGAGCACGGCGGACGCGGTCTGCACGCCGCCCGCGCCGGCACCGTAGAACATGAGCGGACCGGCGGCCTCAGCCTCCACGAAGACGGCGTTGTTGCCGCCGTGCACGCTCGCCATGGGGTGCTCCCGGTCGATCAACGCCGGGTACACGCGCACCGAGACGGCGTCGCCGCCGTCCTCGGACAGACGCTCGCACACAGCCAGCAGCTTGATCACGTAGCCCGCTCGGCGGGCGTCGGCGATCATGTCGGCGGTGACGGACTCGATGCCCTGGCGGTGCACGTCATCGATCGAGACCTGCGTGTGGAACGCGAGGCTGGCCAGGATCGCGGCCTTCTGGGCCGCGTCGTAGCCCTCGAGATCGAGCGTGGGGTCGGCCTCGAGGTACCCGAGGTCGGTGGCGATCTGCTGCGCCTCCTGGGCGCTCAGGCCCTGGCGGTCCATCGAATCGAGGATGTAGTTCGTGCTGCCGTTGACGATTCCGAAGATCCGCTTGATCCGGTCGCCGGCGAGCGAGTCGCGCAGGGGGCGGATGATCGGGATCGCCGCGGCGACCGCCGCCTCGTACGACACCGATGCGCCGACCTGATCCGCGGCCTCGAAGATCTCGGCCCCGTGAGTGGCCAGCAGGGCCTTGTTGCCGGTGACGACATCGGCGCCGCTGCGCAGCGCCTGGAGCACATAACCGCGCGCCGGCTCGATGCCGCCCATGAGCTCGATCACGATATCCGCACTCTGGATCAGCACCTCGGCATCGGTCGTGAGCAGCTCACGCGGCAGTTCCGCGTCGCGAGGCGCATCGACGTCCCGGACGAGGATCCCTGCGAGTTCCAGCCGGGCGCCGCTGCGCTCGGCCAGGTCGCCCTGATGCTCGAGGAGCAGGCGCGCGACCTGCGACCCCACGGATCCAGCCCCGAGCAGGGCGACGCGCAGGGTACGGCGGGTGCCGTCGAGTTCCGTCATGCTTCTCCTTCTCCGGTGCGGGCACCGGTGCGCTCCTTCGTCCGCGGAGCGGCGATGCCGGCATCCCTGGAGAGGAGGTCGTCGAGGGTCTCCCCCCGGACGATCACCCGCGCGTGACCGTCGCGCACGGCGACGACCGCGGGACGCGGGGTGTGGTTGTAGTTGCTGGCCAGCGCGTGACAGTACGCGCCGGTCGCCGGCACCGCGAGCAGGTCGCCCGGGGTGACGTCGGAGGGGAGGTACTCGTGATCGACGACGATGTCCCCCGATTCGCAGTGCGAGCCCACGACCCGGGCGAGCACCGGTGCGCCGGTGCCCTCGCGTGAGGCGATGCGCGCCGAGTACTCGGATCCGTACAGGGCAGGGCGGGCGTTGTCGCTCATGCCGCCGTCCACACTCACGTAGAGGCGCTCCCCTCGGTCGCCGAGTGAGACCTCCTTCGTGGTGCCGACCTCGTAGAGGGTCACACCGGCCTGACCGACGACGGCGCGCCCCGGCTCGAACGCGAGGGTCGGGAGCGGGATCCCGCGCACCTCGCACTCACGCGCGACCGCCTCCACGATGGCGGTGGCGAGCTCCTCGATCGGCGTCGGATCGTCGGCCGCGGTGTAGGCGATGCCGAAACCGCCGCCGAGGTTGAGCAGGGGCAGCTCCCCGCCCTCACGCAGCTCGGCGTGCAGCTCGACGATGCGCGAGGCGGATTCGGCGAAGCCGGCGGAACCGAAGATCTGCGAGCCGATGTGGCAGTGCAGGCCGTGCAGCTTCAGGCTCGGGATCTCCCGGATCCGCTCGACGAGAGCCGGCGCGGATTCGAGCGGGGTGCCGAACTTCTGGTCTTCGTGGGCGGTGGCGAGGAAGTCGTGCGTCTCGGCGTGCACGCCGCTGTTCACCCGGAGCAGCACACGCTGCGCGAAGCCGCGTCGTTCGGCGCCGTGACGCTCGGCGATCGCGCCGAGGCGCTCGATCTCGATCGCAGAATCGAGCACGATCGTGCCGACGCCGACCTCGACCGCGCGCTCCAGCTCGGCGACGCTCTTGTTGTTGCCGTGGAACCCGATCCGCGAGGGTTTCACGCCCGCGGCCAGGGCGATCTCGAGCTCGCCGCGGCTGCAGACGTCGACGCGCAGGCCCTCCTGCGTGACCCAGCGAGCCACCTCCGTGCTGAGGAACGCCTTCCCGGCGTAGTAGACGCGCGCCTTGGTGTCGTGAGCGGCCGCGGCAGCGTCGAAGGCCGCCTTGATCCTGGCTGCGTGGGCGCGTACCTCCGCCTCGTCCAGCACGTAGAGCGGGGTGCCGAAACGGGCACGCAGCTCGGCGACGCCGACGCCACCGAGTTCCAGCTGTCCGTCGGCGTCGCGCCGTGCGGAAGCCGGCCACACCCCCGGGGCGAGATCGTTCGGATCGGCCGGTTCCTTCAGCCAGTCCGGGGCGAGCGCGTCGGGCGATGCGGGAAGCACAGGGCACCAATCGTCGTGTGTGTCTCGGGTGTTCGAGCCCGGCCCAGAGCGTGCCGAGTTCTGAGAATTCTAAGGCACCGCATCCGTCCGCCCCGACGGGTGTGACGTCCCGGGACGGGGCCGCGCGGCACGGTGGCGAGTCTGGTTGGATGAGCGGATGCGCGGATTCCATCACGTCGAACTCTGGGTCGCCGACGTGGCGCAGTCCGCCGTCGAATGGGGTTGGCTGCTCGGACAGGTCGGGTTCGAGCCGGCGGATGTCTGGGCAGAGGGCCGCTCGTGGCGGAACGGCGACGCCTACCTCACGATCTGCTCGGCTCCGGCGCTGCACGGCCCCGGCCACGACCGCAGGCTGGCCGGATTGAACCATCTGGCGTTCCACGGCGGAACGCGGAGCGACGTCGACGCGCTGATGGCGGCCGCCGCTTCGCACGGCTGGAGCGCTCTGTACGACGACCGGTACCCGCATGCAGGAGGCCCCGGCCACTATGCGGGTTGGCTTGAGAACAGCGAGGGGTTCAAGGCCGAGGTCGTCGCGACGGAGGTCTGAGAGCGCATCGGAAGCCCTCTTTCCTGACTTTCCTGACGTCGCCGCAAGCGATCGCGATGGGTCGGAACGGCTCGGGGCGGCGTCGGAATCCCGGGCTCTCGCGTTCCGGAGGCGGGTCAGAATGGCGCGGCTTTATCGACGGGTGGCGGGTCCGGTTCGTCGGTGGTGAAGGTGACGGGGGCGGGTGGTTTGTCGATGTAGGTCGAGCCGGTGGGGCTGGTCCATTCGAGGACGCCCGCGCCCTTCTGTTTCACGGCCCACGTGGTCTGGTGTTTGAGGACGTGGTGTCGGCGGCAGAGTCCGCCGAGGTTGCCTTCTTCGGTGGCGCCGCCGTAGGCGGCGTCGATGGTGTGGTCGAGGTCTTGGGCGGTGGGTGGGAGTCCGCAGGTGGGGAA